>NZ_JARXVM010000003.1 GCF_029892285.1 Rhizobium sp. SG_E_25_P2
TTTCCAGGCGTTCTGGCCGTTTTCCAGGGCTTCCTTCGCGGAAATCTGACCGGTGACAGCGCGGTTGATCTCGTTGCCGAGCGCCTGCTCCATTTCGAACATGCCGGGAAGGCGCGGTGCGCACCAGGCGTGTTCGAGGCTGTTGGCCCAGACTTCCATCGGCTGCGAGATGGCGCGCAGCCTTTCATTGCCAAGCACCGAACGATAGCCGGGGGCGACGCCGTTGGCGTTGGCTTCGTTCATGGCCATGATCGAGGAGGTGGTGAGGAAGGCGAGCATCAGGAAAGCGCCTTCCGGATTCTGCGAGGTGGCAGCGACGCAGGAGGTCGAGCCCGCGATGTTCGGCGGGGCGAAGACGCCGCCGGCGATGCGCGGCTCATAGATGGTGACGAAATCGTCGACGATTTTCGATTGATCGGGCCGCATCGCCTGCGTTCCCGAATCCTGCCAGCTGATATTGGTCGCAACCTGGCCTCCCAACCATGCAGCGCGGTTTTCGCCCCAGCCTGCGCCGGAGGTGCCCTCGATGGCATTCTTCTGCAACGCCATGATAATGTCCATGGCCTTCATGCCGGCGTCGGAAGCGAGCTGTGGATTCCACTGTTCGTCGAACAGCTTCAGCCCGGCCTGAGCGCCAATATGCTCCCAGGTGTAGGTCGACCAGAAGCCGCGGGCGAGCATCATGCCGAGGCCAGCCACGCCGCCGCCGAGTTTGTTGGCCTCGCCGCTGATGCGGATGAGTTCGTCATAGGAAGGAACGGACTTGGATTTGTCGATCGGCCCGCCGAGGATCTTTTCGACGATCGACTTGCGCAGATGCACCATCTGGATATCGCAGTCGAAGGGAATGCCGACGAGTTTGCCGCCGAAATAGCCGTAGTTCAGGCGATAGGTGTCGTAGAAATCGTCAAGCGGCAGCTTCCACTTGGCGGCGTAGTCGTCGAGTTCGGCAAGGAAGCCGGGAGCGGCGAAGTCGCCGAGCCAGGGCGAGAAGAACTGCAGCGCGTCGAAGGAGGCGTTGCCGGACACGAATTCGGCGACGGCCTTGTCATAGAAGCTGTCGTCCGGGATCGGCACGAGTTCGACCTTGATGCCCGACAGCGCTTCGAACGGCTTCAGGCCTTCTGCGGCGGAATCCTGGTCGGCGGCGCCGATGGCGAAGCGAACCGTTTTGCCGGATTGCTCCGACCGGACCTTTTCCCAGTCGACGGTGCGGATCCAGTCCTTGGCCGGATCCCACAGCGGATCGGAGCTCAGCTTGTAGAGTTTGCGGTAATCCTCGCGCACATAACCGTCGACCGAGATCTTGTCGAGCGTCGCCTGGATGTCAGGCAGATTGGACTGCGCATAGGCGGGCAGCTTCAGCCCTGCGGCGCCCGCTGCGAGACCCACCGTGGCGGTGGTGCGCAAAAACGAGCGACGCGATAGGTTTTGGTTGAATAACGTCATCGTCAGAATCCTCCCAGACGTCACTCACTGGAGTGACTGGATTTTCAGGCGGAACATCAAGACGCGACTCCGTTTCCCCCGCGCTTGCTGCCTGAAGTGAACTTTCGTTTCACAGATGCTCACTATGTACGGAATATTTTACCTGTCAATCCCCGGTGTTCAGCATTCATCGCGGCACCGCAGCATAAACTAATGTTGACAGAAAAAACAAATGTGCAATAACCGAGGCAAGAACCTAGGAGGAAATCATGCCCACGAATGTCGCCCTCACGGGCCTTGCCCGCGATCTTGCCGCCAGAGCGGAGTCCGGAAAACCCATACGCATCGGATTGGTCGGGGCTGGCGAAATGGGCACCGACATTGTCAGCCGGGTCGCCCATATGAATGGCGTCCAGATCGGCGCCATCAGCGAATTGAAGCCCGGCGCCGCCCAGAGATCGGTCGAAATCGCCTATGGCGATAAGGACCGGGTCGTCGAGGTCAGCAATGGCGATCAGGCCAACGCGGCGATGGAGCAGGGCAAGGTCGCCATCACCGACAATGTGAACGCCCTTCTTGATGCAGGTCTTGTCGATGTCGTGGTTGACGCTACCGGCATTCCCGCCGTCGGCGCAGAGATCGGCCTGACCGCAATGGAGCGCGGCAAGCATCTCGTGATGATGAATGTCGAGGCCGACATCACCATCGGCGCCTATCTTCGCGCCGAGGCGGAGCGGTTGGGCGTGGTCTATTCGCTCGGCGCCGGTGACGAGCCGTCGAGCTGCATGGAGCTCATCGAATTCGTCAGCGCCATGGGCCACCGGATCATCAGCGCCGGCAAGGGCAAGAACAATCCGCTCAACATCGACGCGACGCCTGACGCCTATGCGAAGGAAGCGTCTGACCGTCATATGAACCCGCGCATGCTGGTGGAATTCGTCGACGGCTCCAAGACTATGGTGGAAATGGCGGCCATCGCCAACGCCACAGGTCTTACCCCTGACAAGCCCGGCATGCACGGCCCCGCCTGCAGCCGGGAAGAGCTCAACAAGGTGTTGATTCCCGAAAGCGCCGGCGGCGTGCTGTCTTCCTCGGAGGGACGCGTCGACTTCACCATCGGCAAGGGCGTCGCGCCCGGTGTGTTCGTCGTCGCCGAGATGGATCATCCGCGGATCTGGGAGCGGATGGAGGATCTGAAGATGGGCAAGGGGCCTTACTTCACCTTCTTCCGCCCCTATCATCTGACGTCGCTCGAAGTGCCGCTGACCTGCGCCCGCGTCGTGCTTTACGGCAAGGCCGACATGCAGCCTTTGGCCCGCCCGGTCGCCGAAGTCGGCGCGCTCGCCAAGAAGGATCTGCAGCCCGGCGATCGTCTCGATCAGATCGGCGAATATTGCTATCGCGCCTGGATCATGACGGTGGAGGACGCCAAATCGGCAGGCGCCATTCCCTGCGGCCTTCTGGCCGGCGCGACCGTTACCCGTCCGATCAAGAAGGGCGAGTTGATTACCACCGCCAATGCCTCGGTTCCCGCCGACAGCAAGATTGCCGCGCTGCGCGCTCGCCAAGACGTCATGCTGGGGCTCTGATCATGACGGCGCCGGACAACAGACCCTTCGCCATCCGTACATATTCTCCCGATCAGTTGCGGGAAGCGCTCAAGCGCATGTTTCTGATCCGGCGTTTCGAAGAGGGCGCCGAAGAGAGCTATATGCGCGGCCTCATTCACGGCACGATGCATCTGTCGATCGGGCAGGAAGCCAGCGCCATGGCGACCTGCATCGAGCTTTCGGACCAGGACAAGATCACCTCCACCCATCGCGGCCACGGCCATTGCATCGCCAAAGGCGCCGATGTCGGCCGGATGTTTGCCGAATTCTTCGGCAAGGAGACCGGTTATTGCCACGGTCGCGGCGGTTCGATGCATATCGCCGATGTGAAAACCGGCAATCTCGGCGCCAATGGCATTGTCGGCGGCGGCCTGCCGATCGCGGTCGGCGCGGCGCTCTCGGCCAAGCGCCTGGGCAAGACCGACGTGACGATCTGCTTTTTCGGCGACGGCGCTAACAATGAAGGGGCCTTCCACGAAGCGCTCAACATGGCGGCCATTTGGAAACTGCCGGTGATCTTCGTCTGCGAAAACAATCGCTACGGCATGTCCACCGCCGTATCCCGCTCAACCGCCGTGAAGAATATCGCCGAGCGCGCGGCTGCCTATTCCATGCCGGGCGTCACTGTCGACGGCAATGATTTTTCCGCCGTCGCCGAGGCCGTGCATAACGCGATCGCCCGCGCCCGCGCCGGCGAAGGCCCGAGTCTCGTTGAGAACCTCACCTATCGCTGGCGCGGCCATTCCAAATCCGACCGCAACCGCTACCGGACCAAGGAGGAGATCGAGGAATGGATGACGCGCGACCCCATCGCCCGTTTCCGCGCGGACCTGATCGGCCATGGAATTCTGGATGAAGCAGGGGCCAAGTCCATCGAAGAAGCAGCTGTCGCCGATGTGGCGGCCGGAATCGAATTCGCCAAAGCGAGCCTCGCCCCGTCGATCGACGAGGTGACCCGCTATGTTTATGCAGAGGCCTGAGATGAACGCTGTGGCGCGAAACCTCGAAGAACGCACGCTGTCTTACTCGGAAGCCATCCGCGAAGCGATGTCGCTCGCCATGGACGCCGATCCCACCGTGATCCTGATGGGCGAGGACATCGGCGTCTATGGCGGCGCCTTCCAGGTGACGCTCGATCTGGTCGACAAATACGGAACCGATCGGGTGATGGACACGCCGATTTCCGAACTAGGCGGCGCGGGCGTGGCCGTCGGCGCGGCGCTGACCGGGTTGAAGCCGATCTTCGAGTTTCAGTTTTCCGATTTCGCGGCGCTCGCCATGGAGCAGATCGTCAATCAGGCCGCCAAGCTACGTTACATGCTGGGCGGCGAGGCGTCGGTGCCGGTCGTCTTCCGCATGCCCGCGGGATCCGGCACGGGCGCCGCGGCGCAGCACAGCCAGAGCCTGGAGGCCTGGTTCGGCCATGTTCCCGGTCTCAAGGTCGTCCAGCCCTCTACGCCGGAAGACGCCAAGGGCCTTCTGCTGGCGGCGCTCGCCGATCCCGATCCGGTGCTGATTTTCGAGCATAAGCTCCTCTACAAGATGAAGGGCCATGTGCCGGAGGGCCATTACACCGTGCCGATCGGCAAGGCGGCGGTGCGGAGGCAGGGCAAAGATCTCACCATTGTCGCCAGTTCGATCATGGTGCATCGCGCGCTCGAGGCGGCCGAGCGGCTTGCGGCTGACGGCATGGATATCGAAGTCATTGATCTCAGATCGGTTCGCCCGATTGATCGCGACACAATCCTGGCTTCGGTACGCAAGACCGGCAAACTGATGGTCGTCTATGAGGGTGTCAAAAGCTACGGCGTCGGCGCCGAGATCAGCGCCATGGTGGCCGAGAGCGACGCCTTCGACTTTCTCGATGCGCCGATCCTGAGGCTTGGCGGCGCGGAAGCGCCTGTGCCCTATAATCCCGACCTCGAGCGCGCTTCGGTGCCGCAGGTCGACACGATCGAGGCGGCGGCCCGCCGTCTGCTCGGCGGCGAGGTCTGACATGCCTGTCGAGGTGATCCTGCCGAAAGTGGACATGGACATGACCCATGGCACGCTCGCGACCTGGCATGTCGCGGAAGGCGACTATGTGGAAAAAGGCGCGCCTTTGTTCGACATCGAAACCGACAAGGCGGCGATGGAGGTGGAAGCCCCCGCCAGCGGACGATTGAGCGCGGTAACGGCCCAGCCGGGTGATAGGATCCCCGTGGGTTCCGTGGTCGCCTTCCTTCTTGCCGAGGGCGAAAGCGCGCCGGTCGGGGAGGTCGTCGCCGCAACCACCGACCCGGCGACCGCAATCTCAAAAGCGGTGGAGGTTATTCTACCGAAGGTCGACATGGACATGACCGAGGGTCAGATCGCCGTCTGGCATGTCGCCGAAGGCGCTCATGTGGAAAAGGGCGCGCCGCTGTTCGATATCGAGACCGATAAGGCGGCGATGGAAGTGGACGCGCCCGCCAGCGGTGTGCTTCAACAGGTGACAGCCGCCCCAGGCGATCGCGTGCCGGTGGGGCAAGTCATCGCCTATATCTGCCCTCCCGGCGTTTTTCTGAGTCGTCCGCCCCAGGGCGCGTCGAAGCCCGCTGCATTCGCGGCTTCGCTCTCCAATAGTCCGACAAGCGGCGCGCGCAGTTCTGTTTCCCTCCCAGCATCGCCGCTGGCGCCGATCGTTGCAGATGCGACGATGGATGGTCTACGCGCCACGCCGGCGGCGCGGGCCGAGGCGCGCAGATCCGCGATTGCCCTTTCCGATGTCGCCGGCACAGGCCCGCTCGGCCGTATCCAGATCGCGGATGTGCGCCGCCATCGATCGGGCCGATCCGAGGCGGGCCCACTTTATACGCCTGGCTGGATCGCGGAGCGCGGCCCCTTGCATGTATCGCGGCGGAGCGGTGACGGTGCGCCTATTGTGCTGATTCATGGCTTTGCTGCCGATAGTCCGAGTTGGACGCCGTTTGAGCGGGAATTGCGGCTGCCAAACCCGTTGATCCGAATCGATCTCCCGGGACATGGGAGATCACCGAAGCTGAATATCGCAAGCTTCGCCGAGCTTGCCAAACTGGTCGGTAAAACGGTGGATTCACAGGCGGAAAGTAGCCCTGTTCATTTGATCGGCCATTCCCTTGGCGGAGCGATCGCCCTCGCCATCGCCGACATCAGGCCGAAGATGGTATCCACCCTGTCTCTGCTTGCGCCGGGTGGTCTTGGTCCTGAAATCGACGCAGCCGCCTTGCGTGGAATAGCAAGGGCTTCGCGCGTTGAGAGCCTTGCGCCGTGGCTTCGGCGGCTCACAGCCTTCCCTGAAGGCGTCAGCGATGATTATGCGAGGGCCGCCATGAAGCAGCGGATGGATGCGCGGATGCGGCTCTATCAGGCCGATCTATGCGACGTTCTGTTTCCCGATGGCGTCCAGTCATTCGATCTGCGCCCCGCCGTGGGCCGATTGACGACGCCGACGGTGATGGTGTGGGGCAAAAGAGATCATATTCTTCCCCTCAGGCAAGTGCTTGCGGTTGATGGAGATTTTGCTATTCATCTCCTCAACGATACGGGCCATGCGCCCCAGATCGAATGCCCCGAGCGGCTCGCTAGGATCGTCCGCCGACATATCGTTGCAGCGACGGTGTCTGTATGATATTTCTACAGCGAGGATTCACTGAGGATGCAAGTGGCGCAACCCTTGACTGGCGTGCAGAGCGATGCCGATCGAATTCGTGCTCGCGCCGTATGGCTCTATCACGTTGAGGGTCTGACGCAGAACGAGATCGCAAATCAGCTCGGTATCAACCGGGTTATGGTCGTGCGCGCACTTGCGGACGCCAGGCGGCGAAACGAGGTCCGTGTCACCGTATCCGCGCCATTGGCGGAACTGGTGGAGCTCGAAAGAAATGTCGAGAAGAGCTTCGGCATCAACCGGGTGATTGTGGCTCCGTTTTCTGATCCGGACGGCGATCCGGTGCGGGTGATTGCCGCAGCCGCCGGCAATTTTATTTCCGGCATCATGAAACCAGGGCTCACAGTCGGCGTGGGCTGGGGGCGTACGCTCTACAATACGCTGCCTTTCATCAATGGCGGCACGCTTGAGGATTTCCGGGTCGTCTCCCTTCTCGGCGGCATAGCGGCTGCTCGCCGTTTCAATCCCGCCGAATTCGCCTGGCAGTTTGCGGAACTGTTCCAGGGGGATGGTTACTTGGTGCCTGCGCCAGCCGTCGTCGACAGTATCGAAACGAAACACGCCCTTCTCGAACGTTGCGGCCTGGCCGCCATCTTCGAAATGGCCGACAAACTGGATGTGGCGCTGCTCTCCGTCGGCGGCATTTCGACGCTCACGACCAGCTATCGCGCCGGTTATATCAGCGAAGCCGACCGCCGATCGCTGATCGAAGCAGGCGCTGTCGGCGACGTATTGTATAACTTCATTGGGAAAAACGGCGAAATCCTCGACCACGAGGTGAATTCCCGCGTCATATCCGTCAATCCCACGCGCCTGGGCCGCACGCCGGAGCGCGTGCTGATTTCGGGCGGGAAAGATAAAATCGTCGCGCTCAAGGCGGCCATTCGCACAGTGTCGCCGACAACCTTCATCACGGATGAGCAGACGGCAACGAGTCTGGCACGCGGCGTTTGAGCTCGGGCGCCAATGCAATCGGGTTGTTTCGCATAAGTCGACGGTGGAGAGGTCACATCTCGGTTCCCGCTCACGGTCGGCGCATTGCGAGCGATATCCAGAGACATGCGGACGGCTCGCGGCATCCTGCGGACGCGCGTTGCCAATGTTATGCTGCTCTTGTGAGCTAGCTGAGGTTAGCGTCGATCCAGGCGCGAGTCTCCTCCAGAATCTCATCCGATAGCGCCTGATCGTCGACCGACCGTGCAAGGATGACGGCCCCTACCATGGCAGCCCAACTTCCTATCGCGGCGCGGCGTGCATCGGACGAGCCTTTGTTCGGGAGAGCCTTGTCGATACGAGCGATCTGCGCGCGAAGGCCATCTGCCATGGCGGTGTGAGCTGCCGGTGTTTGGTGGCGGATTGAAGCGGCAAGTCCTGCGGTGGGGCAACCGCCGGCGGCGTTGTCGCGATGGCGGCGTGACAGATAGGAACCGACGAAAGCGCGATAATCTCCTTCTCCAACGCTATCCGCAGCAAGCGCATGGGCGAGCGTCTGCGCCACCAGATCGTCCTTCGAACTAAAATGTCCATAAAAGCCACCGTGTGTGAGGCCTGCGGCCTTCATAACCTCCGCAACGCTGACGGCATCGAATCCCTTGTCGCGAAACAGCCGGCTTGCTGCATCCAGGATTCGGCGTCGGTTCTCAGCCATCTGTTCTCGACTGACCTTCATTTGAAAATTCTCCATGACGATCGTTGACATTTACATGATGAGCATCATATTTAGCATCAATCATGATGATTGTCATGAATATAAGTGCAGCTACAGAAAAGAGCAATCCAATGAGCCAACTTCCCGCAGTTCTTATTACCGGCGCTTCCACAGGCATTGGCGCCATCTATGCCGACCGGTTCGCTCGGCGTGGGCATGATTTGGTGCTGGTCGCACGCGACATTGCGCGCATGGAGGCGGTTGCAGGCCGTTTGCGTCAGGAAACCGGCGTTACGATCGATATCCTTCAGGCAGACCTGACGCAGCCCGCTGATCTTGCCAAGGTCGAGACGCGGCTGCGTGACGATGCGCATATCGGCATCCTGGTCAACAATGCCGGCACGGCCATTGGTGGAACCTTCGTCGAGCAGAGCACCGACGACATGAGCAGGCTTGTCGCACTAAACACGACAGCGCTTGTCCGGCTTGCAAGCGCCATAGCGCCCCGACTTGCCAAGGTCGGCGAGGGAGCGATCGTCAATATTGGTTCTGTGGTCGGACTGGCGCCTGAATTCGGGATGTCGGTTTATGGCGCCACCAAGGCTTTTGTTCTCTTCCTGTCTCAGGGGCTCGATCTGGAGCTTGGTCCGAAAGGCGTCTACGTCCAGGCGGTGCTTCCGGCCACAACCCGAACCGAGATCTGGGAACATGTCGGCGCGGACGTCAACGCCATGAACAATGTGATGGAAGTGGCCGATCTTGTGGATGCGGCGCTGGTCGGCTTCGACCGTCGCGAACCTGTGACGATCCCGCCGCTTCATGACGCTGGGCAATGGGACGCTTTCGACGCAGCGCGCAAAGCCATGCTCGGCAATCTCGTGAACGCACTTCCTGCGGAGCGATACCGCAGGCTCGCCTGAGCGTTTCGCAACCAACGAGTCAATACCGCAAGCAGCGGCAACACTACAGGTATAACATGTCTGATAACTCGCTTTTCGAACCCTATGCGCTTGGGTCCGTGACCCTTTCCAATCGGATTGTCATGGCTCCGTTGACGCGCAACCGCGCCGGCGCCGGCTTCGTTCCGGGCGACATCACCGCCGAATATTACGCTCAGAGGGCTTCGGCTGGTCTGATCATTTCCGAAGCGACCCAGATTTCGCAACAGGGGCAGGGCTATCAGGACACACCCGGAATCTACACCGATGCCCAGATCGAGGGTTGGCGCAAGGTTACCACAGCCGTGCACGAGAAGGGCGGGCGCATCTTTCTCCAGCTTTGGCATGTCGGTCGCATCAGCCATGTCGATCTTCAGCCGAATGGCGGGCCGCCGGTTGCGCCCTCCGCGATCCGAGCCGAAACCAAGACCTTCGTCAACAACGGCTTCGTCGATGTGTCCGAGCCGCGTGCGCTGGAACTGTATGAGTTGGCTGGGATCGTGAACGACTTCCGTCAGGCTGCAGCCAACGCCATCAAGGCGGGCTTCGATGGTGTCGAGGTTCACGGGGCCAATGGCTATTTGCTTGAGCAGTTCGCCAAGGACGGCTCCAATGTTCGCACGGACGCCTATGGCGGTTCTGTCGAAAACCGCACGCGCATGTTGCTGGAGGTCACCGCTGCAGTCATTGAAGAAATTGGCGCAGAGCGCACCGGCGTCCGGATTTCGCCAGTCTCTCCCGCGAATGGCATCTCGTGCAGTGATCCCCAGGCGCAGTTCGACTATATTGTCGATCAGCTCAATGCGCTCGGCATCGCCTATATTCATGTCGTCGAAGGCGCTACCGGTGGGCCCCGCGACGTCGCGCCGTTCGACTACGGTTCCCTTCGCCGTCGTTTCAGCAAAACCTATATCGCCAATAATGGCTACAATCTTGATCTCGCGACCTCGCATCTCGCTGATGACAACGCGGATCTGATCGCCTTTGGACGGCCCTTCATTGGCAACCCTGATCTGGTGGCGCGCCTGCAAAGCGGCGCGCCTCTGGCGCCGTTCGATCCTGCAACGATTTATGGCGGTGGCGCTGCGGGTTATACCGACTATGCGCCTTACTCTCCGGCATCCGGCAAATGAGAGGAGGGGGCCGAGCCTGAGTGCGGCCCCCCCCCCAAGATGCGAGTGGTCCATGATTCTTGCGCTGACGTGAACGGCGCATCGAAAAGCCTCAGGCCTTCCCAGGATACTCGTCAAATGATTTGGCGTGCTGGATTAAACCGGGACGATCTTTGGGCTTCTCACCCCCCCCCCGCATATGGTCGACGCGACCTGTCGGCCTTTCATGCGTCACCGCATAATGTCGAACCGCGAATTCCTGGCGCTCCGCCAAGCCATCAAGCGCTTTGTTCTCGCCGACACATCGTAACAAAAACCAAGGGTTAGGTATCGCTAAAATATCTCGCTTGACAATAATGATGATGCGCGTCATGAATAGCATCAATGATGATGAACATCATAAATAAGAATGAGCAATCCTCCAGCCCGCGCCGGAAAGGCGCGCGGCTCAGATAGAGAACAAAATCATGACGACCTCTGTTGCAATAAAGCCGAAGACTGCATTTGTGACCGGGGCATCCAGTGGGATAGGCAAGGCTGCCGCCCTGGTGCTTTCAGGGGCGGGCTACACGGTGATTGGAACCAGCCGGAAGGCTGCGCCGGACGAGATGCGCGACGGCATTCGAATGATCGCTTGCGACGTGACCTCTGATGTGTCGGTTGCTGAGGCTGTTGCGCTTGCCCATTCGGAACTTGGCGGGATCGACCTTCTGGTCAACAATGCCGGTTACGCCGTGTCAGGTGCGGCCGAGGAAAGCTCGGTGGAGCAGGTGCGGTCGCTGTTTGACACCAATTTCTTAGGCGTGGTGCGGGTGACAAACGCTATACTTCCGATCATGCGTCGCCAGGGCTATGGGAGGATCCTGAATATTGGCTCCGTCGTCGGGCTTATTCCGGGTCCTTTCGGCGCTTATTATACCGCCAGCAAGCATGCGATCGAAGGTTATTCGGAATCGCTGGACCATGAGGTGCGGCAGTTTGGCATCCGGGTTGCCGTGATCGAGCCCTGGGCCACGAAGACATCCATTGAGGCCAATTCGCCGCAGGGCGATCGTCCTGTTGCGGCCTATAGCCAGACATTCGCCAAATATCAGGCCGCGTTTAATGCGGCCATGGCGGCCGGCGACACGGCGGAAGATGTTGCTGCAACTATCCTTGCAGCGGCGCAGGCCAAGACGCCGCGGCTGCGTTACCCCTCCGGCAAAGCGGCAAGACAGACCTCCTTTGCCCGGCGTTTCCTGCCGCGCGCGCTGTTCGACCGCATTTTGCGCAAACAGTTCAACATCGCCTGAGACCGCAAGCTCCAACCACGCGTCTCATCCAGGGCAAGTAGGACCATCATGACAAACCTATCCAAGGCGCTCCTCTCAGCGACCCGCTATCTCGACGCTCCCAATCGTTTCGTTAATATAGGGAGAACCCAACTTGCCTATCGCGAGCTTGGTCCACGCGGCGGCGTTCCTTTGGTGCTCCTGAACCATTGGGGTGCAGTGCTCGACAACTTCGACCCCAGAATAGTCGATGCGCTCGCCGCCTTTCACCACGTGATCGCCGTAGACTACCAGGGGATTGGCCTTTCCAGTGGAACGGCCCCTGTGACCATTGACGGGATGGCTCGCGATGCAATCGATATGATCGGCGCACTTGGCTTTGAAGCCGTCGATCTGATGGGCTTTTCGCTTGGCGGGTTCGTGGCGCAGGATATTGCATTAAAAGCGCCCGGTCTGGTGCGCAAATTGATCCTGACCGGCACGGGCCCCGCAGGCGGCGCGGGCATTGCAAAGGTTGGGGCGGTCTCCTGGCCATTGATCATCAAGGGTATGCTGACCCTGCGCGACCCGAAAACCTATCTATTCTTCACCTCGACGGCCAATGGGCGCCGTGCGGCAAAAGACTTTCTGGCGCGGTTGAAGGAGCGTAAACTGGATCGCGACAAGGACCCGACTCCGCGCGCCTTCCTGCGTCAGCTTGCGGCGATCAAGGCCTGGGGCCGCCAGGCGCCGCAGGATCTCAGTCGCATTGGTGTCCCTGTTCTTGTGGCGAATGGCGACACTGACATTATGGTGCCTACGGCCAACAGTCATGACTTGGCCAGACGCATCCCTGATGCTGAACTGGTTCTTTACGAAGACGCCGGTCACGGCGGGATCTTCCAATATCATGCCGAGTTTGCGCCGAAAGCCCTGGCTTTCCTGGCCGCCTGATCTGATTAAAGTTTCACACTGGAGAAAGCGCGTGAAAGCCTTCGTCGTCGACAAATACAAGAAGAAGGGCGCGCTGCGCCTGGCCGATATGCCCGATCCCCGGATGGGCGCCAATGATGTTCTGGTTCGGATCGCGGCCACTGCGATCAATCTTCTGGACTCCAAGGTTCGAGACGGCGAATTCAAGCTGTTCCTGCCCTATCGTCCGCCTTTCGTTCTGGGTCACGATCTGGCTGGAACCGCTGTCAGCGTTGGCGCGAATGTGAGGCAATTCAAAGCAGGGGACGAGGTTTACGCCCGCCCGCGCGATCACCGGGCCGGCACTTTTGCAGAACTCATCGCAGTCGATGCCGCAGACCTCGCGCTGAAACCGGCAAGTCTTTCGATGGAGCAGGCCGCATCGATCCCGTTGGTCGGACTGACCGCTTGGCAGGCTCTGGTGGAGGTGGGCAAGCTTAAGCCCGGCCAGAAGGTGTTCATTCAGGCCGGTTCGGGCGGAGTGGGGACCTTTGCCATCCAGCTTGCCAAGCATCTCGGCGCCACGGTGGCCACCACGACCAGTGCTGCGAATATGGAACTTGTGAAGAGCCTCGGCGCAGATGTTGTGATCGACTACAAGACACAGGATTTCGAACAGCTCCTGTCCGGTTACGACCTGGTGCTGAACAGCCAGGACGCCAAGACGCTGGCAAAGTCGCTCAACGTCCTGAAACCGGGTGGAAAGCTGATCTCCATTTCCGGCCCTCCCGATGTTCCCTTTGCCAAGTCTCTGGGGCTGAACCTGTTTCTGCGATTTGTGATGCGGATGTTGAGCCGCGGCGTGCTGAAGAAGGCGAAAAGCCGCGGCGTCGGATATTCCTTTCTGTTCATGCGCGCCGAGGGGAAGCAGTTGGCCGAGATCGCGAAGCTGATTGATTCCGGCGCCATACGCCCTGTCGTAGACAAGGTGTACCCTTTCGCCAAAACGGCGGAAGCCTTGGCCTATGTCGAGACCGGGCGCGCCAAGGGAAAGGTCGTGGTCAAGGTTGCCGTTTAGTCTAGGCCACCCAACACTGGCGACCTGCAAGGAGGGCTTGCTATGAGCCCTGTCGCTCCGGCCTTCATACGTCAACACCAACCAGGATTCCCGCGCAGCGCGAGACCGGTTATGTAGCTGGCGCGACAACAGGCCAGGTTTGATGCTGGCGGAACCGCTCTGCCGGGTCACCACAATCGTCTGAAAATCGAGCTGGAAACCATCCCGGTGCTCCTGCTGCGGTGTCGAGTCGACTACGCCTTCGACATATAACTAAAATAACGAAAAGGTCGTGAAATATGCGTCATTCGGGAAAGCCGGTCTTCGGGTCTCGCAGATTGCCGGCGAGCTATCGGTCGACCAGCTTGCGAAAGGTTGTAGCCTAAACGCCAAGCGATCAAGACCACCACTTAGATCAGGAGATACCCCATGAGCACTCGTGACATCATCCTCGCCCATCCGGTCCGCACTGCGATCGGCTCTTACAATGGCGCGCTGAAAGGCGTGCCCGCCACCGAACTTGGCGCAATCGTTGTGCGCGAGACGCTGCGACGCAGCGGGCTTTCGGGGGATGACATCGGCACGGTCGTGCTGGGCAATGTTATCCAGGCCGGAAACCGGATGAACCCGGCAAGGCAGGCGGCCATCGGCGGCGGACTTCCGGTGACGGCGCCGGCCTTGACCGTCAACCGTGTTTGCGGATCAGGGGCGCAGGCGATCCTGACCGCTGCGCAGGAAATTGCCGCAGGCGATTGCAACGCCGGCATTTCTGGCGGCATGGAAAATATGGACCGCGCGCCGTATCTGATGGATGGCGGGCGCTGGGGCTACCGGATGGGGCCGGCGCAGATTTTCGACAGCATGCTCACGGATGGTTTGAACGACGCTTTCTCCGGTGAGCATTCCGGCTGGCACACCGAAGACCTCGTCTCCAGGTTCCAGATCACCCGTGAGGAGCAAGATGCGTTTGCGGTGCGTTCTCAACAACGGTTCGTTGCTGCGCAGGGTGCGGGACGGTTCGAGGATGAGATCGTCGCGGTCGAAATCAAGGGCCGCAAAGGTATTGATCGTTTTGCAATCGACGAGGCTCCGCGGCACGATACGACGATTGACACACTCGCCCGGCTCAAGCCGGCTTTCCGTTCAGATGGCGCTATTACCGCTGGAAATGCCCCAGGGCTCAACAGTGCGGCGTCAGCGATGATTGTCGCCGAACGCGGCTTGGCCGATTCCAAAGGCATCGAGGCTATGGCGCGGCTTGCAGGCTATGGCGTTGCCGCTGTCGAGCCCGGCATGTTCGGACTCGGCCCCGTTCCTGCTGTGCGCAAAGCGCTTCAAAAGGCCGGATGGACGCTGGGCGAGATCGAGCGCATCGAGATCAATGAGGCCTTCGCCGCCGTCCCGATCGCTGTCCAGCGCGAGCTTGGCCTGCCCGAGGATATCGTTAATGTCGAAGGCGGCGCCGTTGCGCATGGCCACGCCATCGGCGCGACAGGCGCAATCCTCGTCACGCGGCTGCTTCACTCGATGAGACGCGATGGATTGTCGAAAGGTATCGTTACGCTTTGCATAGGCGGCGGCCAGGGTATCGCTTTGGCTTTGGAAGCGCTGTAGCGGCCTCCTATGAGGCAGGCGGAAGTTCAAAAGCGCTGGAATCTCTGGCGATGCAGCCGTGAAAGCGTGCTCGGCTGCGGCATCACCGAGGCTTCGACGCGACTTATTGCATCTGCCTGTTCTCTCAAGGCGGTAGGGAATGACAAAAACCTGTCACGGGTATCGCGGAGGCGGTGAACCTGCCGGGCATCGGAGAATTCAGTGCGGTTTCGCCGCGAATATGGGTGGATTTCGCCGGTGTGGTCTCAGATCGGCAAAAGAATGGACCTATTGCGGAATGACTACTTGTAAAAGGTCTCAGACAGCACGACATCTATGTGGATAGCAGCTCGTTTTACGGGCGCTGCCGTTGAGGATCGAAGATCTTCGCCCCAACAAAGGAGGACGATATGTCTTCCATTCCCAATCAAAGACAAGCCGTATCGACCGATCCTGTGGAGACCTGGGACGGACTGCATATAGCTGGCTTCAGATGCGACGAAGCAAAGAAGGGCTCCGGTGCGAAACGCTCCTCCCTCGTTCTCGTCCGCTCCGAAGTCGAAAATGGCGGGAGAGCGAGGGACGGTTCTGTGGCGGCGCTGAGGGACAGAGGGGACGTTCGACACGATCCTTTAACGTCTGCTCGTTTTCAGAGACGTACAGCAAAAGAGCAATGGTCGGATGATGGGGGCCAGTGATGACCCTGTATTTTCCGAACGCCGCGCGAAGCTATGACCAGGCACATTCGCGCGTACGATTTCTCGGCCATGATGGGATGTTCGAGGTCCGGTTTTACGTGCTTGCTGAAGTGCTTGCTGGCGAACGCTCGACGCGGACCTTGAGTGAAGGCGACTATCTCGCTTTTTTCGATGCGTTGCGTTCACGGATCCTGGACGCCGCCCAGCGCGCATACAAAACCAGCCCGAACAAGTCCATCACCTTGGAACAACGGCATTTCGCCTGAGCACACAACAGTTTGCGCCGTGACGGCGCAGTATGAATTCATCCTGACAAGAAGGAGAATTGCAGTGACCACTGTTACCAGGACAAAAGAAA
Organism: Rhizobium sp. SG_E_25_P2; assembly: GCF_029892285.1. Taxonomy (GTDB): domain Bacteria; phylum Pseudomonadota; class Alphaproteobacteria; order Rhizobiales; family Rhizobiaceae; genus Rhizobium_E. Next base: position 16,272 of record NZ_JARXVM010000003.1, read on the forward strand.
CGCTTGTCCAGCGGTTCGATGGCTATCAGCCCACGAAGACCATTCTCGTCTGGGCCTGCGGCATGACAGCCGTCGCCACGATGGTTATCGGATTCGGCTGGGGAGGCTGGGTGACAGCGGGCAGCTCTCTGAAAACAGCGACGGCTGCAGGCGAATTGGCCAACCGAGAGCTCGCGTCGGCCATCTGTGTCGACAAGTTCAGGACTGCGCCGGATTCGGCGGCCAAACTGGTGGAATTGAAGGCTCTTCCTGACAGTTACAAAAAGCGGCAGTTCATCGAAGCCGGCGGATGGGCCGTGATGCCCGGGCAGACCTCGGCGAATAGTCGCATTGCCGAAAGTTGCAGCGACGTTTTGTCGGCTTGAACCGGCAGGCGCATGTGCGCCTTCCAACGTTCCGCATATCCTTGCCACAGGAGTTTGAATCGTGATCCGTTTTAAAAAGCAAACAGCCGCCGACGCCGCACTTGCCGAGGCCGACCGCAATCCTTTCGATCAGGTCCGCGACGCAGCGGTCGAACAACCCGATCTGCTTTCCATGAAAGATGTGCGGCCCCGTCCACGCTCGGCGAAGACAGACGATACCCCCAGTTCATAGCGGCTCTTTGAGCCCAAACGATTTCCGAAGACAGAATTTGCTTCGCCGGCTGCCGAGGCTGGAGGCGCGGTTGAACGCGCCCATGCTTTCCCGAGCGACTTGATGTGCACTGCGGTTGGTCGTGTCGGACTGGAGACGTCTTCAGCTTCGCCGCGATGAGGAACAATGCCCGTCATCACGTGTTGATGCCAAAATAACTAACGGATGGAACAAGAACAATGAACATCCATCTGAACGGCGCCGCAGCCTCCTCTGATATCAAAACAGGACTGTCCGGGGACGCGCAGGCGCCGATACGCAGCGATTTTCAGACGCCTCGTGAGCTCGCCGAGCTTGGCCACAGGCTTGCTGCCGAAAAATCCGCCCAGCTCCACAGTTTTGGAGCCCTGCGGTTTCCCGAACAGCTCGACAGCAACGAAGAGGCGCTTCGCGCCAATCATTCGGCAATCGCCGAGGCGGCGCATAAGAAGCAGATGATCACACCTGCAGCCGAATGGCTTCTGGATCATCATCACACCGTCAAGGAAAATTTCCGCCAGGTGCGCCGGGATCTTCCGAAGAAATTCTTCCGTCAGCTTCCAGCGATCTCAGTCAATGGGACAACCCAATTGCCGCGCACCTTTGCGCTGACTTGGGAATATGTCGCACATACCGACAGTTCCTTCCGGCCGGAAACGCTGAGCGCCATCGTCGGCGGTTTTCAGGAGGTCGATACGCTGGCGATCGGCGAAATATGGGCGGTGCCAGCGATCCTGCGTTACGTCCTGCTCGAAAATTTGAGGCGGTTGTCGGACCGGGTGGAGACGTCGCGTCGCATGCGCGAAAGAGCCAATGATCTGGCCGATCGTCTGGCGTCCAGCGAACCGGGCGGCGATGTAAGCCAATCGCTGCGCGGCTATGAGATCGACACCGCTGACACGAGTTTCGTGGCGCAGCTTCTGTACCGGCTGCGGGAAGACACCAATTCGACCTCCAAGGCGCTGACATGGCTGGAGCAAAGGCTCGAGGACCGCCTCAGCGACGCCGAAGAGGTGATGATCTCCGAGCATGCCAAGATCTCGACCGGCAATGTCACCGTCGGCAATATCATTCGTAGCCTGAAGCGCATCGATGATTTCGACTGGACGATCTGGTTCGAGGACATGTCCAAGGTCGATGTGGCGCTTCGCGAAGCGTCCGATTTCGCGGCGCTCGATCCACGCTCGCGCAATCATTATCGCACCACGATCGAAACCATCGCCCGGCGCTCCGACATGACCGAAATGGCCGTTGCGATGCTCGCCATTGACAAGTCGGGCTTTCATCGGGCGAACGGGGCAGCCATCGATCGCCGCAGCGATGTCGGCTATTACCTCGCGGGCAAGGGACTGGTTGAGCTCAAGGACGCCGCCGGCTATCGAGCGCCATTCAGGGAGCGGTTCGGCCGCGCCTATAGCGGCATGGGCATTGCTGCGCTCGTTGCGCCGACGCTGGCCATCACGGCCGCCATTCTCGCCCTTGGCGCATGGTTCCTGATGGAGCAGTCGACGGCCTTAATCGCCGTGGCCCTGTTGCTCGCCACATTCGCCCTTCCGGCGCTGGAAGCGGCCTCGGCGCTGTTCCGTGCGATCGTTTTTGCACTTGCTCCGCCGGCCTTCCTGCCTGGTTTTGAGTTCAAATCCGGCGTGCCTCGATCAGCGCGCACGCTCGTGGTTATTCCGTGCCTGCTGACGGACCGCGACACGGTTGCAGCCCTGGTCCGAAATCTCGAAGTCCACTATCTCGCCAATCCGGATCCTGAGATCTTCTTCGCCTTGCTGAGCGATCTCGCCGACAGCAAGACCGAACAGACGAAGGGTGGGGCGGAGATCATCGCCTTTGCTGCAGCCGAGATCGAGGCGCTAGCGAGAAAATACGCCGCCGTGGGTCCGCGGCGATTTTTCCTGCTCCATCGCCGTCCGCTCTACAATCCGTCCGAAGGCGTGTGGATGGGCTGGGAACGCAAACGTGGAAAACTGCAGGAGCTCAACATGCTGCTGCGTGGCGACATCGACACCACCTTCGGCGCGCCGGATCATGTTCCCGCAGGCGTCCAATATGTCTTGACGCTCGATTCCGACACGCGCCTGCCGCGAGATTCCGCCCGCAAACTGATCGGGAAGCTCGCTCATCCGCTCAATGCTCCGACGATAGACCCGGTGACCCGGCGCGTGACGGAAGGCTACGCTATCTTGCAGCCGCGCATCACGCCCTCCCTGACCACAGGAGATGAAGCCTCGATATTCCAGCGCATCTTTTCGCGCGATCGCGGACTCGACCCTTATGTCTTTGCGGTGTCGGACGTCTATCAGGACCTGTTCGGAGAGGGGTCTTTCACGGGCAAAGGGCTCTACCATGTGGATGCGTTCCATACGGCGCTCGAGGGCCGCATCGCCGAGAACACCATTCTCAGCCACGATCTCCTGGAAGGAGCCTTCGGCAGAAGCGCCTTGGTTACGGATGTCGTGTTCATCGAGGACTTTCCTGTTCAGTACAGCGTCGAGGCGTCGCGCCAGCATCGATGGGTTCGTGGCGACTGGCAATTGCTGCCCTATATCCTGGGAAGCGCGCCGGGGACACCGCCGCTATCGCGCTTCAAGATGATCGACAATCTGCGCCGCTCGGCGACGCCGGCCATTTGGATCATATCCTCGCTGGCGAGTTGGAGCCTTCTTGCCCCTGGTGGCGCCGTATTGTGGCAGCTTGGGCTGATCATCGCCTTCTATGTCGGGCCGATCGTATCGCTGTTTGCCGGGATCGTGCCTCGCCAGGTGGGGGTGACACCGGAAATCCATGCCCGAACGCTCCTGGACGATCTCACCGACATTCTCGCCCAGATCGGCCTGCATATCGCCTTCATGGCGCATAATGCGGCGTTGATGGCGGATGCGATCATCAGAACCCTGTGCCGGCTTTACTACAGCCGAAAGCAACTCATCGAATGGAAAACGACGCTCGAAATATCCTCCTCGGCATCCCGAAACCTGGCGGATTTCTATCGGCTGATGTGGGCGTCGCCCGCCATCGGCCTGGTTTGCATGGGCCTCGTCTTCGTCGTCAATCCCGTTAACGCCGCCATCGCCGTGATGTTCGGGCTGATCTGGATGGCAGCGCCGGCTTTGGCCTGGTGGATAAGCCAGACCCTGGAAACCGAGGATCGTCTCAAGGTGTCGGACGACGATGTCGCGACCTTGCGCGCGCTTGCGCGCCGCACCTGGCGTTTCTTCGAAGTGTTTGTCACACGGGAGAACAATTTCCTTCCGCCCGACAATTTTCAGGAGGAGCCGATACCTGTCGTGGCGTATCGCACCTCGCCGACCAATATCGGCCTCTATTTGCTTTCGACCATCACGGCGCGGGACATGGGCTGGATCAGTTTTGCCGATTGTATCCAGCGGTTGGAGGAAACGCTCGACACGGTCGAGAAGATGGAGAAATTCAAGGGGCACCTTTACAACTGGTATGATACGCGCGACCTCGCTGTTCTGCATCCGCGTTATGTTTCGGCCGTCGACAGCGGTAATCTCGCCGGCCACCTGATCGTCGTGTCGTCGACGCTGAAGGAATGGTCCGAAGCGCTGACCGTACATTTGATCGGCGATGTGCGCGGCATCATCGACACGGCCCGCGTGGTGCGCGAGACGTTGGACACAATTCCCGATGCGCGGCGCACGATCCGTCCGTTGCGACGCCGATTGGAGGAACGTCTGGCGGGCTTCGATGCCACGCTGCAATCGCGCCTGCACGAGCCGCAGCTGGCGTCGGTGCGCTCGATCAGCCTGTCGATCGTGGCCAGCGACGTGCAAGCCTGCGCCGGGGATCTCGATCATGAAATCGCTGGCGAATCCTCGGGCCTGCTGGTCGAATGGGCGGATCGGCTGCATGCTAATTGCGAAGCCCATTTCGCCGACGCTTTGTTCGATCGTTCTCGATACCGCGACTTACAAGCGCGGCTCACGTCGCTTGGCGAACGCGCCCGTAGCCTTGCCTTCAAGATGGACTTCGGCTTCCTGTTCAACCAAGAGCGCCGGTTGCTGTCGATCGGTTATAATGGCGTGGACCAAATGCTCGATGAATCCTGCTATGATCTGCTGGCGTCTGAAGCCCGGCTCACCAGCCTGTTCGCCATCGCCAAGGGCGACGTTCCCAGCGAACATTGGTTCCGCCTCGGCAGGCCGGTATCGATTGTGAGGGGCCAGGCGTGCCTTGTGTCATGGTCCGGCTCGATGTTCGAATATCTCATGCCGCCGCTCGTGATGCATGAACGGCAAGGCGGCATCCTCAACCAATCTGACAATCTGTCGATCGATCGGCAGATCGCCTATGGCAAATCGCTAGGGCTGCCCTGGGGCGTGTCTGAGTCCGCGTTCAACGCCCGCGACCGCGAGTTGAACTATCAATATCACAATTTCGGCGTCCCGGGCCTTGGGCTCAAACGCGAACTGGGCAGCAATGTTGTCATTTCCCCCTATGCCAGCGCACTGGCAAGCCAGTTCAAACCGCGTGACGGGGTGGCCAATCTCGGCCGTTTGGCGTCAATCGGGGCGCTTGGGGTCTATGGCTATTATGATGCGGTGGATTTCACCGAAGCCCGTTTGCCCGAAGGCCAAAGCTCGGCCGTCGTGCGCAATTACATGGCTCATCACCAGGGCATGTCTATCGCGGCCATCGGCAATGTCGTGCTGAACGGGCGGCTGCGCGACCGCTTCCACAGCGATCCGGTCATCGAGGCCGCCGAACTGCTGCTGCAGGAGCGGGCGCCGCGTGAAATCGTGCCGGTGCGCACGCCGGATGAGAGCGAACCTGTGAAAGACGTCGTCACCGAGCTGGCCTCAGGCGTCAAATATCGCGTCATTGACAATCCGCTGAGCGCCAAGCGCTCCGTCGCCGTGATCTCCAACGGTCATTATTCGCTGATGGTCACCGCCACCGGCTCGGGCTATTCGCGCTGGAACGGCCTTGATGTCACCCGCTGGCGAGCCGATCCGACGGTCGACGACTGGGGCTCATACATCTTTCTTCGGGATGTGGGCAGCGGCGACTGGTGGTCAGCCACCCCAGCGCCGCGCGCCTTTCCGGGCGAGACGGCAAGCACAGTCTTCTCGGACGAGAAAGCCGAGTTCCACAAGACCGCGGGCATGATCGAATCCAAGCTCGAATGCCTTGTGGCGACGGAAATCGACGCAGAGGGCCGCCGTCTGACCATCGTCAACAATGGCGCCTATGAGCGGTTGATCGAGGTCACCTCCTACGGCGAGCTGGTTCTATCGGCGGCCGACAGCGATGCCGCGCATCCAGTATTTTCCAAAATGTTCGTCAAGACGGAAATCGGCGACAGCGGCGATGTCATCTACGCCTCGCGCAACAAGCGCGCTATCGATGAGCCCGACATGCACGTGGCCCATCTCGTCGGTGGATCGAGCGCACGTGGTTCGGTCGAAGCGGAAACGGATCGGCGCGCCTTCATCGGTCGCGGCCGGGATCTCGCTACCGCCCAGGCATTCGATCCGCACGCCAAGCTCGAAGGCCATGACGGCTTTACGCTCGATCCAATCTTTGCGCTGCGGCGCACCGTCCGCCTGAAGCCGGGGAAAAAGGCGAGCGTCGTGTTCTGGACCTTTGTCGCTCCCAGCCGCCCGGAGCTTGAGACGCGGGTCGCGCGCTACCGGCATGCGGAGAATTTCGACAATGAGGCGGCGCTATCCTGGACCCGCAGCCAGGTGCAGTTCCGTCATCTGGATTCTTCCAAGAGCGAGGCGCTGCTGTTTCAGCGCATCGCCTCCTTCCTGATCTATCCCGACACACGCCTTCGCCAGGTGCAAACGCCTGGAAATGTGGTGAAGGCGACACAGGCCGCGCTGTGGCCCCTGGGCATATCCGGAGATTTTCCCATCTTCGCGTTGCGCATCGACAATGAAGCGGATCTGCCAATCGTGCAAAAATCCTTCCGCATGCAGGAATATCTCCGTTCTCGCGGCGTGATCGCCGATTTGGTGATCATCAATGAACGGACAGCCTCCTATGCCCAGGACATGCAGCACGCCATCGATTTCATGTGTGAAAACGCCCGCCGACGCGGCCTCTCGTCCGGCCCGGCGCAGCATATTTTCTCGGTCCGCAAGGATCTGATGGATGAGCGCGCCTATGACGCCTTGATCAGCGCCGGGCGCATCGTCTTGCACACTCGAAATGGCGCTATTTCCGAGCAGATCGAACGGCTTGAGCGTCTGTCAGGCAGCGAGGCGGACACCGCCTCGCATATGTCGCGGTGGAGAAAGAGTCGGGTCGCGTCCAACTCCGTCGGGAAGACAGCCGTATCGGGCGAGGATCTGTCGTTCTGGAACGGCTATGGCGGCTTTGATCCCGAAGGTCGCGACTATGTCATCCGGCTCAATGGCGGCGCATCGACGCCGCAGCCCTGGATCAACGTGATCTCCAATGGCGCCTTCGGCTTTCATATCGCAGCCGAAGGGGCGGGCTTTACCTGGAGCGCGAATTCGCGCGACTATCAACTCACCCCCTGGAGCAATGACGCCGTCGTTAACCGGCCATCCGAGGCCTTCTACATCCGGGATCTCAAATCCGACAAAATCTTCTCTCCGTTTGCCGCCATCGGGCGCAATCCCCAAGACATCCATGAGGTCCGCCACGGGCCAGGCCGTTCGCGCTTCAAAGTGGGTGCCGACGGGCTCGACATCGTCATGACGCAGATCGTGGCGGAGAGTGATCCCGCAAAGCTGATGCAACTCAGCATCACCAATCATGGCGGCCACGCCAGATCGTTGCGCGTCTACGCCTATGCTGAATGGGTGTTGGGAAATAATCGAGCCCGCACCGCCCCCTATATCAAGACCTGGCATGAAGAGGGCCTTAATGCGCTGCTGGCGCAGAATCCGTTTTCGGTGGAAAGCTCGTCGCGCACTTCGTTTCTCGCCGCGAGCCGCGCATTGCATTCTTTTACCAGCGCTCGGGCTGAATTCCTGGGCGATGACAGCAACAGCTTTGCGCCCTCGGCGGTCAGCAGGCGCGTGACGCTCTCCAACACGCTTGAGACGGCGGGAGATCCTTGTGCGGCGCTGGCGGTCGATCTGATTGTCCAGCCCGGCGAGACGGTCGACACGCTCTTTGTTCTCGGCGATGTCGAGAATGAAGCGATGGCCGCTCCGCTGATTGAAAGACTGATCGGCGCTGGCTTTGCCGCAGAACAGGACAAGACCAATCGCCAATGGGACGGGTTTCTCGACGCCCTGCAGGTCTCCACGCCCGACGAGGCTTTCGACCGGATGGTCAACACCTGGCTTCCCTATCAAAACCTCGCCTGCCGGATCCGCGCCCGCAGCGCTTTCTATCAGGCGTCTGGGGCCTTCGGTTTTCGCGATCAGTTGCAGGATACACTGGCGCTGATGCTGCAGGACCCGAGCCTTGCCCGCGCCCAGATCCTCAATGCCGCCAGCCGGCAGTTTCCCGAGGGCGACGTGCAGCATTGGTGGCTGCCGAGAACGGGGGCGGGCGTGCGAACGCTGATTTCCGACGACGTGGTGTGGCTTGCCTATGCGACCGCCCATTATGTGGCGGTGACGGGAGACGCAAGCGTGCTGGACGAGGACCTCGCCTTTCTCCAGGGGCCGTTGCTTGGCGAGAAGCATGAAAGTTTCTTCCAGCCTGATATCTCGGAGGATCGCTCCAACCTCTATGACCACTGCGCCCGGGCGCTTGATCTGGCCATCACGAGAACCGGCGCCCATGGTTTGCCGCTGATCCTCGGCGGCGACTGGAATGACGGGATGAACCGCGTTGGCGTCGCTGGCGAGGGCGAGAGCGTCTGGCTTGGCTGGTTCCTGATCAAGGCGCTGGAGGCGTTCAGCCGCATTGCGGAGGCGCGCGGCGACCAAGCGCATGCGGACGCATGGCGGACGCATCGGAGCGCGCTCAAGGCGGCCATCGAGGCCGATGGCTGGGACGGAGAATGGTACCGGCGCGGCTATTTCGACGATGGCTCCCCACTTGGCTCCGCCGAGAGCGACGAATGCCGGATCGATTCCATCGCCCAGTCCTGGAGCATCCTGTCGGGCGGCGCAGATCCCGATCGCGCCGCGCAGGCCATGGACAGCATATCCAACAGGCTAATCGACCCTGAAGCGGGCCTCATCCGGCTGTTTGCGCCACCCTTCGAACATTCTGACAAGGACCCAGGCTATATCAAATCCTATCCGCCTGGAGTGCGTGAAAATGGCGGGCAATATACCCATGCGGCGATCTGGGTGGCCTATGCGTTGGCGGAAATGGGCCGCTCCGACGAGGCCTATCGGGTGTTTTCCATGCTCAACCCTATCAACCACGCCCTGACCCGGGAACTGGCGGATGTCTACCGCGTCGAGCCCTATGTCGTGGCGGCGGATGTCTATGGCGTGGGCGACAAGACCGGAAGGGGCGGCTGGACATGGTATACCGGCTCGGCCGGCTGGCTGTACCGCACTGCCGTCGAAGCCATTCTCGGCATTCGCCGGGAAGGCGACCGACTGCGGATATCGCCCTCGCTGCCAGCAGCCTGGCCTGGTTTTGCGGCGCGGCTGGTGCAGGAGGGCGCTGTATATGAGATAGTCGTTTCACGCGACGAGACGACGATCGTCGTGCATGTCAATGGTCAACTCGCCGAGAACGGGGTCTGGGTGGTCTAAAAATGTGGGCCTGTTGACCTGCAAAAATTGAGAGCAGGCTCTATTTAAACTGTCTTGCCCTTCATAGTGGTCGGGTAAGTTGGGCGGTGACCGCATCTGCGCCTTGTGCCATCGCCCGCAACTATCCCGTTCACCATGTTCGGGCCTCGCCAGACGAATTGGGTCCAGAGGGAAAGCACGCTTCACGCGTTCCTTCCGATACGAGAACGCTTGGCAATGGCCGGATGATGTAGACTCTGCAGAACCAACGCCTTGCGTGGACGGGCCAGATCTTGTCGAAAAATGTGTAGGCGGTCGTTGTCGCGACCTTCCGGCGGCGCGCAGTGTTCGATTATTGCGCGGTGTGAAACAATGAGCTGCATAGATCGGCTGTTCTAAATGCCTGCGAACCATAGCACCCTGCGCCTGCGGATCGGGATTGGCCCGTCCGGGAGCCGCGGGAGCGCATCATGAAACTCTATCATCATCCATTGTCGGGGCATGCGCACAGGGCGCGGCTGTTTCTGTCTTTGCTCGGCGCGCCGCACGAGCTTATCGAAGTGGACCTCGCCGCGGGCGGGCACAAGACGCCGGAATTTCTCAAGCTCAATCCATTTGGGCAGGTCCCGGTCCTCGACGACGAGGGGACGATCGTAACGGATTCCAACGCCATTCTGGTCTATCTCGCCAAAAAACTGGGTCGTACCGAATGGCTTCCGGAAGACGCCGGCGGCGCGGCGGCCGTTCAGCGCTGGCTCTCGGTCGCGGCGGGCGAAGTTGCTTATGGGCCGGCCGCCGCCCGCCTGATCACGGTCTTCGGCGCCAGGTTCAATCCGGAGGAAGTGATCGGTCGGGCGCATATGCTGCTCGCCAGACTTGAGAGCTGTCTCGCCGACCGCGAGTGGCTGGCGGCAGAACGTCCGACGATCGCCGATGTCGCGATCTACAGCTATGTCTCCCGCGCTCCGGAAGGCAATGTGGACCTATCGAGCTATCCCGCCGTCAACCGCTTCTTGCGCCGAGTCGAGGCATTGCCCGGTTTCTTGCCATTCGCCGCAACGCCTGCCGGCCTTTCCGCCGCATAAGCCGCATCTGGGAGCGCAGCCTGCGCTTCCAGTCGAACGTGACCCCTGGAGGCGGAAATGAGCGAGTTCCTCGAAAAATTACCGGTCTGGCATGAAGGCGAACGGCGCCTCCAGGAGAAAGTGGGGGCCGCTGAACGCATGGCCGCCGTCGGCCCGCGCGTGGTGCGTGATTTCATGCCGGACCAGCATAGCGATTTTTATGCACAATTGCCGTTCATTGTGCTCGGCAGTGTCGACCGCGGTGATGACGCCTGGGCGACGCTGATTGAAGGGCAACCGGGTTTCATAACCTCCCCGTCGCCGACCGCGCTTGAGATTGGAGCCTTTCCGGGCGCCGGAGACCCGGCCGGGGAGGGAATCGTCCAGGGCAAGGCGGTTGGTCTTCTCGGCATTGAGATGCTCACGCGGCGGCGCAATCGCATGAACGGGGTCGTGGCGAGTGCGGCGGATCATCTCCAGATTGAGGTTGACCAGAGTTTCGGAAATTGCCCGCGTTATATTCAGCTTCGCGACGTCGCCTTTGCACGCGCCCCCCATCAACACGGGACCGGTGAAATCGAAGAGCTTACGGCGCTCGACGCGCCCGCGCGGGAGCTGATTGCATCGGCGGACGTTTTTTTCGTCGCGTCTTTCGCAGACCGCGATAAGCGCAGGCAGGTTGACGTCTCGCATCGCGGCGGCAAGACAGGCTTCGTCCGGGTTTCGGAGGAGGGTGTTCTGACCGTGCCGGATTTTGATGGAAATCTGTTTTTCTCGACGCTCGGCAACATTCTCCTGAATGGCAAGGCGGGTCTGCTTTTCGTCGATTTCGCCACCGGCGACGTCCTGCAGATGAGCGGAGACGCCGAAGTGATCCTGGATTCTCCGGAGATCGCAGCCTTCCAGGGGGCGGAACGTCTATGGACCTTCGCGCCACGCCGGATCATGCGCCGGCGGAATGCGCTTGCCTTGCGCTGGACGTTTCGAGCCGACGGCTGGTCGCCCAGTTCGCTGATGACCGGCGATTGGAGGCAGGTCGCCGACCGATTGACAGCGTCGGGACATCGTTTGGAATGGCAGCGTCTCACCGTGACCAAGATCATCGACGAAAGCACGACCATCCGCTCTTTTTACCTCGAACCAGCGGAGGGCGGCGCACTCGCTCCTCATCTTGCCGGTCAACACTTGCCTATCCGCCTGGTCGTGCCTGGGGGAGAAAGTCCTCTCATCCGGACCTATACGCTCTCGGACGCCCCGTCCGACGGGGTGTACCGCATCAGCGTCCGGCGTGACGGACTGGTGTCGCGCCATCTACATGACGTGGTCCGCGTCGGCGACGTGATCGAAGCCCGGACCCCCGGGGGCGATTTCACCATTGATGCGCATGCGACGCGCCCGGCGGTGCTTCTGGCTGGCGGGGTTGGTGTGACGCCGCTCATTTCGATGCTCCGGCATGTGGTTTTCGAGGGGGTGCGTAAACAGCGAATGCGCCAGGTGATCTTGTTCCAGGCGGCGCGATCCAAACAGGAACGTCCTTTCGATCGGGAGATTGCCGAACTCGTCGACGCCGGACGAGGAGCAATTCGTCTGGTTCGTGTTTTGAGCGATCCGGTCGGCGCGGAGAAAGGCCGTGATTATGACGAAGCCGGCCGTATCGATATGGCGTTGCTCCGCCGTAACCTGACATTCGACGACTATGACTTTTATCTCTGTGGGCCGCCGCAATTCGCTCAGGCGCTTTATGACGGGCTTCGCGCCTTCGGCCTCGTTGACGCCCGCATTCATACAGAGTCGTTTGGCCCGTCCGCCGTGAAGCGATCCTCGGATGCGAACGGCGTCACGACAGTGGCGCGCCGGCCGCAGTCGACCCGGTCCGCAGCGGTCCTCTTCGTCAATTCACTCAAGGAAGCCCGCTGGACGCCTGGCGCAGGCACTTTGCTGGATTTGGCCGAAGCGCGAGGGCTGCAACCCGAATTCGGCTGCCGCGCCGGCTCCTGTGGCGCTTGCCGCAGCCGGCTGATCGCCGGCGAGGTCGCGTATGTGAGGGACGTGACGGCGAGTGTCGGCGAAGGTGAGGTCCTGCTCTGTTCGACGGCGCCGGCGGAAATCGACCGCAATGGTGAAAACCGGATCGAGTTGGCCCTCTGACGTCTATCACTTAGGATTGATGCGCTGGAAGAAATAGTGCCTTCCGCAGTATCACCGTTCATCTCCGGGTCGAACAGGCCCATCTTGGATGAATGGAGAGGATCTTCTCTGCGCGCCACAAGCAGATCGTTGTGTTCCGACGGCATCGTCGAGCAAAACGCTTGAAGCCGTACAACAGCCGGCGCGCCCACACCATCTCGCTTTCCTCAACAATAAGGATCAGACCCAATGTCTCGCCCGCCTTTGCCTCCATTCAATGAACAGTCCGCAGTCGAGAAGGTGCGCCTCGCCGAAGATGGCTGGAACAGCCGCGACGCGGCGAAAGTGGCGCTTGCCTATACGCTTGACACTCGTTGGCGCAACCGCGCCGAATTTATCTACGGACGCGCCGAAGCGGAAGCGTTCCTGACGCGCAAATGGAACAGGGAACTCGATTATCGTTTGATCAAGGAGCTCTGGGCGTTCAAGGAAAACCGCATCGCTGTCCGCTACGCCTATGAGTATCGCGACGACAGCGGACAATGGTATCGCGCCTATGGCAACGAGAACTGGGAGTTCGCCGAGGACGGCCTGATGCGCTCTCGCCATGCCAGCATCAACGAACAACCGATCGCGGAATCGGATCGCAAATTTCGCTGGCCGCTCGGTCGCCGTCCGGATGATCACCCCGGCCTTAGCCATTTCGGATTTTGAGCGATGCGCGGGGTGGAGTCATGAGTGGGTTTCTGTTGGATGAACGCATGCGTCTGTCGATAGAGGTTGCGCTCGCCGCCGCCAGCGGCGACACCCGGCGCCTCTGCCGAGCAGAGGACGCAGCCATGGCCGCCGGCATGACCGGCGCGGAAATTGACGCTTTTCGCAGGGGGCAAAGTTTCGATTTCCAACTGTCGAGGGCGATAGGATTGGCGCTCGCTCCGGACCAGGAGTTGTTGCGCCGCGCCAGACGCGCCGGATTGAGCGACCGCGTCTGCATGGATATCGCGGCGCTGGCTGCGGCTAGTCGTGAAGTCAGGTCCTGATCAGGCTTACGCTGTCTATTGGAGGCGCGGGCTTTCCGGCTGGCGCAGGGGCGGGATCGATGCGAAAGTTGCCGTGGATCGGAGAGGGAACATCGTCATGGATCGCTGGCAGGCTATGCGGATCTTCGTCAAGGTCGCGGAGACCGAGAGTTTCGCGGCAACGGCGCGTCACATGAATATGAGCGCGCCGGCAGTCACCCGCATCGTCGCCTCGCTGGAGGAACTTATCGGCGCGCGTCTTTTCGTGCGAACGACCCGCTCGGTGAAAATGACCGAGGCCGGCGCGCGCTATCTCGGAGATTGTCGCCGTATCCTCGCCGATATCGCAGAGGCCGAGGCGACGGCGGGCGGCTCCTACGCCACGCCGACCGGGACGCTGGCGATCACGGCATCGGCATTGTTTGGCCAAATGTATGTGCTGCCCATCGTCATCAAATATCTCGACGCCTATCCTGGAGTACGGGCCCGGACGCTCTTTGTCGATCGGCCTCTCAACATGATCGAGGAAGGTGTGGATGTCGCGGTCCGCATTGGCCATTTGCCGGATTCCGGGTTTACGGCGATCAAGGTCGGGACCGTCAGGCATGTCGTCTGCGGTGCGCCGCGCTACTTCGAGCGGCATGGCGCGCCCGCCGCGCCGGGCGACCTGAGAGATCACCGGATCGCGGCCCCGACCAGCGCCTGGGCGTCACCGGAATGGCGCTTCGCCCGCGACCAGAAAGTGACCATCACTCCTGTCCTCCAATGCAACACCAATGAAGCGGCGATCACCGCAGCCCGTGAGGGCTGGGGCTTGACGCGCGTGCTGCATTACCAGATTGGCCCGGCCTTGATTGCCGGAGAATTGCAGATCGTGCTCGCCGAACACGAGGAACCGCCACTGCCGATCCATCTTCTTTATCCCGAAGGACGCAGCGCTCCCGCAAAGGTGCGGGCTTTCATCGACATGGCGGCCGCGTTGCTGAAGGAAAACAGACTGTTGAATTGAAACGCCAGGAAAGGTTAGCTCCGCTGGGGCCTCAGAGGCGGATCCAGGCGATGAGCGCGGTAAAACAGGGAGCGGTTTCCTGTTCCATCAATCACATCAGGCTTTTGAGTGTGGCGGTGTGCATTCTATTTCCAAGTAAGAAATGGAAATGATATCAATATGTTCAAGGATGTATCGCGACTGGGGCATCGTGCGAATAAGGATCACACGCAATGAAACTGCCCCTGCGCCCATATTGTCCTCTTGGTCATTGCATTAAGCAGTAGCAGAACGCGTCGGCGTATTGGTTGCTTCGGCGGTCGCGGCATTTTCGTATTGCGCTGAAGCTCTTCTTGCGTCTCGGCTCACAGGGCGTAAACTGCTGGCGATATCTGCGTGAAAAAGCTGGGAGGAGCGACTTCATGAGACGACAGTGGCCTGACGACCTCGATTTCATTCTGGATGGAGCCCAGGAGGTGACGCTGGAAGAGCCGGCGAGCGACGGCGAGGGGAGGGCGAAGGACAGACCCGCGTCGCGTCAGGCGCTGAAGGTGCGCCTCACCCAGCAGGATTTCGAGCGCATCTGGCCGCTTGCCGAGGCCCGCTATCGTCTGGCCGGCGCTCGCTCCGGTAAGGCGATCACGCTGGTCACCACCAATCCGCATTACCATCGCTGGCATCCCACAGACGGCGGCGTCGAGGAACATGTCAGCGAAAGCGGCCGCAGCGTGACGACGAAATATGTGGTCGTTCACTTTCTGCTCGACGATGTGCGCGAGACAGTCGAGGCCTGAGCGCTCAAACCTCGTTGACGGATGAACGAGCGTCTCCGCCGTGACCATATCGGCGGGGACGGCGGCGGCCCTAGCCGACCACCGCTTCCGCCTCGATCTCGACCTCATAGTCGCCGATCAGATTGCCGGCCTCGATCAGCGTGTTGGCCGGCAAGACCTCGCCGAAGACGCGGCCATGGGCGCGGGAGACCGGTTCCCACTGGTTAGCGTCCTTCAGATAGACGCGGGTGCGCACCACGTCCTCCATCTTGCCGCCGAGCGGGGCGAGCGAGGCGGCGATCTTGTCGAGAATATAGGTCGCCTGTGCGCCTGGGTCTCCCGGGGCGACGCAGCGGTTCGGACCATGGGTTGCCGTGGTGCCGGAGACAAGGATGCGGTCGCCCACGCGGACCGCGCGGCTATAGCCGGCGATCGGCTCCCAGACGCTGCCCGAGGATACCCTGAGACGATTAGGACGTCCCGGCACGGGCACAGCCTGATAGACCGAAGGGATTGCATCCAGATGATGGCTGAGGTCGCCGGACGCCGTGAGGAATGGCGGCTTGCGATATTCGTCGCCGCAATCGCCGGGAATGGGCGTGGTCTCAGCGAAAGCCGCATCCAGCGCGGCATGGTCGTCAGCGTCGAGCGCGAAGCGGAAGACATTGAGATTGTCGTCGCGATGCTCGCTTTCGCCGAGACGCGCGCCGATGATGGTGGCCGCGACGGCCTGATGCTCCAGCACCCAGCGGCTCGCGACATTGGACAATGACACTCCGTGCTTGCGGGCGATGTTTGAGGCGGCGCGGAGGATCGCCTGATAGGGCTCCCAGCCGCCGGCGGCGTCGATGAATCGCTTGTATTTCGACCGGCTCCAGTCTGCGATTTCGGCCGGCTCGGGCTGCCCAAGCCATTTTTCCGACAGGAAACCGCCGCAGAGCGTGCCATAGGCGAGAAGCTTGACGCCGGATCGGGCGCAGACGCGGGATAAATCGCCTGCCGCGCGCCGATCGATGAGCGAGAACGACACCTGATTGCTGACGATCTCGATGCCGTCAGCCAAGGCCAGCGCCAGATGCGCGGCGTCGACATTGGTGAGGCCGAGCGCGCCGATGAGACCTTCGTCCTTCATCGCCTGCATTTCATGCAGCGCGTCGAGCCAGGCCGGATGCTCGAATGTCCACCAGTGGAATTGCAGAAGGTCGATCTTGGAGACGTTCAGCCGCTGCAGCCGCTCCTCGACGCCGCGCCGTACGATCTCGCGGCTCATCGGGCCCGGCTCCGGGCACCATTTGGTGAAGGCGCGCGGCCTGTCGGCGCCCTCGAAGCGGGCCAGCAACCGGCCGGTGATGATCTCGGCAGAGCCGTAATGATCGGCCATGTCGAATGTGTCGAAGCCCGCCTTCGCATAGGCGGTGAGCGCATCAGCGCCGGATTCGGGATCGATGGTTGCGCCATTCTTCTCGATGTCGGCGACCTGCCATAACCCGCAGACGAGGCGGCTGATATCGAGATCGGGAGTGAGGCGGATACGGTCGGGGCGGGCGGTCATGATGTCAGTCCTTGTTTTTTATAGCGCGGGCGGATTTGAGGCGGCTCAGCGGGCTGACCTCTCCGAACAGGCCGCGAGGGCGCCAGAGAAGCATCAGGCAGAGCCCGACGCCGATGGCGACAATCTGCAGAGCTGCGGCCCGCGCCTGCTGATCGGGTGGAACGAAACTCGAGACGGCGGCTGCGGTGAGCGCCCAGAGACCCCAAACAAGAATAGCGCCTGCGATTGCGCCCTTGTTGTTGCCGGAGCCGCCGACGATGAGCATGGCCCAGACCTGGAAGGTGAGGATCGGCATGTAATTGTCCGGCGCAATAAAGCCGATGAAATGCGCCTGGCAGGCTCCGGCGAGCCCCATGATTGCGCCGCCGAGCGTAAACGCCTGCAAGCGGAAGCGGATCGGCCGCTTGCCGAGCGCCTGCGCCGCCGTTTCATCCTCGCGCACGGCGCGCAGCACGCGGCCCCAGGGGCTTTTCGCCAGATGCTCCAGGCCGAGATAGAGGCAGAGAACGACGACGGCCATGACGCCGAAATTGGCGAAGCTGAACAGCGCGGCATTCTCCTGCCAGGCGCCGAAGGGGCGGGGAATGAAGCCGATGCCGAAGGCGCCGCCGGTGACCGGCTGCAGATTTAGCATGGCGAGCTGCATCGTCACGGCCACGCCGAAGGTGGCGATGGCGAGATAATCTGAACGCAGGCGGATGGTGAGCGCGCCGACGCCCCAGGAGAGAAGCCCTGAGAGGACAGCCGCGCCGAGCCAGCCCACAACGATCGGCAGGCCGAAACCGCCCAGCCGATCGGGCGCGTCGGGCGTCGTCAGAATGGCCGATGTATAGGCGCCGACCGCAACGAAAGCGGCGACGCCGACATTGAACAGCCCGGTCATGCCCCATTGGACATTGAGCCCGAGGCAGATGACTGCATAGGTCAGCGCCATGGTCAGGAAGAAGGCGGCGTAAGCGAGGATATCGAGGCTCATGACGCTCTCCCGAACAGGCCGCGCGGTCGCGCGAGCAGAACCGCGATCAGAATGACGAAGGCGACCGCCGCGCGCCATTCCGCGCCGACAAGCTGCACCGCCAGCGCTTCGCAGAGGCCAATGATCAGCCCCGCCAGCATGGCGCCCGGCACGCTGCCGATGCCGCCGAGAATCGCGGCGGCGAACAAAGGCAGCAACAGATCATGGCCGAGATAGGGGCGGATCTGGATCAGCAGACCGCTCATCACGCCGGCCACGCAGGCGAGCGCCGCGCCGAGAAACCACACCGTGCGGATCACACGTCGCACATCGATGCCGGCGATGCTGGCCAGCGCCGGATTTTCACTGACCGCCCGCATGGCGCGGCCGATATCGGTGCGGGTCATCAGCAGATGCACAACGATCACCGCGATGGCCGCCAGCGCCAGCATCAGCAGCTGGTCGGGCGTGGCGCGCAGGCCCCCGCCGAGCTTCATGGCGATCTGCAGCGCATTGGTGAAATAGGCGGGACTGGAGGTGAAGATGAATTCGAGGAGGCTGCGCAAAGCCAGCGACGCGCCGAAGCTCGCCATGACCATGATGATCACGGCGCTGCCACGGCGCCGAAAACTGGAAAACAGCATCGCATCCACGGCCAACGCCAGCAGTCCGGTCAGCACGATGGCGAGAAGCAGTCCCGATGGCAGCGACCAGCCGAAGGAGAAAGGGCCGATGGGCGCCGAGAGCCCAGGCGCGAGATAGCCGAGCGCGCCCGAGGCGGCGAGGGCGAGATAGGCCCCCCAGGACAGAAGCTCGCCATGGGAGAAATTGGAAAAGCGCAGGATCGAATAGGTCAGCGTCACGCCGACCGCGCCGAGCCCGATGATCGATCCGGCAATCAGCCCGTCCATCAGAAATTGCGGGTTCATGGGGAGCCCCTTTCACTCGGATGGGTCGCGCCCAGATAGATCTTGCCGACCAGCGGGTCATCCGCCAGTTCCGCCGGCGTTCCCTGATGGCGGATCTGTCCCTCGGCCAGGATCACGGCGCGGCTGGCGATGGCGAGCGCGGCCTTCACATTCTGTTCGACCAGGATCACGGTCACGCCGCTGGCGTTCACGCTGCGCAGCATGGAAAAAACCTCACCGACGATCTTGGGCGACAGGCCTGCCGAGGGCTCGTCGAGAATGATGACGGGCGGATCGAGCGCCAGGGCGCGGGCGACCGCGAGCATCTGTCGCTGTCCGCCCGACAGCGCGCCGGCGAGGCGAGAGGGCTTGGACGCCAGATCTGGAAAGCGCTGAAAAAGCGCCTCGATCGCCGTCTTGCGCTGGGACCGCGGCAGATGCGCAACTGCGATCTGCAGGTTTTCGAGAATGCTCATGGTGGCGAAGACATTTTCGGTCTGCGGCACGAAGCCCAGCCCTTCCGCCACTTTCCGATGCGGAGCGACGCGGGTGATATCGCGGCCGTTCAGCGTCATCGCGCCCGAATGGATGGGCACCAGACCGGCGATCGCCTTGACGAAGGTGGATTTGCCGGCGCCGTTGGGGCCGAGCAACACCACGAGTTCGCCCTTCGTCACCTCGAAATCGACGCCGCGGACGATCGGCAGGTCAGGCTCGTAACCGGCGACGAGGGCATGGGTGGAGAGGACGATGTCGCTCACAAGCCGCCTCCGAGATAAGCGTCGATCACGGCGGGATTGGCCGCCACATCTGCCGGAGAGCCTTCCGCCAGCAGCTTTCCGAGCGCCATCGCCACGACGCGGGAGCAGAGCCGGGAGACCATGTCCATATTGTGCTCGATCAGCAGGATGGAGACGCCCTGACGGTTGAGCGCCGTCACGCGCTCGATGATCACCTCCAGCAAGACGGGATTGACGCCCGCCGCCGGCTCGTCGAGCAGGATGATATCGGGATCGGCCATCAGCACGCGGGCGAGTTCCAGCAGCTTGCGCTGGCCCCCGGAAAGAATTCGGGCTGGCTGATGTTCGAGATGGCCGAGCGTGACGAAATCGAGAAGGCTGCGGGCCTTGTCGATCAGCGCGGTCTCGCGGGCGCGCACCGCCGACGGACGGAGAAAGTTGGCGAACAGGCTTTCGCCGACCTGCTGCTGGCCGCCGACCAGCACATTTTCAAGCACGCTCATCTCCGGAAAGGGGCGCGGGATCTGAAAGGTCCGCGCCAGCCCATGGGAGATGCGGGTTTCCGGCGCGGCGCCCGAGACTTCGCGCCCTGAAATCCACAGTTCGCCGGAGGTGGGTTTCAGGCTGCCGGCGATGAGGTTGAACATCGTCGTCTTGCCGGCTCCGTTGGGGCCAATCAGGCCGATCATTTCGCCGCGACCGACGGTGAGCGACATCTCGGAGACCACGGTCAGGCCCTCGAAACGTTTGGTCAGCCGCCGCGCGTCGATAACGGGCGGGAGGGAGGCCGGTGTGGTTTGAACTGTGCTGGCGGACATTTGCAAGATTCAGACTTGATTTGATGTGTGATGTTTGATCAAACTTTATGACCGGAAGAAAATCAACCGGTATTTCGCCGGAAAACGCATGAGGCGGGGGATGACGGACATACAGTCCAATCGCGTGGAAGGCCTGACGCCGGTCGGGCGTGAAACCGTGCAGGATCGCGTCTACGGCCAATTGCGCCAGACGCTGATCTCGGGAGGCTTCGCCGCCGGAGACGCGCTGCGCATCGTCGATCTCGCCGAACGGCTGCAGACCTCCACCATGCCGGTGCGTGAAGCGCTTGGCCGTCTCGTCTCCGAACAGGCGCTGGAGGCGATGCCGAACCGCACCGTCCGTGTGCCGCTGATCACCCGCCAACGGCTTGACGACCTCGAACGCGCCCGCGTGCTGATCGAAGGACGGATGGTCGAGCTCGCCATTGCCAATCTCACATTGCAGGATCACGAGATCCTCAAGGAAATCAACAGGCAATGCGATGCCGCGTTCACCGAACATGGCCAAGACATCGGCCCGGTGACGTCGAGCTTCAACCAGCGCTTCCATTTTCACATTTATCAGGCGGCCGGCTCCAATGTGCTGATCCCGATCGTCGAAAGTCTGTGGCTTCAGTCCGGCCCAGTCGTGCGCGCCGCCGCCCAGATCCATGACGAGCAGGGCGGGCTTGCCGCCACCGACCATCACTGGGCGATGATCGAAGCGATCGAGCGCCGCGACGCCGACGCCGCCACGCGCGCGCTGGCAGACGATATCGGCCGATCCTTCGACCTCGTCAGAACCCGGCTTCTGGCTGAACAGGCGGCGTGAGGAACAAAATGAGCGTCAATGATCTGTTTGAACTCTACGATCTCCGCGTCGAGGTGGTGATTCCTGAAAACGGACCCGTCTATTGCGGCGCCAAGCCGGGCGATCATTTCGAGCTTCGCGGCGAGATGCTGCATCTGCCGCCGGGGCAGGGCTTTTCGATCTATTCGCTCGCCTCGGTTCTGCCGCTTCTGGCCGCCAAGCAGCGCCCCACCCATCCGCATGACTGGATGACCACCGACGCCGAAATCGCCTGTCCGGACCCCAATTGCGGCACGCGTCTGCGCATCAAGCGGCTGGGCCTGCGCCGGTTCAGCCATGCCGAAACCACTGCCGTTCCCTTGAAAGACTGACATCATGCAACGCATCACCCTCGCACCCGGCTACGACATTTCCCGCGTCATTCGCGGCGGCTGGCAATTGGCGGGCGGCCATGGCGCTGTCGATCCCGACGCCGCCATCGACGACATGGTGGCTTTCGCCGATGCGGGCATCACCACCTTCGACTGCGCCGACATCTATACCGGCGTCGAGGAAATGATCGGCCGTTTTCGGCTGCGCTATCATGATCTTCGCGGTCAGGAGGCGCTCGACCGGATCCGCGTGCACACCAAATTCGTCCCCGATCTCGCCATCCTTCCCACCATCAGCAAGGCCTATGTGGAAGGCGTTATCGACACCTCGCTCACGCGGCTCAATCTGGAACGGCTCGATCTCGTCCAGTTTCACTGGTGGGCCTATGATGTCGACAGCTGGTTGGAGACAGCGGGTTGGTTGAAGGAACTGCAGGCGGCGGGCAAGATCGACAAGGTCAGCGCCACCAATTTCGATAGCGACCATATTGAGGCGCTGTTTGCCTCCGGCGTGACGCTCGCCTCGCTGCAGCTGCAATATTCGCTGCTCGACAGGCGGCCCGAGAAGCGGATGACGGCGCTCGCCGCAGAGAAGAATTTCGCGCTGTTCTGCTACGGCACGGTGGCGGGCGGTTTTCTGAGTGATCGCTGGCTGGGCGTGAGTGAGCCCGAGCATCCGCTCGAAAACCGCTCTCTGACCAAATACAAGCTGATCATCGACGATATCGGCGGCTGGGATCTGTTCCAGGCGCTGCTCCGCACGCTGCGCCGCATCGCCGACCGGCGCGGAACCGACATCGCCACGATCGCCAGCGTCGCCATGCTGCGCCGGCCTGGCGTCGCCGCCGTCATCGTCGGTGCGCGCAATCGCGATCATCTCGCCGCCAATCTGGCGATCTCCGACACGGCGCTGTCGGACGAGGATCTCTCCGAAATCGAGGCCGTCATGGCCGAGGCCAAGGAGCTGGAAGGGGACGTCTACACGCTCGAACGGGATCGGACGGGACGTCATGGGAGCATCATGAAATACAATCTCAACAAAGGGGAATGACATGAAAAAACTGGTTCTCGCATCCACCATGCTGGCGGGCCTCGCCCTGCCGGCCTTCGCCGCCGATTGCGACATCACCGTCGGCGTCGTCATGGAACTCACGGGCCCGGCCGGCGAATATGGCAAGGCCGGCGCGAAATCGATCGAAATGGCCTTCCGCGACTTCAACGACGCCGGCGGCGTCGGCGGCTGCAAGCTCGTCATGGACACCCGTGACAGCCAGAGTCAGGGCAATGTCGCCGTCGATCAGGCCACCCAGCTGGTCAACATCAAGAAGGCGCCGGTGATTATCGGCGGCATCATCTCGTCGGTGTCGATCCCGATCCTGACCTCGGTCACCGCGCCTGCCGGCGTGCCGCAGGTCTCGCCCGCTTCGTCCTCGCCGACGCTGACGGCGCTGGGTCGCGAGGGCAAGACCAATGGCGTGTTCTTCCGCACCATCACGTCTGATGCGCTGCAGGGCACGGCGGCGGCCAAATACGCCATCGATCAGGGCCTCAAGAAGATCGCCATCGTCAATGTCAACAACGACTTCGGCGTCAACATGGTGAAGGAATTCTCCGCCGCCTACACCAAGCTCGGCGGCGTCATCACCTCCACCACGCCCTATAACGAAAAGCAGGCGAGCTATTCGGCCGAAGCCAGCGCCGCAATGAACGGCGAGCCGGAAGCCCTCTATCTCGTCAGCACGCCTGTCGATGGCGCGACCATTGCCCGCGCCTGGATCTCCGGCGGCGGCCCGGCCAAGTTCCTGCTCAATGACGGCATGAATTCCGGAGACTTCATCTCCGCCGTCGGCGCGCAATATCTGAACGAAGCCTATGGCACGTCCTCGGGCACCAGCCCGACCGCGTCGACTGAATATTTCAATGCCAATTACGAAAAATTCTCGGGCGGCATCTCGCCGGCGGCGCCGGCGGCAGACCGCTCCTATGACGCCGGCGCGATCGTCGCGCTCGCCATCGCCAAGGCCGGCAAGGCCGACAAGGCCGCCATCAAGGCCGCTATTCCGGAAGTCGTGGCCCCGGGCGGCGAGCCCATCCATGCCGGCAAGGCGGAGTTTGAAAAGGCGCTGAAGCTTCTCAAGGAAGGCAAGCCGATCAAGTATGAAGGCGTCATCGGCAATGTCAGCTTCGACAAATATGGCGACATCACCGGCCCCTTCCGCCTGTGGAAGATCAAGGACGGCGAAGTGACGACCGTCGGCCAGATGGAAGCCGACGAGGTGACCAAGCTCAAGGCGTCGCTCGGCGAATAATTGATCCTGCTATCAAGACGAGGGCGGCGGCATGTGCGCCGCCCTTCTGCATTCACCGGCTGAAATTAGTATCTGCTCTTCGCCTCATCTGTGGGGCTTATGGGCCCTCAGCCGATATCCCTGTCCATCGCATGATCGAGCAACGGGCCGATCAGCGGATTGGGGAAGCGGCGTTTGACTGTCACGGCGTAGAAGGATTCGATCATGCCGGGCAGGGCGTCGAACTCCATGAGCGAGCCGGCTTCGAGTTCGCCCTTGACCACGATCGGCGGCAACACTGCGAGGCCAGCGCCTTCGCGCGCCAAAAGACGCATCATCGCCATGTCGTCCACTTCCGCGGCCACTTGCGGCGTCACGCCGAGACGGGCGACGAGCGCTTCGAATTGCGCCCTGACGCCGCTTTCGAGCGTCGGCAGAATGACCGGATGGGCGGCAAGGAGATCGGCGAGCGTCGCGCCTGCTTGGCCATAGGTCGGACGGCCAATCAGGCTCACCCGCTGCTGATAGACATGCTGGGCGATAAAGGGGGTGACGGAGTCGGCCATCGGCGCCTGGTTCAACAGCACGATGTCGAGATTGAGCCCCTCCAGCGCTCCTAGCAATTCGCTGGCGCTGCCCGAACGCAGGATGATGTCTACATCCGAGCGCCCGAGAATGGGGCGAAGAAACTCGATCTGGAAGTTGCGGGACAGGGTCGCGAGCGCGCCGATGCGGATGGCGCGACGGGTTCGCCCGGTTTCCTTCAGCGTCTCGACCAGTTCCTCGCCGGTGGAGAAAATCGTGTCGGCATGGTCGAGCGCGATCCTGCCGGCTTCGGTCAGAAACAGTTGCCGGCCCCGACGCTCGAACAGCGCATGCCCCAAACGCTCCTCCAACTGCTTGATCTGAATTGATAAAGCCGATTGCGACAAGTTCAGCCGTTCGGCCGTGCGCGTCAGATTTCCGTCATGGGCGACGGCGCGGAAATAGCGCAAATGATGATAGTTCAGCTCAGACATGGTTCTATAATATAGAACGAAATTGCAGAAACAATGAATTTTTATTGAGCATACTCGACTGATAACAAAGCCGTGAATTGCGCGGCGCCGCCTCCCAGGCCCGCAGCTCTGATCGGAGATATCTCATGATCCATGCTTTACCGCTTCTTGCGCCGCTGTTGCTCGCGGCGGCATCGCTTTACGCCTTCAGATCCCCGGGCCTGCGTCCGCGCGGAGCGATCCGCGCCGCTGAAGTCGCCGCATTAAGTTCCATAATAGTTATTACCGCTTCGGGGTTTGTGCTCGGCCTCTATGGGGCGGGAACCAGCGCGACCATCGGCCTCGGCTATTTCACCCTGTCCGTTCGCCTTGATCTCGTCAGTCTGGTGATGCTCGCTTTGGTCTCCTTCATTGGTTGGGTGGTGCTTCGCTTCGCAGGAACCTTTCTGGACGGCGAGGCCCGGCAAGGCGCATTCACGGGCTGGATGACGGCAACCCTGGCGGCGGTCCTGCTGCTGGTGCAGGCGGGCTCGCTTCTGGTCCTGATCATCGGCTGGGTCGGCGCAAGCCTGCTGCTGCACCGGCCCCTGCTGTTTTATCCGGCGCGGCCCGCCGCCCGGCGCGCCGCGCGCAAGAAGTTCATCGTCTCCCGCATCGGCGACGCCGCGCTGATCTTCGGCGCCGCGCTTCTGGCGATTTCCTTCGGAACCGGCGATATCGCGACCATTCTGGCCGCCGCGCGCGAGGGTCGGGGTCTGCCGCTGACGGTCTGCGCCGCTGCGTGTTTCGCGCTCGCCGCGCTGCTGAAATCGGCGCAGTTTCCGACCCATGGCTGGCTGACAGAAATGATGGAAGCGCCGACGCCGGTCTCCGCGCTGCTGCATGCCGGGGTGGTCAATGCCGGCGGTTTCCTGCTGATCCGGTTTGCCGATGTCATGCTGCAGGCGCCGGGCGTGCTGGCGGTTCTCGTCATGGTTGGGGGCTTCACGGCGTTGTTCGGCTGTGTGGTGATGCTCACCCAGCCGGCGGTCAAGACTTCGCTCGCCTGGTCGACCGTCGCGCAGATGGGCTTCATGATCCTGCAATGCGGCCTGGCCCTGTTTCCGATCGCGCTGCTGCACATCGTCGCCCATTCGCTCTACAAGGCGCACGCCTTCCTGGCCTCCGGCTCGGCGGTCGAAAGGGTCGCGTCCCTCCGCCGGCCGGGTCCTGTGGCGATCCCCAACGCCCGGGCGGTCGGCCGGGCTTTCCTCCTGGCCCTCATCATCTATGCCGCGATCGGCTTCCTGTTCGGCTTCGGTCCTATGCCGGTCCAGGCGCTGGCGCTCGGCGCCATGCTGATCTTCGGCGTCGCTTATCTCATCGCCCAAGGCCTGGCCGATGAAGCCCCCTGGGCGCTGACCGGGCGGACGTCGCTCTACTCCATCTCGGCCGCCACCGCCTATTTCGGGCTGCACCGCGTCTCCGACATGCTGATGCATGACGTGTTGCCGCCGCCGCCCTCGCCCGGTCCGCTCGAATGGACGTTGATGTTGCTCGCCGTCGTGTCCTTCGGCGCGGTGGCCGTCGCCCAGTCGCTGTTTCCGCTCTGGGCCTATCATCCGGCAGCTGCGGGCCTTCGCGTGCATCTCGCCAACGGGCTCTATGTCAACGCGCTGTTCGATCGTCTTCTCGGGGGCTGGTCGTTTGACCGCCCCGTCGCCTCAATCCCTGCGTCCGTAAAGGAGTGAACCCATGGCCGATACACCCTCTTTCGATACGCTGCGTGGTCAGGCGCTCGCTCGTGCGGCGGATAAGGCTATCACGGCGATCCCGCCGGCCTGGCCGCTGACGGCGAGTGTCGCGGTCAATCCCTTTCTCGGCCAGGCAACCGAAAGGTTCGACAAGACCGCCGCCCTGTTTTCCCGGATCGCCGGCGTGCGTCTCGCTCTGCCGCGCAAGCATTACGCCGACAAGATCGCATCGGGCGAGATTGCCCAAGAGGATCTGCTGTCGGCTCTGGCTTCCGCAGGCGCCGTCGATCTGGACCTCGCAGCGATCACATCTGCGGTGACGATGGAGCCGAAGCCGGTCTTCGCCTTGCCGACCATCGCCGATCTCGCCGCTCGCGCTGACGGAAGGGATTGGCCCGGGCTCGTGGCGGATCGTATCGGGGCCTTCGCCGCCGGCTTCTTCGATGAGGGACAGGCGCTCTGGGCCGCCTCGCGCCGCAATGGCCTCTACGCCGCCTGGCGGGCCTTCGCCATGCATGACCTGACGCCGGAGATCCTGGGTCTCAAGGGTTTCGGCGCGCATGTGGCCGACACGCCGGAGGCGCCCGAGGCCGCGATCGAACGGGCCGCCGTCTCGCTCGGCCTCGGAGCCGAGCCGGGGACATACTTCCACCAACTGCTGCTGACGCTCGGCGGCTGGGCGCAATATGCGCGGCACATTCAGTTCAAGGCCGAAGTCTCGGGCCGCACTGACCCCTCCCCGCTCGAATTGCTCGCTATCCGGCTCGTTTTCGAGGAAGCGCTTTTTGTCAGGCGCAAAGCCGCAATCGAAGAAGAATGGCGCAAGGTGCGGAAGATCCATGCCGGACCGCTAACCCCGGATGCCGATACACGCATCGACGCCGTGCTGCAGCAGGCCGTAGAGCGGGCGGCCCAGCGCAAGCTGGCGTCTCTCCTCGCCGCGCCGCAGGCCGACAAACTTGCCGAAATCAGACCTATGCTGCAGGCCGCCTTCTGCATCGATGTCCGGTCGGAAGTCTTCAGGCGCGCGCTCGAAAGCGCCGATAGCAGCATCCGGACGCTCGGCTTCGCCGGCTTCTTCGGCCTCGGCGCGAGCCATAAGGGCTTTGCCTCCGATGTGTCCGAACACCGCCTGCCCGTTCTGCTGAAGCCGTCGGTCTTCACCTGCGCCGAGGTGGAGGAGAACAAGGATGCCGATCGGCAGGCGCGCTTCAGCGCCCGCGCTATCCGCGCCTGGGGGCGGTTCAAGCTGGCGGCGGTGTCTTCCTTCGCCTTTGTGGAGGCAATGGGGCCTGTTTATGCGGCCAAATTGCTGCGCGACGGCCTCTGTTTCGGCAAGGGCAAGCGGCCCGACGCCGCCAAGCCACGCTTTTCTCCGAGCCTCGATCTCGATCAGCGCGCCGGCATGGCCGAGACGGTGCTCAGAGCGATGTCGCTGACCGAAGGCTTCGGCCGCTATGTGTTGATCGCGGGTCATGGCGCCAATACGGTAAACAATCCCTATGCCAGCGCGCTGCATTGCGGCGCCTGCGGCGGCTATGCTGGTGATGTCAATGCGCGTCTGCTCGCGGACCTGCTCAATGATCGCGACATACGCGAGAGGCTGGCGCTGAAGGGCATCCGCATCCCGACGGATACTGTGTTCCTGGCCGGTCTGCATGACACAACGACCGACGCCGTCACCTTGTTTACGGATGATGTCGACGCCGCTGTCGCCGCAGAAGATCTGTCGCGCATCCGGAATTGGCTGGCGCTGGCGGGCCAGCTGACGAGGGCGGAACGCGCGCTCAGGCTGCCGCGCGCCAAGGCGGGCAACGTGAGCGGACGGAGCCGCGACTGGTCGGAAGTGCGCCCGGAATTCGGCCTCGCCGGTTGCCGCGCCTTCATCGCCGCGCCGCGGAGCCGCACGGTCGGACGGTCGCTCGAGGGGCAGGCCTTCCTGCACGACTATGTCTGGCGGAAGGACGAGGGTTTCAAGATCCTCGAACTGATCCTGACGGCGCCGGTGGTGGTGGCGAGCTGGATCAGCCTGCAATATTTCGGCTCTTCGGTCGCGCCCTCGCTGTTTGGGGCCGGCAACAAGCTGTTGCACAATGTCGTCGGCGGCATCGGCGTGGTCGAAGGCAATGGCGGAACCCTTCGCGCCGGACTTCCCTGGCAATCGGTGCATGACGGCGAGGGTTTCTTGCATGAGCCGCTGCGCCTGACGGTGGCGGTGGACGCTCCGAGGGCGGCAATTTCAGATATCCTGCAGCGCCATCCGCAAGTCCGCGCGCTGTTCGACAATGGTTGGCTGAGCCTCTTCTCGCTCGATGATGCGGGGCAATTGGCCTGGCGTTACAAAGGCGATCTGCGCTGGGAGGACGCCACATCCGGTCTCGAAGGGCGTGCGATGGTGAAAAATGCGAGCTGATAGCATATGCAGGAAAGACGCGTGCGACTCAGATAGACAATGCTCATCCCATCTCATGATAAGAGCAGCGCCAGCGTGATCGAGCATCCCCGAGATTTTCTGAAACGGCTTTTCGAGCGGGCGGTTGAAGTTGCCGATCCCATGCGCTCGCTGGCCGGGTTTCTGCCTCCCAAGCCTGACGGTCGGATTCTGGTGGTCGGAGCGGGCAAGGCGAGCGCCCGCATGGCAGAGGCGGTCGAGGCGGCCTGGGGTCCTTGCAATGGGCTGGTGATCACGCGCTATGGCTATGGCCGTCCCTGCCAGGGCGTCGAGATTGTCCAAGCCGCCCACCCGGTGCCTGACGAGGCCGGGCTCCGGGCGACGGCGCGGATGCTGGATCTGGTCCGAAGCGCCGGTGAGAATGACTTCGTGTTGGCGCTGATTTCCGGTGGCGCCTCCGCGCTTCTGGTGCAGCCGGTTGACGGCGTCACACTTGAGGAGAAACAGGCGGTCAATCAGGCGCTTCTCGCCTCCGGCGCGCCGATTGATCGAATGAACACGGTGCGCAAGCATCTGAGCCGGGTCAAGGGCGGTCAATTGGCGGTAGCGGCCTATCCCGCCCACATGCTGGCGCTGCTGATATCGGATGTGCCTGGCGATGATCCCGCTTTTATCGGCTCTGGTCCGACAGTGGGAGACAGCTCGACGCCAGCCGATGCGCGCGCCGCGCTTGAGCGCTGGCGCGTGGCTGTTCCCCCATCCGTGGAGTGCGCGCTTAACCGCGCAACCGGCGTGATGGCTCCCGGCGATCCCAAACTCTCTTGCGTCGACAATGTCATAGTCGCAGCTCCTCGTCAGTCGCTGGACGCTGCGGCGGATCTCGCATCCCGCTCCGGCTGCGAAGTGCGGATGCTGGGAGATGCCCTCGAAGGCGAAGCTCGGGACGTGGCGATCCTACAGGCGCGTCAGGCGCTGGAGATCCGCGCCTCGATGCGGCCAGGCGACGCGCCCGTCCTGCTTTTGTCGGGCGGCGAATTGACCGTGACGCGGCGCGGCGCAGGCGTGGGCGGACCGAATGCGGAATTCTGTCTGGCGCTTGCCTTGGCGCTCAATGGCGCCCCCGGCATTCATGCGCTCGCCTGCGACACAGATGGCGTCGACGGCGCGGCTGAAGTTGCCGGCGCAGTGGTCGATCCCGCGACATTGGCCCTCGCAGCGCAAGCCGGGCTCGATGCCGGCAAATACCTGGCGGAGAATGATGCGCACAGCTTCTTCCAAGCCGTTGGCGGCCAGATCGTTACTGGCCCGACGCTGACCAACGTTAATGACTTCAGGGCGATCCTGATAGAGCCCGCTTTGCTGTAACGGACCAAGGTTCGGTGACAACGCCCAGTCGGGACGTTCTCGCGTCGTCGTGCGCCTTGGTTTGACCTGCGGTGCGGGCACAAGAAAGAATTGGTGCGTCGCACAACATTTTCTAACTTTACAAACAAACATATATTTGTGAAGTGATGCCATCAGACAATGATGGACAGATCCGTGACAGACACCCGTTTCGCAACCCGCCTGAACTCCTTCGCCTCTGGCGCTCACCTTGCCTGGCCCGACCATTCCGGCAAGCCCACGATGATGATGATGGCCGAGCGCGCAGCGTCGGTTCCAGGGTTGACGGATCTCGACCTCAATTATCCCGACCATGTCTCAGAAGACCCCGAAGACATCGCCAAAAGGCTGCAGGACCTCGGTCTTTTAATCAATGGCTTCGCGATGCGCTATTACACCAATCCGGCTTTCAAGCTCGGCGCCTTCACCCATCCGGATGAAGCGGTGCGGCGCGAGGCGATCGATCTGACCAAGCGCGGCATCGACGCTGCGCGCGCCGCCGGCAGCAATCTCATGACAATCTGGCTCGGCCAGGACGGTTTTGATTACGCGTTCCAGGCTGACTATGCGCGTTTATGGATGCACGAAATCGAAGGAATTCGTGAAGTTTGTGAACATGATCCAGAATGTCAGATCTCTATCGAATACAAGCCGAACGAGCCGCGCTCCTACAGCCTGATGCCCGACTGCGCCACGACCTTGCTCGCGATCAAGGATGTCGGCGCCGCCAATCTCGGCGTCACGCTCGATTTCGCCCATGTGCTCTACGCCGATGAGCAGCCTGCTTTCGCCGCGTCCATGATCGCTCGCCACAGCAAGCTGCTCGGCGTGCATCTGAACGACGGTTACGCCAAGCGCGACGACGGGCTGATGGTCGGCGCCGTCCACACGCTGCAGACCATCGAGCTGCTGCGCCAGATCCGCCGCGACGGCTATCAGGGCGCCATCTATTTCGACACGTTTCCGGATCTGACCGGCCTTGATCCGGTCCACGAATGCGAGGTGAATATCAAGACCGTCCAGCGCATGCTGAAGGTCGTGGAACGCCTCGAGCAGGACAATCGCCTCACCGGTGCGATTGACCGCCAGGACGCCGTCTCCGCTCAATCCATCATCCAGGAGCTGATGATGGGCGCGGACGCATAAACCCCAGCATCTTTCGGGAGGATGACATGAAGAGACTGTTTACTGCGGCGCTTGCCGCCAGCCTGTGGGTCGGCGTCGCCGCCGCCCAGGACCTCGCGCCGCTCAATTCGGACTCTGAGCCGGATCGTATGGACTGGTCCGAACTGGAATCCAAGCTCGGCCCCATGCCGGCCGTTGAGAAGGGCATCAAGGTCGGCGGCGTCTCCAAGACGCTCACCAACGAATACTGGCGTTCCCTGGGCGATGGCTACAAACGCTTCGCTGACAAGGTCGGCGCCGAGATAGCCTATCAGGCCGCCCAGAGCGAGGGCGATCAGCTCGGCCAGCTGACAATTGCCGAAGGCATGGTCACCCAGGGCTACAAGGTGTTGCTGGTTTCGCCGCAAACCGACGCCAATTTGCAGCCGGTGATGGAACAGGCCAAGGCCGCCAATATCCCCGTCGTCAACGTCAATGACGCCGTTATCCCGCAGGCCGAGCACTATGTCGGCAATGTCCAGCGCGACAATGGCGTGCGCGTCGCCAAGTGGTTCATCGAAAACCGTCCCGAGGGCGGCAAGGTTGCGATCATCGAAGGTCAGGCTGGCGTCTATGCCGCCGTGCAGCGCACCGACGGCTTCAAGAAGACCATCGAGGACGGCGGCAAGTTTCAGGTCGTCGCCAGCGTTCCCGGCAATTGGGATCGCCAGATGTCCTACGACGCCGCCACCAACATTCTGCAGCAACATCCCGACCTCGTTGGCTTCTACTGCAACAATGACGGCATGGCGCTTGGCGTTGTCGAGGCAGTCAAGGCCGCCGGTCTTGCCGGCAAGGTCGTGGTCTTCGGCACTGACGGTATTTCCGACGCCTACAAGTCGATCGCTGCAGGCGAACTGACGGGCACGGTCGACTCCTTCCCGGTGCTGACAGGCGAAGTGGCTTTGGAAGTCGCGCTCCGTCTGGTGTCCGGCCAGAAGCTGCCGCGCGTTGTGGCCACGCCCCAAGCGCTGATCACAGCCGACAACTACAAGGAGTTTCAGGGCGCGCCTGACGATGTCCGCGCCGTCCTGATGAAGGCGGCCGGCAAGTAAAGCTGGCCCGGGCGGCTGTGTTTCCCTGCGGCCGCCCATTTTCCGAAAGGCATTTCCATGGCTGTTTCGCGGCTGGCGTTCGACGCCGTGACCAAAGAATTTCCCGGCGTGCGCGCCCTGTCGAATGTCTCTTTCGACGTCGCCCCCGGTGAAATCCACGCTTTGCTCGGCGAAAACGGCGCGGGCAAGTCGACTCTCCTCAAGATCCTCTCCGGTGTCTATCGCCCCACCAGCGGCGTCGTCCGCATTGATGGCGAGGACTTCCATTTTCGCAAACCCGAGGACGCGCGCCGCGCAGGCGTGGCGATGATCCATCAGGAACTGCAGCAGGTGCCGCATCTCACCGTGGCGCAGAACATGTTCCTCGGCCATTCCATCACCCGGTTCGGCGGTTTGCTGGTCAACAGATCCGAACAGGAGCGGCGCGCCGGCGAAGCGCTCGCGATGATCGATCCCTCCATCGATCCCGCAGCGCCGATTTCCTCGCTCCGCGTCGCTCAGCGCCAGGTCGTCGAGATTGCGCGGGCGCTTCTGGATCGCGCCAAACTGATCGCCATGGACGAGCCGACATCGAGCTTGACGCCCAGCGAATTCGTCAGGCTCGCCGAGATCATCCGCAAGCTGTCCGAAAGCGGGGTGTCGATCATTTATGTGTCGCACAAAATGGACGAAGTCTTTGGTCTTTGCGAACGCGCCAGCGTAATGCGCGACGGCAAAATGGTCGGCCTGGTCGATCTCAAGACGACCGAGCCGCGTCAGGTCATCGCCATGATGGTGGGCCGCGAACTCGCCAAGGAAGACCATCGCGGTTACGCCACGCCTGATGTGAGCGTCGACGTGCGCCATCTCACGACGGATCGCGTCCGCGATATCACTTTTTCTCTTCACAAGGGCGAAGTCCTTGGCGTTGCCGGTCTGGTGGGCTCAGGTCGAACCGAGCTTCTGCGCGCGCTCGCCGGCGCTGATCGGCTGACCTCTGGCGAAATCATGGTCAACGGCGCGCCCCTGAAACTGGACGGACCACGATCGGCGATCGCCGCTGGAATCGGTCTGCTGCCCGAAGAGCGAAAGCGCGAAGGCATCATTCCCGGCCGTTCGGTCACCATGAACATGGCCCTGCCATCGCTGCCGGCCTTCTCGACATCAGGCGTCATTCGCCATCGCCGCATAGCGTCGACCGCTGAGACCCTGCTGAAGCGGGTCAACCTCCGGCCCTTCCTGCTCGACAGGCCGATCCGGCTGTTCAGCGGCGGCAATCAGCAGAAGGCCATCATCGCGCGCTGGCTGGCCGCCGGATCCAGAATCCTTCTCTTCGACGAGCCGACGCGCGGCATCGATATCGGCGCCAAATCGGAAATCTATCGTCTCATTGAAGACCTCGCAGCCGAAGGCCATTCGATCATCGTCGTCTCCTCTGAATTGCCGGAAGTGATCCGCGTCTCCGACCGTGTGCTGGTAATGCGCGATGGCGCCATCGCCGCCGAACTCTCCCGCGCCGAGCTTACCGAGGAAATCATCGTGTCCCATGCGGTCGGTAAGCCCGCCGCGCTTTCGGACAAACAGGAACTCCACCATGTCTGACACAATCCGCCAGGATGCTGCCGCCCCTTCCCGCTTGTTGTCCTCGCTGTCGCTGCGCGATGCGGGCACCCTGATCGGGCTGATCATCATTATCGCCATCTTTGGTCTGCTTGCCCCTGATTTTCTCAGCCAGCGCAACCTCGTCAATATTCTCCAGCAGTCGAGCATCAATGCCTGCCTGGCGCTCGGCATGACGTTGGTGATTATTTCGGGCGGCATCGATCTGTCGGTCGGTCCGACGGCGGCGATCGCCGCCGTGGTGACGGCGTCGCTTCTGGTCATGGGAACGCCCGTTCCCCTTGCCCTGATCGCGGGCCTCGGCATCGGCGCGATGTGCGGGCTCGTCAATGGGGTGCTGGTCGCCTATGTCGGTCTGCAGCCTTTCATCGTTACGCTCGGCACCCTCTCGACCTATCGCGCCATCGCGCTCATCTATACCGGCGGCAATCCAGTGCTCGGTGTGCCCCAGGGGTTCCGCACCCTGTTCAACGGCTCCGTCATGGGCATTCCCAACTCCGTGCTGATGGTGGCGGTCGTCGCCTTCCTCGCCTGGATGCTGCTGAAAAAGACGCCGCTCGGCGAGTATATGCTGGCCGTCGGCGGCAATGAGGAGGCCGCCTATGTCGCGGGCGTTCCGATCGCGCTCACCAAGATCACCGCCTATGTGATTTCGGGCCTGCTCGCGGCATTGGCGTCGATGGTTCTGATTGGCCGCCTCGGCGCGGCGGAACCCATTCTTGGCAATCTCTGGGAGCTTGACGCCATCGCGGCGGCGGCGATCGGCGGCGCGTCGCTGATGGGCGGCAAAGGCAGCATTGTCGGCACGCTGCTCGGCGCGATCATTCTCGGCAGCATGCGCAACGGGCTGACGTTGATGAATGTGCAAGCCTTCTATCAACTGCTCGCCACTGGGCTTATTATCCTCGTCGCGATGATGATCGATCGCGTGACGAGGGGAAAAGGATGAATTCAGACAATGATCCCAGGGCAGTGGGCCCGCGCATCCGCATGATGATGCCGAAGCTCACGCCCTTGGAGGCGCGCGTGGTGGAGACGGTATTCGCCTTGCGGAGCTTTTCGGATGAAACAGCTCTCAAGGATGTGGCGACCGAGGCTGGCGTCTCCGAAGCCATGGTGGTGAAAATCACCAAGAAGCTGGGTTTTCAGGGCTATCGCGATTTCCGGTCCGCCGTGGCGCTCTACAACCGGCTGCCGACGGCGGAAATGCATCAGGAACTCTCTGCCGAGGACACGTCGCGCGAGATTGTCCAGAAAGTGTTTCGGACATCGATCCAGGCTCTGGAGGAGACGCTGTCGATCTTCGACATCGAGGCCTTCGACCGCGCCGCCGATCTTGTCTATCGCGCCCGGCAGCGGGATTTCTACGGCGTCGGCGGCTCCGCCCAGATCGCTCGCGACGTGGCCCACAAGTTTCTGCGCATCGGCGTGCGCGCCAGTGTTCAGGACGATTCGCATCTGATGCTGATGTCGGCTTCGCTTCTCGGGCCGGATGATGTCGCGATCGGCTTTTCCCATTCCGGCAACACCACGGCAGTGATCGATGCGGTGCAACTGGCGCGCAAGAACGGCGCCCGCACCATTGCGGTGACCAATTATAACGGGTCTGCCTTGGCCAGCATCGCCGATGTCGTGCTTTGTTCCACCGCGCAGGGCTCGCCGCTGATGGGCGAAAACGCGGCGGCCCGCATCGCGCAGCTCAACATTCTCGACGCGCTGTTCATGGCGGTCGCACAACGCAATTACCAGGCGGCCGAACGCAATCTCGAAAAAACCATGGCCGCCGTCATGTCGAAGCGAAAGGACAAGATCCCATGAGTTCCAAGCCGTCGGTTGTGGTGTTGGGCAGCCTGCACTACGACATCATGGTCTATGGCCCCGACCGTCCACGCAAGGGCGAAACGGTCACCGGCCGCGCCTGGGAGCCGAAATGCGGTGGCAAAGGCGGCAATCAGGCTGTGGCCGCCGCCCGCGCCGGCGTCGCAACGGCCATGATCGGCGCTGTCGCCGACGACGCCTTCGGCAAGGCCCTCATCGACAATCTCAAGGCCGGCGGGGTCGATCACAGCCATGTCCGCACGCTTGCCGGTTCAGGCAGCGGCATGAGCGTGGCGATCTTCGACGCCGAAGGCGATTATGGCGCGGTCATCGTTTCCGGCAGCAATCTGGCTTTGGGACAGGCCGATATTGACGCCGCAGTGGACCTCTTCACGAATGGGGCTGTTCTGGTATTGCAGAACGAGGCGCCCGAAGCCGCCAACATCGCCGCCGCCAAGGCCATGCGCGAGGCAGGCGGCGCGGTCATCCTGAACGCCGCGCCGGCGCGTCCGCTGTCAGAGGAGATGGCGGGGCTCGTCGATGTCCTCGTGGTCAATGCGATCGAGGCCGAGCAGATCGGCGGTTCAGCCGTGGTCGATTCTCTCTCCGGCGCTCTCGATGCAGCCAGGGCGCTGGCAAAACGCTTCCCCGCCGTCGTGGTGACGGCCGGCGGCGACGGTGTCGCGGCCGTCGTGGACGGCGAAGAATACTCGATCGAGGCGATCAAGGTGAAGCTGGTCAGCACTCATGGGGCCGGCGACGAATTCACCGGCGTTCTCGCCGCGGAGCTGGCGCGGGGAGCAGGCTTCGAGCAGGCTCTGCACAGCGCCAACCGCGCAGCGGCGGCCTTGGTGAGCAAGGAGAGATAACCGCCCCTGCTCATCGCGCGCGGCCTAATCAGGCCGCGTCAAGTTGGCCGCGGCCAATTTCGTCTTTGCGGCGCGCGATATAGGCTTCGAGTTCTTCTTCGATCGCGGGATCCAATGCCGGCTGTTGATAGGTTCTCAGCAGCTCCTTCCAGATGGCGTTGGCGCGTTCGGTGCCGCTGCGGGCCCCTGTTTCGGACCATGTTTCGAAATTCCGCCAATCCGACAGCATCGGCTCGTAAAAGGCGTTTTCGAAACGGGCGATCGTGTGCGGCGCGCCGAAGAAATGGCCGCCGGGACCGACATCGCCGATCGTATCGACCGCGCGTGTGTCGGCGTTGACCTGAAGCGGATCGAGGAAGCTGCGCATCATCTGCAGCATTTCTGCGTCGAGGATCAGCTTTTCGAAGGAGGCGGTCAGCCCGCCCTCAAGCCAGCCGGCGGCGTGTTCGATGAGATGGGCGCCGCCCATGATCGTCGACCACAGCGACATGCCGCTTTCATAGGCCGCTTGGACATCAACTGTATTCGAGGCCGTGACATTGGAAGAGCGGAAGGGAATACTGTATTTCCGCGCCAGTTGGCCCGAGGCGATCTGCGCCTTGGCGTATTCCGGCGTGCCGAAGGCCGGCGATCCCGTGCGCATGTCGACGTTCGAGGTGAAGCCGCCATAGAGAACCGGCGCGCCGGGCGCTGCGATCTGCGCCAGCGTGATCAGCGCCAGCGCTTCGGCATTCTGCTGGGTGAGCGCCCCGGCGATCGTGACCGGGCTCATGGCGCCGGACAGCGTAAACGGCGTCATCGCCACCGGCTGGCCAGCCCGCGCCATGGCGAGAAGCCCCTCCCCCATGGGAATGTCGAGCCGAAGCGGCGAATTTGAGTTCACCACCGTCAGCGTCGCTGGCTTCTGGCGCAACTCATCGCGGCTCTGGCCAAGCGCGATCGCCAGCATTTCCAGCGCATCTTCGACCCGATAGCGGCCCAGCGCCCAGCATTGCCAGGTCTTGTCGGTCAGGCGGATGGCCGCGTCGTAGAAATCGAGATGGCGGGAGTCAGGATCGAGATCGGTCGGCTCGCAGGGACATCCGCCTTCCTGGTGAATGACATTCAGGCTCTGGACGACTTTGATACAGTCGCACATATCGCGATAATTGCCGGCGCGGCGGCCGCGATCGAGATCGGAGACAAAGGCCGGGCCGCCGGTGGCCGCGAAAATCAGGCTGCCGTCGCCAACCCGGAGATCCCGGGCGGGATTTCGGGCCTGCAATGTGAAGGACGACGGCGCGCTGCGGATGATCTCCTCGATCATGGCGGGATCGAAGCGCACCCGCTGGCTCGTCTCGTCGACATCTGCGCCGGCCGCTTTCAGCAGCTTTCGGCTTTCGTCATGCATCACCTCCATGCCCGTCCGGGCGAGAAGATCGAGCGAGGCGAGATGGACGGAATGGACCTCGTCCTCGCTCAACAGCGTGATCGGCGGATAGCGATTGACGACGCCGCCAAAACCCATCTGTCTGATCCCGCCTGCCGCACGTCTTGCCTCGCGGCGTCCCGCCTGTCGCGTCATGGTCTTCTCCTGCATCAGTGCTCCTCTTTCAGTGAAGAGGAGCCGTATCGGGGTTATGGTCAGGCTTTGGCGAAGCGGGTGACGTCGAGATAGCCATCGGCGAGGATCAACGGCTTCAGCCCTTTGCGCGCCACGGCCGCAAAGGTTTCATGGGTCAGGAAGACGAAACCGCCAGATTCCTCCATCAGATCCTGCATCTTCTTGTAGATGACGTCGCGCTTGGCCGCGTCCGTCTCGGCCATGCCCTCCTGATAGAGCTTCTCGAAGTCGGGACTGTCGAATTGCGACCAGTTGTAGACGCCGATCTGCGAGGGGCGGAACCAGGTGAGATTTTCGGAGGGATCTACGCCGCCGGCGAAATTCATCAGCACGATCTCCAGCGTCTTCCACTGGTCGCCCGAACTCTTGTCGCCGACTGTCCAATAGACGCCGTCATCCAGCGCCTTAATCTCGACGGTGACGCCGATCTGGCCGAGCAGCGCCTGGACGATCTGGCAGGTCAGCTGGCTGGTCTTGTCGTTCTGGCAGATCAACTCCACCGTCAGCTCTGAGACGCCGGCCTCTTCCAGGAGCGCCTGCGCTTTTGCGGCGTCGGCGGGGTAGAGGATCGCGTCGCGATGGCCGGTCATGCCGGGCGGGATCACGCCGGTGGCCGCCTTGGCGAGACCGGAATAGCTGCCCTGCATGATCTGCTCGACATCGACGGCATATTGGATCGCGCGGCGGACGCGTTCGTCCTTGAATTTCTGATTGTTGACGTTGATGGCGAGCCACAGAAAGCGATTGCCGTCCATCTCGATCAGGTCGGTATTCTCCGGCAGCTTGTCGCGATAGGCGGCGAGCGTGTTGAGGCTGATCTTGGCATAGTCGATCGCCTTGGATTCATAGGCGAGCGCGGCCGCCTCGTCGTCGGTGACGATCTCGAAACGGATTTTCGGGAAGGCCGGGGCGGGTCCCTTCCAGCCGGGATTGAGGGCGAGCG
The DNA here is from genome assembly GCF_029892285.1 of Rhizobium sp. SG_E_25_P2. Classification (GTDB taxonomy): domain Bacteria; phylum Pseudomonadota; class Alphaproteobacteria; order Rhizobiales; family Rhizobiaceae; genus Rhizobium_E. Next base: position 55,494 of record NZ_JARXVM010000003.1, read on the forward strand.
ACAGATTCTGCTTCGGCGTCCATTTTTCGATCACATAGGGGCCTGACGTCGCCGGCGCTTCGGTGGTGAATTTGCCGCCCGCCTTTTCCACCGCTTTGCGGCAGACGATCTTGCCCATGTAATAGGGCATGGTGGTCAGCCAGAAGGGCGCCGAGGGCGCATTCAGCTTGATGACGCCGGTGCGTTCGCCCGTCACTTCGACCTTGTCCATGGCGTCGAAAGCATAGGCCCAGGCCGAGGCGTTGGCGGGATCCTTCACCCGTTCGAAGGAGAATTTCACGTCGTCGGCAGTGACTGGGCCGTAGCCGCCGGTCCATTCCAGCCAATCATGCAGCTCAAAACCGATTTCGGTCGGCGACAGTTGCTTGAGTTCTTTGGCGGCGTAGAGATCCCATTTCGTGCCGCCGCGGACATCGCCGAGCCGGTTGAGCGACAGAAACAGCGCGCGGCCGACCTCCTCTTCAAGAAGACCGTTCTGGAAGGCGGGATCGAGCACTTCGATATCGGAAGCGCCGCGGATCACCAGCGTGTCGCCGTCGACGGCGTAGGAAAGGCCCGGTCTCAGCGCCAGTGCGCCGGCCGCCGCCGCTGCTGTATGAAGGAAATGCCTGCGATTCATCATCAGTCCGGTCATGATCGTTCCCTCTTTTGTGATGCGATGCGGTCAGCCGTCTCCTGACGCCGGCGGCGTGAGCGGAGTGTGGCAGCGAATGCGGTGATCGTCGGAGAGCTGGGTCTCCACAGGCGCGTCGGTCCGGCAGCGATCTTGCGCGAAGCGACAGCGCGGATGAAATTCGCAGCCTGTGGGACGATGCAGGAGGCTCGGCGTTTCGCCGATCACCGGCGGTTCGGTGCGGCGCTTGCGCGGATCCGGCGCGGGTTCGGCGGCCAGAAGCGCCTGCGTATAGGGATGGCGCGGGGCGGCGAAGATGTCGCGCGTTGGCCCTGTCTCGACGATGCGGCCAAGATACATGATGGCGACGCGGTCGGAGACGCGGCGCGCCACGGCCAGATTATGAGTGATGATCAGGAAGGCCGAGCCGACATCGTCGCGGATGTCGAGAAACAGGTTGAGTACGCCCGCCTGCACTGAGAGATCAAGGCCAGCGGTCGGCTCATCGGCGATGATCAGCCTCGGCGTCACCGAAAGCGCCCGGGCTACCGCTGCCCGGCGCGCCTGCCCGCCTGAGAGCCCGTGCGGAAAGCGTTCGAGCAGGTTGCGCGTGAGACCGGCTTTCGTAGCGAGTTCCGCGATTGCGTCCCGGCTGGTGTCGCTGCGACCGGCGATATGGCGCGGCTCGGCGATGATCGAGCCGATGCGCTGGCGGGGGTCGAAAGAGGTGACCGGGTCCTGAAAGAGCAGCGCCGCCGCCTTCCGTAGACGTCTCACGCTCGATTGCGATTTCGGAAGCGCCTCACCGTCGAGCAGGATCTCGCCGCCGGACCGGTTCATCAGGCCAACCAATGTTCGTCCGAAGGTCGATTTACCCGAGCCGCTTTCGCCGACCATCGAGATGATTTCGCCTCGGCCAATATCCAGCGACACGTCCCGGAGGATATCGAGCGTCTGGCCTTTTACGAATGGCAGCCGGCTCTTGCCGGGAACGGAGACCGAGAGGGAACGCGTCTCAAGGATTGGCATGGCCGTCATCGCGCCGCCTCCATCGTCTCATCCCACGCGATGGCCGGAAGCCGCTTGGCGTCGTCGTCGACCAGCGACAATTCGCAGGCGAGCAGCGCCCGCGTATAGGGATGTCGGGGTTCCGCGAAGATCTGCTCGACGGGCCCCTCCTCCACGATCCGGCCCGCCTGCATCACCGCGACACGGTCGCAGATTTCGGCGATGACGCCGAGTTGATGCGAGATCATCAGGATCGCCACGCCGGTTCTCTGGCGCAATTCGCGCATCAGATGCAGGATCTGCGCTTCCATGGTGACGTCGAGCGCGGTGGTCGGCTCGTCGGCGATCAGGAGCGCCGGTTCGCACATCAGGGCGGCGGCGATCGAGACGCGTTGCAACATGCCGCCTGAGAGTTCGAAGGGATAGGCGCCGAAACGCGCTTCGGGATCGGAAATGCCGGCTTCCGCCAGGGCGGCGATGATTTTCTCACGCTTCTGGCGCTCTGTGGAGGTCCGGTCGCGCCAGAGGAAATCCGTCAGTTGCCGGCCGATCCGGTGCAGCGGGCTGAAAGTCGCCATCGGATTCTGGAACACCATGGCCGCAGCCGGACCGCGCAGCCGGGCGAAATCGCGCTCCCCGGCGGTCAAGAGGTCGACGCCGGCAAGTCGCATGCGGTTCCCGCTGATTTCGGCGCTTTTGGGCAACAGGCCGAGAATGGAATGGGCGAGCGTTGATTTCCCCGATCCGCTTTCGCCGATCAGCCCGACCACTTCGCCCGGCATGACTTTCAGGCTGACCTCTGAGACGGCGCGCGCGACGCCGCTATAGGTGATGCTGACCTTATCGATGTCGAGCACGGGGGCGTCCGTCATGTCGACCGCCTCCTGGCGAGCTTGGGATCGAGTGCGTCGCGCAGGGCCTCGCCGAAGAATGTGAAGCCGATCGTGGCGATGATCAGCGGCAAGCCGCCGGCGATCACCGGCACCGGCGTCTTGCGCAGCACGGCGAAGCCATCGCTGAGGATATTGCCCCAGCTGGGGATCTGCGGCTTCACGCCCAGGCCGAGAAAGGAGAGGCCGGCTTCGAGCGTGATGATGGTGGAGAGGTCGAGACAGGCGAGGATGAGCAGTGGACCCACGGCATTGGGTAGCAGATGCAGGAAGAGAATGCGTGGCGTGCTGGCGTTCATCGCCTGCTGCGCCTTGATGAAATCGAGCGATTTCAGGCTCAGCACCTGGGCGCGCACCAGCCGGGCATAGCTCGGAATGCAATAGAGGACGATGACGAGAATAACCGTGCCCAGGCCGGGTCCGAGAAGCACCACGAGCGTCAGGCCGAGCATGATCATCGGCAGCGAGGAGAAACTGTCAAAGACGAGGATCATCAGCGCGTCCAGCCAGCGCGGCCCATAGCCTGCGATCAATCCGAGCGGCAGGGCCGCTGCGAGGGCGATGGTAAGCGCCGTTAGCGCCACGCTCATGGCCGTGCGCGTGCCGATCACCACGCGCGAGAAGAGATCGCGCCCGAGCTGATCTGTTCCGAGCCAATGCGCCCAGGAGGGATCGGCAAGCCTCTCCTTCACATTGATGGCGGTGGCCGGATAGGGCGCGAGCCAGGGGGCAAACAGCGCCGTGAAAACGACCAGCAACACGAGCGCCGCTCCGATCAAGCCGAGCGGCGTCGACAGGACCGAGACGAGCACCGCCACGATCCGCGCCAGCGCGCCGGGCTCCTGATGTCTGTCTTCGGTCCGGGCGCTGGCGATCTCGGCCATATCAGAGGGCGCTCCTGACGCGGGGATCCAGGGCTGCGGCGAGGAGATCGGCAATGATCATGCAGGCGACATAGAGGGCTGAGGCAATGAGCACAGCGCCCATCACCAGCGGATAATTGCGCGACATCACCGCGTCATAGGTCAGTTTGCCGAGGCCGGGACGGGTGAAGACGATTTCGGCGAAAACCGAGCCGGTCAGCAGTCCGCCAAAGCCGATGGCGATCACCGGCAGAGCCGAGAGAAAGGCCTGCCGCAGCGCGTAGCCATAGACGATGCGGCTTTCCCGGACCCCGAAGGCCCGGAGCGTCCGGACGTGGCTCTCGCCGAGCGCTTCGATCATCGCGGCGCGCATGATGCGGGCGACATAGCCTACCCAGCCGATGCCGATGGCGAAAGACGGCAGGATCAGCGCCCGGATCTGCGACAGGGGATCGCCCGCCTCGCCTGCCCCGATCGCCGGCAGCCAGTTGAGCGTAACCGCAAAGAACAGCAGCGAATAAAGCGCCACCACGAAGGACGGCACGGCGACGAAACCGACCGAGAACAGGCCGATCAGCCAATCCTGCCAGCGGCCATGATGAACCACGGCGATGCAACCGAGCAGCGTGCCGAGCGTCACCGCCCAGGCGAAACTGCAGAAGGCCAGCGTCACCGTATAGGGCAGCGCTTCCATCACGATATCTGTGACCGGCCTACGGCTCCAGACATCCTGACCGAGATCGAGATGCGCAAGGCGAACAAGATGGGCGCCGAGTTGCTCGATAAGCGGCTTGTCGAGGCCCATCATCGCGCGGAAGGCTTCGCGCATCTCCGGCGTCGAGCGTGGTCCGAGCGCCACCACTGTTGCGTCGCCGGGGATCATATGCAGCATCAGGAAGAGCAGGATCGAGACCAGAAGCAGGATCAGCCCGCCAAGCGCAATGCGCCGGATAATGAAGGCGGTCATGATGTCGCCCTCCCCCGGCCAAGGCGCGGCCCAGTTGCCCGTAGTCTCCTCAACGGGGCTAGAGATGATCCCGATCGATCCATGCCTCGCCCTCCCTGGTGAAAATAGTCTCGTTCTTCTCCCGCGCCTCGATGCGCCATTGCAGATGGAATTGCGTCGCTGTCGACTTCAGCGTCACTCGCGAGGTCGCCTCGGCGTCGCATTCGCCGCTCTTGAAGCCGAGCGTCCAGCCGGTTTCCAGTCTGGCCGACAGCGGATCATCCTCGGTGATCGCCATGATGTCGCGCACTGCGGACCAGGTTTCGATGCCGCGATCCTCAAGCCTCTGGCGGCCGTAATCGCTGTCGAGCGTCAGAGTCTCCTGCCGCTTTCCCGCGTCGATCGTCACAATGCGGCTGTCATGCGTCTCGCGCAACTCGGTCGCGGCGACGGGCGGGGATATTTCGGCGGGTTCAAAGGCGATGTCGCCGTCGCCGGGCTGGGCGGTGCGGACGGGCAGGATCAGCGCTGAAACGCCGGAAGCAATCGTGAAGGTCGGCATCTCCGGCGCAGGCCACAGCACGGGCCAATGCTGGTTGGAGAGAACCAGCCGGAGGCGGTTGCCGCGCGCCAGCCGCCGGCCACAATGATTGAGCTCAAACCGCGCTCTGACCGTCTCTCCCGGGACGAGCGGCGTCGGCACCTCGCGGCTCTCCCGTTGGCTCAAATTGAGTGCGCCCCAGGTGATCAATGTGGACACGCCATCGGGCCAGACCTCGCAGAGCCTGGCGATGATGGTCGCCTGCGGCCGGTCCGAGGCCAGTTCGAGGTCGACTGCGGCTGCGCCGAGCAACACGAGATCGTTCTCGAGTTCCGCCGTCTCAAAACAGAGCCCCAGCCCATCCTCGCGGCGCTGATCGCCCGCCATATCAGGAACTTCACCGCCATAGCCGCCGTAACGGCCGCAATCGCGGCCCGCCGTCACGGGCGACTTAAGGCGCATCACAGGACCATTCGTCGGCTCGATGGCAAGCCCATTGGCGTTGAGATAGAGCCGCTGCATCTCAACCGATGGCGTCGGCCAGCCGGGTTCGCCGACCCATTGACCGGGATGCTCAGGATAGAAATGCGCCGGCCGGTGCGGATCCTTGATCAGCACGGTATAGGAGGGTTCCTCCATGATGCCGGTGTCTTCGCCAACCAGCCAATGCCGCCACCAGCGGATCGCCTCCTTGAGATAGTGGATCGCGGGACCGGGGGCGCCGAGAAAAGGATAGGCGTGGCTCCACGGGCCGATCAGCCCTTTTTTCGGTCCTTTCAAACCCTGCATCAACCGGGGCACGGCGTTGAAATAGGTGTCGTCCCAGCCGCTGATCGCATAGACGGGGATGTCTATGGCGGAGAAATCCTCCGCGACCGAACCGAACGTCCAATAGGCGTCGCGGCGTTGATGGCGGAGCCAGGTCTCCGACCAACAGGATATGGCCTCCAGACGCTCGCGCCACATGTCCCGCCAGCGCACGCCCACGATTTGCGGGTCCGGCGGCAGCGCATTCATGCCCAGCATGAAACTCGACCACATGCCGTCCTCGGTCAGCAGATTGCCGCCGAAATAGTGGACGTCATCGGCATAACGCTCATCAGAGCAGCAGAGCGCGATCACCGCCTTCAGCGCCGGCGGACGCCGGGCCGCCACCTGAAGCGCGTTGAAGCCGCCCCAGGAAATGCCGGTCATGCCAACCGCGCCCGTGCACCAGCTTTGCGCGGCCAGCCAGGCGATGATGTCTTCCGCGTCCCGCTGTTCGCGCTCGGTGTATTCGTCGGCCAGCACGCCTTCGGAATCCCCCGATCCCCTGATGTCGACGCGGACGCAGGCGAAGCCGTGTCCGGCGACATAAGGATGCATCTTCATGTCGCGGAACACCGTGCCGTCGCGGCGCCGGTAGGGAATGAGTTCGAGAATGGCCGGCACGGGGTCGGCCTCGGCGTCTTCAGGCAGCCAGATTGTGGCGGCGAGCGTCACACCGTCCGACATGGTGATGAACACCGGATCGAGCGTTTTGACGGAGCGGGGAAAGGCGTCGACGATCCGGCTCATGCGTCAGCCTTTCCGTCACTGCCGTCCGCCTGATCATGCGGCGTCCATTCATAGACCATCGGCGAGGTCTGGGGATAGGCGACGAAATGTTCGCGCTTGCGGGCCGGCGGCTGGCGATAGAGCCGGAACAGCGCATAGAAGGCAAACAGCGCCGACAGCCCGATGCCGTACCAGAAAAACAGATCCGCGCCGAAAGAGCCAACACCCGCCGTCACGATCGCCGGACCCACCGCGCCGCCAAAGGCCCAGATCAGCAGGAGATTGGACGACAGCATGACGAAATCGGCGGGATCGGCCTTGTCATTGGCATGCGCCACGCCGAGCGGATAGAAGATCTCGGAAATGCCGCCGAACAGCGAAAACAGGATGAGATAGAGCCAGAACGGCGAATCCGCCCGCATCAGCAGGAAGACGCCGCAGACCAGCGCGAGCGAAAGCGACAGCCACAGCATCATCGCGCGCCTGTCCACCCGGTCGGAGAGATAGCCGAGCGGAAACTGCAGGAACAGCGCGCCCAGTTGCGTGGCCGCCATCAGGAAAACGATGGTCTTCTGGCTGAAATTCATCTGCAGTCCGTAAAGCGGGCCGACCGAGGCGAAGGTCGAGGATATGAGCCCGGTCATCAGGCAGGCCAGCGCGCCGATCGGCGAGATCGCGAAGGTGCGGAACAGCCTCACACCCACCGGCACATGCAGTTGCGGCTCGCCGACCCAGATCGCGGTCACCGGCGCAAGCGCAATGACATAGAAGCCGGCGGTGATCATCAGCATCGGATGGCCGGCGGGATCGAGATTGGTGGCGAGCAACTGGCCCAGGCCGTAGAACAGCCCGAGCACCAGCACATAAAGCGTCAGCACCCGGCCGCGATGGACATTGGAGACCATGGCGTTGATCCAGCTTTCGATCACCACCGCCTGGCCGGCATTGGCGAAACCGATCACCGCCTGGATCGCCATGAACAGCGCCAGATGCGGATCGAGCCCCAGGCAGAGGATCAGCGTCGCCGACACGGCCGAGAGCGCCGCGTAAGCCCTGACTTCGCCGACCGAGCGGATTAGCCTGACAGAACCGATACAGCCCAGTATGAAGCCGACGCCTTCCGCACCCACCACCAGACCCACAACGTCCGCCCCCTGCCCGTCCGCCACCAGCCGCAGGGGCAGTAGCGTGTGAAACAGGCCCGACCCCACCGCATGCAGCGCCCCGCCGGCAAGCGGCGATGCGACGGACCAGGGCGAGAGAGTGGGCGCGGTGGTGGTCATCAGGCCTCCGCCAGGCCGGCGCGCGAGGTGAAGGCCGGTTCGAACTCGACGATCGGCGCATCGCGGCGGAAGCCCCGGGCGCCCTGCCCCATCTCCCGCGCATAGAGATGGCCGCTATGGACGGCATGCGCGATGGCGCCGGGGGCAAGCGCATCGCCGATCCGCTCGATCGTCTTGACGCCCGCATCACGCAACATGTCCTGCCGGGCGATTAGCTCCTGGAAAAGTTCGTCGCGGGGCAGCCGGAGCCCGGTGATCACCAGATTGCGGCAGGGTCGTTTTTCTTGTTCGCCAGTGAAGATATGGGTCAGCGTCGCCACTTCGCCATCGAAATCCGAGACGGTGACCAGCGTGGTGACCGGCACGGCGCGGCGGCTGAGCGCGCGATGCACCAGCGGCAGTTCATTGGTCATGATCGTCCAGGCCGAGGCTTGCCCCGCCGGCGTGGCGTAGGAAACGCTGACGCCTCGCCCGGCCAGATATTCGGTGATGACGCCGCCCACGTAATAATTGTCGAAATCGAACACCAGCGTCGGGCCCTCGGGCAGTCGCCCTGCGGCGATGTCGTCGGGCGTGAAGACATGGGGATGGTCGATGCGGCCAACCGGGATTTCCATCGAGGAATAGGTGAAATTGGTCCAGCGCGCGCCGGTCGCCACCGCCAAATGATCAGGGGCGAAATCAGCGATGTCGTCGGCCCCGAGCCGGCTTTCGAGATAGAGCTGGACATTGGGCATTTCCCGCAACCGGCCCAGGCGATAATCCACTACCCGGTTCCAGGCCGAAAGACCGGGAAGGCTACGCTCGAACACCAGCCGGCCGCCGAAGCTGGAGCCGGCCTCGGCCAGCGTCACCTCATGGCCGCGCCGGCCGAGCGTCAATGCCGCTTCGAGCCCGGCGGGGCCGCCGCCGATCACCAGCACTTTTTCGCGCCGCTCGGCCTTGCCGGGATTTTCCGGATGCCAGCCGCGCCGCCATTCCTCGCCGGCGGTCGGGTTTTGCGTGCAGCGCACCGGCACGCCGTCATGCCAGCTGGAAATGCAGATATTGCAGCCGATGCATTCGCGGATTTCGTCCACTCGGCCGTCGCGGATCTTGGCGGGCAGGAAAGGATCGGCGATCGAGGGCCGCGCGCCGCCGATGAAATCGAGCACCCCGCGCCTGATCTGGCTCACCATCGTATCCGGCGAGGTGAAGCGGCCGACGCCGACGACAGGCTTTTTCGTCAGCGTCTTGACGAAATCGATCACCGGCTCATGGCTGCCCTCACCGGTGAAGCGGGAGGCGGAACAGTCGGTGGGGCTGGAATCCATCTTGACGTCGAAGAGATCGGGCGTCTCCGCCAGCAGCGAAATCACCTCGTGGGCCTCAGACGGCAGATGCCGGCCGGGACGGCCGCGCAATTCCTCAAGCGAAATGCGAAGCGCCACGCCGCAATCCTTGCCGACCGCGTCCTTGGTGACTTCCACCAGTTCGCGCACGAAGCGGACGCGATTTTCGATCGAGCCGCCATAATCGTCGCTGCGGTGATTGTATTCCGGCAACAGGAATTCATAGCCGAGATAGCCCATGCCGGCATAGACATAGACGATGTCGAAGCCCGCCTGTCGGGCCTTGCGGGCGCCTTCCGCCTGCCAGCGCAGCACGTCGCGAATATCCTGCTTGTCCATGGCGCGGGGGCGCAGATTGCCCATGAAGCCGACATGGGTGGCCATCCAGGGAATGCCGGAAGGCGACAGCGGCGCGATGCGGCTCGACCGGTTCATCACCGAAGCGCCGCCATGCCAGAGCTCGACGCCCGCCAGCGCGCCATGGCGATGCACGGCGTCTGTCATCAGCGCATGCGCCCGGATGTCGTTGTCGTCCCACATCGTCGCCATCGGCAGGGGCGCGTCGTCGGAGGAGATGTCGATGGAGCAGGCGCCGGTGCAGATCACCCCCCAGCCGCCTTCCGCCTTTGTTTCACGGAAGCCCGCTCTCACTCGGGGAAGCGCATTGGTCATGCCCGAGGCGTGCGGCACCTGATAGAAACGGTTGGGCGCGGTGACCGGGCCGATCCGCACAGGCTCGAACAGGACGTCATACCGCGATTGCGGTTTCGTCATCACATTCATGCAGTTCCCCTTTGCCGGCTTTGCCGATCTTGAGGTCAGGATAGAAGCGCCGTTGCTGAAGTCAAGAAAAATTATACGATCTTATAACAAGCAGAAAAACACCAATGAAAATATGATGTTGATGGACGATCTGGAACAGGCTAGATTGACGCGCGAAGGGATTTCGATTGTGACGACCGCCAAGACAGGACCGAAGACGCGCGCCCGCTTTCGCCGCGAGGCGCCGGAAGACCGCCGCCGGCAATTGGGCGAGGCGGCGCTGCGCTGCATCGTCAAACACGGCAATGCCGGCGTGTCCGTGCGGCAGATCGCGGCCGAGGCGGGCGTCACGCAGGGGCTGATTACCCATCACTTCGGCGAGATCAACGAACTCGTCGCCTATGCCTTCGACATCATGTCCGAGGGCATCCTGCAATCCATTCTCAAAGCGGTGAACGAAGCGGAACCGACGCCGAAGGCGCGGCTCGACGCCTTCATCGCCGCCTCTTTCTCGCCGATCATGATGGATCGCGATGTGCTCGGCGTCTGGGTGGTGTTCTGGAGCCTGATCTTGCATTCGCCGCGCATGAGCGCCTCGCAACGCCAGGAATATGGCGATTATGTCCGCACCGTCGAAGGCCTGATCGGCGATCTCGCCCGGGAAGAAGGTTTTGCGGTCGCCGATCTCCGCCTCGCCGCCATCGCCTTCACAGCGCTGATGGACGGGCTCTGGCTGGCCTGGTGCCTCAACCCGGACGCTTTTCGTCCGGAAGAAGGCGTGCGCCTCTGCAACAACTGGATCGAAGGCCTGCGCCGCGGCGCGCATGGCTGATCTCGGCTCTCCGCCATTTTGTCGCCTCTGCGATCGGTCGCGGCGCCCAGTTTCGATGCGCCTAAATTATACAACCCTAAATACACCCAAAAATGATCAGGGGAAGTGTAAAAGGCCGCAATGCCCAGGTAAGGTTGCGTTAACTATTATTTCGTCAAGTGGCAAACAGGCGAAAACATTCAGGTTCGGTGCAATTTATTGTCTAATATTGCTAATTTAACCAAAATTCAGCGAGCGGCGCAAATCGGGCCGTCTTAACCGACATCGGCCGATCAGAAACGGCCAAACAACCAGTAGACGCAATCCGGCTTGAAGCCGGTTTCAGCAAGCGGGGCGAGACGTTCCGCGGCGACGGGTGCGCGCGCCCGTCGTGGACATTGGATTTTCATCAGCAGAGGCAGCGCGTCGGGCAGACAGCGCGCCGGGAACGAAGAGGAAGATAAAATGACTTGGACGATCACCACCAACGACAAGAATTATGACCTTTCCAGCTATAGCACTGATAATATATCGTCGTCATTGCAGACTTCTGATGAACAAGGCAATTATACTGCTAGCTACAGCAGCAATATTTTGACAGTATATTATGACGGAGTGTTTGGTTATACAGTAGAGAATAACGCTACAGGCATTGTGGGTTCCGTAAATTTAACGCCTTCTTCAGAAGATTCGTCATCAGAAAAAGCTATTTATCTCTCCTATATACGTTCTAATACTCTATATATAAGAGTGTTAGAATTTGATGGAGTTGCAAGCCTTGATGAATTGGAATATCTTATTGTTGAGAATGCGGCGTCTATAGACAACGTGTATTATTCGTCCACCGGTGGCCTTGTCATTGTCTACACCGACACGTCCGGCGAACAGCACAATGTGCTCGCGCTGGACTCCTCGCAGACGGAGCCGAGAGAATATACCACGATTTCGGCTCTGTCTGACGCCGCCGAAACCGGCGCGGACAATGCGCCTGTCGTGGTCGACGCTGCCGACCTCGCCAGCGATGCGAGCGGCGAAACGCTGACGGTCGCTTCCGCCACGGTGAGCTCCACGTCGGCTGAATCCAATGCGCTGGTCTTCGTCACCGCCGATGGCGCGCTCAATGTCATCTATACCGGCGCGGCCCTTGACGACGGCGCGTCCGTGGTCGTGACGGTCGACGCCACCATCACCAACGTCTCAGGCGATACGGTCACCTCGACGGTCGCCGTCACCATCATCGGCAAAGAGACCGGGCTTTCGCTGACAACCGCGCAAGTCCAGGCGCTGACGAGCCTGTCGTCCGCCGAACTCGACGCTATCAAGAACGCCTATTCCGCTTACGCCGTCACCCTTGTCGACAGCGGCGGCAATGTCGCCGCGTTGACCGTGGACCAGATCGCGCTGCTCGACGATATGGGCGTGACGACGATCGAACTCACCAATGGCGCCGGCTCCGTCACCATCGCCCAGCTTCAGGCCTTTGATGCAGCAAGCGTCGAGATGGCGGACGATTACACCATCACCATCGCCGACACCGCCGCCAATATCGCGGCGCTGAGCGAGGCCGAAATTGCCGCCTTCGGCGATCTCGGCGTCGCCACGCTCGACGCGTCTGAAAACGCCGTCTCCCTCAGCCTTGCCCAGATCAAGGCGCTGGCCGCCGCCGGCATCACCATCGCCGAGGGCGACGACCTCATCCTGACCGGCGAAGCCTCGGCGATCAACGCGCTGACCGTCAGCGATATTGCCGATCTCGTGACCGCCGGCGTGACCGGCATCGTCGTCTCGGATGATCTCGACCTGAGCTTCTCCTCCGAGATCATGTCGTCGCTGCTGGCGATCGACGGCCTCACCATCACCAATTCCATCCTGAACTCCGTCCGCATCACCGTAACAGGCGAAGGCGTCGCGCTCGACGATTTCACCGTCGCCGAGATCGCCACGCTCGCGGCGCTCGGCGTCACCACGCTCGACGCCAGCGATGACGTCGTCTCGCTGACTGTCGAGCAGGCCGAGGCGCTGATCGACAACAACATCGCCGTGGGCGGCATGACCAGCACCACGCATTCCGACCAGATCACCCTTCTCGACAGCGCCGACACGCTCGCTGCGCTGACCACCGACGACATCACCGCGCTGGTCGCGCTCGGCGTCACCACGCTCGAATCCACCGGTGAAACGCTGACGCTGACCGTGGAGCAGGCGCTCAAGCTGATCGATGAGGACATGTCGCTGACCGCCGCCGACGTGGTCACGCTCACCGGCGGCGTCGCCGACCTGACCGCCCTGACGTCGACGCAACTTGCCTCGCTGACGGCGCTCGGCATCGACGAGATCGCGCTCACCGACACCGCCGCCAATATCGAGACGTTGACGGCGGACCAGATCGAGATGTTGGTCGGCGCTGGTCTCTCCTCGGTGGAAACCTCGGGGGATCTCGACCTCACGGTCGCGCAGGCCGAGGCGCTGGATGACGGCGATGTCGCCGTTGAATTGTCCGGCTATGGTGAATATTCGCTTGAAGAGACGATCTTTCTAGAAAACAATTCCGCGCCGTCACCATACACAAACAGTTCGGCAACATTGGTCGATGGGAGTGTCGTTTCCCTAACAGGCGTTAATTCAGATATTTATATTTCCATTACATCGAGCGACGGGGGCGACGTCCTCGACGATGCTATCGTCAATAAATATACTGATTCAGATCAGGTGTATGAAAGCGTTACAGCTCTCTCAAACGGTACCTTTGTCGTTGTATGGGCGTCTTGGCTCCAAGACGGCAGCCGGTACGGCGTCTATTTTCAAGTGTTCGACAGCGTCGGAAATCCAATTGGGGCGGAAACGCAAGTTAATACGGACACGACCTCTGGCGACCAATTTGCCGTGTCAGTCATTGCGGACGACGAGGGTGGTTTTGCGATCATTTGGATCGACAAGGACAACAGTTACGCAAATTATAAGACGACCTACTCGTCCACAGAGCCGGCAATTTCTATACTAGACACCGTCGCCAATATCGAAGCTCTGACCACCGACGACATCGCCGATCTTGCGGAACTCGGCGTCACCGTCATCGACGCGCGCTCTGACGAAGACAGCGCCGCCGAGGTTGAGATTTCGGTCGAGATCGGCGACGCTCTGCGCGACAACGGCATCGCCTTTGTCGACGAAGACCTGGTGACCCTGACGGGAACCTATGAGCAGATCGCCGCGATCATCTCGGGTTCGAGCGATTACAGCGATATCGGCGTCGACTCCTATCTCGTCGATGACACGATCGAGGCGCTCACGGCCCTTGACGCGTCCAGCGTCGACAGTTCCATGAGCTTCCGCGCCAATGGAACAGCGGCCGAAATCGAGGAGATCGGCGATGACGCCATTGCGGCGCTCGCCACACTCGGCGCAACGCTAATGGTCAGCGACAATAACGGCGCCGTCACCATCGACACAGACCTCGCCGCCCGCCTGCTCGAAGCCGGCGTCAGCTTCGCTGATGACGCTGTGGTGACGCTGGAATCGACGATAGACACAATCTCATCGGATATCGCTGCTTATGATACGCTCGGTATCGACATCTATGAACTGACCGACAGCGTCGCCAATCTCTACGATTTCATTTTGCAAGCCTATTCGTCGGTCGCCGACAGCGCGAGCCTGTCGCTGATCGCCACGGGCACGGCCGCTGACATCTACTCCGAGGCCAGCAGCCTGACCTTGTCCTATATTGGCGAAAACGTCGCTGCAGGTTACATCATCGAAGACAGCGCCATCAATATGCTGAACTTCGTTGCGTCCAGCCAAATCATGACCGTCACGAATCTGGGCCTACCCGTAACATTCAGCAACTCGGAAGGGGATACATTGCTGATCAGTCTCGATTTCGTTGCTGAAATCGACGACTACATCCTGACGTTGGGTGAACAGCAATTCGTGTTCGACGCAGACCAAACCGTCACCGTCTACGCAACGGTCGCCTCTCTGAGCGATTATAGTGTCGCCCAGGCTGCCGCCTTGGCGACGGCGTTGAACATAGACGCCTATCAAGTGGCGGACACGGCCGCCAATATCGGCGAGATGAGCAGCACGGCCGCCCAACTGTTCGTCAATATGGGCGTCAGCTACATCGATGTCACAGACAAGGCATCGGCGACGCTGGACCGCGAAGCGGTCGATATCCTTGCCAAGAAGGCCGTCACCTTCTCGGACGCCGATACGGTCTATGTCGCCATGGACGACCTACTGTTGAGCAGATCCGACGCGGAGGACTATCTCGAAGCCTATGCCGCCGCCAATATCGATGGTGTAAACCCCTCTGACGCCAGCTATACCGTCACCGGGGCCACGATCTTGACGATGCTCGAAAACGGCCTGGTTTTCGCCGAGGGCGATGGGACCCTGACGGTCACGGCGACGGTTGACCAGATCGTCGACATCAGCGACTACCTGTCCACTCTGTCGGATATGAACATCGATGTTTTCCAGGTGTCCGACACCGGCGACAACATCAAGGCGATGACCATCGCCGATCTCAACAAGCTCGATAAAGTCGGCGTGACCTCCATCGACGTCAGCGACGGCGCGGTGACGCTGAAAGCCGCCACCGCCGACTATATCGTCGCGCTCGGTATTGTCTTCGAAGACACGGATACCGTCACCGTCCGCGCCTCGGCGCTGTCGGTTGAAGAAATGACCGCTGACGACATCGCCGGCTATGGGACGAGCAAGATCGACATCATCGACGTGGCCGAAAGCGCGGTGACGCTGACCGCGTCGCAGGCCGTCGCCTTCGCCTCCGCCGGCCTGACCTTCTCGTCGGAAGACGTGCTGACGCTTGAGGACACGGCCGACAATATCGCCGCGCTTTCCGCGTCCGAGCTCGCGGCGATCAAGGCCGCCGGTTTCGATGCGATCACTGTGACCGGCGGCGACCTGAGCCTCACGGTGGCGCAGGACCTCGCGCTCGTTGAAGCGGGCTTGACGGTCACGCTCGACGAGGGCGCCACGATCCTCATCGTCGACACCAACGCCAATATCGCCACGCTTGCGGTATCCGATATCGAGGACGCCGCGGAACTCGGTGTCACGATCATCGACGCCACCGATGACGCCATCGATTTCACGCTCGAGCAGATACAGGCGCTGTATTTAACGAAGATCTCCGTCGACGACAGCGACGAGTTCGCCCTTGTCGACACGGCGACTGAGATCGAAGGCCTTTCGGCCTCCGGGATCGCGACGCTGAGCGAAATGGGCCTCGATGCGATCGAACCCACGGAAGACGCAAGCCTGACCGTCGAGCAGATCGACTTGATGATCGAACTCGAGATCGACCTGCGCTACGACGATGGCATCGTCATCACTCTTGAAGATAGCGCCGCCAATCTCGCCGATGTTAGCGCCGACGCGCTGCTCGTCTACGCGGAGATCGGGGTCAGCATCATCTCCTCCACCGATGACGTCGCGGATTTCAGCCAGGCGCAGATTACCGCGATTTACAGTGGCTCCATCGTGCTGTCTGATGATTTTGAGGCCCGACTGGCAGACACCGCCACCAATTTCTTGGCGATGACCACCTCGGACTTCGCCAATGCCGAGACGGTTGGCGTCGACACTTTCGTGCTCGCCGACACCGGCGCGCAACTCGCCACGCTCTCGATCAGCACCATCCGTTCGCTTTCGGAACTCGGCATCCAGACGATCGACGTCACCGACGGTTCGGTCACGCTGACCACCAACCGCGCCATCGAATTCGCCGTCGACAAGATGGTGTTCGAAGACGATGACACAGTGACCATTTCCGCCAATGGCTCCTGGTTCGAGTCGGTGGAAGTAGACGAGATCGCGGCCTTGGGGGCGATCAATGTCGATGTGATCGACGCGACGAACAACGTCGTGGAAGCCAGCGCCGAACAGCTCTCGGCCATGTATGAGGCCGGCGTCAGCTTTGCCGACAACGACAGCGTGTCGCTGACGGCCACGCATGCGAATATCTACGACGTCCTCGACCTCATCGCGGGTGAAAATCCCTATGGCGTCGAGACCATCGAGATCACCGATGATGGCGCGGTGGCTCTCACCGTGGCGCAATGGGAGGGTCTTGTCGAAAACGGCGTTACTTTCTCCAACGCCACGCTGCTGATCGTCGACAGCGAAGCCACAATCGAGGCGCTTGACGCCGATGAACTTGCTGACCTTGTGGCCTATGGCGTCAGCGGAATCGGCGTATCCCAAGATTCCGCAACCCTCACGGTCGCCTTCGCGCAAGCAGTGATTGCGGCCGGCCTGTATTTCTACGTCCTGAAAAACGATATCGGCGTATCCGACGAAGCCGATACGATCGCCGCGCTTTCCGCCACGCAAATCGCCGATCTCGCGACTGCGGGCGTGTCTTCCCTTTCGGCCGAGAGCGCAGTTTCGATTTCGCTGACGCTCGCCGAGGCCCTGGTGGACAACAGCTTGAACTTCACCACTGCATCCTCCGTTACGCTTCTTTTGACGGCTGATGAGGCGGAAGCCGTCACGGCGGATGATCTTTCGGCCTTTGGACTCATCGGCGTGGACAGTGTGACCATTGCCGACACTGCCGCCAACATTGAGGCCATGGATTCCGCTTCGGTCGCCCTCAACGGCGCAGTGATCGATCTTACTGACGATACCGGGACCTTCTCTCTCGCTCAGGTTCAGGCGCTCATCGACGCCGGCGCGAGTTTCGCATCCGCCGACGACATCATCGTCTCCGTCAGCGTCGCCGATTATGCGCAACTCTCCGACTCCGATCTCGACGAACTCACGGCACACGGCGTCGACGAGATTTCTTTCGCCTACGCCCGCGCCGATGTCGAGGCGCTCGACAGCACAGGGATCGCCACGCTCGGCGCCCGCGGCCTCACCCAGATCGACATCGCCGAGAACAAGGCGACGCTCGATGCGTCGCAGATCTCCGCCCTGGCGACGGCCGGCATCTCTATCGCGAGCGCAGATGAGGTGACCCTGTTCGACACGGCGGCCAATCTGGCGTCCTTGTCGGTTGCGACGATGACGTCGGTCGGCGTCGACCAGATCGACGTCAGCGACACCAACATGACGATTTCGGCCGCGACAGCCTCGGCGCTGGCGTCAGCCGGCATTGCCTTCGCCGATGAAGACGAGATCACGGTCGAGGTTGGCACGGAAACCTATGTGGATTTCGACGATGACGATCTCGATGCGCTCGAGACGATCGGCGCCGACATCCTCGCGCTCATTCCGGAATCTGTGGGCGATGGCCTGAAGGTCAGCCTGACCGAAATCCAGTCGCTTTATGACCGGGGCCTGACCCTTGCGGGTTCGGTTGTGGTGACGCTGGTCGACGATATCGACAGCCTCGCCAGCTATGCGGCGCTTGATACCGACACGCGCTCGGCCCTCGCCGCAGCGGGGAATGTCACGGCCATCAGCGTGTCCGACACCGCCGCAAACATCGCCGGCCTGACTGCAACGACCATTGCCGCCCTGGGGGGATTGGGCGTGACGTCGATCGCCGTCTCCGATCAGGACGACGTCACCCTGTCGGCATCGCTCGTATCCTCGCTGAGTTCCGAGGGGATGCTGGTGGATGCGGACATCACCATCTCCGACAGCGCCACGAATGTGGCGGCTCTGGCGGAAGAGGATCTAAGCGAGAATACGCTGCTCGACGGCGCCGTCATCGACCTGACAGACGCGTCCAGTGTGTTCAGTCTTGCACAGGCGCAGGCTCTGATCGAAGCGGGCGCGAGCTTCGCCTCGGCCGACACTGTGACGGTCTCCGTGACCCTCGCCGTCTATTCGAGCCTGTCCGACGCGGAAATCGCCGCATTGACGGCGGGCGGCGTCGACACCGTCTCGGTGAGCGTCTCGCAGGCCGATGTGGAGGCGCTCGACGCTGGAGCCATCGCCACGCTGACCGATCGTGGGCTGACTGAACTCGATATCACCGAGAACGCCGCCACGCTCGACGCGACGCAGGTGTCGGCCCTGGCGACAAACGGGCTGGCGATCGCGGCGAGCGACGTGGTGACGTTGTTTGACACAGCCGCCAATCTGGCGTCCGTCTCGGTCTCGACCATGACGTCTGTCGGCGTCGACAAGATCGATGTCAGCGACACTGCTATGACGATCTCGGCGGCGACGGCTTCGGCCCTGGCTACGGCCAGCATCGTGTTTTCGTCTGCCAATGTGGTGACGCTGTCTGACACGGCGGCCAACCTTTCGTCGATCTCGGTCTCGACCATGACATCCGTGGGCATCGACAAAATCGATGTCAGCGGCATTGCGATGACGATCTCGGCGGCGACGGCTTCAGCCCTGGCTACGGCCGGCATCGTGTTTGCGTCTGCCAATTTGGTGACTCTGTCTGACACGGCAGCCAACCTTTCGTCGATCTCGGCCTCGATGATGACGTCGGTGAGCGTCGACAAAATCGACGTCAGCGACAACGCCATGACCATTTCTGCGACGATGGCCACGGCGCTTGCGTCGGCCGGCATCTCGTTTGCCAACGCGGATGTGGTGACGCTGTCCGACACGGCCGCCAATCTGGCGTCGCTGTCTGTGGCGACGATGACATCCGTCGGCGTCGACAAGATCGATGTCAGCGACAACGCCATGACGATCTCGGCGACGACTGCGTCGGCGCTTGCGTCGGCCGGCATCTCGTTTGCCAGCGCGGATGTGGTGACGCTGTCCGACACGGCCGCCAATCTGGCGTCCCTGTCTGTGACGACGATGACATCTGTCGGCGTCGACAAGATCGATGTCAGCGACATCGCCATGACGATCTCGGCGGCGACGGCCACGGCGCTTGCGTCGGCTGGGATTGCCTTCGCGTCCGATGATGAGGTGACGGTCACGACGGCCGTGGAGTTCTTCATCGATCTCGATGATGACGCCCTGGACGCTCTCGATGCGCTCGGCGCTGATGTTATCGACCTCGTTCCCGAAAGCGTTGGAGACGGACTCGATCTTGGCCTCGACTGGGCGCAAAAGCTCTATGATCGCGGCCTAAGCCTGACGGGCGACGTTGTCGTCACGCTGGCTGACAGCGTCGACAATCTGCTCGCCTATGCGGCGCTTGATCCGGACATGCGTTCGTCGCTGGCCACGGCGGGAAACATTTCCGCATTTCGCCTCGTCGATGCCGCCGACGCCATCGGCGGGCTGACTGCTGAAACGGTGGCGACGCTGACGGGGCTCGGCGTCACGGCGATAGCGGTCACCGATGCGGATGGGGTGTCGTTGTCCACGGCGGTTATCACAGCGCTCGCATTGGGGGCGGTTTCCGTGGACGCGGATATCACCATCGCCGACAGCGCATCGGCCGTCGCCGCGCTTGCGGATGCTGCGCCGAACTCCAACAGCCTGATCGACGGCGCGGTGATCGACCTGACGGATGTCGCCGGGCTATTCACTCTTGCCCAGATTCAGGCGTTGATAGATGCGGGAGCCCAATTCGCCGTTTCCGACGACATTTCCGTCTCGGTCAGTCTCGGCGTTTATGCCGGCCTAAGCGACATGGAGATTGCGGCGCTGACAACAGCCGGTGTAGATCACATCGTGCTCAGCGTCTCGCAAGCGGATGTGGAGGCCCTCGATGCCGACGCAATCACCACGCTGGCGGCACGTGGCCTGAGCGAGATCGACATCACCGAAAGCAAGGCGACGCTCAACTGGGCGCAAGTCGCGGCCATGGCGACCAATGGACTGTCGATCAAGGCGACCAACGTGGTCACGCTGGCAGATAGCGCGGCCAATCTCGCTGGCCTCTCCGCGCAGAGCCTCGTGGCAGTCGGCGTCGACAAGATCGATATCAGCGACAATGCGCTGACGATCAGCGCCGCGACCGCCTCCGTGCTTGCCTCTTCCGGCATTGCTTTCGCTTCCGATGACGATGTGACGCTTTCGGATACGGCTGCAAATCTTGCCACTCTCGCCGTCGCCTCGATGACGACGATCGGCGTGGACAAGATCGACGTGTCCGACAGCGCCATGACGATCAGTGTCGCGACGGCCTCGGCGCTTGCGTCGGCGGGCATTTCGTTCACTTCCAATGATGTTGTCACTCTCTCGGATACGGCTGCGAATCTTGCCACTCTCGCCGTCGCCTCGATGACGACGATCGGCGTGGACAAGATCGACGTGTCCGACAGCGCCATGACGATCAGTGTCGCGACAGCCATGGCGCTTGCGTCGGCGGGCATTGCTTTCACTTCCAATGATGTTGTCACTCTCTCGGATACGGCTGCGAATCTTGCCACTCTCGCCGTCGCCTCGATGACGACGACCGGGGTGGACAAGATCGACGTGTCCGACAACGCCATGACGATCAGTGTCGCGACGGCCTCGGCGCTTGCGTCGGCGGGTATTGCTTTTGCATCTGAGGATGTTGTCACTCTCTCGGATACGGCTGCGAATCTTGCCACTCTCGCTGTTGCCTCGATGACGACGATTGGGGTGGACAAGATCGACGTGTCCGACAACGCCATGACGATCGACGTTGAGACCGCTTCGGCGCTGGCGACTGCGGGTATCGTCTTCGCCGACGGCAACGCGATCACGGTGGAAATCACGCAGTCCGATCTCGCCGATCTCGATGATGCCTGGCTGGATGCGTTGGCCGCGACCGGGGTCGATGAACTGAACGTGTCCGATGCCGATACATCCGTGGTTCTGGACTTGGAGCAGGCGCAGGCCATTGCCGCTCGCGGCCTGACACTGTCGGATGCAAGCGTGGTGTTGTCAGACAGCCTCGAAAACATGGTGGCTTTTGCTTCCCTTGACGAGGAAGAGAGGGAAGTTCTTGTCACTTCGCTGAACATCTCGGATCGCAAAATCTCGGATGTCGGCTCTGCTTTGTCCGCGATGACCGCCGACATGGTCACCGTCCTCGCCACAGCGGATATCAGGACGATCGATGTAGCGGATGACGCGATGGCGGCCTTGTCGCTGGACGTCTTCTCCGCGCTCGACGCGGCAGCCGTGGTGGTGAACGGAAATACGTATCTGGCAGATACCGGCTCTGTGATCTCCGCTCTTGATACGGCTGACGTGACTGTCCTGAACGCCTATGGAGCATCGGTTCTGGATGCGACGGATGACGTGGTGACGCTGGGCCTGGATCAACTCGAATTCCTGACGGAAGCCGAACTCATCTTCGCCGAGCAAGACACCGTCACTTTGCAGACGTCGCTTTCGGAAGCACAGGAATTGTCGGCGGATATCATCGCCAATTTCGAAGCTTACGGACTCGATGTCTTCGAGATCGTGGTCGACGCCAGCGATATCGAGGCGCTGTCCGAAACGGACATCGCCTCCCTCGGTGAAACAGGCGTGGACGAGATCGATATTCAGTCCGACCAGGCCACCCTGACTGCGGCTCAAATTGCCGCCTTTGCCGCGGCGGGAGTGAAATTCGCAGACGAAGATGTCGTCACCGAAGCCGAGGGGCATGATGCGCCCACTGCGGTCGACGACGCGGCCAAAGCAAAGGAACATGCGACGGTTCAGGTCGATGTGCTCACAAACGACACCGCAGATAGCGACCTTAGCCTGTCGCTGGTGTCGGCGAGCGTCAAGTCGGGCAAGGGAAGCGTGACGGTTAACGCGGATGGAACCTTGTCTGTCGCCTATACCGGGCCTGACATCGATGGCGACAAAACGGCGGAGGTGGTCGTTTCTTATGTTGTCACCGATGGCGATGAAACGGACACGGCCGATCTGACCGTAACCTTCACCGCAACGGCCGAAGATGGCGATATCGTCAACGGCACGAACAAGAACGATCGACTTGAGGGCAGTAGCGCCGACGAGCGGTTCAATGCAAAGGGCGGCGCAGACATCGTCAAGGCTGGCGGCGGCGCCGACAAGGTCTACGGCGATGATGGTCATGATACGCTGTATGGCGAAGCGGGCGACGACCGGATCGAAGGCAACAAAGGAAAGGATATTCTCATCGGAGGCGCTGGCGACGATAGCCTCCGAGGCGGGTATGGGAATGACAAGCTCACAGGCGGAGACGGAGAAGACACTTTCGTCTTCAACGACAACGTCGATGACAGCACCGACGTCATTCGCGACTTCGACGCGCGGGGCAAGGCGCATGATCTCATCGACCTCTCCGACTATGGCAATGGCAAACTCACTTACAAGGCGGTAAAGGCCATGATGAGCCAGGACGGCAACCATGTGGAAATCGATCTTCCAGGCGATGCGGAAATCATCGTCAACAATGTCGATGTCGACGATTTGACAAAAGACATGTTCGTGCTTTGACAACAGACGCATCCTGCTGAAAATGAGAGCCGCGCTTTTGGGGCGCGGCTCTCATGGCGTTAAGCAAGCCTGGGCGCACAGGCGAAAACAGCTTCTTCCTTGCCAATTTCGGACGCCGGGCCTATGTCGCTCTTGCGCGATGTTTATTGGGGCGGCGGAGAACGCCATGGCACATGAGTTGGACGGGCCTAAAAGGACGTTGTCGTTCGGTGACTTTTCGGCGCTCGTTGCGGCGCCGTTCGGCCGCGGAGAGGCTCGCGCCGCCAGAATTCGGATTGTGGCGCGGCCGAAGGAACAGCAAGAGCTGCATCTCGCTGCTGAGCCTGCCTATTTCGTGATGCTTTATCTCGATGCCGTCGACCATTGCGATTTGCTCGCGACCGGCGAGGCGCTTCCAGGTCGGCGTTATCGACGCGGCTCGATCTGCGTCATTGATCTGTCGCAAGGAGCGCGCATCAGACTGTCTTCGAGCCTGAATGCGCTCGGCTTCGTCATTCCTTTTCGTACGTATGAAGAGGCGCGGTCGGCCGCAATGCATCCCACGCCTAGGCTGTTGCGACAGCGTAGAAACGAGGGAGATGCGATCGTCTATCGATTGGGCCTGTCGATTCTGCCCTGTTTCGATACGGATCCGCCGGACGCCACGCCGTCGCTGCCGTATGTCATCGGCGCTCTGTGCGCTCATTTGCTCGACGCGCCCGGCTCAATGCTACATTGATCGAATGGCGGCGGCGTTCACTTGCGACTCTGGGCTCTTGCCAGGTGTCGACGATAGGAACCTATAGGGTCCTGTCATCGACACCTGGCGTAATGCCTGTGATGACGGGGCGCTGCTTGGCCAATTCCTCGCCGATGAAATCCATGAAAATGCGAATGCGTGGCGAATGCCGGAGGTCCTCATGGGTCAAGACCCAGAGATCGGCCCCCATATCGGGACGTATGCTCGACAGACGGCGGAGTTCCTTGCCGCGATCGCCGATAAAGCAGGGAAGGTGCCCGACGCCGATTCCCGCTTCGATGGCCTGGGCGAGCGCAAGCACGGAATCCGCCCGAAAAACAATCTTCTCCGGCGAAATATCGACGAACGCCCTGACCGACCGCAGCGCCGCCATATCGTCGCCCATGGCAACCCAGCGTTTGTCTTTCAGCGCCATTGCATTGGGGAAAGCGTCCGCCTCGGGATACTCCGCCGACAGACCGTATAGCGCCCAGTTGATCGGCGCAATCTTGCGTCCCACCAGATTGTCGGGCGGCGATTGTGTGGCGCGAATGGCGATATCTGCGTCGCGCTTCGAAAGATTGAGCGGGGCGTTGCCGACCACCACGTCGATACGGATATCCGGGCAAAGATCCTGAAACCGTCGAAACATCGGTGTCAAGAGATAGGCCAGGAGGCTATCGGCGGTGGCGATGCGAATCTCTCCGCGCGGCGTGATCGCCTTGCCGCGAATGCGACGCTCGGTCGACAACGCATCCTCCTCCATGCGGGCGGCGGTTTGCGCCATTTCTTCGCCGCTCGGCGTCAAGCGGTAGCCGCCTCGGCGGCGTTCGAACAGAGCCGCGCCGAGGCTTTCCTCCAGGGCTCCCAGACGACGGAATATGGTTGACTGGTCGACCTGAAGTTCAGCGGCGGCCCCCGCGAGACCTTGCGCGCGCTCAATGGTCCTGACCAGTTTAAAATCATCCCAAGACAGCGATCTCATGGTCCCCCGGCTTCTCCTCTGGGTGCGTTTATCGATGGTAGCATCGCAAATTTTGTTTTGCAATGATGCAAGCGAATGGCGTTTAAATTCTGGGAATATGCCCTATCATACCAAAATACACGAAGTTAACTTGCCAATATGCAAGGAGAATGGTGATGACGCAGGGTATCCATCATATTACCGCAAACTCCGGAAATCTCGATCGAACTCTTGATTTCTACGGCCGCGTCCTCGGGCGTCGCCTCGTCAAGAAGACCGTGAATTTCGAGGAGCCGTCAGCCTATCATCTCTATTTCGGCGATGAGACCGGTAATCCCGGCAGTATCCTGACCTTCTTCGTCTGGCATGACGCCGCGCCCGGACGGCTCGGAATCGGTGAGGCGCAGGATGTGGGACTCGCCGTGCCCCGGCAGTCGTTCGGCTTCTGGATGCATCGCTTCATACAGAATGGCGTAAGCTTCTCGCCTTTCGAAAAGCGCTTCGGCGAGACGGTCTTGCCCTTTCGGGATCCGGATGGTCTGCGGCTCGCGCTGGTCGGGATTGACGGACTGGAAATGGGGCCGGGCTTTGACAGCACTGATGTTCCCGCTGAGCATGCTGTGCGCGGCATTCACAATGTCACGCTGCTCATCGATCGCAGCGAACCCACGGCCGATATTCTGCAGGCGGTGTTCGGCTATCGGAAAGCGGCTGTTGACGGCCATGTGCAGCGGTACGCTGGTTCGAACAGCGATGCGATGGTCGACCTCAGGGCCGCCGGCGATTTCCTGCCGGCCCGCGCCGGCGCGGGTTCTGTGGATCACATCGCCTTTCGCGCCGGTGATCTCGCCGAACTGCGCGCTCTGACCGAACGCCTGTCCGCAATGGGCTTGGATGTGACGGAAGAGAAGGATCGGACTTATTTCAAGTCCGTCTATTTCCGCACATCCGGCGGCGTATTGTTCGAGATCGCCACCGATGGACCTGGCTTCGGCGTCGATGAAGAACTGGACCGACTTGGAACCGGACTCAAGCTGCCTGCCGCGCTGGAGCCACGGCGCAAGTTGATCGAGAGCTCCTTGCGAGATCCGGCGAGCCTGATCTTGGTCTGACCCTCAACACATTCCGCAGCGGTGTGGCTCGGGCGGCGCGATGCGCCCCCGAATGAGCCTCCGCGCGTCGAGACCAACCATGAGCGAACAAAATCAAGCTTCCTCAATCGTGCTGCCGATGGCGACAGCCGGGATCACCGCAAAGCGTAGGCGCTCTGCAACATCGGAGGCGGCGGCCATGCCAGTTGCCGCCTCCGAGGACGCCTATCTGGTGACTGTTCAGTTGGGCGCAACCGCGACCGCACAGTTGTGGCGAAACGACGAGTGCGTGTTCGACGGAGCATTTGTACACGGCGCTATCGCCATTTTCGACTTGAGCGATCGTTGGAGCGAGCATTTTCGTTCTGGGTTCGATTTCCTGAGCTTTCATATCCCTTTCGACACGCTCGCCAGGTCCTCGATCAGTCTTGGCTTCTCTGGTGTTCGGGAGATCGCCTGCGAGATCGGCGTGACAGATCCGGTGTTGTTGTCGCTGTCATTGTCGCTCCTGCCGGCGTTGGAAAATCCGGCGGCAGCAAACAAAAGCTTCTTGCTGCAGGTCCAAAACGCCATTGTCTCACATCTTCTGCATGTCTACGCTCCGATAGAACGGGCCGCGCCGGCTCGGGGTCTGCTCTCTCCTCGTCAGGAGGAATTGGCCAAGGACTTCATGCGCGCGAATTTCAACCGATCGATTTCGCTCGAGGAAACCGCGCAGGCTTGCGGCCTGTCCCGCAGCCATTTCATTCGCGCATTTCGCAACACAACGGGATCGACGCCGCATCGCTGGCTGCTCGATTATCGGACCGAACGGGTGAAGGCGCTTTTGGCGACCGCCATGACCATCGCCGATATTGCCAGCGCCTGCGGTTTCGCAGACCAAAGCCATTTGAATCGCGTGTTCCAGAAGACCGTTGGGCTTACGCCCACCGCCTGGCGGCGGCAGTTTGCCCCACGACCGCGCTGACGCGCTCACGTTCCTATCCTTCTAATTGGGGCACTATCGTCCTATCTGCCACCACGAACTCGGGTGTACAGATCGAGCCCATGCCGATGCCGCCGAAATGCCTGGCCCGAGGATGACGCCATGACAAAACTCGACCGTAGCGACATGCTGGCGACCACGCCGTTTCAGTTGCGTTCGCGCGAACGCGCTCTGTTGCGCAATGGGGAACCGGTAAAGATCGGCGCCCGCGCCATGGAAATCCTGATCGCGCTTGCGGAAAAGCCGGGTGAACTCGTCAGCAAGAACGAACTTCTCGACCGCGTTTGGCCAAACCAGCAGATCGAGGAAGCCGCGTTGCGGGTCCATCTCTCGGCGCTGCGGCGGCTTCTGGGCACAGATGATCAAGATCGGTCGCTGATCGTCAACGAAAATGGCCGCGGCTATCGCCTCATCGCCGACCTCATCGATCAGAAACCGGCTCCCCGTTCTCTCGAGAAGCAGTTGCAGGATTTTCCGCGACCGCTGGATGTCGTGATCGGTCGCGACGACATGATTACTGAGATCGCTCGCCTGTCATCGTTGCGGCGACTGGTGACGTTGTGTGGCCCTACAGGGATCGGCAAGACCACCATCGCAACTGCGGTTGCTCTGGAGATCAGCGAAACGCGTGGACTCACTCCGGTCTTTCTCGATCTTGCTCCGCTTCGCGATGGTGACCTCATCGTTGACGCCTTGACCGAACTTCTTGGCGGACGAGCGTCTGATGTCGGAGGCATGGATCATGCCCTGCAACTGCTTGCCCGTCGTGACTATCTCGTCGTCTTCGACACGTGCGAGCATCTGATCGAATGCGTGACGGAAACCGTCGAAGCGCTGTTGCGCGCCGCACCGAATCTCTCCGTCATCGCTGCAAGTCGCGAACCGCTTCGCGCGGAAGGCGAATGGCTTTTCCGGATTCCGGTCCTCGAAGGTCCGGAGGCGTCGAAAGACGCCGATATCGAAACGGTTCTCAATTCGCCTGCGGCCCGACTGTTCGTCGAACGCGCGCGCGCCCAGGATTCGAGCTGGCGCCTGGCCGAGGGAGATGTCCCTACCCTGATCAATATCTGCCGGAAGATTGATGGGATTCCGCTCGCGATTGAAATGGCGGCGGCAAAATTATCCTCGATGAGCCTGGTGGAACTCGATCACAGGCTGGACGACGTATTGTCCACGCTGACCACCGGCAGGCGGACGGCGCTTCCTCGCCACCGCATGTTTCAGACGGCGATAGACTGGAGCTATGATCTGTTGAACACGGAGGAGAAGCGGTTGTTTGCAGCGCTTTCGGTGTTCGAGAACGACTTCCCGATTGATGAGGCCTGGGTGGTCGCAGGCGGCATGTTCGCTTCCTCGATCGGATTCAACGATCTCATGGCCGCCCTTGTCGCCAAGTCGCTGCTGATGGCGGACCAACACGATGGATCAACGCGGTATCGCTTGTTGCAGACCATCCGTGCTTACGCCTCACAAAAGCTGCAAGAGAATTGCGACGCAGTCGCCGTTTAGGTCCGTTCGCGCCAGAGCGCGACCGCCGCCACCGCCGGCGGAAGGAGAAAAGCCGCCATTCCGAGATACGCGTAGGCGACCGCAGCGAAGGCGCAGCCAAATGCGAAGCCGGCGAGATTAGCTGCCATAGATCGCATGCGATCCCTGAGCGCCGAGAGTTGAGCGTCCGCAATGCCCGCTGCACGGTCTGCGAGGTCGATCATCACCTGGGTTGTTGTGCCGGTCATCATCGTGGTCGGCGGCAGTTTTCCAAGATGGATTTTCTGCAATGCGTTTTGGGTCGCCATTGCGAAGACCAGCGTCAGCCCTGTCGCAATCGAGGCAAGATGATCTCCCGCAGGGAATGGCCCCAAGATCAGCGCCATCGCGGCGCTCGCCGCAAGAAGCACGGTCTGGACGGCCAGGAGGCAGATCAGCCCCGCTTTTTCATCTGGCGCGATCTTGCGGAGCAAGAAGGCGACCACGAAGATCGTCAGGGCGAAGGTTGGCAGGGCGAGCAGCTTGGCGACGACACCACTCGCGCCTGTAACCAGCGCCGCGCCGATCGTGACGAAATTGCCCGTCACATGCGCCGCAAACAGGCCCTGAAGCGCGAGAAATCCGACCGCGTCCACATAGCCGGCGTTGAAACTCAAGAGAACGGGCAGTGTCTTGCGGGGCATATCCGCTCCTTCAATGCAGGGGCGTTCGCCGATGAGGCCGGCGAACGCGAATGTTTGTTCATGCGGATCAGGACTTGATGAAGTCCAGCACGTCGTTGTTGAACTTGTCGGCCTCGATCTGCGCCAGGCCATGGCTGCCGCCGGCATAGACTTTCAGCGTCGCATTCTTGACGATCTTTGCAGCCTTCTCAGCAGAAGCATGGATCGGCACGATCTGATCGTCGTCGCCATGGATGATCAGCGTCGGGCATCCGATCTTCTTGAGGTCGTCTGTGTAATCGACTTCCGAAAATTCCTTGACGCAATCGTAAAGACCTTTGATGCCGCCTTGCATGCCCATCAGCCAGAAACTGTCGCGGAAGCCCTGATTGTCCTTAACGCCGTCACGGTTGAAGCCGTAGAAGGGCGTGGTCAGGTCTTTGAAGAATTGCGAACGGTTCTCCATCGTGCCCTTGCGGATGCCGTCGAACACCTCCATCGGCAGGCCTTCGGGATTGGCGTCCGTCTTCATCATGATCGGCGGAACCGCGCCGACCAGCACGGCCTTCGCGACCCGGCTGTCGCTGTGACGGCCGATGTAATGGGCGACTTCGCCGCCGCCGGTAGAGTGACCGATCATCACCAGGTTCTTGAGGTCGAGCTTCTCGATCAATTCCGCGACGTCGTCGGCGTATTGATCCATGGTGTTGCCTTCCCACGGCTGGTCAGAACGTCCATGGCCGCGGCGATCATGGGCGATGACGCGGTAGCCCTTGAGGCCGAAGAACAGCATCTGGTTGTCCCAGGCGTCCGCCGACAGCGGCCAGCCATGATGGAACAGGATCGGCTGGGCGTCCTTTGGACCCCAATCCTTGTAGAAAATCTTGGTCTTGTCCTTGGTTTCGATGAATCCGGTCGACATGAGCAGGTGTCCTTCTGCGGTTGCGGTTGAGACGGAGGCGGAAAGGTTGAGAGCGAGTGCGCCCGTAAGGGCGACCCCGGCCGACAGGGTCTGCCGTCGCGTCAACGGGAGGAAATCGTCGAGGGAGGTCATTTTGTTCCTTTCTTGAAAAATGAGGAATTATCAGTCGCCGTCCACGCCACGGCGCCATTTGTGCAGATCGCTCCAGGCGACCAGCAGGAAGGCTCCGGCGAGGCCGAGATGCTCGAAGAAGGCGTTGGTCGCCATCGTCCGCTCCATGCCGACAGGCATCTCCCAGAAACGCAGCGCGATGAAGGTTGCAGCGAGCGTGAAGGCGCCAAGCGCCAGGGCGGCGATCCACCGGCAGAAGCCTGAAAGGATCATCAGGCTGCAGGCGAGCTCAAAAAAGATTACCGCCGACGCGATCGGCGCGGCGGGCGCCAGGCCGAAATGCTGCATTTCCGCGATCGCCGCGCCGAAATCGAACAGCTTCATCAGGCTGCCCTGTAGATAGGCGGAGCAGAGCAGCAGGAGCCCGATGAAGCGGGCGGGATGCGAGGTGAAGGCTGGCGCACAGCGGCGGGCGAGATGGGCTTCCAGGTTTTGAGCCATTGTGTTTCCTCACACCGCCCAGCAAGCGCAGCCGAGAGCGCCGAAAAATCCGGAGAAATCCGACACCGGCGCATTCGACGCCCAGGCGCGGGCATGATCATGTCCATGCAGATTGCAGCTGTTGGCGCAACCGCAGGCCGATGCCATCCGGCTGAGCGACGTCTTTCCGGCGCCCTCCGGTTCTCCCCAGGCGGCGTAACCACCGAATTTCCGCACCGGCGACCAGTCGGGCATCGGCGGCGGCAGCGACGTGTCGTCCAAAGCGGCGAAGGCGCCGGCCGCAAAGACGATTCTGCCGCCAACCACCGTCATCTCGGACGTGATGAAGGAGATGTCGTCCTCCGGGCAGGAGAAGAAATCTCTGTCCGGCACGATGAAATCGGCGAACTGACCGGCCTCGATACGGCCCTTCTTGCCCTCTTCGTTGGAAAACCAGGCGACATTTTCGGTCCACATGCGCAGAGCTTCCTCGCGATCGAGGCAGTTGGCGCGGGGATAGAGCGCCATCCCGCCGAGCGTTTTGCCGGTGACCAGCCAGGAGAGCGACACCCAGGGATTATAGGAGGCGACGCGCGTGGCGTCGGTGCCGGCCGAAGTCTTGACGCCTTTCTGCAGCATGCGCGCGACCGGCGGTGTCGCCTCGGCGGCGCGATGGCCGTAGCGCTCGACGAAATACTCGCCCTGAAAGGCCATGCGGTGCTGCACGGCGATGCCGCCGCCCAGCGCCGCGATGCGGTCGATCGAGCGTTCGGAAATGGTCTCGGCATGGTCGAAAAACCAGTTGAGACCGGTGAAGGGAATATCGGCGTTGACCTTCTCGAACACGTCGAGAGCCCGCGATATGGTCTCGTCATAGGTGGCGTGCATGCGCCAGGGCCAGCGGTTTTCGGCAAGAACCCCCACCACCTCCTCGAGTTCGCCTTCCATTTCCGGCGGCATGTCCGGGCGCGGCTGTCGGAAATCCTCGAAATCTGCGGCGGAAAAGACCAGCATTTCGCCCGCGCCATTGTGCCGGAAGTAGTCCGAGCCTTGCTTGTAGGTCACCGATGCGGTCCAGGCGAGGAAGTCCTCTTTCTCGGCCTTCGGCTTCTGTGTGAAGAGGTTATAGGCCAGCCGCACCGTCATCTGGCCGTCGTCGGCGAGCTTCTGGATAACGGCGTAGTCGTCTGGATAATTCTGGAAGCCGCCGCCGGCGTCGATCACGCCGGTGACGCCGAGACGATTGAGTTCGCGCATGAAATGGCGCGTCGAATTGAGCTGGTAGTCAAAGGGCAGCTTCGGTCCTCGCGCCAGCGTCGAATAGAGGATGCCGGCATTGGGTTTTGCGAGCAGCAGGCCGATGGGATTTCCCTTCGCATCCCGCTGGATCTCGCCGCCGGGCGGATTGGGTGTGTCCTTAGTGTAGCCTACCGCGCGTAACGCGGCGCCGTTCAGAAGCGCACGATCATAGAGATGCAGGATGAAAACCGGCGTATCCGGTGCGATGGCGTTGATCTCGTCGAGCGTCGGCAGGCGCTTTTCCGCGAATTGATGTTCGGTGAAGCCGCCGACAACGCGCACCCATTGCGGCGGAGGAGTCACCGCCACCTGGCGCTTCAGCATGTCCATGGCGTCGGCGAGGCTGCGGACGCCGTCCCAGCGCAGCTCCATGTTGAAGTTCAAGCCGCCCCGAATGACATGGGTGTGATTGTCGATCAGCCCCGGCAGGACCCGCCTTCCCGCGAGATCGACGATCTGGGTGTCCGGACCGAAATAGGTGAGGACTTCATGATCCTGACCGACCATCAGGAATTTCCCGTCCTTGACGGCCAGCGCGGTGGCGTTCGGATTGGCGCGGTCGAGCGTGACGATGCGACCGTTATGCAGGATGAGATCGGCGGCGGCGTGGCCCTTGGTGGCGACGTTCATGACTGTCCTCGTTGGATCGAATTCTCGTCTCCGACGCGATCAGGCGGCGGGTTCGTCGGCTTCCACTGTCGCCTTCGCCTGTTTCGGTGCGGCGCCAGACGGCAGATGGCCGAACATGTGAGGTTGGATTTGGTGCAGCCAGGATGAAAAGCCCGGCTCGCGCGCCATCAGGCTGCGTAGGCTCGGCACGATCTGCTCGCCAACCAGAATTCCTAAGAGCCCGATCAGCGCCACGACGGGCGGGGCGGGCGAGCGCACATTCAGGAGACTGTAGACGATACCGACCAGCAGCCCTGCGCCCAGCGACATGAGATAGATTTTCACGGCTGTCTCCCGTTGAGAGGCGTCCGGACCATTGGGTCCGGACGCGGATTGTTGGGATCAATGAGCTTCGGACGCGCCGAACATGCTCTTGGCGTAGATGATCCCGAGACCATAGGCGCCGCCGAATTCCTTGGCGATGCCGGTGGTCAGGTCGTAGGTCTCGCCGCGGGCCCAATCTCGCTGCAACTCGAGCATGTATTGCAGGGCGGTCATCGGCCGCGCGCCGGCCTGGATCATCCGCTCCATCGCCCGGTCATGGGCTTCGGTGGAGACGTCGCCGCAGGCGTCAGCGATGACATAGACTTCAAAACCCTGGTCGATGGCCGACAGCGCCGGTCCGACGATGCAGACGCTGGTCCAGAGGCCGGCGAGCACGATGCGCGGCTTGCCGATGGCGTTGACCTCGGCGATGACGCCCTCGTCTTCCCAGGTGTTCATCGAGGTGCGGTCGAGAAGCGCCTGTCCCGGGAAAGCGCTGGTGATTTCCGAGAACATCGGGCCCGAAAAGCTTTTTTCAGCCACAGTAGTCAGGATGGTCGAGACCCCAAAGCCCTTGGCGGCGCGGGAGATCAGAGCGGCGTTGTTGCGCAGATTGACCGCGTCAATCGACTTGGTCGCGAAGGACATCTGCGACTGGAAATCGATCAGTATAAGCGTGTGGTCGTTTGGATTGAGCAGGAGAGATCCGGGGGCGGCTTTTGCTTGGGGCATGGTGCTTCCTCGTCAAGGTTTGTTGAGGCCGCCATTCTTGCGGATCACACCGTTGGAATATTGTCTTTTTGAAGCGACTTTGGACAATCGCGCTTTTATCCATTGGCGAAGCGGCTATACAGCGACGACAATAAGTGCGACATTCCGGAACACAATCTTCGGATGCGCCGGATAGCGGCTGTTATGTCAAAAGCTTTGGAGCCAACTGCGTCATGACAACGGGAGCATCGCCAGCCAATGCCGTTCTCTCCCAGCCAGATTTTTCTCTGCGTCGCCGCGATGGTCTGGGCTGCGCCTCCGACAAGCTCGGGACAGATGTCGAGTTTGAACGCGGTGGCCTGACGCTCTATCGGAAAGGCGTGGGGCATGACGGCGTCTCCGAAGTGTTTACTCCAGCCTCCGGTCGCGGCGCGCTGATTGGTTTGTCGCTGAACAAAGGGCATAGCCGAAGGATCTTCAGGGGTCGGTCGTCGCAGGCCTTTGGCTTCGCTCCCTCGTCGCTCTATCTCCGCAATTTCGGCGATGATTACCGCGCTGAACTGAATGGCCCCTTTGATTTCCTGCTTTTGGAATTGTCGACGGACTTCCTTCAGCAAACTGCGTTGGAAAACGGTTTGAGCCTAGGCGGCGGTTTCACGCCTTTCGCCGGCGAAGACGACCAAGTCCTGTCCAATCTGATGCGGGCGTTTGCGCCTACTCTCGCGCGGCCGCAAGAAGCGAGCGGTCTGTTCGTCGACCAGTTGTCAATGGCGATCGGTCTGCATCTTCTCTATGCGCATGGACGGGCCGTCGCAGCGCCCGCGTTGTCGCGTATGCCGGCTTTGGCGCGGTGGCAGGAACAACGCGCCAAGGACATCATGGAGGCCCGGCTGTCGAGCGATGTCTCTGTTGCCGAGATTGCTGAAGCCTGTTCATTGTCGCGCGGCTATTTTATTCGCGCCTTCCGCGCCGCCACCGGAATGACGCCGCATCGGTGGCTCATGCAGCGTCGTGTTCAAGAGGCGCGGAAAATGATCGAGGAAAGCGGCCGGCCGCTGGCGGAGATCGCTGCTGCCTGCGGTTTCAGCGACCAGTCGCATCTCACCCGGCATTTCACCCAGATCGTCGGCGTGCCGCCGGGCAGGCTGCGGCGCTTGCGATAGATCTCGCACTTGTTGAATTTTGCAAATCTTTACGGCGCTTAACTCGCTTCGGTAGAGCGGTCTCCATAATTTCCAGACATGGAATTTTCTGGAAAAAGGAGGCGCCCGTGCCATTCGTTGCCAACTCCGCTCGTCCAGCCCTTCCGTCTGCGGGAAGCGCCAATGCAGACATGGTCAGCGCCTTGCTGAAACTGCTCGACGAGGTGGAACTCGCCTTTGAGCGCGATCCGCTCAGGGCGCGCCGTTGCGTTGCGCACGCCCAGGAGATTCTTGCCGGCTGCGCGCCGCGGAAAACCGCATCTGCGCCCCAGCCGGACCGCCCGTTGACCAACTGGCAGCGCCGCCGGGTGCTTGACCATGTCGCCGCTCATCTCGATGGTCCGCTGAGTGCGGATGCGATGGCGCGTTCGGCAGGATTGAGTGTCAGCCACTTCACCCGCGCTTTCCGCGCCACATTCGGCACGACGCCTTATGCCTATGTTCTCAAGGAGAGAATGGAGCGCGCCAAGCACATGCTCAGCCAAGGCGTCGAGAGCTTTTCGCAAGTCGCGCTCGCCTGCGGGTTCTCCGACCAAGCGCATTTCTGCAAATTGTTCAAGCGCATGAACGGCGTTACGCCGACGGCTTGGCTCCGCCTTCAGGCGGACGCCGCTTGAGTGGGCTCAACGGACCTTCGATTTTGGAGTTGGCCATATCGAGAAGGCGTTGACGTCCCACATGGCCGGCGCCGTCCTGGATGTCTGCGGTGATGGCGTCTCTCAGTGCGGCGGCGTCACGTCGCTTGATTGCTTCGATCGCCTCCATATGCCGGTCGACCTGATAGCTCTGTTCGAGATGGGCGACGGCCTCGCGCATGAAAGGGCCCATGCGCAGCCAGACAGATTCAATCAGCGGCAAGAGCACGAATGAAGGCCTGACCTCATATATGCAGCGATGGAAGGCAAAATTGCGCTCGAGGCCGAGTTCGATGTCGCCGGCCTGATAGGCTTGGTCGATCATGGCGTCGAGAAGCATCAGCCGCTCGATCCTGATATAGTCGATGAAATGTATGGACCGCTCGGCAGCGACTGTTTCCAGCGCGATCCGGGTGGCGATGAGTTCATCAAATCTTTCGGGACCGATATCGGGCACGCGCACCCGCCGGTTGTCGAGATATTCGAGCGCGCCGTCGGCAATCAACTGATCGAGCGCGCCGCGCACCGGCATGGTGCTGACGCCGAGGCTTTCCGACAATCCCGAAATGGTGACCGGCAAACCGGGCGCAAAGCGACCCGACATGATCGCGCGGCTGAGCGAGCGATAGACCCACTTCTTGGTGGATTCGCCCTTCTGTTTCGGTTCGCTCATGACCGCGATCTGCCTTGCGTCCATCAACCAGACCCTGCCCTTCCCGTCAAAGCCCTCGATACTTTTGTGTTTCGGTGGCCAAATCCGCCTTAGCACAGCGAAAACCGCTTTGCAGGCAATTTTGCGGATTTACAAATATGATCATATCAAATAAAAATATGATCATATTACGAGGCCGATGATCAAATTCGGCAGAGGAGTCGTCGATGCGTCTTTGCATGAAGATCGATGAAGGGCCGCTGGCCGGTTTCTGAACCGCATCCTGCGCCGACGCAGAGTCAGCGCAAAAATTCCAATGAATTGAGTTTTGGACCTGCTGGCCAGGCGCAGGCGCGTCGCCGTTGCGGTGTCCGGAAATATGGTGACGCATGATCGAAGAACAGGAAGCGCGCGATTTCCTCGACAAAAACCCCGATATCGAAGTGCTGGAAGCCTTCGTCATCGATGTGAACGGTGTGCCCAGAGGCAAATGGATTCCGCGCGAACGCGCCGTGGAAGTGTTGGTCAAGGGAATGGCGATGCCGCGCTCGGTCTATGCGCTGGATATCTGGGGCCGCGACGTCAATGAAGCCGGTCTGGCCGAAGGCACCGGCGATCCCGACGGCATCTGCCGCGCCGTGCCAGGCACGCTCGCCCGCGTCGGCTGGTTGAAGCGACCGACCGCCCAGGTGATGCTCAGCATGCAAAACACCGCCGGTGAGCCGTTCCACGCCGATCCGCGACAGGTGTTGAAAAACGTGCTGGCCCGTTTCGAGCGCATGAAGCTGCGGCCCGTCGTGGCGACCGAACTTGAATTCTATCTCATCGATCCCGTTCGCTCGGCGCTCGATCCGGTGCGCCCGCCCAATACCCGCGAAGGCCGCTGGCATACGGGCCAGACCCAGGTTCTGTCGATCGCCGAATTGCAGGATTTCGAGGACGTCTTCAGCGAAATCGCGGCCGTCTGCCGCGAGCAGGGCGTGCCCGCCGACACCACACTGCGCGAAAACGGTCCTGGCCAGTATGAGATCAACCTCAACCATCTGCCAGACGCCATGCGCGCCGCCGACAACGCGGTGCTGCTCAAGCGCATCGTCAAGGGCGTGGCGCGCAAGAACGGGCTCGACGCGACCTTCATGGCCAAGCCCTACGGCACCCAGGCCGGCAGCGGCATGCATGTGCATTTCTCGATGATCGACGATCAGGGCATGAACATCTATGCCGATGAGAACGGCCCGTCGCAGGCGCTGATGCATTCGGTCGGCGGCCTGTTGAAATACATGCAGGAAAGCACGGCGATTTTCGCGCCGCACGCCAACTCCTTCCGCCGGTTGACGCCCAGCGAACATGCGCCGACCTATGCCTCCTGGGGTCTCGACAACAGGTCTGCCGCCGTGCGCGTCATCACCGCTGGCCGTTCCGCAACTCGCATCGAGCATCGCGTCGCCGGCGCCGACACCAATCCCTATCTCGTTCTCGCGATGATCCTGCAGGCGGCCTATATGGGCATGATCGAGCGCGTCGATCCGGGCGGGCCGGTGACCGGCGACTATCATTCCCCCGATCTCGAGCCATTGGAGCGCAGCTGGCACGCCGCCGTGCAGAGCTTCTCGGATTCCGGCTTCGCCTTTGCCGCTTTCGGCCCCGAGTTCCGTCAGCTTTACGCCGCCTGCAAGCGACAGGAATTGCAGGAATTCGCCCTCAGAGTCACCGACGTCGAATATGACGCTTACATCAGGACGGCTTGAATGACCCTCTCGACAGCACAACAGAATCCCGGCCACGTCGCGTCCTGGTATGCCGCGACCGCAAACGACAAGACGATCCGCCCCATCCTTGAAGGGACGTTGGAAGCCGATGTCTGCATCATCGGCGCCGGCTTCACCGGCGTATCCGCCGCGCTCGAACTGGCCGAAAAGGGCTTCAGCGTCGTCGTTCTCGAAGGCGAACGCATCGGCTTCGGCGCCTCGGGCCGCAATGGCGGCCAGATCGTCAACGGTTATAGCCGCGATTTCGAGACTATCGAGGGACGCTTCGGCCCCGAGATCGCCCGCAAGCTTGCTTCCATGTCCCGCGAAGGCGGCGACATCATCCGCGGCCGCGTGACAAAACACGGCATTGAATGCGATCTCCGTGAAGGCGGCTTTTTTGCCGCCTTCACGGCCAAGCAGATCCGCGAGTTCGAAACCGTCAAGAAAAGCTGCGAGAGCTACGGCATCAGCGGAATGGAAATGGTGTCCAAGGCGGATGTCGGACGCTATGTCTCAAGTGAGCGCTATGTCGGCGGCATGATCGACACGCGCGGCGGACACATCCACCCGCTGAACTTGGTTCTGGGCGAAGCCCGCGCCGCAGAAAGTTTCGGCGCCCGGATTTTTGAGAATTCCCGCGCCGTCAGCGTGGACATCAGCGGCAAACGCGCGGTGGTCAAGACAGCCAAGGGACGCGTCGAATCCCGCTATCTCCTAGTCTGCGGCAATGCCTATCTCGGCAATCTCCTGCCCAAGATCACCGAGCGCATGATGCCGGTGTCGAGCCAGGTCATGGTCACGGAAAAGCTCGATCCCGCGCTTCTCAACCGCCTTCTTCCGGCCGATTATTGTGTTGAGGACGCCAATTACGTGCTGGATTACTACCGGCGCACCAGCGACAACCGCCTGCTCTATGGCGGCGGCATCGGCTATGGCGGTCAGGACCCGGCCAATCTCACCGGCATCATCCGCCCCAACATGATCAAGACCTTCCCGGAACTCGCCAACACGCGCATCGACTATGCCTGGAGCGGCAACTTTGCGCTGACGCTGACGCGCATTCCGCATGTCGGCCGGCTCTCGGACACCGTTTACTTCTCGCACGGCGACAGCGGCCATGGCGTCACCACCACGCATCTGCTCGGCAAGATCCTCGGCGAAGCGGTGGCGGGCCACGCGGAGCGTTTCGATGTCTGGTCGTCGCTGCCGAGCCTGCCTTTCCCCGGCGGTCGCGCTTTCCGCGTGCCGCTGACGGCGATCGGCGCATGGTGGTACGGACTTCGCGACCGGCTGGGCGTGTGACGCTATGCGGATCGGCATTCTCCAGACCGGGCATGCGCCGGATGAACTGAGGTCCGACTTCGGCGACTACGATCTCTTCTTCCGGCGTCTGCTGGGGGAAGAGACCTTCGACTACGCGGTCTATACCGTCGTCGATGACGTTTTCCCCGAAAGCGCCGAGAGCGCCGATGGTTGGCTGATCACCGGTTCGCGCTTTTCCGTCAATGACGAAGATCCTTGGGTGGGCAGGCTTGTGTCGCTGATCCGCGAGATCAGGGCATCGGGCAGGCCGATGGTCGGAATTTGCTTTGGCCATCAGGCGATCGCCAAGGCGCTCGGCGGCGAGGTCGGGGCCAATCCCGATGGCTGGGTCGCCGGCGCGAGCGTCTATCAGGGGCGCGATGGCCAGGACGATCGCACTCTGCTCGCCTGGCACAAGGAACAAGTCTTGAAACTGCCTGACGACGCCGAAATCCTGGCCGGTTCGGAAGCCTGTCCCTTCGCGATCTTGCGCTATGGCGATGCCGCCCTTACCTATCAGGCGCACCCGGAATTCACTGCGGACTTTATCCGGGGGCTCGTCGCCACACGCGGCCAGGCCCTTTCGGACGACATCAAGATCCGAGCCAGCGCCGCTGACGACGCGGAGATCGCCCGCGCCCGGACCAGCGCCGAAATCACGGCGTTCCTGAAGGCAGGTCGATCTCCGGCGACCTAAAAACTCTCTCGCGTCCGCGCCTCCCGGCGGACGCTTTTTACGTGATTGCTCTGGCGTCGCGTTCAATGAAAAAGGAGCAGAACATGCACCACTATCCCGACGTCAAGCTCTTCATCGACGGCGAATGGCGCGATGCGCTTGCTGGTGAAATCATCCCGGTGATCGATCCCGCGACCGAAGAAACGATCGGCAAAATCGCCCATGCCCGCCGCGCCGACCTCGATCTGGCGCTCGCCGCAGCCGACAAGGGGTTTCGCCACTGGCGTGATGTGTCCGCTTACGATCGCTCTAAGGTCATGCGCAAGGCCGCCGAGCTGCTGCGCGAGCGGGCGGATCAGATCGCCTATATGATGACCCGCGAACAGGGCAAGCCGCTCGCCCAGTCGAAAGGCGAAATCCTCGCCGGCGCCGATGTCATCGACTGGTTCGCCGAGGAAGCGCGCCGCACCTATGGCCAGATCATCCCGGCCCGTTCCGGCCGCGTCTCACAGATGGCGATCAAGGTTCCGGTCGGCCC
Source organism: Rhizobium sp. SG_E_25_P2 (assembly GCF_029892285.1). GTDB lineage: Bacteria > Pseudomonadota > Alphaproteobacteria > Rhizobiales > Rhizobiaceae > Rhizobium_E. The sequence goes on from NZ_JARXVM010000003.1 coordinate 95,486, forward strand.
CGTGGCGGCGTTCACGCCCTGGAATTTCCCGATCAACCAGGTGGTCCGCAAGCTCTCGGCTGCGGTTGCCACAGGTTGCTCGATCATCGTGAAGGCGCCCGAGGAAACGCCGGCCTCGCCTGCCGAACTGATCCGCGCCTTTGCCGATGCCGGCATGCCGGCAGGCGTCATCAACCTCGTTTATGGAACGCCCGCCGAAATCTCCGAATATCTGACGGCGCATCCGGTGATCCGCAAGATCTCGTTTACGGGTTCCACACCGGTCGGAAAGCAGCTTGCGGCGCTGGCCGGCAGCCATATGAAACGGGCGACGATGGAGCTCGGCGGTCATGCGCCGGTGCTGGTGTTCGACGACGCCGACATCGACAAGGCGATTGCGGTTTTGGCGCCCTCGAAATTCCGCAATGCCGGCCAGATCTGCGTCGCGCCGACCCGTTTCCTGGTGCAGGACGATGTGGCTGACCAGTTCCTCGATGGTTTCGCCGAAGCCGCCCGAAAGATCGTGGTGGGCAATGGACTTGATCCGGATTCCGGCATGGGTCCGCTCGCCAATGAACGCCGCATTCCGGCGCTCGAAGGCTTCCTGCAGGATGCCGTCGCCCAAGGCGGGCGCATCGTTGCGGGCGGCAAGCGCATCGGCAACAAGGGTTATTTCTTCGAGCCGACCGTCATCGCCGACGTTCCGACCACGGCGCGGGTCATGAATGAAGAACCCTTCGGACCGCTGGCGATCGTCAACCGCTTTTCGAGCTTCGACGACGCAGTGATCGAGGCCAACCGTCTGCCCTATGGTCTGGCCGCCTACGCCTTCACGCGCTCTGCCGAGACCGCGCATGCGCTTGCGACCCAGGTTGAAGCCGGGATGTTGACCATCAATCACAATGGTCTGGCGCTTCCCGAAGTGCCGTTCGGCGGCATCAAGGATTCCGGTTACGGCACCGAGGGCGGTTCGGAGGCGACAGAGGCCTATCTTGAAACCCGTTTCGTGACCCAGATGAACTGACCTAAAAAGCCAAGAGGCCGAACCGGCAATGCCCGGTTCGGCCTCTTCTTGTTGTGCATATCTGTGTCCGTTCTCAGAGTTTGGGCGTGCGCGGCGGCGGCGTCCTGCGCTGTCCGGTTTTCTCAAAACCCGCGGCCAGAGCCAGCAGCTTGGCGTCATCATAGGCGCGGCCGACGAAGGTCAGGCCCACCGGCATGCCCGTGTCAGGCATGGTTCCCATCGGCACGGTGACCGTGGGGATGCCCAGATGGCGGATGGCGAGATTGCCGTTGGCAACCCAGACGCCGTTGCGCCAGCCGAGATCGGCATGAACAGGGTTCACATCCATATCGGCATGACCGATATCTGCGACAGCCGGAAAGACCACGGCGTCTAGGCCTAGGTCGTCCATCCAGACTTCCAGATCCTGACGCCGGGTCTCCTCCAGACCGCGCAGGCCCTCTTCGAGCGTCGGGATTTCTTCCAGCGAACGATAGGGTTTTTGGCGGGCGAGCGCCGGATAGTGCGAAATTTCGTCGGAAAAGCCGGTGTAGCGGTCGGGAAGCGCGCCCGCCGGGCGCGGGAAAATCCTTGCTCCGTCGACTTTGGTAAGACTGTCCAGCATGGGATCGCCATTCGCCTGCAGGAAATCCTCCCAGCCCCATGCGGAGAGATCGTGGATTTCGTAATGCAGGAACTCAGGGCTGACGAGACCGCGCGTAGCGATCGACGGCGCGCCCGGCCGGTCGGCCTCATAGTTGGTCACCATGGGGAAGTCGACCAAGATGACTTCTGCGCCTGCGGCTTCGAGATCGCGCTTGGCTTGCCGCCAGAGTTCGAGGACCGAGGCGCGGGTCTCGATCGGCTTGCCGGTCGAGCCGCCAATGCCGCCTTCTGGGTTGGAGCCTGCTTGCGGGTCCGCGTCGATATACATGCGCGGCACGCCGAAGCGTTTGCCGGCCAAGGCCTGTCGAGCCGCCTGTCCGTCCGAGGGTGCGAGCGCCTGGTAGCTAGTCGGCCGCAGGGCTGAAGCGGCCGGCAGGGATATCCAGGGCTGGGCGCGCCAGAAGTCGCCCCGCGTTTCCGGATCGTCGGCGACGATGATGTCGAGCACTTCCAGCATGTCGGCCATGTCGCGCGTATGCGGCACGACGACATCCATGGTCGGCACCAAGGGCCAGTTGCCGCGCACGGAGATGACGCCGCGCGAGGGCGTATAGGCGCAAAGCGCGTTATAGGAGGCAGGCGCGCGGCCGCTCGACCAGGTTTCCTCCCCAAGGCCGAAGGCGGCGAAGGATGCGGTGGTGGCCGTACCCGAGCCGTTCGACGATCCCGAGCCGAAGGCGCTGGTCAGCCATTCCCGGTTATACGGGCTTTCGGCGCGTCCATAGACGCCGCGCTGCATGCCGCCATTGGCCATCGGCGGCATATTGGTGAGGCCGAGGCAGATGGCGCCGGCCGCCCGCAGGCGCTCGATGGTGAAGGCGTCGCGCTGGGCGACAAGATGTTCGAAGGCGGGGCTTCCGGCGGCGGCAGTCAGCCCGCGCACTAGATAGCTGTCCTTGGCGGTGTAGGGAATGCCGTCGAGCGGCGAGAGAACCTCGCCGCTCTTGCGGCGCGCGTCGGAGGCTTCCGCGTCCTTGAGCGCGTCCGGATTCATCACCACCATGGCGTTCAGCGCGGTTGCAGTCGCCGGGCCATCATAGGCCTGGATGCGCGCGAGATAGGCTTCGACGAGCTCCACGCTCGTCGCCTCGCCGGACTCCAAAGCCGCGCGCAGTTCTGCGATCGATTTTTCAACGACGTCGAAGTGGCTCATGATGATCAGGCTTTCGCTTCAACGGAAGGCTGCTGCTGGGTGATGCAGTGAATGCCGCCGCCGCGCGCGAAGATGGCGCGGGAATCGACTGTCACGACTTTGCGGCCGGGATAGGCCTGTCCAAGGATATCCGCCGCCGCTGCATCCGCCTTGTCATCGCCGAAGCCGCAGGCGATCACGCCGCCATTGACGGTCAGGTGATTGACATAGCTGAAGTCGACGAAACCGTCCTCGTCGCGGATCTGCGCGGGCGCCTCGAGATCGAGAATGGTGAAACGCCGGCCGGCGGCGTCGGTGGCGTCGGCCAGCAAAGCGCGGATGTCGCGCATCACCTCGTGGTCGGGATGATCAGGATTTGGCTGGTTGTGGATGAGCAACACGCCGGGAGAGGCAATCGTCGCGACGATGTCGACATGGCCGTTGGTGCCGAAGTCCTCATAATCACGCGTCAGGCCGCGCGGCAGCCAGATCGCTTTGGTGGCGCCGAGGGTGCGGGCGAGTTCTGCTTCGACGCGGGCCCTGTCAGCATAGGGATTGCGGCGCGGATCGAGCTGCACGGTGTCGGTGACAAGGACCGTGCCTTCGCCATCGACATGAATGCCGCCGCCTTCATTGACCAGCACGCTGGAGATCAGCTCGGCGCCGGCATGGGCGGCGATCAGGCGCGCAATCTCGTTCGCCTTCTTCCATTCCGACCATTCATGATCGCCCCAGCCATTGAAGATCCAGTCGACCGCGCCGAGAACACCGGGTCTTGCATCATCGAGGACGAAAGTCGGGCCGAAATCGCGCATCCAGAATTCATCGAGCGGCGCTTCGACGATGTCGATATGGCTGCCCAGCATGCGGCGGGCGCGGTCCAGCTCGGAGGGGTCGACCACCATCGAGACGGATTCGAACTCGGCAATGGCGTGGGCGACGGCGGTCCAGGCTGCATAGCCCGTCTCCTGCCATGCCTCTCCCTCGCCGAGCGTCGCGCCGGCACGCGGGAAAGCCATCCAGGTGCGCTCGTGGCGGGCGGTCTCAGAAGGCATGCGCCAAGTCATCATCGAGGTCCTTTTGTAAAATAGGCCGGTACGCGCGCGAACCGGCCTGTACGGGGATATGTCCAGCCGGACGAAATCAGGCTGGACCTTTTCGCATTATTTCGTCAGTTCGGTCCAGATCTTCGTGTAGATCTGCTGGACGTCGGCCGGGCAGGTCTTCTGGAAAAAACCGGCCGACTTGAGTTCCGGCGGAATGTTCATTTCCGGCGCTTTCGGCAGTTCGGGATCCATGAACTTTTCCGAGCCGGCAATGGCGTTGCCATAGCGCGTATAGTTGGAAATCAGCGCCGCATTCTCTGGATCCATAATGAAGTTCAGGAACAGCTTGGCGTTGTCGACATTTCTGGCGTCGGCGAGAATGGCGGCGTTGTCCTGCCAGAGCGCGTAGCCTTCCTTCGGGTAGCCATAGGCGAAGCCAGGATTTTCAGCGCGGATGCGCATTGTCGCGCCGCTCCAGAACACAGACGCCTGGAGGTCTTCCTTGATGAACTTCTCGAAGCTCGCATAATCGATCGACGCCCAATAGGGCTTGGCCGCCATCAGCTTGTCGCGCGCAGCCTTCAGGACCGTCTTGTCATCGGTGCAGGGTTGTCCTCCGACATAGCCGATCGCCATGTCGATGACGTCATTCATTGAGGGGACGACGTTGATTTTGCCCTTAAGCTCCTCCGGCGGATCGAAAATGACGGCAGAGGTGTTGATGTCGCCCTTATAGATCTTGGTGTTGACCATCACGCCGGTGGTGCCCCAGACCCACGGAACCGTGTAGTGGCGACCGGCGTCCCAATCGACGCCGACCCATTCCGAATTGACATTCTTGAAGTTCGACATCTGGTTGGGTTCGCTCTTCATGAGCAGACCCTTCTCGATGTAGATCGGAACCACGGAAGCCGAGGGCACCACGATGTCGAAGCCGTGTCCGCCGGCTTCGATCTTGGCCATGGCGGTTTCGTTGGAGTCGTATTCGGTGACCGAGACCTTCACGTCATAGGTCTTTTCGAACTTCTTGATCAGATCCGGCGGCGTGTAGAGGCCGAAATTGTAGATATTGAGCTGCCCTTCGGCGAGCGCCGGAAAACTGACGGCAGCCAGAATGGCTGTCGATGCAGCCAGGCGATAGGCGTATTTCATGATGTTCACCTCTTATGGTTAGTTTTTCTTGCGCGTTGCCACCCATGACCCCGCCACGATCAGCACGCTGATCAGAAGAAGAAGCGAGGAAATGGCGTAGATTTCCGAGGTCAGGTTTCGCCGCAATTCGCCCATGAGATAGGTGGGCAGCGTTTCCTGGCCGGGTGATTTGAGGAAGTCGCTCATCACGAGATCATCGAGCGAGACGACGAAGGCCAGCATGAAGCCCGCCATGATCGCCGGCGCCAGCAGCGGCAGCGTCACCCGCCGAAATGTGTAGAACCGACTCGCGTAGAGATCGGCGGCCGCCGTCTCGAGGCTGAGATCCATGCCTTCGAGCCGGGCGCGGATCGGCAGATAGGCGAAGGGAATGCAGAAGGTTGTATGCGCGGCGATCAGGAAGCCGAGCCCGGTATAGCCGGTCGCCTGCTTGATCTGGCCGATGATGATGAGGAGCGCGATGGCGAGCACGATTTCCGGCACCATCAGCGGCTGGTTCAAGATGATGTGGACGGCGCCTTCGCCCCTGAAGCCGTCGCCGCGCGTGGTCGCGAGCGCCGCCATTGTGGCGAGGATCGTCGATATCACCGCTGCAGAGGTCGCGATGATCAGCGAGTTCACGGCGGCGTCCATGAAGGCTTCGTTCTGGAGCGCCTTAAAATACCAGTTGAGCGAGAAGCCTTCCCAATTGCCGATCACCTTGCCCGCATTGAAGGAATAGGCGACGAGGATGAACATCGGCACGTAGAGGATGACGAAGCAGGCGATGGCGAGCACCGCAGCGCCCGGCAGGCGTTTGACGTCGAAGCCGCCTTCAACCATGATTGCGCTCCTTGCGGGTGGAGGTGATGCGCGTGTACCAAATGAGAGCCACCAGCACCAAAATCGTCAGCGTGATCGACAGCGCCGCGCCCAGCGGCCAGTTGCGGCCCTGGCCGAACTGCATTTCAATGAGATTGCCGAGCATCATCGACTTGCCGCCGCCCATGATGCGCGGCGTCACATAGGCGCCGAGCGACGGCACGAAGACGAGAATCGAACCGGCGATGATGCCTGGCCGCACCAGCGGCAGGATTACCCGGCGCAGGCAGTAGAGGCGCGAGGCGTAGAGGTCGTAGCCGGCTTCGGCGAGGCGAAAATCGAATTTCTCAATGGCTGCATAAACAGGCAACACCATCAGCGGCAGGAAGACATAGGCCATGCCGAGCAACACCGCGAAATTGGTGAACATCATCTGCAGCGGCTCATGAATGATCCCGAGCGCCATGAGCAGGCGATTTAGGACTCCCTCGGAGCGGATCATTTCCTGTACGGCGATGGTGCGGACGAGAAGGTTGGTCCAGAACGGAATGGTGATCAGGAACAACCAGAAACCGCGTTGCGAGGCCGGGCGGGTGGCGATGAACCAGGCTGTCGGCAAGCCGAAGACGAGGGTAATCAGCGTTGTGGCGAGAGATAGACCGACGGAGCGACCGAGAATGGTCAGATTGGCGTCAGATAGGCTGACTGTATCGTCAAATATGTCGCGTTCGAAGAGAACGGAGAACCAGCCATCGGTCGAGAAAATCCATTTCACATTGCCGTAATCGCCGGGGGTCAGCAGCGAGTAAACAATGACTACGCCTAATGGCAGGATCGAAAACAGTATAATGATTGTCACGGCCGGCAGCACCAGCCCCCAGCGACGCCAGGTTTCGGAAGAACTCACGCTTTTTCCTCCATATCGACGATGGCGCGTAGAGCCTCGGCGGGGAGCGCCACCGGAATGGTTTCCCCTTCGGTGAAGCTGCGGCCGCCATGCAGAGCGTTCTGGACGCGTGCGATCAGGGCCGATCCATCCGGCAAGGACAGATGGACATGGGTGTCGGTGCCGAAGAACACCAATTGCTCGACCGTGGCGTTGAGATTAAGGGCTTCCGGAAGCGTGGTCGCAAGCGCCACATGTTCAGGCCTGATCATCAGGGTGACCGGTCCATCGGACACTCCGCTCAGGGCGACCTTGGCGTCTCCCAGGCTGATCACGCCGGATGCAGCCTTCGCGTTTAGGAAATTCGACTCGCCGATGAAGCCCGCCACGAAGCGGTTGGCCGGGCGATCATAAAGTTCGCGTGGCGATGCGATCTGCTGGACGCGGCCGCCGCTCATCACGGCGATGCGGTCCGACATGGTCAGCGCTTCCTCCTGGTCGTGGGTCACGAAGATGAAGGTCAGGCCGGTTTCGCGCTGCAGCCGCTTGAGTTCGATCTGCATGTCCTTGCGGAGCTTCATGTCCAGCGCAGACAGCGGCTCGTCGAGGAGAAGAATGCGTGGTTTGGCGACCAGCGCGCGGGCGAGCGCCACACGCTGCTGCTGACCGCCAGACAATTCCGAACTCTTGCGATCCTTGAGATGGGCGAGCTGGACCAGCTTGAGCATAGCGTCCACAGCCGGCTCGACTTCGCTTCTTGGTTTGCCCTGCGCGTCGAGGGCGAAAGCGACGTTCTCGGCAACTGTCATATGCGGAAAAAGCGCGTAGTTCTGGAAGACGGTGTTCACCGGTCGGCGGTTGGGCGGCATCTGCGCGATGTCCTTGCCGTCAAGGATCAGCGCGCCGCCGCTCGGTGCGCTGAAGCCGGCGATCAGGCGGAGCAGGGTTGTCTTTCCGCAGCCTGACGGACCGAGAAGGGTGAAGAATTCTCCTTCCGCGATGGAGAAACTCACCTCATGCAGCGCCGTCACGGTTCCGTTCCCGTAACCGAAACGCTTAGAAAGTTCACGAATGTTCAGCATTTTGCCTATTGTCCCCAAAGGTCTTCAATATGCGTATTGACAAAATAACTTTAGTCAACCAAATTTTTTACAGACACAAAAAATATAGCGTGAAAAACAAATGAGCGACGCCGTAATCGAGACGAGCCAGCCCGAGCCTGGACTGCGCAGCCGCAAGAAGGCGAAACGACGCGATGAAATCATCGCCGCCGCGCAGGAACTGTTCGCGCGGCAGGGGATAGACGCGACGACGATGGCGGATATCGCCGCTGCTGCCGGGATTTCGGCGCCGACTGTGTTCAACTATTTCGGCTCGAAGGACGGGGTGCTGATCGCGCTGATCAGCGAGGGCACCACCGAAGCGCGTGAAAACGATCGTCCGCTGCATTGGACCGAGAACACCGATCTTGCGACACTGATCCTCAACCTGTTTGTCCGTGTCTCGCGCCGCACGCTGGAAATTGCCGGAAAACGAGTGTGGCGATACGCCGAATCCGCCGCCATTCGACACCCGGAGACCGAACTCGCCGCACAATATGCCAGTGTTTCCAACGCTCTGGTCGATGTGGTCGCCGAGTATTTCGCCGAGCTAGACCTCAAGCTGCGCGCGCAGGTCGAACCGCAGCCGAAATTGCTGGCGCAGTTGTTTCACGATGTCTGGATGCCGACATTCCTGAGCCTGATCACCAATGTGGACCAGACCCTCGAGGAACATGAAGTCATCCTCAGGGCGCGCATCATGCCCCTCGTCCACATGCTGTTCGAAGACGACAGCATTGCAAAACCCCGCCGCAAAGGTTCAACCGCATGACCGCTTCGATCATTTTTATCAACGCCCATGTGCTCACCATGGACGACGAAACGCCGCGAGCTGGCGCCTTGGCGATAGAGGAAAATCGCATTCTGGCCGTCGGCGACCGCGACCTCGTGATGAGCCATGCCGGTCCCGACACCCGCATCGTGGACGCCAACGGCGCAAGTTTGTTGCCCGGTTTCGTCGAGAGCCACCTGCATCTGTTTTCCGGAGCCTATGGCCAGACCCTGTTGCAGCTCGCCAATATCATGGGTTTCGAAGCGATGAAGGCCGCCGTCGAGGCTTTCTCCGCTGCCCGCCCCCATGAAGGGCTACTGTTCGCCCAAGGCGCGGATTACGAAATTCTCGGCAAGGGCACGCGGCTCGATCGTCATGCTCTCGACGCCATGTGCCCGGATCGGCCCTTGGCCGTGATGGCCTATGACTTCCATACGCTCTTCGCCAATACCGCGGCGCTGAAGGCGGCGGGTCTTCTCAACGGCAAGTCCCTACCTGTCGGCAACGAAGTTGTGATGGGCGAAGACGGGCTTGCGACCGGCGAATTGCGCGAAAAATTCGCGCTGTTGCCGGTGCTTGATCTGCGAACGTCGGGCGGCCGCGAAATGCTGGGCATGTCCGGCGTTGAGCCGCCGCAGACGCCGACCCCGGAGGAATGGCGCGAGGATGTGGAGACGCTGAAATCGGGCATGCGGTTCGTCGCCTCCAAGGGCATCACCTCCATGCACAATATGGACGGCAACCGGCATCTCCTGGAGCTTCTCAGCGATGTCGAGAAGGACGGCGAACTGCTTGCCCGCATCTCCGTGCCTTTCCATCTGACGCGTGAAATGCCTTTGTCGGAACTTGAGCGCGCCTCGGCCATGACGCGCGATTTCTCCGGCGACAAGCTCAGCTGCGGTCGGGTGAAGATCTTTGTCGACGGCGTCATCGAAAGCGGCACCGCCGCGATGCTGGCCGAATACTCTGATCGCCCCGGCCTGCGTGGCGACCCGATCTTCGACGCCGAGAGCTTCAAGCAAGCCGCCATCGAAGCCGATCGCCGGGGTCTGCAGATCGCCGTGCATGCCATTGGCGATGCCGCCGTCCGCATCACGCTCGACGGCTATCAGGCCGCGCGCGAAGCTAATGGTCCACGCGACAGCCGTCATCGCATCGAACATGTGGAGATGATCGATCCCGCCGATATCGGGCGTTTCGCCGAGCTCGGCGTGGTCGCCTCAGTTCAGCCTCTGCATGCGCCGGTTGGAGAAACGCCGACCTCGCGCAGCATTGGTCCCGAGCGAGCGGCCTATGCCTATGCGTGGAAGATGCTGCATGAGGCCGGCGCCACGATCGCTTTCTCATCGGACTGGCCGATCGTGCCCATCGATCCGCTTCTCGGCATCCAGACGGCCCTGACCCGCAAGCCGCATCTTCCGGGATTGCCGGATCAGCGGCTCGGTCTTCACGACGTTCTCGCCGCCTTTACGCGCAACGGCGCCTATGTCGGTCACATGGACGACAAGATCGGGACGCTGAAACCGGGCATGCTGGCCGACCTCGTTTTGCTCTCCGGCGATATCGAGGCGACGCCTGCGGAAGAAATCGCGGCGCTTGAGATCAGAATGACGGTTTGTGACGGACGGGTCACCCATGAAGCCGCATGACCTCGACATGGACATGACTTCGCTCGGCGCGACCAAGACGCTCGGTGAACCCTTGCTGCGCAAGGCCTGTGTCATCCGCGCTGATCTCGGCCCCGCGTTGGAATTCGTGACCGTCCAGGGCCATGTCCGGTCGATGTTTCCGATCGTCGGCGGCGAGGCGCGCGGGATTGGCTGGCGCGGCCGCATCCTTCCTGGCGGCGCGGATTTTGCGATCCGTCTGCAGGACGGCTCCTACGCCGTCGAGGCCCGCTATTGTCTCGAACTTGAGGACGGCACGCCTGTCATGGTGACCAATGCCGGCAAGATGGTCCCGCAGGCTGACGGAAGTTTCAAGGGCCGCACCCGCGCCACACTTGAAACGCCTGAAGGTCCGCACCGCGCGCTTGGCGACGCGGTCTTTTTCGGCACGGCGCTGGCTGAGGCCGATGACGTCGATCACGTCTTTATCGAACTCTGGGAAGCGCCTATCTGAGGCGATGGGCGGCGATCACGCCGCCAACCGCTCCACCGCCCGCATGACGCCGCGGATTTCGGCCAGTCCCTTCAGGCGGCCGATCAGCGAATAGCCCGGATTGACCCGCGCCTTGCCGATATCGTCGGCGAGCAGGTGGCCGTGGTCGGGGCGGAGAGGAATCCGCCAGTCCGGCCTCCCCTCCTCCCTCCGTCGCTTCTCCTCCTTCATCAGCGCCATGATCACGCCGACCATGTCGCCGGAACCGTCGAGATGATCGGATTCGTAGAAGGAGCCGTCGGACTCGATCCGCACATTGCGCAGATGGGTGAAGTGAATGCGCGGACCGAATTCCTCCACCATGGCGACGAGATCATTGTCGGCGCGGGCGCCATAGGAGCCGGTGCAGAAGGTCAGGCCGTTTTCCGGTAGATCCACGGCGTTGAGGATGGAGCGGGCGTCTTCGGCAGTCGAGACCACGCGCGGCAGGCCGAACAGCGAGAATGGCGGATCATCGGGGTGAATGCAGAGCTGCGCCTCGCATTCGGCCGCGACAGGAACGATTTCGCGCAGGAAATGATGGAGGTTGCCGCGTAGCGTCTCTGCGTCGATGCCGGCGTAATCGGCAAGTGCGGCGCGGAAGGCCGGGCGATCATAGACGCGCTCGGTGGCCGGCAGGCCGGCGATCAGGTTTTTCTCGATGCGCGCCTGGGTCGCTTCGTCCATGGTCTCGAACCGAGCCTGCGCTTCGGAGATGCGTGCGGGGGAGTAGTCTGCCTCTGCGGCTTGTCTCGCAAGAATGAACAGGTCGTAGGCGGCGAAATCGATCGCGTCGAAGCGCAGCGCATAACCGGATGAGGGCATGCGATACATCAGGTCTGTGCGGGTCCAATCGACCACCGGCATGAAATTATAGCAGATGGTGCGGATGCCGGACTTGGCCAGCGCCCGGATCGTATCCTTGTAGCGGCCGATATAGGCGCTGCGCTCGGGGCCGCCAATCTTGATCGAATTGTGGACCGGAATGCTCTCGACCACCGACCATTCGAGCCCCTCGGCCTCGATCCGCCGCTTATAGCTCAGAATCTCGTCTTCTGGCCAGGCGGAGCCGTCATAGATGTGGTGGAGCGCCGAGACCACGCCTGTGGCGCCGGCCTGCTTGATATGGTCGAGCGTGACAGGGTCATTGGGCCCGTACCAGCGAAAACATTCCTGCATCGTCATCCTCCCTTGCCGTAATGTTGGACCACAGAATGAGAAAGAGATCAACAATGATATGTTTGATCCATGACAGTTGACGGTGATCCGGAATTGGTCCAACAATTGAGGCGGGAGGACAGGATGCAGATCGAGCCAGCCGAGAGCGGCGCTCGCAAGCCCGGCGGTTCGGCCGTTTCGAGGCTGGTGGAGCGGATTCAGGAGATGATCGCCGAGCGGCGGCTGTCTTTCGGCGATCCCTTGCCGACCGAGCGCGACCTCGCGCAGCAATTCGGCGCCAGCCGAAACACGGTGCGTGAGGCGCTACAATATCTCCGCGCCTATGGGATCGTGGACATCAAGCCCAAGGCCGGCGCGGTTCTCGCCAACCGCCATTCCGATGCGATGTCGTCGCTGCTCACTCTGCATCACGCGATTTCGCCGGCGTCCTTTCGCGAAGTGCAGGGCTTTCGCAAGATCGTCGAGACGGGCGCAGGCGAAGCCGCGCTGCTGACGCTGACGGAGGCGCAGCTTGCTGACTTGGACGCCGCCAATCTCCTGATTCTCGATAGCGCCACGGTCGCCGAAGCGGCCGAAGCCGACTACGCCTTTCACGAAAAACTGGTGGGTTTGGCGGGCAATGCCGTGCTGCTCGCGAGTTATCGCCACCAGCGGCAATCGATGCTGGAGCTGATGCGGCTCGGCAAAGAGACGCGCTTTGTCAATGAAGAGACCTGGCGAGAGCACAAGTCCATCGTCGAGGCTCTCAGGGCGAAGGACCGGATCGCCTATGCCTATCTGCTGAGCCGGCATCTGGAATACGGCATGCGTTTTGTCCGCCCCGAGGCGGATCGGGAGGAGTAATCGTGGAGTTTTCAGGAAAGATCGCCGTAGTGACGGGGACGTCGGGCATCGGCCGCGCCGCGGCGATCGCGCTGGCGAAAGAGGGCGCCACGGTGACGGCGCTCGGCATCGATCCCAAGGCGAATGCGGAGCTGATCGAAATCGCCGCTCGCGAGGCGCTGTCCCTTGCCGTCCGGCAGGCCGATGTCGCCGACGAAATTCAGGTGGTTCAGGCGTTCGAGGCGCTTGGACGCGAGCATGGCGGTCTCGACATCATCGTCAATTCGGCGGCAGTGCACCCCTATGGCACGGTGGTCACGACTGAACATGAGATTTTCCTGCGCGCCTATGCCGTCAATGTCGGCTCGATCCAGCTGACCGGCAAATACGGAATCCCCCTGATGGAAAAGAAGGGCGGCGGCGCGATCCTGAATATCGCCTCGGTGCAGGGGCATGCCTGCCAGAAAAATGTCGCCGCCTATGTCGCGACCAAAGGCGCGATCCATGCGCTGACGCGGGCCATGGCGCTCGATCACGCCAAAGCGAATGTGCGGGTAAATTCCATTAGCCCCGGCTCTGTCCGCACGCCGATCCTCGAACTTGCCGCCCGCACCTTCGACGGCGACGACGCCGATGTCGAGGATGTGTTCCGCCGTTTCGGGGCTGCGCATCCGATCGGCCGCATCGGCGAGCCGGAGGAAGTGGCGCGCCTCGTCTGTTTTCTGGCGTCGGAGAAGTCGGGTTTCATCACCGGATCGGATTATCGGATCGACGGCGGGCTGCTTGCAGGTCTCGGCGTCGCTTGATCTGATTTCAGCATTTATGCGTTTATCTGCTCATATCGCTTGACATTTCGCAGAAGAGCGCATTTCTTTCCTGACGGATTTTTGGGAGGAAACCGTGAAGAAAGACAGCCAGCAATTGCGGGTCGGCGTATTGGGTTGCGGCCCGATCGCCCAGTTCGCGCATTTCGAATCCGCCGTGAAGGCCGCCAATTGCCGTCTCTACGCAATCTGCGACGCCGCCGAAGACCTCGCCCGCCGCATGGGCGCGACTTACGAGCCCGACAAGATCTATCTCGATTATGACGACATGCTCGCCGATCCCGAGCTTGAAGCGGTGATCATCGCCACATCGGACGCATTCCATGTGCCGGCCTCGATCAAGGCCTTGGAAGCCGGGAAACATGTTCTTTGCGAGAAGCCGATCGGCCTTTCCGTAGAGGAGGTCGAGACCCTCCAGGCCGTGGTGGAGCGCACCGGCAAGGTGCTGCAGATCGGCCATATGAAGCGCTTCGACCCCGGCATCGAGGCGGCGAAGGGCTTTATCGACCATGATATGGGTGAGCGCCTGGCGTTGAAGGCCTGGTATTGCGACAGCACGCATCGCTACACGATGACCGATGCGGTTCAGCCCCTGCCTGTTCTCAGCAAGGCGGCGCTCAAGCCCAAGGAGAATCCGAAAGCGGATCTCAAGCGCTATTACATGCTGGCGCATGGCTGCCATCTCGTCGATCTCGCCCGCTATCTCTGCGGCGAGATCAGCTGGGTGCGAGCGCGGTTGCTCGAGCGGTTCGGCGCCTATTCCTGGTTCGTCGAAACGGAATTCGCCGATGGGTCTCTGGGGCATCTCGACCTGACGGTGGCGGTGCGGATGGATTGGCACGAAGGTTTCCAGCTCTATGGCCAGAATGGCAGCGTCACCGCCAAGACCTTTAACCCCTGGTATTACCGGTCTTCCGAAGTCGAGATCTTCGACGAGCGCACGGCGACCTATCATCGCCCGCTCGGCGCGGATGGTCATTTCTACCGCCGCCAGCTCGAAGGCTTCGCCCGCGTCATTCTCGACGGCGCGCCCATGCAGGGCGCCGATATCCTCGACGGACTGGCGAGCGTCAGGGCCATGGCGGCCATTGCCCGGTCGGCCGAGAGCGGCGACAAGATCTTTGTCGGAGACATCAGGGGAGCCGTCTGATGAAGATCGGCATTTTCGCCAAAACCTTTGCCGGCGAGCGCCCGGGACCGGTCCTGTCAGCTGCCAAGGCTGCGGGCTATGACTGCGTGCAGTTCAATTTCGCCTGTTGCGGCCTGCCTCCGATGCCGGACAGTCTCGACGAGGCCGTGCTCGAAGATATCTCGGTGGCGCGCCAAACGTCCGGCGTCGAGATTTCGGCGCTCTCTGCGACCTATAATATGATCCACCCGGACAAGGCCGTTCGCGCCGAGGGCCTCGTCAGGCTCGGCGTCGCCATCCGCGCGGCAGCCGATCTCGGCATTCCCCTGGTGACTTTGTGCACCGGCACGCGGGATGCCGACAATCAATGGCGGCATCATCCTGACAATCAGACGGAGGAGGCCTGGCGGGATCTCATCAAGGAGATGGGCCGCGCCGCCACGCTGGCCGAAGCGCATGGCGTCTCCCTGGGGATCGAGCCGGAGCAGGCCAATGTGATCCGCGACGCCCATGACGCCGCACGGCTCTTCGCCGCCGTGCCCTCTGACAGGCTGAAAATCGTGCTCGACCCCGCCAATCTGTTCGAAAAGGCGAGTATGGAAGAAGCACGCGCCATCGTGGCTGCCGCGATCGACGCGCTCGGTCCCCGCATCGCCATGGCGCATGCCAAGGATCGCGACGCCGACGGCGAGTTCGTGACCGCCGGTCGCGGCGTGGTGGATTTCCCGGATATGTTTCGCCGCTTGAAGGCAGTGGGTTTCGATGGTCCTGTGGTGACCCATGGACTGTCGGAAGCGGAAGCGCCGGAGGTTTCAGACTTTCTCCGGAGCCTGGCTGTATGATGGCGGAAAAACTGACACTGGTCTCGACGCCGTCGCTCAATGTCGTGGATATCGGCTTGGGCGCGCCTGTCGTCTTCCAGCATGGTCTGGGCGGGGACAGAAACCAGATCGCCGACAGCTTTCCCGCCGATTTGCCATGCCGGCGCGTGACGGTGGAATGCCCAGGCCATGGGCTCAGCCCCTTCGATCCCAAGGGGCGTTATTCCATCGCTCGCTTTGCCGATGACGTGATCGCCACGGCGGACAGTCTCGGCCTCGAACGGTTTTCGATCGGCGGCATTTCCATGGGCGCCGCCGTCGCCCTCAACATCGCCTGCCGTTTTCCCGATCGCATCGACGCGCTCGCGCTGGTGCGTCCCGCCTGGCTGACGGCTGCGGCGCCCATCAATATGCAGCCATTCGTGGCGGTCGCCCATCATCTCCGGGCGCATGGCGCCGAGGGGCGCGACAGTTTCGCCGCCTCCCCGATCGGGCTTTATCTGGCGGAGCACGCGCCCGACAATCTCGCCTCGCTGCTCGGCTTCTTCGCCCATCCCGAACCGGATCAACTCGCCGCTCTCCTGCTGGACATCGCGCTTGATGGCCCGGGGGTGACGGAGGACAATCTTGCCGCCATCCGCGTTCCGACATTGACGGTCGGGCACGGGGTCGATGTCGTCCACCCGCTCGATTACGCGCGAAAACTCGCCTCTCTTATCCCCGGCGCGGTCTGCGCCGAAATCACGCCGAAAGCCGTGGACCGCACGGCCTATGCCGCCGAACTCAAAGGCGCGCTATCCGCGTTCTTCCGAATGACATCCAGGGATTCCCGAACATGAGCCTGAAGCCTAATTCCGACTGGTTCGAAACATTGCCGCGCGAGCGCCTGATGGCGGAATATTCGCTGTGGTCGGCCGACCTCGCCAATCTCGAAGCCGATATTCTGAGGGTCGATCAGTTCGTCGATCTCTATCACGCCGACGCTGCAGACGGCCGTTTCGCGCCGTCCTTCCTGATGTTTCCCGACCAGATCGCCCGCATCCGCAAACTCACGGCCAAGCCGATCCATGTGCATCTGATGATCGAGGGCGACATCCTGCTCAGCCAGATCCGCCAGTTTGCCGAAGCCGGCGCCGACCTGATTTCCTTCCATCCCGAGACCGGCGATGTCACCAGCGCAGGGCTGGATCTGATCGCGGAACTGGGCGTGAAAGCCGGGCTTGTCTTGCGGTTGGAAACGCCGGTGTCGGCGCTTGCGCCGCATGTCTCGCAGCTCGATTTCGTCACGCTGCTCGGCACGGCCATCGGCGTCAAGGGCCAGGGCCTGTCGGAAACCGCCTGCCCGAGGCTTCAGGAAGCCGGGGCGCTCATCGCCGCCTCCGGCCGCGACAATGCGGTTCTGGCGGCGGATGGTGGTATCCGTGAGACGACGGTTCCGCTTCTCCGCCAGGCGGGCGCGCAGACTTTGGTGATGGGCTCACTCGCCTTCAACGATCCGGATCTGCCGGCGCGCATGGCCTGGCTGCGCGCGCTATAACTTTGTTTTCACGCAATTCCAGCAAAACCGCTCCACGCTTTTGCTGGAATTGCTTTAAGCCACAATCAGCTGGGTTCCGGCCTTCTTCATCGCCTGAGCGATCGGCTCGGGCGGCCATTCATCGGTGATCACCACGCCGATCTGCGCGAAGGTTGCAATCTTGGCGAAGGCGGTGACCCCGAATTTGGAATGATCGATCAGCGCAATAGCGCGGCTGGCGATCTTGATCATCGCCGCCGTCTCCGAGGCCTCGTCGAGCCGGCCCATGGTGACGCCGGCCACTGACAATCCGGTGGCTCCGATCACGGCCGTGTCGGCGCTGATGCCGGAGACTTCCGGAAAGCCGACCGCGCCAATCGTCACCTGCGACACCGGCCAATAGACGCCGCCGAGAATATGCAGCGCCCTGACGGCATTGTCGGGCGCCACAGGCGGAATGCGGAGATTGTTGGTGATCAGCGTCAGATCACGGCGTTCGCCCAACGCTGCTGCGAAATAGCAGGTGGAGGAGCCGCCATTGACGATCAGCGTCTCGCCATTGCGAATGAGCGAGGCCGCCTTCTTGGCGATCCGCTGCTTGGCGGCGGTATAGGCGTCCATGCGGCTGCCCAGCGTGGTGTCGACGCGCACCAGCGCATCGTTGAACACGGCGCCGCCGTGGGTGCGCAGGAGAAGTCCGCGCTGTTCGAGTTGATCGAGATCGCGCCGGACCGTGTCGCGGGAGACAGAAAGCTGCTCCATCAATTCGTTGACGGTCAGTTGTCCATGCTGCCTGAGAAGATCGATGAGGCGGTTCTGCCGCACCGCCGGCAGCGCGGCGCTGGCCGCCGTCTCTTTCTGCATATCTATTCCCCTTGATGGCGCGGGATGCCCGGAGCATTCGCGCGCATTTTGCCTCATATCAAGGGCTGGTCGCCTTTGCCAAGGCTTATGGAGGACCCGACACTCGAGCCGGAGCCTCCGATATCGAAGCGCGTGGCGATCAGCCGCCGATCATCAGCTTGACGATCTCGTCATGCGTCGTCTCGGCAATCTGTCTTTCGCCGGCGACGACGCCGCGGCGCAGCACCACGATGCGGTCCGAGACGGCGAAAATGTCCTGCAGGTTATGCGAAATGAAGATCACGCCCTTGCCCTGCGCCTTCAGCGCCTTGATCAGAGAAATCACCTTGCGCTGTTCCGGCACGCCAAGGGCTGCGGTCGGCTCGTCCATGATCAGGATCTTGGCGTTCCAGTAGACGGCGCGGCCGATGGCCACCGCCTGACGCTGGCCGCCGGAGAAGTTGCTCACCGGCGCGTCCAGCCGTTTGACGTGGAAATCCAGCTTGGCCATGGTTTCCCGCGCTGCATCCGCCATCTTCCTGCGGTCGAGCGCCGGCAGGAAGCCGAACAGCTTGCGCATCGGCTCGCGGCCGAGAAAGATATTGGCGCCGATGGTGAGATTGTCGGCGAGCGCGAGATCCTGATAGATCGTTTCGATGCCAAGCGCGCGCGCCTCCTGCGGCGAGCCGAACTTCACCTCCTCGCCTTCGATCAGGATTTCGCCCGAGGTCGGCGGATAAACGCCCGAAAGCGCCTTGATCATCGTGGTCTTGCCTGCGCCGTTGTCGCCGGCAAGCGCCACGACTTCGCCGGGGCGGACCACCATGGAGCAGCCTTCGAGGGCCCGGACCGCGCCGAAATGGCGGGAGAGATTGCGAACTTCGAGAAGGGGCGTTTGACTATTCATCCTGCTTGCCTCCGCTGAACCGGCGCTGGGCCTGGTCGATCAGCACGGAAATGATGATGACGACGCCGACGGCGATGAACTGCCAGAAAGGTTCGACATCGATGAAGACGAGGCCATATTGGATCACGGCGATGACGAGCGCGCCGGCCACAGTGCCGATGATCGAGCCCGAGCCGCCGAACAAGGAGGCGCCGCCGATAACCACCGCTGCGACGGAATCGAGCAGCAGAGGCTCGCCCGCTTGCGCTGCGCCGGCGGTGAAGCGCGCCGCATAAAGCGCGCCGCCCAAGCCTGCGCACATGGCCGAGAGGACATAGAGCTTCAGGATATGCGCCTTGATGTCGATGCCGGCCCGACGCGCCGCCTGGGCATTGGCGCCGATGGCGTAGTTATGCTGGCCGAAGCGCGTCTGGCTGAGCACATAATGCATGGCCAGCACGAAGACGGCGGTGACGATGACCAGATAGGGCACGCCGAACAGACGGCCATTGCCGAGCGCCGCGAACCAGGAATTGTTGACCGGGACGGTGGTGCCGCCGGCGAGGAGGAAAGCTGCGCCGCGGGCGACGCCGAACATGCCGAGCGTGCCGATAAAGGGCGGAATCTTGAGCCTTGATATCAACAGGCCGTTGACCACGCCCGGCACTGCAGCGGCCAGAATGGCGCCGAGAATACCGAACAGCATGGCGAAGGGCAGCGGCATGTAAAGACCGGCGAGATTGGTCAGATGCGCTGCGACGACGGCGGCGAGGCCCATGATGAACCCGGTCGACAGGTCAATGCCGCCGGAAATGATGACAAAGGTCTGGCCTACTGCGATCAGCAGCGGCGCCACGGCGAAGATCGCCACCGACTGCCAATTGAACGAAGAGAAGGCGAAGGTGCCGCCGAACGAAATGCGGGACCAGATTTCGAAAATGATGATAAGAGCGGCGAGAAACAGCCAGGCCCTCAATTGGGCAATGCGCTGCAATAGCGTCTTGCCGGCTTCGGCGTGGTCGGCCTGTGGCGCGACATGTTTTTCGGCCTCGGTCGTCATGGTTGCAATATCCGTCATTGTTTTTCCCGGGTTCAGTCCCGGCGACCGGGCGAAAAGCTTCGCCCCGACGCGTCAAGCGAGGAAAAGCGGCGCCCATCGCGAAGCGTGGGCGCCGAGGCTCAGGGAGTATGGGTTATTCCGAGTAGATGAACTTGGCGACGTTCGGATCGGACAGGTTGTTCTTGTCGATCACGGTGAAGCCCGTGCCAATCGCGGTCGGCACAGAATTGCCGGTCAGATGGGCATAGGCGGCCATGACGCCGAAATAGCCGATTTCAGCGGGATGCTGGGCGATCGCCATGTCGACGAGGCCGCCATTGATATTGTCGACGATGCTGCCGGGCGCGTCGAAGGCTACGACGCGGACCTTGCCCATCTGGCCAGCCTGCTGAACGCCGTTGGCGGCGCCGAGAGCCGAGAACAGGTTGGCGCCGAACACGCCCGAGAGATCAGGGTTGCGGGCGTAAACAGCCTGCAGCTGCGACGCCGCCTTGTTGGCGTCGTTGTCGTTATACTGCGTCTCGAGCACAGTAATGCCGGGATGCTTGGCCATTTCGGCCTTGAAGCCTTCTTCGCGCTGGTCGGTGGTCGAGATGCCCGGCTTGACGTTGGACACATAGACCTTGCCCTTGTCGCCGATGGCAGTCGCCAAAGCGCGGGCTGCGATGGCGCCGCCGAGCACATTGTCGGAGGCGACATAGGAAATCGGGAAGTCGGCGTCGCCGGCGCCGGTCTGGTACTGGCCGGTGCCGATGAAGGTGTCGACGGTGATCACCGGAATGCCGGCTTCGGCGGCCTTTTTCAGCGGCTGCACGAGCTGGGTCTTGTCGGTCGGCGCAATCAGGATCGCGTCAGGCTTCTTGCCGATCACGGCGTCGAGCACCGGAACCTGGGTGACCGGGTTGAAATCCGGCGCGCCCTGGAAAACGAGTTCGGCGCCCACAGCCTTGGCGGCGGCTTCCGCGCCCTTGCGCATGGTGATGTAGAAGGCGTCCGTGGTCAGGCCCGGAATGAGGGCGATGGTAAATTTCTTGTCTTGCGCGCCTGCGCTGCCTGCCGAAAGCGCAACCGCTCCCGCCATTGCGAGCGCACCGGCCGTCTTGAAAAATGAACGACGCTCCATAGTCTCCTCCTCGAGATGTGCGTGTTGGGATAGCCCGACCCAATCCTCCTTGGGATCGTGCATGCCCCATATTCACGCTCGTTCAGAGCTGGCGTCAAGTGAAATATTTTCCTGAAAGATATTTCGTGCGTTTTTTTGCGTTAATCCGGAGTGCGCTCGCTGCTGATGAGGTCGATGACCGCCTGCGCCGTCGTCGTGTCCGTGACCAGCGCATTGATCATGCCGGATCTGACAGCGCCGATGACGCCAGCCGCCTTTTCAGGGGATGCGGCCACGCCGATGGAAAGCGGGGTCCGGCGCAGCTGTTCCGGGCTTGCCGCGATCATCCGCTCCTCGCCATCCCAGGGCAGCAACTGACCGTCGAGGCTCACATAATGGCGAATCACATCGCCTGCTGCGCCGATCAGAGCCTTTTCGCTGGCGGTTGCGGCGCTCGCTTCGGTGGGCTGCGGCGCATGCGTCAATCCGACGCCGACGATCGCGCAATCGAGTCTGTCCCACAGGGCGATGGTCTGACGCACCGAGGGATCCGCAAGGAAGGCGTCGCGTAGTTCGAGCGAGGAGAGATAGGGCGCGTGCAGGAAATGCGGCTGTCCGCCGATCTGCTCGGCGGCGGAACGCACGAATTCATTGATCTGGAAATGAGGAGCCGCTTGTTGCATGCCCCCATTCAACGGTACGACTTGCGCATCGCCGAGCGGCGGCAGACCGGCCAGCACCACTTCGCGGACCGCTCTTCCCCATCCCAGACCGATCACCGCACCGTTGCCGAAACCGGACGCCCTGAGAAGGCCGCCCAACGGTTCCGCCAGCGCGCCGAGCACACCGCTTTGCGGCGTGTCGATCACGGCGGCGACTTTCAGTCCCAAGGCCGCGACCAATTCAGCGGTGATTTCCTCCGGCGACACCAGATCGATGACTTCGATGCGGACAAGGCCCACGGACCGGGCCTTCTGCAGCATGCGGGAGACGGTGGCCGTGGACATGCCGAGTTTCCGCGCAATGTCGATCTGCGACATGTCGGAGACATAATGCAGCTTGGCCACCATATGCAGCATGGCGCGGGTCGCCGGCGTTTCCTGAGCAGGTTGGGGAGGCAGCTTGCAATTCCTTTCAGAAACGTGTTACACGATTGCTGGAGGAGTTATCGCCGAAAACCGTCAGTTTAGCAACGCCAGGAAAGTCGCTGTTTTCAGCGATGAGGGTCGGAAATCAGAGAATTTCCGCCGATGGCTGTTTGTTGCCTGTGGTTTTCCGGGGTGATCGACCGGAAATGCTGAAATTGCGGGCATGGACCCGCCATGGGAGAGAGATGATGAGCATGATGACGACGGCCGAACTGCGCGGCTACCAGCAGATTTGCGGCGACAATGGCGCGATGATGGTAATTGCCTGCGACCAGCGCGGCGGCATGCGGCAATTGCTGGCGGATGATCCCGAAGCGCAGGCCAAGATCGGCAATGACGTGCTCGGCGACACCAAGGCCGACATCACCCGCTATCTGGCTTCAGAAGCGGGCTGCGTGCTGGTCGATCCTGTTTGCGCCGTGCCGCATCTTGTCGACAACTGGGTCCTGCCGCGCACCACCGCGCTGCTGATCGGCCTGGACGCATCGGGATGGGATGTGTCGCCCGAGGGCTACCGCATCTCCAAGGTCTGCGAAGGCGTCAATGCCCGCAAGGTGCGCGAACTTGGCGGCACGGGTGGCAAGATCATGGTCTATCTCCGTTCTGACAAGCCCGAGGCCAACACCCGCAATCTCGAAATCCTGAAGGATTGCATCGATGATTTCGCGCGTGAAGAGCTGTTCCTCGTCGTCGAATTCCTGACCTATCGGCTCGAAGACGAAAGCAAGGAAGCCTATGAGGCGATCTTTTCGCAGCTCATTCTCGAT
This sequence comes from Rhizobium sp. SG_E_25_P2, assembly GCF_029892285.1. Taxonomy (GTDB): domain Bacteria; phylum Pseudomonadota; class Alphaproteobacteria; order Rhizobiales; family Rhizobiaceae; genus Rhizobium_E. The sequence goes on from NZ_JARXVM010000003.1 coordinate 118,259, forward strand.
GGCTGCAAATTGAGCCTCGATCTTGGCGCCAAAGTGCTGAAGATCCCCTATCCGGGTTCGGATGACGCCTGCGCCGCCGTCTCCAAGCTTTGCGGCGATACGCCCTGGGCCGTGCTGTCGGCCGGCGTCGATCATTCCACTTTCCTCGTGCAGGTGGAAAGCGCGATGAAGCATGGCGCTTCCGGCGTGATCGCCGGCCGTTCCCTGTGGAAGGACTGCATTTCGCTCGATCGTTCCGTCACCAAATCCCGCCTGCAGGAGATCGCTGTGCCCCGCCTGCGCGAGATCCAGGCGATCATCGACCGCTACGCCAGCGTCCTGCGCCGCCAGGCGGCGTGACGGAGGCCAGCATGGCGGATGAGGCTATCGGCCTTGACATCGGCGGCACGCGCATGCGCGCCGCCCGGATCAGCGCGGACGGAGTGATCCTCGACAAGAAAATCGTCGAGGGTTGCCGCGAACCGGGCCGCGCGCTCGACATGTTCTGCGAACTCATTCGCGAGTTCGACGGACCCAATGTGCGCGCGATCGGCATTGGAGTGCCGGGACGGGTCGACGCCCGGAGCGGCGCGGTGCTCTCAGGCGGCTTTCTCGATCTTTCCAGCGTCGATGTGAAGGGCCGGATCGAACGGGACTTCGGCCGCCCCGTTCGCATCGAGAATGATTGCTCGATGGCGCTCATCGCCGAAGCCCGGGTCGGCGCGGCCAAAGGGCTCGCCAATGTGGTGATGCTGACGATCGGCACCGGCATCGGCGGCGCGGCGATGCTGGACGGCCGCATCGTCAACGGCAAGCAGGCCGCTGGCCAACTCGGCCATGTCGTGGTGCAGGCCGATGGTCCGGTTTGCGTCTGCGGACAGGCCGGTTGCGTGGAGCTCTACTCCTCGGGCACCGCGCTTGGAAGGCTGACGGCGGAAGCCGGGTTGCCGTCCGGTCTGCGCTGTGAGGAGATTCTGGAAAAAGCGGCATCCGGCGAGGAGCCTCATCGCGCCTTGCTCGAACGTTGGGCCAAGCCTTTGCGAGCGGCGATCAACACGCTGTCGGCAACGTTCGATCCTGATGTGTTGCTGCTCGGCGGCGGGCTTGGGGGATGCGCGGTCGGCGCGCTGGATTTCGCGCCTGCGATCGGCCGATGGTATCAGACGCCGGTCCGGGCCGCAGCGCTCGGCGATGACGCCGGCATGATCGGCGCGGGGCTTGCCGCGCTCGAGCTTGCCGGACCGCGCCGCATGGGCAAGAAGGTCGTGCTCGTCAACGGCGTGCCGGCCTCCGGCAAAAGTCGGGTTGCCTCGAGGATCGCGGAACGGCTTGGCTGGCAGATGCTGTCGCTCGACATGATCAAGAACCCGTTCCTCGCCGAACTCGACGATGTCGATCGCCTGTTCAATCGCAGGCTCGGCAAAGCGAGTTACCGGGCGATCTGGGATGTCGTTGCGGCTGCGCCGCCGGGGTCTGGCTTCGTCATCGACGCCTGGTTCGGCTTCCAGCCGCTAGAACAGCTCGATGACTATCTTGCGTCGTCGGGCGTGGACGGGCTTGCCGAACTCTGGTGTTCGGCGCCGCCAGAGGTTATCGGCGAACGATACCGCGCGCGGTTGTCTGATCGTCTGCCCGGACATCCCGGCGAAAGCTATGTGCCTGAGTTGATCGACTTGGCGCGGCGCGCGGAGCCCACAGGGCGGGCTCCGTCGCTGGCGATCGACACCACGGCGCCGCTTGACGAGGCGAAGACGTTGATGTGGCTGGATGAAACCCTGAAAAAGTGATCTGGGGCCGCCGTCAGGGCGGCCTCCACCCGCTTCAAGCCGGATCGCCTGCCGCGGCATCATAAAGGCTCACCACCTGATCCACCGCAGCGATGAGAATGTCTTCCATCGCCTGCGATGCGAGGGACGGCGGCAAAGTCGGAAGATATTGGTGGAACAGGGTTTCCGGGATCGTCCGGCCCGCCAGCGCTTCCTTAAGATCTTTGACCGCTGCTTGGGCTTCGGGCCGGTTCCAGTAATAGCGGATGCGGTCGCTGTAGCTGTAGTGGCGCTGAAGCGCGAGCTCTCCCTCGTTGCCGTGATAATGCCCGCGCCAATCCCTGGGATCGGCGGTCAGCAGCGCTTCCATCCGGTCGCGCAGGCGCCGGCCGCCATAGTTGGCAACGAGTTCTGCCGCGATCATGTCCAGCCCGTAGAGCGCTTCGCGATAGGCGAAGGTCAGCCAGGGGCCGACTTTCAGGATCGGAAAACCGTCTAGGACGAGGTCCCTCAACGCCTGCCCGGATTGATAGTCGGTCGAATGGGCTTCAAACACCAGATCGGGGTGATTGTTCAGCACGGCGGCGAGGTTTGCTGCTTTCTCCCGGTCATAGGCGATGACATTGTCGCTGCCGAATTCGACGCCGGGTTGGACGACAAAAGCGATGACGCGCGAAAAAGCGTCGGTCAATCCGGCTTTCTCAAACAATTCCCGATGATAGGCGATGGTTGCCTCGGCAGCCTCTGGACGGGTCGGCTCGACGCTGTCGAGAACATGGTCGGCGCCGCCGGGGACCGGCACTTCGGTGCCAAGCACGTAAAGCGGCTTCGGCAAACCCAAACGAGCGGCGGCGGTTTCCGCCACCGCGCAGAGGCGCGCAGCTCGTTCGGCGATCACGCTTTCGGCAAGCGCTGCCGGCTCGCCCGCGCAGGCCATTGACGTATCCAGATGCAGCTTGCTGAAGCCGGCCGCGACATAGGCCTCGACCATAGCCTCCGCCTTGGCCATGGCGACCGAAGGCTCCTCGCCGCGCCAGGGATTGGGACCCAGATGATCGCCGCCGAGAATGACCTGTTCGAAGGCCAGTCCTTCCTCGCGGCAGATGTTTTCGACGAAGGCGCGGAAATCGGCGGGCGTCATGCCGGTATAGCCGCCCAGATGATTGACCTGATTGCAGGTGGCCTCGATCAGAACCTTTCTATCGCACTTTTTCGCCCGGCGAATGGCGGCGTGCAGCACGCTGGGGTGAGCGGAACAGATCGAGGCGATGCCGAAGGGGCGGCTATGACGCCGGGCCTCGGCCAGTTGCAGCAGAAGCGCGCTCATGAGTTATTCCGACTTTCCTGGCTGGCGATGAAAGCATCAAGTTCGGCGAAGCTGCAGGTTCCTTCCATCGGCCCGCGCCGCGTAACTGTTAGAGCTCCGGCTGCATTGGCGTAGCGCAGCGATTGCTCCGCCGTCAGGCCCTTGCGGCGGCAGGTGAGGTAGGTCGCGCCGAAGCAATCGCCGGCGCCGGTCGGGTCCAGTTCTTCGACGACAAAGGCCGCGCGATCGATACGTTCTTGAACAGAGAAGACGCTCGCGCCCTCCTCGCCGCGCTTGACCACGATCTCGGTCGCGCCCCGCGCCAGAAGCGTTTCGATCGCTTTGTTCTCGTCAGCGACGCCAGCGGCCATGAACAATTCCTCGCCAGACGGCAGCAGAAGATCGGCTTCGGCCAGCACCGCGTCCAGCGCCTCGGACCCTTGCCCGCCGCTCAGCAGTTCCTTTCGGACATTCGGATCGAGGGAGACGGAACCGCCCCTGCCCTTCACGACCCGAAGGGCTTCGAGAACGATCGGGCCAATGCCGGGAATGGCGAAGGCAGACCCCATGACATGCAGATGCCCGGCGCGGGAGATCAGAGATTTGGCCGCTTCCGTCATGGCGACATGGCCGGCGGCGGAGCGGGCGATGTTGAACACGAAGTCGCGCGAGCCATCCTCACGGTAGCGCACAAAGGCTGAGCCGGTGGTCTGGTCGGGTAGCACAGCGATGGCCGAGACATCCGCGCCGTCTGCCTCCAGTCGCTGGATGTTCAGCCAGCCGAAATCATCGTCGCCAACAGCGGCGATGATGCCGCAGGCGCCACCGAGTTTGGCGACCTGGTCGATGAAGATCGCCGGCGCGCCGCTTGGAAACGGCCCGATCAATGTCTGTGGCGCCCGGAACCCCTCCCCTATTGTCGTCGCCATGATCTCCACCAGGATTTCGCCGATGGTGATCGTTGGCCCGAGAGCCTCGTCCGCAATGCCAGATACTGTGCTCAAAGCCTGCCTCCCATGCCGGATGAGCGAAATGTCCGGGCATCTAAAGCCTGGCGTCTCGTGAGGTCAATCAAAATTTACGCGCGTAAATATATTGATGTGTGGTCCAGGGCGCCTGGACTGCAAGACGCAGGGCCTTGAGGGAGTGGAGGCGTTGAAAAAAACTGGACATGCGCCAAGTGAGCGCATTAGTTTCTGCGCAACGGGATGAAAATCAGGAAGACATTTTGGCCGAGTCCATCAAGACCATGGAGGAGTTTTCCCGCTTTGTCGGCCTGTCCCGGCCGACCGTGTCGAAATTTTTCCATGACCCCGCTTCGGTCCGGAAGACGACGCGGGCGAAGATCGAACAGGCGCTGGCCAAATCCGGCTTCAAGCCGAACCTGTTCGCCGTCAATCTCAACCGCCGGCGCAGCAATATCCTCGGCGTTATCATACCCAATGCATTGGATCCATTTTTCATGGCGCTCGCGCGACAGATCGAGCGGGTTGCGGCTGACGCCGGTTTCCTGTCCTTCATCCTGTCGTCGGATGGCCGCATCGAAAAGCAGGAAGAGGCGATTGCGACGCTCTCGTCGCTCAATGTCGCCGGCGCCATCGTCGCGCCCACGGGGCATGGCGGCAGCGGCAAGGCGCTGGAAAAGCTGCGGCGCGCCATTCCCGTGGTGCATGTCGATGCGCCGCCGGACCCCGATGCAGCTTTTGTCGGAACCGACAATCGCAAGAGCTTCGGACTGATCGTCGATTATCTCTGCCGGAGCGGCGAAGCGCCCGCCTTTTTCGGCATGCCCCGCGTCAATGTGAACGCTGATGATCGCCGCGACGCCTATATCGAGGCGATGACGGCGCAGGGAAGGACGCCTGTTCTCGTCGATTTGCCCGCGCAGACCACCTGGGATTTCGAACAGTTCGGCTTTGATCAGGCGACCGAAATCTTGAGTCGGCAGGGCTTTCCCAGCCGCACGCTGGTCTGCGCCAATGACCGTATCGCCTTTGGCGTGGTCTCCGCAGCCTGGCGGCATGGGCTCAAGATCGGCCATGGTCCGGGCTTCGATCTCCGGATCGCCGGTCATGACGACCATCCGCTGTCCCGTTACACTTGTCCGCCGCTGACGACGGTGGCGCAGGACTATGGACAGATCGGCTCTCTTGCGATCGCGCTTCTCTTGAAAAAGCTCGGTGAGGCTGATGGTGATGACATCAGACTGTCGCGTGACAGAATCCTTCTGGATGGCGCGCTGATGCTGAGGCAATCGGCCTGAGCCTTTCATCATTGCGCTGACTCCCCCCATGTTCATGGCATTCACCCAGCGTGATGGTCCAGGCAATGTCGCCTGCGGAAACAGACCGGGCGCTGCCGCGCTTCGGCGTTATTGGAGGCATGAACATGAAACGGATTGGCGCCATGGCGGGAACTGCCGCCCTCTTCGCCTTGTCCACTCTGGCGGGTGGACTGTTGAATTTTTCCCTGCCGCAGCAGGCCGAGGCGGTCGTCTATTGCAAGGCGGTCGGCGTCCCGAAGGGATGCGTCGTCAGGCCGGCTCCAGCGGCGATCTATTGCACCCGGCCCGGTTATCCCGTCGGCTGCGTGGGGCGTCCGGGCGCTGCGGCGGTCCGTTGCACGCGGCCGGGGTTCCCAGCGGGTTGCGCTGCGGGGCGCGTTCGGTCGCCGGTCAATCGCGGCGGTCCCGTCAATCGCGTCGGCGTGCGCTGAGGCGACTTGTCATGCGGGATCTGCCGTTCCAGGTCCCGTTACCGGCGGGCCGTCCCTGCCGGGCTGCCGGCGCCGAAAGGACGCGCTCCGCCTCTGGCTGCGATGGAGTCCCCCACCTCCACGCCGGCAGTTGCCCTTTCTTGAGAACCCGCGTGCTCGATCAGGCCGGTGACGGCTCGTGGGGAAAACTCTCGGGCAGTGCGAGGTCGACAGAGACGCCGTAGACGTCGCTCTCGATCGTCAGCGTCGCGCCACAGAGCGCGGCGCGCTTTCGCATGTTTGCGAGGCCGAATTTGCCCGGCGGGTTGGATTGAGCCTCGCCGAACCCCCGCCCATCGTCGCGCACCGTGATGTGGATTTTGGCCCGCTCCCCGTCTTTCTCTTCGGTGCGAAGGATGATCGAAATCGTCGCGGCGCCCGAATGGCGCACCGCATTGGTGACCGCTTCATCGAGAAGGCGCATGATCTGGATCATGTGCCAGGGACGGAGGTCGGGGAAAGTCAGATCCGAAGGTTTTGCCCGCACCTGCCAATCGAGCGCAATGCCATGCACCCTCAGATGCTGGGCGGTCCGTTCTCGCCATGAGGCGAGCGCCAGCAGAAGGTCGCCTTCGACATCCTCCATCGCATCGATCACGAGTCTCAGATCGCGCAGCGCCGCCCGGGCGGCCTCTCCCGTCGGCGCTGCCCCCTCGTGATCCTGTTCGCTGAGCGCCACGATCCGGACGAGTTGTCCGCCCAAACCATCGTGCAGGTCGCGCATCAGTCTTTCACGTTCGGCGGATAGCGCCTCGGCGCGCTTGCGCGCCTCCTCGCGGGCGAAGCTCTGTTTCAGTTTCTCCTCGGCCTCGGCGATCTTCACGATCAGTTGCTGGGCGAAGCCGTCGATCTTGCGCAGCGCCTGGACGAAACGCGCCGCGAGCAGGATGCCGCAAGCGATCAACATGGCGGAATAGGCTTGGACCGAGAAGTAATATTTCGGTCCAGGCAACAGACTGAGCAGCGTCGCCCCATCATGCAGAACGGCGACCAAGATGATCGTCATCGCCGAGCCGAAAATGAATGTCTCCCGGCCTCCACTGTTGATCGCGGCATGCGCCAGGAGCACCGCGATGATCGAGGCATGGACAAGAACAGTGGGCGGGCCGAGGAGCAGGAATGTGAATTTTGTCGCAGTGTCTCCACCGACCAGAGATAAAAGCGGAATCAGAAGGCCGGGTAGAAAGAGCAAAGCCTGCCAACCGGGCTGCCTGCGGCCGAGAAAGGCATAGGCGAAGGAGACGAACAGCGCGCTTTCAAACACGGCGAGCATGCCGATATAGGGCAAAACGGCTGCGGAATTGTAGTCGAGAAAGGCAAGCCGACCGGCGCCCACCAGCAGCGCCAGCGTCAGGAAGCCATAGTCGTATTCGCGCGGCCGGCTAGCCCAGATCATCGCAAGGATCAGGCCGAGCAGGACGCGCCAGGCCGAAAAGATTTGCGGCAGGACCACGAACAGCTTGGTCCTCTGGTTGAAGGCGGGCCGAAGCTCTGCTTCCGGCCCGACATAGACGGCTTCGAGATGTTTGGAGATGGGCGGATCGGCCCGCACCAGGATATCGAGTTGATTTTGTCCTCTCTTCAGCGCTACGGACGGGATCGTTGCGATCAGCGGCAGATTGAGCTGCGCCCTGCCCGCCCCCAGGCCCACGCCGCTATTGCCGATCTCGTTGCCGTTGACCAGCACCTCCGCGTCAACGAGAAATCGGGGCAGGAAAACCGCCCAGGCGCCGCCGCCGGGCGCATAAGTGAAGACGGCGCGATAGCGGATTTCCGCCTCGTCGCCTTTCGGCGAGGAAAAATCAGGCAAGGTGACGGTCTGCGCCCCGCCACCCGAAGAAATGCGCGTCACCGGGTTCAGCACAAATTTCTGAGGCGGAGATGGCAGGGGCATGCTCAAGCAAACCATCGCAATGAGCGCGACCAACATCTGCAAACCGAGATAGAGCGCCGCGCTGCGGAGGCGGTTCGGTCCTTGTTTGACGCTCGCTTCGCCCGCGCCGGGGATCATAGCTTGATCAGGCCCTGCTGCACGGCTTCGAACACCGCCTCCCCACGCGTATTGACCTCCAGCTTGCGATATATGTTTTTGATGTGGCCGGGCACGGTCTGGCGCGAAATGCCGAGGTGATCGGCGATGTCGGAATAGCTGAAGCCCTTGGCGATGCCCCAGAGGATGTCGATTTCGCGTGGCGTCAGTCTGGCTGTGTTGAGCGGCAGCGGCGTCTTACGGCCAGAACCCTGAGAATGCCGGACGATGAAGCGGGCGATTGAGGCCGAGATCGGGGAATGCCCCCTGACCAGATCACGCACGGTGGCCACGACATCCGCCGGGAAAGCGTCTTTCAGGAGATAGCCATTGGCGCCCGAAGTGATGGCGGCGATGACGCTTTCCTCATCGCCGAGGATTGAAATCACCATGATTTCCGCGTCCGGGAACTTTGCCCTGACTGCACGGATGATCTCGATGCCGCTGCCGTCGGGAAGCCGGAGATCGCTGAGCAGGACCCTGACCGGGTTTGCGGCCAGGTGGGATTTGGCCTCCGCCAGTGTGCCGGCCTCTTCCACCAAAAATTCAGTGGCAGTGCGCAAGGCGTCGCAGACACGCCAGCGCACCACCGCGTCATCCTCGACCACGAGAACCCGGATCCTGTCCTGGTCATTTTCCCGCTTCGATCCGCTCATTCTCGTTCCCCGCTGCCGCGTCCGCAGTTTTGCAGCCGACTGCCATATGCGCCGTCGTTCCCGCCAGTCCTCGGCAATCTGTGGCGTCATCAAGAGAGAGGGAACTGAGGTGATCGTCAAGCACTGCGCCTGGCCTTCCGTTTACCGCATCGCGGCGATTTCGTTTTTGGTGACGAGGCCGTCCTTGTTCTTGTCGATCCGGGCGAAGGCTTTGGCGTAGAACTGGTTGGCTTGGATCTTTTTGGCGTTCGGTTTGCCTGCCTCTGCTGCTGCGTCGATGAAGCCGGTGAATTCAGTCAGGTCGAGGCCGCCGTCGCCATTGACGTCAACCTTGGCGAAGACTTCCTGCGCTTGCGCGGCGACCGGACCGGTGATGAGGCCAGCGGCAAACAGGACGGCGAGAACGGCAATAGTCTTGGACATAAGAGGCTCCTGGGCTGTCGTCTTGATTGACGGTTGTTCGGTGGGAGGATCGTGCTCGATCTCCTGACGTCAGACTTAGCCCGAGCTGTTGTTCGCCGCATGCCATGAACATGGTGGCACCTGTTTCAGCAGAAACAGGCCGCATTCGCGCGCCATGACACGACAGCCCTATAACGCCGGGTTCGGACGAGCCGGCACGCGATACGGGGACCCGAGCAGGACTTCGCGATCCGGGGTTTGAAAACACGAAGCGATCAAGACGACGGAATAGCGAGCGGATGCAGCAGAAACGATCATCAATGGCGACCGGCTGACTGGCGACTCTGGCAAGACTGTGTTCATATTCGTCTCCACCATGGACGCTGGCGCCGAAATGACCGCTGGCCATCACGGCCAGGATCGTCCGTCGATGCGATCCACTTTGACATCACCGCCAGAAGACATTCCTTTTCGAAAGCGTGGTCGCGGATATCTGAACGATGTCGTCGATCTTGAGATCAGGGTTCGCTCGCGCTCCGTATCGTCAACAAGATGCGCATTTCGCGCTCATCCGACCTCAGGCTGACGCCTTCTTGCTCAAAGGCTTGGCGTAATTGCGCCTCTGTCGCGCGGTGGAGGTCATGTCGCCCTCCTTCGAAATCTCGGATCGTGCTGCGCGACACCTGCGCCCGCTCGGCGAGATCGGCTTGCGTCCAATCCAGCATTCCACGCGCGCCTCTGCAAAGCGCTGGTGTCAAAAGAGTTGATTTCTGCTCTTGATTCATCCGAATATTCAACCATATTGGTCAGTATTGCCCATATGTAACATCTTTTTGCGTTATTTCCAGATGGAGGACATCTTATGCATCACGCGACCCCGCTGATTTCGACACTTGTGGCGGGGTTTGTGTTCGCCTTTATCCTGGGCGCATTGGCAAACCGGCTGAAATTGCCGCCCCTCGTGGGCTATCTGGTCGCGGGCATTCTGGTGGGACCGCATACACCTGGCTTTGTCGCCGACCAGAGCCTCGGGGCGGAACTCGCCGAGATCGGTGTGATCCTGTTGATGTTCGGGGTCGGCCTGCATTTTTCGCTCAAGGATCTCCTGTCGGTGCGGATGATCGCCGTGCCTGGCGCCATAGTGCAGATCGGCTTTGCGACGCTGCTCGGCTGGGGATTGGGCGCGCTGATGGGCTGGCCGCTCGGCGGCAGCCTGGTCTTTGGCCTGGCGCTCTCGGTCGCCTCGACTGTTGTACTCCTCAAGGCACTTCAGGAGCGCCGGCTGGTGGACAGCGATCGCGGACGCATCGCGGTCGGCTGGCTCATCGTCGAGGATCTGGCCATGGTGTTGGCGTTGGTGCTGATCCCGGCGGCGGCCGGCGTTGTCGGCGGCGCGGGCGCTGCGGAGCAATCGCATGACTCCCTCGCAATTATGCTCAGCGAAGCGTTGAACTTTGACCTCGGCATCGGCGCGGTGATCATGATCACGCTTGTCAAAGTTGCAGCCTTCGTCGCCTTCATGCTGGTGGTCGGACGTCGGGTCATCCCTGCTATTCTGCACCGCATCGCCCATACCGGATCGCGTGAACTTTTCCGCCTCGGCGTGCTGGCCATCGCGCTCGGCGTCGCTTTCGGCGCGGCTAAACTGTTCGGCGTATCGCTCGCGCTTGGGGCCTTTTTCGCGGGCATGGTCCTGTCGGAAAGCGAACTCAGCCATCGCGCTGCTCAGGAAAGCCTGCCTTTGCGCGACGCCTTCGCCGTTTTGTTCTTTGTTTCCGTGGGTATGTTGTTCAATCCGGCGATCGTGCTGGAGCAGCCGCTGCCGTTGTTTGCGACCGTGCTGATCATCGTGCTTTGCAAATCCCTCGCCGCTTTCGCGATCGTGGTCGCCTTCGGGCGCGGAGCGGGCACTGCGCTGACGATTTCGGCCAGTCTTGCGCAGATCGGCGAATTCTCCTTTATCCTGGCCGAACTTGGCGTCGGGCTCAATTTGTTGCCGACAGAGGGGCGCGACCTCATTCTGGCCGGCGCCATTATCTCCATCATTCTCAATCCGCTGGTGTTCTTCCTATGCGACCGGCTTCGTCCAGCAGTCGAGGCGCGTGTGTTGCGTGCCAGCCCTGCCGCCTCTGCAGCCGCCAAAGTGGCTGACCAACAGATCGAGCCAACGCCTGTCGAGGCCGAGGTGGAGGCTGCTGACATCCAGCCGACCTCTCTCGTCGATCATGCCGTGCTGGTCGGTTACGGCAGGGTCGGCAGCCGTATCGGCGCAGCCTTGAAGGAGAGCGGTCAGCCATTCCTGGTCATCGAAGACGGAGAGAGCCGCATCCGCGCGCTTGGCGAGGCCGGCATCGAGGTCATTGTCGGCAATGCCGCCTCACCCAGCGTCCTGGGGCTCGCCAATCTGGCGGCGGCGCGCACCGTGCTCGTCGCCATTCCCAACGCCTTTGAAGCCGGTCAGGTGGTGGCAAACGCCCGCGCCGCCAATCCCGCAGCCCGTATTCTCTGCCGGGCGCATTCCGATGAAGAGGTCGCCCATCTCACCCAGCTCGGGGCCGACGAGGTTATCATGGGCGAAAACGAAATCGCCCGCGGCATGATCGAGCGAATGGCCCCCTCCCCTGCCCCGGCGACGCCGGTCGAGACGCCGGAGAAGATGTCCGACGCCGGGTGAACGGCTCGGACATGAAAAAGAGCGCCTCCGGAAACCCGACGCAGGCGCCCAATTGGCGATGAGGCGCGGAGACCGCGCCTCGCCTGGGAGATCAGAGATTGGCGAGCAATTCGTTGACGCGGGCCTCCGCGTCCGTCAGCGCTGCATCGATTTCTTTCTGGCCGGTGATCGCCGCGCCCAGTTCCTCGCCGAGGATGTCCTGAAGCGCGAACTGGCGCTGGACGTCTGACGGCAGCGGACGGCCGAGTTCGGCGACGACAGAGATCGTGTCGCGATGCGGCAGCGCCTTGAACGCGTCGGATGCAATCACCGACTTGATCGTCGGCAGATGGCCCGTGCGCGACCATTCGAAATCATTGTCGACGAAGAATTTCAGGAACTTGGCGATGGCTGCGGTTTGTTCGGGCGTACGCTCCTTGGCCGAGACCGCCCAGCTGTGTCCGTCTGCGAACTGCGCCTTGGCGCCCCCGAACAGTTGCGGATAGGGATAGACGGCGTATCCGCCCTTGTTGAGCGCCGTGCCCTCCGTCTTGGACGCGAGGTCGTAATCGCCCACCACCCAGGTGCCATTCAGCTGTACGCCGCCCTCGCCCTGCAGGAAGGCGTTGATCGCCGCGCCGTAATCGAGATCCTTGGTCGTCAGGTCCTTGTCGAAGATCGCCTTATACATCTCGACGACCTTCTTGGCCTCGGGCGTATTGATCTTGATGCTCTTGGGATCTGCGAAGAAATCGGAATCCTGCTGGAAGAGATAGGTGTAGAAATTGCGCATATAGAGCGCGGTTTCATTGGCAAGATTCTGCACGAAATAGGGCTTGCCGGTCTTGGCCTTGAACTGTTCGGCCTGGGCGAAAAGCTCTTCCGGGCTCTTCGGCATCATCGGCGTGCCGTCGGCATTGACAAGGCCGGCCTGTTTAAAGAGGTCCATGTTGATGTGATACAGCATGGTCCAGGTGTCGATCGGCAGGCCGTAGAACTTGCCGTCCTTGGTGACGCCCTTGACGGCGGCGTCGGTGAACACGTCCTTGGATACCCCGACCGAGGCGAGGATATCATCCAGCGGCTGCAAGAGACCCTTCGACTGATAATCGGACAAAGCGGATTCGTGGATCGTAACGATGTCTGGCGCATCGCCGGCCGAGAACTGGGCGTTCAACTGTTCATAGCCCGGCCATTCCACCGTCGTCACCGTGACATGGACATCGGGATTGTCGGCGTTGAACTTGTTGATCAGCGAGGTGATGATGCCGCATTCGCCGACCGCCTTGGCGACATCGGTGTTTTCGCCGAAGTCGGCCTCGCAGGCGCCGAAGAAGCGCTGCACGGTCAGTTCGACCGGATCGGCAAGGGCTGACGAGGCGGTCATCAGCGCAAGCCCCGAAATGGCGGCTCGCGCGTAGCGCAGGAATGTCGATTGCATCACAGTTTCCTCCTTTGCGCCGGACCCTCCCGGTCCGGCTGTCGTTGAAACGCTCCCCGCCCGAAAGCGAGGCCTCCATAAACTCTGCTAGCGGACAGCGGCCCCGGACACCGCCGTGACGATGTATTTCTGAAAGAACAGATAGACGACGAGGATCGGCGCGCCCGCAAACACCGCCTGCGCCATGAGGTAGCCGATCCCTTCCGACTGCGCGAAATTGGTCTGGGTCGAGGCCATGCCGACCGTCAGCGTGTACATGTCCTTCTTGGTGGCCGAGATCAGCGGCCAGAAATAGTCGTTCCAGGAGCCGAGAAAGGTGAAGATGCCGAGCGTGGCCTGCGCGGGCAGCGTCAGCGGCAAGAGCACTTTCCAGAAGATCCGGAAGCGGCTGGCATTGTCGAGCAGCGCCGCCTCGTCAAGCTCACGCGGAATGGCGCGAAAATATTGCGTCATCAGGAACACGCCGAAGGCGCTGGACAGGCCCGGCAGGATCAGGCCCTGATAGGTGTTGTGCCATTTGAGCAGGCTGAAGATCTGGTGGCGCGCCACCAGCACCGCCTGCTCCGGCACGGCGAGGCCGAGAAGCACGATTACGAAAAGCGCATCGCGCCCTTTGAAGTTCAGCCGCGCAAAGCCATAGCCGGCGAGTGATGACAGGATGAGCGTGCCGACCGTCATCACGATCGACACGATCAGGCTGTTCAGCACCCAGCGAAACACCGCCGAAGTGTGGATGATGTTGATGTAGTTCTCGATCACATAGGGCGGATGAAAGACCGAGTTTGGATCGACCATCAGCTCGGCATTGTTCTTCAACGACAGACCGACCACCCAGATGGCGGGCAGCACCATCGCCAGCGACAAGAGGATTGCAAGCCACAGGATTACCCGATCGCCCAGGCTTCGGCCATAGGCCGGCGAATTGGACAGGCCGCTCATCGGGCGTCTCCTTTTCGTCTGGTCAGGACATATTGCGCCATGGCGGCGATGAGGATGATGATGAACAGGATTTCCGACGCTGCAGCGCCAAGGCCGACATCCATGCGCCGGAAGGCTGTGTCATAGATATAGAGCACCATCGGTTTGGTGACATTTCCCGGGCCGCCCTTGGTCATCAGCCAGGACTGGCCGAACAGCTGGAATTGCAACACGATCTGGATGATCAGCACGAGCGCGAAGGTGCGCTTGATCGACGGCAGCGTGATCGCGGTCAGCGTGCGCCAACGGCTGGCGTTGTCGAGCGCCGCCGCCTCGTAGATATCGGCGGGAATTTGTTGCAAGGCAGAGAGAAACAGCATCATCGGCAGGCCAATGCACCACCAGATCGTGGCGATGGCGATGCCGAACATGGCGAGATTGGGATCAGAGAGAAAGGCGGGCGCCGGTGCGTCGAACCAGCCATAAATGGTGGCGAGCATGCCGTATCTCGGAATGAAGACAATGCGCCAGATCAGGGTGACGATGGTGACCGACAGCACCGAGGACGAAAAGAACAGCGTGCGCATGACAGCAGCGCCGCGGGTGCGCCGGTTGAGCGCCACCGCCAGGAACAGCCCGAGCGCGGCAAGCGTCGGCGCGGTCAACAGCACGAAATAGAGCGTGTTCCAGACCGATTGCAGAAACACCTTGTCCTTGAACAGTCTGACATAATTGCCGAAGCCGATAAAGCGACCGGTCGAGAAGGTGTCGGCCTTGTGAAAGCTCAGCCAGATGCCCCAGAACAGCGGCGCGACAAGCAGTCCGGTAAACACTGTGAGGAATGGCGCGATGAAGAGCGCGTTTTTCCAGTCCGGCGCGTTGATGTCGCGGCTTGGGATGCGGATCGCGCGGGTCTCAGCCATCGCCCGCCTCCCGCGCATGCCAGCCGCGGCCGGTTTCATCGAAGAGATGCGCCTTGGCTCCATCGAGCCGGAGCGAGATCAGTTCACCGATCTTGAGCCGGGATTGCCCTTCGGCTGTGGCGGTCACGACCTGTCCACCGGGCAGTCTGGCGTAAACGAGCGTGCGATCGCCGAGACGCTCCAGCACGTCGACCACGCCATCGACGTCGCCCTGGCCGGGGCCCGCGACGCCCACGCTTTCGGCGCGGACGCCGAGCGCCGTCTTGCCCGCAGGTGTGGAGGCCGCGTCGATCGCAGTCCTGACCCGAAGTCCGTCCGCGGCTTGGGCCACGAAGACGCCATCGATTGCTTCGAGCCTCTCGAGATCGATGAAGTTCATGGCCGGGGCGCCGACAAAGCCGGCAACGAAACGCGTCGCCGGGCGATCATAGATCTCCATCGGCGCGCCGATTTGTTCGATCTTGCGATTGTTCATCACCACGATGCGATCGGCGAGCGTCATCGCTTCGATCTGGTCATGGGTCACGAAAATCATCGTCGATTTCAGACGCTGATGCAGTTGAGCAAGCTCGATGCGGGTGCGGGTGCGGAGCGCCGCATCGAGATTGGAGAGCGGTTCGTCAAATAGGAAGGCCTTGGGCTCCTTGACCACCGCGCGGCCAATGGCGACGCGCTGCCGTTGGCCGCCCGAGAGCTGGCCGGGCTTGCGATCAAGCAGATGGCCGATTTCCAGCATGCGCGCCGCTTCCTGGATGCGGGCCGCGATCACGTCCTTGCCGACCGAGATGTTCTCCAGCCCGAAGGCCATGTTCTGCCGTACGGTCATATGCGGATAAAGCGCATAGGACTGGAAGACCATCGCGACGCCGCGCTGGCCGGGCGGCAGCGCATCGATCCGCTCGCCATTGATGCGGATTTCGCCGTCATCGACGCTTTCGAGGCCAGCAATCATGCGCAGCAGCGTGGACTTGCCGCAGCCCGAAGGGCCCAGGAACACCACGAACTCGTGGGCGGGAATGGTGAGCGACAATTTGTCGAGCACCGTCAACGCCCCGAAGCGCTTGCTGACGTCCTTGATTTCGATTTCAGCCGTCACCGCAACCTCCTCCCGAGAAGTCCAGGGGTTTCCACCTCTCAAACCTTGATGCGGATCATCTGGTAGGAATAGCCGGCGAAGTCGGCGCTCAGGCGGCTGCCGTCGATGCGAGCCCCCTCCCCTCTCTTCGGAACGACATTGTCGGGATGGGCGGCGCTGTTGACGGCGCGGAGATCGGCATGCGTCATCACCTGATGATCGACGATGACGGGCGCGGTTTCACCGAAGCCTTCGATGCTGAATTCGGCCCGGACCGGCGCGTCCGAGCGGTTGACGATGAAGAAGGCGACATGGCCTGTTTCCGTATCATGCACGGCGGAGACATCGAGGCTCGGCACTTCCCCGACAGCGGAAGCGGAATAGGTCGGGCTATCAACCGAAAGATCCAGCGCCCGGCCGCGCCCATAGAGCGAGGCGAAGAGATAGGGATAGAAGGTCGTCTGCCGCCAGGCCGCGCCATTGGGCTCGGTCATGATCGGCGCGATGACATTGACGAGCTGCGCCAGGCAGGCGATGCGCACCACATTGGAGCGCCGGATAAAGGTGTTGAGGATCAGGCCGACCTGCAGCACATCCTCGAAATTATAGATGTCTTCCAGAAGCGGCGGCGCAAACGGCCAGCCTTCGGCGCCTCCAAGGATCTTCTTGTCCTGTTCGGCCGAGTGATACCAGACATTCCATTCGTCGAAGGAGATATAGACAGTCTTCGACGAGCGCTTCTTGGCCTTGATGAAATCGATCACGCCGGCGACCGACACGATATAGTCGTCTAGCTTTTGGCTCTGGGCGAGATAATTGGCGGTGTCGCCGGCCTTGTTGTCGAAATACATATGCAGCGAGATGTAATCGACCTCGTTATAGGTATGGTCGAGAACCGTCGCTTCCCAGGAGGGATAGGTCGCCATTTTGGCGTTGGAGGAGCCGCAGACAACGAGCTCCAGCGACTTGTCGAAGGCGCGCATGGCCTTGGCGGTCTCATGGGCCAGTCGTCCATATTCGTCGGCGGTCTTGTGGCCGATCTGCCAGGGGCCATCCATTTCATTGCCCAGGCACCAGAGCTTGATGTCGAAGGGTTCTGTGCGTCCGTTCTGGATGCGCATGTCGCTCCAGTAACTGCCGCCGGGATGGTTGGTGTATTCGAGTAGATTGCGCGCCTCGTCCAGACCGCGGGAACCGAGATTGACGGCCATCATCATCTCGGTGCCGACGGATGAGCACCAGTCGGCGAATTCATGCAGGCCGACTTCGTTGCTTTCAGAGGTGTGCCAGGCGAGGTCGAGGCGAACAGGGCGCTGTTCTTTCGGGCCGACGCCGTCTTCCCAATTATAGGCGGAGACGAAATTGCCGCCGGGATAGCGAACGATCGGAACATTGAGCTCGCGGACGAGATCGATCACGTCGCGGCGCATGCCGTGTTCGTCCGCCGTGGCGTGGCCCGGCTCGTAGATGCCGGTATAGACGGCGCGGCCGAGATGCTCGATGAAGGATCCATACAGGCGCGGATCGATTTCAGATACAATGTAACGCGCATGCGCCGTCACGGTCGCCTTCATGCTATCCTCCCATGCATATCATCGCTGATGATTTAAATCATCTTGAGTGATATCAATCATCATTTCGGCAGGGAGGTCAAGGCTGGGCCGTTCAAAAATATGACTATTGAAGGAGGCGACTTCAGCTTTAAAGGCCTATATCACTGATATCGTTGAATATGTGTCCATATCGTGAAATGTGATTTTTAAAGCGTCCGGATGCGCAGCACGATGTCCTCGTCGTAATTGCCAAAACCGCGTCCGAAAATGTTGATGCCGCCGGGATGCCTGGCATCGTCGCGCACGCCGATCCGCACTCGAATCGAGTGGTGATGGAGCAGATCGAGATCGCTGATGGTGACATCCGAAATCTTCACCCCGTCGACATAAGCGCCGTCGGCGGACACGCGCCAGTTCTTGAGTTTGCCATATTGCGAGCCCTTCAGCTTCCACCAATCGGGCGTGTAGACGCCGCGCTTGTCGCCGAAATCGCCGGGTGAGGTCCAGGTGCCGATATCCTTGCCATTGATGGCGACCGTGATGTCGGAAGGCCAGTCGGCGCTGGTGCCGGGCACTTCAGAGCTCAGCTCCACCGCCAGTTCGAGATCGCGAATCTGCGCGCCGGTCAGCTTGGCGTTGTTGGGAAACTGATATTCGACATGGCCGCGCGTGAACCACAAAAGCCCGGCATTCATGCGGTCCGGATCGAGAAAGGCGTTGGGCACATCGAGCAGGCCGATAATGCCTTCCGTGGAACAGAGGCCGCAGGGCGCTGTGACTTCGAAACCGGTATAAAGGCCGATCGGCATGGAGACTTCGATAACGTCGGTCTTTACCGCCTTATAGGCGCTCTTGAAGACGACCAGCACCTCCTCATAGGTGGGATGGCAGATCTTCTGGCTGCCCTTGCGCGCTTTATGAGTTTCCGTGCGGATCAAACCACCGTCTTCCAGAACCTGAATGTTGGTGGAAACGGTGGATTGCGGAAGGTCGAGTTCAGCGGCGATGTCGTTGACATTCATCGGCCCCTTTTCGTGCAACAGTTTCAGCATCTGCACGCGAAGGGGTGAAGCGAGGCCCTTGAGGACGCTAGCGCCCTCCTCCGGCTCGATGACGAGGAAATTTCTGCTCATGAATGAAGGCGCGCCTGAACGTGTTGAGCGTCTTTCGTATCAGACTATTTGATCTAATCAAACAATTTTAGCGCTCACCCCGCACGACCGCCTCCGCCGAAAGCGCTGTCGCCAGCAGGTCGTCATCGCTATTGGCAAGTCCCGACAGCATCAGGCCCACGGGCATGCCGGCATCGCCGAAGCCGCAGGGCAGCGAGACGCCGCACCAATCCAGAAAATTGCCGATCAGCGTGTTGCGCAGCGTCTTGCCATTGGTGGCGAAGAACAGGTCGTCGTCCTGGCGCAGCGGTTCGATCAGCGGCGCGACATGCGGCAGGGTCGGCGTCAGCACCAGTTCGCCCGGCGCCAGCAAAGCGGCGAATTCCGTCTGCATTGCCTGGCGCCGCTCCACGATATGCAGGTAATCGGGAAGACTGATACGTTCGCCGAGGCGCGCGCGGGCGACGACGCGGGGATCCATGCGCGCGGCATCGGGGCCCGAAAGCCTTTCTTTGTGGAGAGCAAAAGCCTCGGCCGTCACCAGCGGGCCTCGCTCGGCCATCAGCGCGAAGATGTCGGAGATCACCGGAAAAGCCTGACGACGGATGACGGCGCCGGCGCGCGCAAGACGTTCCACGGCCGCTTCAAAGGCCTCCACCACGCCCGTTTCCGCGCCATCAAAGAACACGGTGTCGGCGATCACGAAGCGTTGGCCAACGAGGGACCGTCTCGAAATCAGCGGCGCCGTGAGATTGCGCATGGCGGCGTCGATCCAGACGGCGTCCTGCACCGTGCGGCAGAGTGGACCGAGCGCATCCAGGCTCGCAGCCAGCGGAAAGACGCCCTTCATCGAGTAGCGGCCGCGCGTTGCTTTATAGCCTACGATGCCGTTGAAGGCTGCGGGGATGCGGATGGAGCCGCCGGTGTCAGTGCCCATCGCGGCCGGCACAAGGCCAGCGGCCACGGCCGCAGCCGAGCCGGACGAGGAGCCGCCGGTGATGCGATCGTCGTTGCCGGACGCCGGATTGCGCGGCGTGCCAAAATGTGGATTGAGCCCGAGCCCGGAAAAGGCGAATTCGCTCATATTGGTCTTGCCGACGCTGACCATGCCGGCGGCGGACAACGCCTTGACGACATCGGCATCGGCGCTCGCTGGCGGTTGACCGGAGAGCACGACGGAGCCAGCGGTGGTGGTGACGCCTGTGACATCGAAGAGATCTTTCCAGCCGAAGGGAACGCCATCCAGAAGTCCCAGGGAACGACCGTCGCGGATGCGGCACGAGGAGGCCTGTGCTTCCGCCCTTGCCCGTTCGGGCGTGAGGCAGATAAAGATCGCTTGGTCTGGATACCTGTCTATGGCATCGAGCGTTTCGTCGATGAGATCCCGCGGGTCCAGTGCGCCGGTCTGAATCGAGGCCGCTATGCCGGCAATCGACCGGCCCCGTTGTTCGTTGCTCATCTTAAAGCTTCCTCTTCATGTCTTTTTACCCGACGAGTATTCAAGTCGGCATGAGAGAGCGTTTCAGATCCAAGGTGTCAAGATTGGGTCGTTGGGAAAACGGTGCGGCGTCGCAGCTATAAGGGTTGCTCCCCCTCTCACGCATTTCCGTCAAAGACTGTCGGCCGCCAGCGAGATACGTGGTTGTGTCTTCACCTCTCGGGTGATCATCGAGGTCACGAATTTGCGTATGCCCGGTAGGCGACAGATGACGTCCCGGAGCAACCGATCAAGACCCGGCATGTCGGCGGCGGCGATATGCAGCGTATAGTCGGCGTCTCCCGTTGTGGCGTGGCACCGCAGGATCAGCGGCTGTCGTTGGGCGGCGGCCTCGAACTGGTCGGCAAGTGTGAGATCAACGGAGACGTGGATGAAGGCTTCGAGCGAAAAGCCAAGCCGCTTTGCGTCCAGCAGAGCGCGATATCCGGTGATGTAGCCTTCCGTTTCCAACGTTTTGACACGCGTCCAGCATGGAGTTTTTGAGAGGCCTACCAATTCAGCGAGGTCGGCAAAGGACATTCGCGCATCTTTTTCGAGCGCGTGTAGGATTTTACGGTCGATGTGGTCCATGGAACAATGTCCTGCTCGATCGGAGGGCGCGGCAATATCGGACTGCAGTTTGTCAGACCATGGCGTGAATTCAAGACATTGTTCGGCGACCGTCGCGATATGGTTGAGGCTTCAAATGCAAAGCGAGGGACGCCGAAATGAAGACAAAGCGTGAGTATTACGACCTGATCGAACAGCCCCAGATGCTCGACTACGGCGTCTATCTGAACTGCGATCGTTTGCTGACTTGCCAGAAACCGCTAGACGACCTCTGTAATGCCGATGAGTTGCAGTTCCAGATTGTTCACCAGGTCGAAGAACTCTGGATGAAGCTGATCTGTTACACGCTTGTTGATGTGATCGGTTATCTCAACGAGGCCAACACGCATCGTGTGGTTACGCTGATGGGCCGCGTCCACCGGCTGATGCGCTTGATGACTGAACAGCTCGACGTGCTCGAAACAATGTCGCCGAAGGAATATCAGGAAATCCGCCTGCAGCTCGGCAACGGATCCGGCCAGGAATCTCCGGGTTTCAAGCTGTTGCTGCGCATGCCGTATGATCTCTGGGATGCGTTTAAAGCGAGCTATCTCGATGGCAAGGGGCTATCTGTCAAGGATGTCTATGACGGCAAATATGATCATGGCGACAGCTATGTGGCGGCCGAGGCGCTGGTCGAGTTCGACGAATTGTTCCAGAAGTTTCGCGCCAACCATGTCTATCTCATTCAACGGTCGATCGGCCTTGGATCGAAATCGCTGAAGGGGCGGCCGGTCGATATGTTGCAGGCCGGCGCGAGACATCGCTTCTTCCCCGAATTGTGGGATATCAGGGCTGAGATGACCGATGCCTGGGGTGCATCTTATGGCGTGGTCCGCGACGCCATTCATGAAAAGTCATCTGCCTAAGATTGGCGGTTGCGATGTCCTTCCTTGTAGGTTGGGCAATGCCAGTCGAGTGACGAGGGGACCTGAGGCCATCTGCCGAGATGGTCGTCGCCGACCGTAGCCAGCCGTAAGGAAGGGGAGCAGATCGGAAAACAAGGGTGAGTTGCTGGCGCCCCGTGATTGGGGCGCTTGGCCACCGGTTCTGCGCCCTCGCCTGATACAAACATTTCTCCCGTATTGCCGATTGGTGATATTGGGTGGGGCGAAATCCCGTCTTTCCAACGTCGTGCGTCAGGTGGGCCGCTGGAAAGCGGATAGGGCATGAACGGGTCTGTCATCGCTTGTCTTCCTTGGGGATATAGGCGTTGCTCATGTTTGAGAATTTCCGGGCGCGCCATACCTCCATGGCGCTTTTTGCCTCTTTAAGATTTGAATACATATCCACCGCCAGCCGCCCGTGCTGGCCGATCCTGCCCCAACGACGTTCAAGCCGTATACCGCCCAGAAGATCATGGGTGATTTCCAGTGCGAAAAAGCGGGCCATGTTTCGGCCCGGATCCCGTCGTTCGCCATAGAGTTTGATAGTGTCTCTGATCATGGCTGGAGTATCGCCGGCGGTTTTCGGTTCGTCCAATCAGGAGTTTGAATCGGTTGCGCGCTTCGATTCATCTTTGTGATGGATCGCAGTTCAAAAGGCGTCGTTTAGGGGAAAAATCAGTGTTGGCCGCGGCCAACTTTTTGGCGTTTGGCGCCAATTCCGAATCGTGGCATAACCGGTACGGTTTTTAAACGCTAGACGTCTAGTTTCCGTATCAGGACGCAAACCGTTTTACGAAGGAAATTCGACTTGACCGCAAACACCGTCGCAACGACCGATGTTCGTATACAGCGCCAAGCTAAACAGCTTTCGCGCCAATTGAAGCTGTTGTCGGAGCATTTGTTTCCGCCGCAGTCTCAAAAGCAGCTCCGGACTTTCTCTTCCGGCGACGCCGCGCAGCTGATAGGCGTATCCGATGGCTATCTGCGGCAGTTGTCGCTGGATGGAAAAGGCCCTGCTCCCGATGTGAACGGCAGCGGGCGCCGTTCCTATACGCTGTCTCAGATCAACGAACTTAGGCAGCATCTGGCCACGGTCAAGCCTAAAGACGCGTTGTCGCTTATGCCGCATCGCCGGCCGGGTGACAAACTGCAGACAATCGCGGTGACCAATTTCAAGGGCGGCTCGGCCAAGACAACGACGACGCTTTACCTCGCGCAGTTCCTGGCCCTGAGCGGCTATCGCGTGCTTGCCGTCGACCTTGATCCGCAGGCGTCGCTGTCGTCCATGCTCGGCGTCCAACCTGAGTTCGATCTCGGTGAAGGCGACACTCTTTATGGCGCGATCCGTTACGATGACCAACGGCGCAGCCTGAAGGATGTGGTGCGCAAAACCTATTTCGACGGCCTCGATTTGGTTGCCGGCAATCTCGAACTGATGGAGTTCGAGCATGAGACGCCGCGGGCGCTGGCTGAGCGCCGCAATACTCAGAGCGAACCGTTTTTCCGGCGCGTTGGCGCAGCGATCGCCGAGGTCGAAGCCGATTACGATATCGTCGTCATCGATTGCCCGCCGCAACTGGGTTATCTGACGCTGGGCGCGGTTTGCGCGTCGACTGCGATGCTGATTACAATTCATCCGCAAATGGTGGATGTTGCCTCGATGTCCCAGTTTCTCCTGATGACCTCGGATCTGCTTGCCGTGGTGCGCAGGGCAGGCGGGGATCTCTCGCATGACTTCATCAAATATGTCGTGACACGCCACGAACCCTTTGATGGGCCGCAGTCACAAATTGTCGCTTTGTTGCGGAGTCTTTTCTCCGACGACGTTCTGACGGCGACGATATTGAAGTCGACGGCAATATCGGATGCCGGTCTGTCCAAGCAGACGCTATACGAGATCGAGCGCGGTCAGGTTCGGAAGTCAACTTATGACAGGGCGCTTGAATCCATCAACGCCGCCAATGCGGAAGTCCTGGCCAATATCCTCAAGGTTTGGGGGCGCAAATGAGCAGAAGAACAACGCTCAGCGGCATTTTTCAGCAGTCGGTCGAAGGGTTGGCCGCGGCCAACTTCGACGAACAGGACGAGCCTCGCGGTCCAGCGGGTCCAGTGAAGTCCATGGCCCTGACGCTTGGACGGATGGAAGACGAAACCAAGGCGCTGCAGGAAGCGTTGAAATCGGGGCATCACGTCCAGGAACTCGATCCTGCGTTGATTGATCCGTCCTTCGTCCGGGACCGTCTCGATGAGATCGAATTCTCGGAAGACGATCCGTTTGTGCAGTCGATCGCCGAAAACGGCCAGGAAGTTCCGATTCTCGTTCGTCCGCATCCTATGACTGAGGGGCGTTACCAAGTGGCTTACGGCCACCGGCGTCTCAAGGCGGCCATCGTCCTGGGCATCAAGGTCAAGGCCGTTGTGCGCCAATTCGACGACCAGTCCTTGGTTATCGCCCAGGGCATAGAGAATGGCGAACGCAAGAACCTGTCCTATATCGAGCGCGTGGTTTTCGCCCAAGCGCTGGAGCAGAAGGGGTTTACGCGACAAACGATCATGAAGGCTTTGTCCACGGACAAAACCGAATTGTCCAAAATGCTTTCCGTTGCTGGAAATGTCCCTGGGGAACTCATCCGCCTCATAGGATCGGCGCCAGGCATCGGCCGGCGGAAATGGCTGGCTCTGTCCGAGGCTTTGACGCCAAAGACATTGGCGCCAGCAATGGCCCGCCTCGAAACGGTCGATGCGCGAGCAATCACGTCCGATGAACGTTTCGAACTGGCCTTGGCGTCTGTTACCGCCAAGAACGATCTCGAAGCTGTCGCAGTCCATTGGTCGCCCAAGGCTGGCGGCGATATGGCGGCAAGCATGAAAGCCGGCAGGAAGACATTCGTTTTGTCGCTTAAATCGGCGGACGCCGCAGCTTTCGGAGACTTTCTCTCGAAGAGGCTAGACGCCCTCTTTGAAGACTATGTGAAAACCAGAGGAGAATGACGCAAAAGAAAAAAGGCCCCCAAAACGTCGCCGCTGTGGAAGCCTCTCTTTGATTGAGCCCTTCGAGAATCGCATTCCCACAGACATTAGTCAAGAGTGTTTGGCGTCAATTTGGCGGATGGATTTCTTTTGCCTTTAGAAAGGTGAGAGATCATGCGAATCGGATACTTAACGACGCCCTTCGGGCGGCGGCCGGCGAAGCTTGCGCTAGTGAAGCGTCAGCTTGACGCAGGAGAACCGGGTGGCGACAGGACAGTGGACAAATGGAAAGTGTTTCGCGATGTTTGCGAAGCTCGTTCCCTGCTCGGTCTTCAAGACCGACCGCTTGCAGTTCTCAATGCGCTTTTGAGTTTTTATCCTGACACTGATTTGGCGGACGGTCAGGCAATGATTGTGTTCCCGTCCAACGCACAATTGTCGCTGCGAGCACACGGTATTTCCGGCGCGACCCTGCGACGGGCCCTGGCGGCGCTGGTCGAGGCGGGGGTGATTTTTCGTCGCGACAGCCCAAATGGGAAGCGTTACGCCCGCCGAGATCAGGATGGCGATGTGCAAACGGCTTTTGGCTTTAGCCTGGAGCCTCTGCTTGCAAGGTCCGATGAATTGGCGTTGCTCGCCCAGCAGGTCGCCGTTGAAGCCGCCCGGCTTCGGCAGGCGAGGGAGACTTTGACACTTTTGCGCCGGGATCTGCGGAAGCTGATTTCCGCCGCATTGGAGGAGGGGGCGGCCGGCAACTGGGCTGAGCTGGAAGATCGCTACATTGCAATTATGGCGGCGCTCCCTCGAAATCCGGGAAGTGAGTTCATCGATAAAACGACGGAGAAGCTCCAGGCCTTGATGAAAGATGTAACCAACACACTGGAATTTCAGCTAAAATCTAAAAAAATGCACTCCAATGACAGTCTAAATGAGCGCCACATACAGAATTCAAATACCGAATCCATCAATGAATCTGAAACCGCTTTAGAAGAAAAGCAGTCAGCAAGACCTGCGGTGGATGGCAAAAACCTGAATCCTGGGCTGAAGGCCTTCCCTTTGGGATTGGTGTTGCGAGCGTGCCCGCAAATCAGCGATTATGGGCCTGGGGGTGTGATTGCGAGCTGGCGTGACCTGATGGGCGCGGCTGTGGTGGTCCGCTCTATGCTCGGGGTTAGCCCGTCCGCCTATCAGGACGCCTGTGTCGCGATGGGTCCCGAAAACGCCGCCACAGCCATGGCATGCATTCTCGAGCGGTCCGGTCACATCAATTCGGCTGGCGGATATCTCCGAAGCCTGACGGTCAGAACGCTACAGGGCGAGTTCTCGCTTGGGCCTGCGCTGATGGCTTTGCTGAAGGCTAACGGCCAGCCAGCGTCCCTTCGGGCGGGATAGCCAGTTAGATGTTGGGTGTGCGACATGAAAACAAACATCATCTCTAAAAAAGGCATCATAGTTGGCGCAATTTGATGCTTTTGGTGCTCCGGATTTTGACCTAAGCCACCCGGGAAACACTTCGGGAAGCGACTGCCGATGACAAAGAGATTCTATTGGAACGAACTGACAAGCCAGGAGTTTCGTGGGCTTGATCCGGAGACCACCATAGCGATCCTGCCGTTGGCTTCGACTGAACAGCATGGTCCGCATCTTCCGATTTGCACTGATGTCGCCATCGCCAATGGCATGCTGGGCGAAGTGCGCGCATTACTGCCGGAACATCTCGACGTGCTGGTCTTGCCGACACAGGAGATCGGCAAGGCCAATGAACATATTCACGGTCCGGGGACCCTTTCACTGCCTGCTGAACTTTTGATTCAGGCCTGGACTGCGATCGGCCAGAAGGTGTCGGAGGCGGGCATTCGCAAGATGATCATCGTCAATTCCCATGGCGGGAATCTGGATATCATGAGCATCGTATCGCGCGAAATGCGCGTTCGCTTCAATATGGCGGTCGTGGCCACGCAATGGAGCCGTTTTGGATCGCCGGAAGGACTGTTCGATCCGCGTGAAATGGCTTTCGGTATCCATGGCGGCGAGGTCGAAACCTCGATCATGCTGCATTTCCGTCCTGATCTGGTGAAAATGGCGAAGGCGGAGAACTTCATTTCAAAAGCGGAGTGGATGAAGGAAAACACGCGCTATCTGCAACCCTTGCCGCCTCATGCGCTGGCCTGGATCGCTCATGATCTCAACCCCAATGGCGTTGTGGGCGATGCCTCGAAGGGAACAGCGGAAAAGGGCGCGCTCTATTGCAGGCATGTGGCCAGCGCCTTCATCGATCTGATTGAAGATCTCAAGGCCTATCGGCTGTCCAACCTCTATCAACCTTGAACGACTTCCGTCACGGCTGGCAATCCCTGCAGTTCGCGCACCATTTCCACGAGTTCGCCTAGCAGGAATTCCACAAACAGGCTGGTCACTGTATCCAGCGAGGCGCGGGCGCGGGTAAATAGTTTCAGCTGCTGGTGTCGCACATAGGGATCTGCGAGCGGTCGATAGACCAGTTCGCCGCGCCGGCATTCGGCCAGAACGTCAAGTGGGTTCAACAGCGTCAACGCCTTGCCGTGGCGCACGATCTGCTTGAGCATTTCCGAAGAATTGGTCTCCAACGCCGGCTCGATCGGCAAGGGCAGGGGCGCCAGAATCAGGTTGATCATGTCCCGCAACGAGGTTCCCGGCAACGCCAGCACAAGCTTTTCCTGCACCACGTCGATCAGGCTCACGCGCGGGCTTCCCGCCAGCGCATGGCCTGGCGGCAACACCACGCCGATGGGAATATCGAAGTTCGCCAGCGTGCGGATGCCGGGCGTGGCCGGAATGTTGAAGCCGAGACCGAGATCGACCTCGCCTGATATTACCGGATTGATCGTGGTGGAGCCGCCGTCATTGCGCAGCGACACCCGTACGCGCGGATGCTCGGTAATAAAGCGCGCCATCAGTTCCGGCAGCGGACCGGCGGCCAGGCCAACCGTGGTGACGATCGAAACCTTGCCGGCCTGCGGCATTTTCAGCCCGCGAATACGGCCCTCAAGCTTCTCGTAATCCTTTAACACATCGCGAATATGCTCAATGCAGAGTTCCCCGGCCGCCGTCAGCCGCAGGCCGCGCGGCAAGCGCTCGAAGATCTGCACGCCGAGTTCTTCCTCCAAAGCCAGGATCTGCCGGTTGATGGCCGATGACGCGACATTCAGGCGATCCGCTGCTTTGCGGATCGAACCGCAACGGGCGATCTCGTCGACATAGAGAAGTTTTCGGGAGTGCAGCAACATTCAGCATATCCTGCCAAAAAAAAAGTCACGCCGCACATTTGGGCGACACTGTTTAGAACTCTGCCAAAAAGGCATCAATGCGGACGAAATTTGATGCTTTTCAACGCGCATTGCAAGCGTTCAATTGCCGTCAGGAGACGCTGCTGCTGGCGTGCGGAACGAAGAGGGACGACACAAAATGCTGAATGTCATGAAAGAATATCTGCTGTCTGCGGCCTTTGGGCTCGCGCTTTTGACCTCTCATGCAGCCCT
Organism: Rhizobium sp. SG_E_25_P2; assembly: GCF_029892285.1. Lineage (GTDB taxonomy): Bacteria > Pseudomonadota > Alphaproteobacteria > Rhizobiales > Rhizobiaceae > Rhizobium_E. The sequence goes on from NZ_JARXVM010000003.1 coordinate 146,287, forward strand.
TGCCGAAGACAAGGTGACCTATGGCACCAACTGGCTGGCGCAGGCCGAACATGGCGGCTTCTATCAGGCCGTCGCTGATGGCTCCTACAAAAAGCATGGCCTTGACGTCACCATTGTCCAGGGCGGCCCCAATGCCGCCAACAGTGCGCTGTTGATTGCCGGCAAGATCGATTTCTACATGGGCAGCGCCATGGAGGAGCTTTCCGCCGTCGAACAGGGTATCCCGGTCACCAATGTTGCGGCCCTGTTTCAGAAAGATCCGCAGATCCTGATGGCGCATCCCGACAAGGGTATCGACAAGTTCGAAGACCTTGCCAAACTCAAGACCATTTTCATGGGTAAGGACGGCTATCTCACCTATTTCAGCTGGATGAAGGCCAATTATCCGGGCTTCAAAGATGAGCAATACAAGCCCTATAACTTCAATCCCGGCCCGTTCATCGCCGATCCCGATTCCGCCCAGCAGGGCTATCTGACATCCGAACCTTATGAGGTCGAGCGCCAGGCCGGCTGGAAGCCGCAGGTGTTCCTGCTGGCGGATGCCGGCTATGCCCCTTACTCCACCACCATCGCTGCCCGCACTGAACTCGTCGAGAAGAACCCCGATCTGGTTCAGCGTTTCGTGGATGCGTCGATCGAGGGTTGGTACAACTATCTCTATGGCGACAACAAAGCCGCCAACGATCTGATCAAGAAGGACAATCCTGAAATCACAGACGGTCAGATCGCCTATTCGATCGCCAAGATGAAGGAATATGGCATTCTTGAATCGGGCGAGGCGCTGACCAAGGGCATCGGCTGCATGACCGACGAGCGCCAGAAGGAATTCTTTGACGCCATGGTCAAGATCAAGGTGTTCAAGGCCGATACCGACTACAAGAAGGCCTTCACCACCCAGTTCGTCTGCAAAAGCGTCGGCATGAACCTCAAGAAGTAATGCTTTGCGCCGTCGCCGCGAGAGCGGCGGCGGCAATCCCTATCGTCCGTACGCCAAAGTCCATTTTCATGACGCATGACCCCGAACCCGAGCAAAGCGTGACCAGGAAGCGGCCGCTTGTGACGATGAAGTCGGTCTCCAAGACCTTTTCCAGCGGCACGCTGGCGCTGACCGACATGTCGCTGACCGTGCGGCAGGGGGAATTCGTGAGCCTGCTCGGGCCTTCGGGTTGCGGCAAGTCCACGGCTCTGCGCATCATTGCGGGCCTCGGCGGGCCAAGCTCGGGGGAGATCGACTGGCCGAGTTCGCAGATCAATGCGCGGGGGCTTCCCGAGGGCGACATCTCCTTCGTCTTCCAGGAACCGACGCTGATGCCTTGGCGCACTGTTTACGGCAATGTGCATCTGCCGTTGCTGCTCAAGGGCGTTTCCGCCAAAGCCGCCCGGCCGCGCATCATGGAAGCGCTAGCCACGGTGGGTCTTGCCGATTTTGAGAAAGCCTATCCGCGTGAATTGTCCGGCGGCATGAAAATGCGCGTCTCAATCGCCCGCGCGCTGGTGACTCGGCCAAAACTTTTGTTGATGGATGAACCCTTTGCGGCGCTGGATGAAATCACCCGCCAGAAGCTCAATGACGATGTCCTGAAGCTCTGGAAGGAGACCGGCATTTCGGTGATCTTCGTCACCCATTCCGTCTATGAATCCGCCTATCTGTCCAGCCGCATCGTGGTGATGCGCGCCCGGCCTGGCCGGGTGCATGAGGATTTTGCACTCGACGCCAATGTCGAGAAGAACGAGGATTTCAGGCTATCGGACGCCTATCGCAATGCGTGCGACCGGGTGTCCCGCTCGCTGGCCGACGCCATGTATGGACAGGAGGCGCATTGATGGCTGATCTCAACGCAGAAAAGCGCCGCGACCTGTTACTGAAAATTCTGGTGCCGACTTGTGTCATTGCCATCCTGATCGTCATATGGGACCTTTCAGTGCGCATCAGCGGCGCAGCGCCCTATATCCTGCCCGGGCCGATCCCTGTCGCCACAGCGCTGGTCAATGACTGGGGCATTCTCTGGCCCGCCTTTCTCGTCACCGCCCGCATCACGCTGGTATCGCTGGCGTTGGCGCTGATCGGCGGAGTAGGCTTTGCAATCTTTCTCGTCCAGTCGCGCTGGATCGAACTGGCGTTTTACCCCATCGCCGTCATTCTACAGGTCACGCCGATCGTGGCGATCTCGCCGCTGATCCTGATCTATGCGCCGACCACACAAGTGGCGCTGTTGATCTGCGCCTTTCTCGTGTCTTTCTTCCCGATCCTGTCCAATATGGTTCAGGGGCTGAAAAGCGTGGACCATAATCTGCTCAATCTGATGGAGCTTTATGGCGCGTCACCTCTGCAGACGCTTATTCATCTAAAGATTCCGGCCGCACAACCCTATTTCATGACCGGCCTCAGGATCGGCGGCGGGCTTGCGCTGATTGCAGCGGTCGTGGCCGAATTTGCCGCAGGCTCGGCAGGCGCGGGCTCTGGCCTCGCATTTCGGCTGCTAGAGGCGCAGTTCCGTCTAAATATTCCTCGCTTGTTTGCAGCGCTGCTGATGCTGTCTGTTCTCGGGGTCGCGCTGTTTTCGCTCACCTCCTTCCTGTCCTGGCTGGTGCTGCACCGCTGGCATGAGAGCAGCCTGAAGAGGGAAAACTGATGCTCACAATCCCCACCGCCCGCCGCTATCAATTGCGCAACGCCACGATCCCCGCCGATCTCGCGCCCGGGCTTTCAGCGCCGGCGGTTCAAGGGCTGGCGACGGCCGATCTCGTCATCGCCGATGGTTTGGTCGAGTCGATCACCCCTGCTGGCGCGGATTTGCCGCTCGATGCATCCGTTGATCTGCGCGGCGGCATGGTCTGGCCGTGCTTCACCGACATGCACACCCATCTCGACAAGGGCCATATCTGGGAGCGGGCGCCCAATCCCGACGGCTCGTTTATGGGCGCGCTGGAAACGGTGCGGGCCGACAGCGCTAGCCATTGGAGCGCAGCGGATGTCTCAGCCCGCATGGAGTTTTCGCTGAAGACCGCCTATGCGCATGGCACGCAGCTGATCCGCACCCATCTCGACAGCCTGCCGCCGCAGCATCGCATTTCCTTCGGCGTGTTTGAGGCCATGCGCGAGCAATGGCAGGACCGCATCGCGCTGCAAGCCGTGGCGCTGTTTCCCTTCGACATCATGACCGAAGAGGCGGATTTCACTGATCTCCTCACTGTGGTCCAGGCGAGCGGCGGCCTACTCGGCGGCTTTCCGCTGATGAACCCGGAGATCGACAGACAATTCGACCGCCTGTTTCGCGCCGCCGCTGAATACGGTCTAGACATTGATCTGCATGTGGACGAGACGGCCGATCCGAGCGCGATGACGCTGAAGGCGATCGCCGAAGCCAAGCTGCGGCATAATTTTCAAGGCGCAGTGACCGTCGGTCATTGCTGTTCGCTTGCACAGCAGAATGAGGACGCCGCCAAGCGGGTTGTTGAGCTGGTTGCCAAGGCCGATCTCGCCGTCGTGTCGCTGCCGATGTGCAACATGTATCTGCAGGATCGCCATGCCGGCCACACGCCCCGCTGGCGGGGCGTTACACTTGTGCATGAATTGCGCGCCGTCGGCGTCCGCGTTGCTGTCGCCTCCGACAACACCCGCGATCCGTTCTACGCCTATGGGGATCTCGATCCGGTAGAAGTGTTCCGCGAGTCGGTGCGCATCCTGCATCTCGATCACCCCCTCGATCACGCAGCCAACGTCATCACGTCTATGCCGGCGTCCATTCTCGGGCGCCCCGAGCTTGGCGTCATCGCTGTGGGACAGCCGGCCGATCTCGTATTGTTCAGCGCCCGCCGCTGGAGCGAATTTTTGTCCCGTCCGCAATCCGATCGCACCGTCCTGCGCAAGGGGCGTCCCATTGACAGGACCCCGCCTGACTATCGCGACCTCGATCCCATCCTTGGAGCCTGACATGCCTGATTACGCCGCTCTCATCAAAGAACTCGACGGCATTGCGATCGAGGACAATCCGGCGCTGGTGAAGCAGAAAAGCCGGGATTTCTACTGGTATTCGCCGGTGCTCAAGGCGCAGCTCGATCATGTCACGGCCGATCTCGTGGTCTCGCCCGTGTCAGAAGAAGAGGTGATCCGCACGCTGAAAGCCGCCTATGCGCATGGCGTGCCGGTCACGCCGCGTGGCGCGGGAACCGGCAATTACGGTCAGGCCATGCCGCTGTCGGGCGGCATCGTGCTCAATCTCGCCAATATGAACAAGGTCAAGGAAATCCATCCGGGCCGCGTCATCGCCGAACCCGGCGTGATCATTTCCCAGCTCGACAAGCAGACCCGCGCCCATTCCGGCCAGGAACTGCGCTTTCATCCGTCGACGGCGCAGACCGCCACCCTCGGCGGCTTTGTCGCGGGCGGCTCCGGCGGCGTGGGCTCGATCACCTGGGGCGGCCTGCGCGATATCGGCAATATTCTACGCCTCCGAGTGGTGACGATGGAGGCCGAACCGCGCGTGCTCGATCTCACCGGCATGGACCTGCACAAGGTCTCGCACGCCTATGGCACCAATGGGATCATCACCGAAGTCGAGATGCCGCTTGCTCCGGCCTATGACTGGGTCGACGTGCTCGTGGGCTTTGACGATTTCATGGACGCTGTCCGCTTCTCCGATGCGCTGGCGCATGAAAACGGCCTGTTGACCAAGGAGATCGCGCCGATCGCCGCGCCTGTGCCGCATCTTTATTTCACCCGCCACAAGCCATGGATCCGCGACGGCCAATCCGTTGCGGTGCTGATGGTCGCGCCGTTTGCGATGGGGCCGTTCGAAGCCTTCGCGCGCACCCAGAAGGCTGAGATCATCTTCCGCTCCGACACAGTCGAGAGCATGAAGGGCATTCCGCACGCCTATGAGCTGGCCTGGAACCACACGACGCTGAGGGCGCTCAAAGTCGATCCCAACTTCACCTATCTGCAGGTGCAATATCCAAGCCCCGATCACGTCGCCAAGGTCGCCAGGATGACCGAGATTTTCGGCGATGAAGTGCCCGGCCATCTCGAATTCATTCGTTTCAATGGCGAGATCCAGTGCGCCGGCCTGCCGCTGGTGCGCTACACGACTGAAGAGCGGCTCAACGAGATCATCCGCATCCATGAAGACAATGGCTGCCCGATCTTCAATCCGCATCGCTATACGCTGGAGGAGGGCGGCATGAAGCAGACCGACCAGGTGCAACTGGCCTTCAAGCGAGAAACCGATCCCAAGGGGCTGCTCAATCCCGGCAAGATGATCGCCTGGGAAAATCCCGATTTCGATTTCACCGCGGGCAAGAATTTCCTGTTCCGCGGGCTCGAATCCATGGGAGTATCCTGATGCGCGTTCTTCTGCTGCATTCACATCCGGTCGAAGAAAGCTATGGCGCGGCGCTGCACAAGACCGCGCGCGAGGCGCTCGCGCGCGCCGGCCACACGGTCGATGACTGCAATCTCTATGCCGAGGGTTTTGATCCCGTGATGTCGCGGCATGACCGGATCGTCTATCACGACTATCCGGAGAACACGAAACTGGTCTCATCCTATTGCGACCGGCTGCTGGCCGCAGAGGCGATGGTGATCGTCACACCCGTATGGAATTTCGGCTTTCCGGCCATGCTGAAAGGCTATTTCGACCGCGTTTGGGTGCCCGGCATTTCGTTTGAACTTGTGGATGGCAAGGTGCAGTCGCGGCTTCGCCATATCCAGAAGCTCGGCGCAGTGCTGACCTATGGCGCAACGCCATTTCGCGCCTTTGTCGCCGGCAATCCGCCCAAGAAGATCGTCAAGCGCGTGCTGCGCGCTCAGATCAATCCTTGGAGCCCGGTGACTTTTCTGGCCCACTACGACATGAACCGCGCCACCGACCAGACCCGCATCGCTTTCCTCGACAAGGTGCGGGCGCGGATGGAAGCATTCTGAGCCGTCAGTCGATTTTTGCGGCAGTAACTTCCACCTCGACCAGGAATTCAGGTCGGGTGAAACCGGATACGATGATCAGCGTCGAGACCGGCTTGATGAGGCCGGTATAGCGGTCGCGCACCGCCATATAAGGCGCGAAATCCTCGCGCCGCGTCACGAAAGCCGAGATGCGGATCACATCCTCAAAGCTCATGTCGCCATCCCTGAGAATGGCGCCGATCGCTTCGAAGCAGAGGACGGCCTGGTCCTCGACGCTGTCGGGAATGACATCGTCCGTCGTCAGTCCCAACTGACCGGATGTCACCAGCAGCCGCGCGCCAGCGGGCACAGCGAGACCGTGATTGTAGTGACCAAAGGGACGGCGGACGGAGGGCGGATTGATTGCGGTCTTCATGAGACGATCTTGGATCTTTGGGCGCAATGGCCCAAGTGGGAACGATGTCTCTTCAATGGCATAGGCAAGCATTTTCCGCAAATCTTTCGAAGGCGTGCTTGCCCAACCATTTGGCGCCATGAAACCCTGTTCGTTATCTTCATGGCAGGCGCGATCACCGAAAAAAGAGATGGTTTCGATCCGGCCGCATTAACAGCCACATCACCTTCAGAGACGCGTAAAAGTAGCTTCGCCACATGCAACGGTGTGGGCTGTCGCGGTGAACTGGAATTGGAACATTGGGTGTGACCTGGGCAGGCCCGGCGCTTAACGGTATCAAGGCCAACAATCGCAATTGAATCTTTGTACCCGCAGGCAGGCTAATCCCTGCCATTTCGCCAAGCCATTCTTTCCAAAATGCGCCGATGTATCTCGTCTTGGTGGAACGCGGCAACCATGTCGCCACGAAAAGATCATGTTGCGACCCCGGCTATGAAGACGTTTCAATCCGTCATCGCGGACTTGAGGTGGAGAATATGGTCAGCGATGTGGAAATAACGGTCGTCATGGGAGATGACGATCAGCGTCTTGCCCTGGCGTTTCAACTCCGGAAGCAGTTCCTCGTAAAACATCCGGCGAAATCCAGGATCCTGATCCGCCGCCCATTCGTCGAGGACGAGGACCGGGCGCGCTTCGCTCCAAACATGCAGCAGGGCCAGCCGCTTACGCTGTCCGGCCGAGAGGTCGGTGGTCGTCAGGCGGCCATCTTTCACCGACACTTTGCCGTTCAGGCCCAGGCGATCGATATGACGGCTCCAGTCGTCTTCCGACAGCGACTGGCCGGGCGGCAGATCTTCGAAGAGATGAAAGTCGGACAGAACGGTAGAGAAGATCTGTCTATAGGCGTCACGCGTCTGGTCTGTGATCGTGACGCCGTCGACTTCGACCACACCCAAGTCTGGCGCATACAGGCCCAGCAGCAGTTTGGCCAGGGTTGTCTTGCCCGAGCCGTTGTCGCCGGTCACGAAGGTGATCTGTCCGGGTTCGAAGGTGAAATCGACGGGCCCCAGGCTGAAAGGCCGACCCTCAGCTGTGGCCGGATAGGCGTATTCGACCCCGCGGAAGGCGATCCAGGGAGACTGGCGTGAGATCGGCGCGGTCGGCGCGTCGTCGGAAACGTCGGCGTCCGGGACAATGCGGTCGAATGCGCTGCTGAGCTCCCCGATCCGGGCGAGCGCGACCTGGGCGCGGGCGATCGTCGGCAGGACGGCCATGATCTGCTCGACCGGCCCGCGCAGGAAAAGCAGAGCGAGCACGAAACCGGACAGGGTCTCGGCGTCGAGACCCAGCACGCTTCGGCTCGCGAGGACCAGCGCAATCAGCAGGAAAACCAGACCCGCGCCGAACCCGTTGGCGACGACGAAAATGCTCACCGCGCGCGTATTGATGGCGCGAATGCGGTTTACGGGTGTTTCGATTTGATCTTTGTAGACGCGAACGCGCCTCGATCGGTTGATCTTGAGTTCGCGGGCGCCGCCGATCATGTCGCCATAGGCGCGATGCAACTCGTCTTCGGCCGCCCGGGAGGCCTCAAAGCCCGCAATCCCCTTCTGGCGGGCGACGTACTGGACGACTGCGCCGAGTGTGAGGGCGATGGCGACCGCCAGGCACAGGGATGGAGACAGCAAGGCCAGCCAAACGAAACAACCGAGCGTGACGAGCAGCGAAATCGCCAGCGGCGCGGCGACGAATGCGAGGTCGCTGATCACGTCCACGTCATGAGTGAGAACTGGAAGCAGCCGATGCGACCGGTAGTTTTCCAGCGCCGCCACCGGCGCCCCGAAGACGCGTCTGGCCAGCCAGAGGCGAAGTTCGGCGACGATATTCTGTCCGACAAGATTGGCCAAAATGTCTGACGTGGCGCGAGCGGCGAGCGTGGCGACGCAAAGCGCCGCGAGCATGGCGCCGGTATATGCGTCCATGCCGGCGGGCCGGTTGAGTTCTGCGTTCACCAGCGACAGCAGCCAAACGGAGCCCAGCCCCGACATGCCGCCTGCAGCAGCAGACAAACCGATCAGCACAAAGGAGCGTCCGCTCCGCTTTATATCCAGGATACCTGGAGCCGGTGTCCGCCTGAGGCGCAGGGGTCGGGTGAATGGGTTCACGGTTTTCGTCCCATTAACAAGAGAAGGAGCGGTCCGCCAACCAGCGTCGCCAGCAGTCCAGCAGGGATTTGAAACGGAAATATCACGGTGCGGCCGATCCAATCGGCAAGAAGCAGGATGAGGCCGCCGATGATCGCCGAAGCCGCGAGATGGCCTCCGGCTCGACGAAATCCGCACAGGCGAGCAAGGTGGGGTCCCATCAGCCCTGCAAAGCTGAGCGGCCCCACCAGAATGGCGGCCCCGGCGGTCAGAAGAGAAGACAAGGCGAACAGGCTGATCCGAAGAATGTTCACCGGCGCGCCAGTCGCCTTAGCCGCGACTTCTCCGAGCGCCATCTGGTCGAGCCAGCGGCGAATGGCAAGGATCGACATCAGCGCGGCGGCGAGAAGGAACGCCGAGATCAGCGCTTCCTGGCTCCGCACAGCGTAGGTCGAGCCCGACAACCAGGCCAAGGCCTGCCCCAGACGCGGGTCCTGCGCCGACATCAGGGTCGCCATCACGAAACTTGTCACCGAACTGAGCGCAACGCCGATGAGAAGCAGGCGATCGCCCGAATAGCCCGCTTTGCGCGACAAAGCGAACATGAGGATAAGCACTCCGAACGCCCCGACCGAACCGGCGATGATCTGGCCGGTTCTGGTCGGCTCGGCGACTGTCAGCAATAGGAAGAGCGCGCCGAGCATGGCGCCGGAGGAGACGCCGAGCGCTTCCGGGGATGCGGCGGGATTGCAAGTCATCCGTTGCAGGATGGCGCCCGCCAAGGCAAGCATGGCTCCGCCGCAAAACGCGCCGAGCGCGCGCGGCCACCGCCATTGCAGAAGATCAAGGGTTGCGCTGTCGAGGACAGTCCAGCCGTCCTGGCTCGCGCCGACCCACAGGGCGAGCCAGAAGACAGGGCCGAGCATCGCGGTCAAGAGGCAGAGCGCGATCATGGGGTGACGAAGACGAGAAGTCCGCGTCGCCAAGAGCTGGCCCGGCGCCGCAGGCGGCCTGAGCCTGCCGATCAGGATGAAGAGCAGGGGAGCCCCGAAAAGGGCGGTGACGGCGCCGGTCGGAAAGAGGCGGTACGTGATCGGCAATGACAGAACCATCTGGTCGGCCGTTGTCAGCAGCAACGCGCCGATTGCCGCCGACCAGACGAACCGGTCTCCCGTGAGCCTTGCGCCACAGGCCTGGGCGAGCGCCGGCGCCGCCAGGCCGACAAACGCAATCACGCCCACGGTCACCGTGACAACCGACGACAGACCCGCCGCCACAAGAAGCGCGATGATGCGGACCGTTTCCGGCGACAGGCCGAGGCCGCGCGCGTTGTCGTCGCCCAGCGTCAGCATGGTGAGCGGACGCGACAACAGCGCCGCTACCCCGGCCAGCGCCAGAAGACGGGGCGCGAGATAGGCGGCTCCATGCCAGTCCTGCTGATCGAGATAGCCGGCGCCCCAGATGAACAGCCCCACCAGGAGATCATGATGGAAGAGGGCCAGCACTGCGCTCGCGGCCCCGCAATAGAGGCTGACGATCATTCCGGCCAAAGTGACGGTGACCGGAGACATGCGGCTGCGCACAGAAAGCGCCATGATCGCGCCAAGGGCCAAAGCGGCTCCGGCGAAAGCGACCCATTCCACCCCTGCGGACAAGGCGGACGGCATATAGAGCGTCGCGATCGTCAGCGCCAGATTGCTGCCGGCGGCGACGCCGAGCGTGGCGGGCTCGGCAAGCGGATTGCGGAGCACCAGTTGCAAAATGGCTCCCGCCAGCCCGACGCCCGCGCCCGCCAGAATGCCGACGACCAGGCGCGGCAGCAGCGTATAGTGAACCAACATTTCGCCCACGTGATCGCTCGAGGGAGACATGAGCGCCCAGAGCGGGGCGCCGTCGGGAAGCTCCGCCAGTATATTGCGGCTCGCCATCACCATGCAGAGCGCCAGCAGGCCGAGCGTCAGGACCGACGGTTTCGCCGAGATGCGGGCCATCGTCATCGAGTGGTTTCCAGAGCGCGGGAAGCCAGCCGGGCGAAGCGGAAAGCCGCTGGCAGGCCTCCGTAGAACAAGGTTTCCGGCACAACATGAACTCGTTTGTTCCTCACAAAGGGAAGGCTCGCCATCACCGGCGACGATCTCATCTGCTCGAATGTGGAGACGGCGTTATTTCCCACCAGCAGCAATCTCGCCTCCGGCCGCAACGCCAGTCGATCGACCGTCGTCGTGGCGTGGCCATATCGCGACGTATAGCCGTCCCAGGCGTTCTGAACGCCCCATCTGTCGAGCACGGCCTGAAACAGGCTGTTTCGGCCGAAGACCAGCATCCGGCGCGCATCGATGATGGAGGCGATGAAAATTGGACTGCCGTCATAGCGGGTCAAACGCGCCGCGCCGGCTTGAATGTCGCGGCTGAAGTTTTTGTCGTAACTCTCGTAAGCGGCTGGGATCGCCAGGAGACCCGCAAGTCCACGGAGCGCGCGCGCGCCGCTGGCGAGACGATCCGGTTCTTCATAGTCATCCGGATCAAAGTTCTGGACCGGGGCGATTTCCGCCAGATCCGCGCCGATTACGGCTGCCTCGCCCGTTGCCAGGATCAGTTTGGGCCGCAGAGATGCGATGAGTTCGATATTCGGCTCGGAGCGGAAGCCGATCTCCTTGACCGTATCGGGAAGCGTCGGCTCGACGACGAACTGACGATAACGATCGCGCTCGGGAAGCCCGAGCGGGACGACGCCGAGCGCGAGAAGGTTGAGCGCGCAGGGCCAGTCGAGCGCGACGATCCGACGGGGATCCGGCGGGATCGCCGCCTGGGAAGATCGGCCTGTGCAAGCCGCGACGACTCCGCCGACGAGCAGTGCCCGCCGGCGCAGAAGTCCGCTTGGCGCGATGGGTCGATCCCTCACCACTTGTGGGAGAGCGCCGCCTTGACCGTGCGACGATTGCCGTAGAACACCGTGTCGGAATAGAAGCCCGGGGTGAAATACTTCTCGTCCGTCAGGTTCGTGCCGGACAAGGTCAGTTTCAGGCCCTTCAGATCCGGTTTGGCCATGCCGAAATCATAACTCACGGATGCGTCCAGAAGGGCGTAGCCGGAGACTTTCACCTGTTCTCCCGTCGTCGTGTCCATCGGCGCCATGGAGCTTCCGACATAGCGGACGCCGCCGCCAAGCGTCAGGCCGGTCAACACGCTTTCCCCAAAGGTGTAGTTGAGCCACAGATTTGCCTGGTGATAGGGCACGGAAGACAGGCGCGAGCCGACCTTGCTGACGCCGGAAGCGTTGTCATTGTCTTTCGTGACGCGCGCGTCTGTGTAGGAATAGCCCGCCAACAGGCTGAGCGCGTCGGTCAGTTCCGCCTTGCCTTCCAGCTCGAAGCCGCGCGAACGCACCTCTCCTTCCTGGATGGAATAGCCGATATTGACCGGGTCGGCGGTGGTGACGTTCTGCTGGGTGATTTGGAAAACCGACGCCGAGAGGAAGCCGTTCCACGCGGTCGGCTGGTATTTCACGCCGGCTTCCCATTGAGCGCCGGTGGTCGGCTCGAAGGGCTCGCCATTGAAATCCGTTCCCGTTTCCGGCTGGAAGGATGTGGAATAGCTGACATAGGGCGCGACGCCATTGTCTAACAGGTAGCCGAGACCGACGCGGCCGGTGAAGGCCCGATCATCCGTCGAGGTTTCGGAGCCGCCGAGGTGATCCTCCACTTCGCCCTCAACCCAATCATAGCGTCCCGCCAGGGAAAGGACCCAGTTTTCGACCTTGATCTGGTCCTGTGCATAGACCCCCAATTGGTGCTGGATAATGGTTTCGTCGGCCCAGGGAGAGCCGAAGGTCAGTCCGGAAGAGTCGTAGCTGGGGTCGAGAACGTCGACAGTGATGTAGTTGGTGGAGTTCGTCCGGCTTTCGCTGCCGTTGTAATAGCCGTAATCGATTCCGAACAGCAGCTTGTGCTCGGTTGGGCCGATATCGACGTCGCCGCCGATATTGGTGTCGAGCACGACCGCGTCTGTGGTTTTTGGACGCTGCTGAGCGCCGATGCGGGCGTAATGGCCGTCATAGAGTGCGGTCGGCCAATCCCAGATCCATCCGGATGTGTAGTCGATGTCGGCATGCGTGTAGCGAAGGCTTTGTTTCGCCGTCCAGCCATTGTCGAACTCGTGGCTGAATTCGTAGCCGAGCGAAGCGGTTTTCGCGTTCCATTCAGTCACCCCGGGAATGCCGAGATAGAGGCTCGAAGGAATGCGAATGCCATTGTCGAAAATGGTGTTGTCCATCGGCAGGCTCTGCTCGGCGCCGCCCTTCTCGACCTTGTGGTAATTGGCGAGGATGGTCAGCGATGTTGCGTCGTCAGGCGCGAAAGTCAGCGCGGGCGCGATATAGAGCGCATTTTCAGGTGAATGGTCGATCTGGGTGTCGCTTTCGCGATAGAGACCGGTCATTCGATAGAGGATCGCGCCTTGTTCGTCGATCGGCCCGCTGAAATCCAGGCCGAGCTGCTTGCGGTCGTTGCTGCCATATTCGAGATCGATCTGTCGCAGTGTGTCCTCGGTCGGCCGCTTCGTGGTGGCGTTGACAAGCCCGCCCGGCGCGGTTTGCCCGAACAAGGCCGAGCCAGGTCCCTTGAGAATGTCCAGCCTCTCCAGTCCATACATCTCGATATCGCCGTCATAGGCGTTGAAGCCGTTGCGCAGGCCGTCGCGATAGTTGGCGATCTGGCTGTTGGCGCGGAAGCCACGAAGGTAGATGTCCGGCATGCCCTGTCCGCCGGGATAATCGATAGCCCGGATGCCAGGCGTATAGGCAACGGCGGAATTGAAATCGGTCACGGCGCGATCGTCCATTTCCTTGCGTGTGACCACGTTCACGGTCTGCGGAATCTCGACGATCGGCGTGTCGCTCTTGGTGGCGATGGAACTGTCGGTGGCGACGACGCCGTTATCTTCACCGTCAATAATGATTTTCTTGAGGACGGTCGCGCCGACCACCGAAGCGTCAACGCCGGCGGGCGCTGATGGTGAGATCGCCACAGTCTTCGCATTGGGGAATGTGTAAACCAGGCCTGTGCCCGCAAGCAGAGACGTCAACGCCTCCTGCCGCGTCGCCGCGCCGGTGAACCCGTTCGACGATTTGCCGGCGGCGACTGCGCCGAGATAGGTCACCTGCAAGCCGGACTGTCTGCCGAATGCAATCAACGCCTTGTTGAGGGGGCCGGCCGGAATGGAAAAGCGTTGGTTCTCCTGAACCTGGCCGGCGGCCGGCCCCGTCGCAACGGATGCGCTCGAAAGCAGAGCCGCCGCTAATATCAATGCCCGCGCCGCGCGATATCTCATTTTCACGGCAGTTGTCTTCTCTGTTCCCCAACGCCCCATTTACCTGTCCCTTTGACCAAGAACTCTACGACGGGAGCGATGCGCGCCTGCTTGGCGTCATTCGGTCCCATTATTGTTACAATCCGGGGCGAGATATTTTCACTATTTCAGTCAAGTTTTTTCAGAGCGGCGAGATCACGGTCACGATCGATGAAATCTTGCGCACTTTGGCGCCGGCTGGTAGCGCCACCGCTTCGAGCGCGCGGATAGGGTCATTGAGATCAAAGACGCCGCTCACTCTTTGTCCGCCGATGAAGGGGTCGACGACCACAATCCGGCCCGGCGTCCACCGACCGATCCGCGCAACAAGCGCCGCGACGGGCTCCTGATCGGCAATCAACAGATTGTCGCGCCAGGCCGCTACCTGACCCTCCTCCAGGAGACCGCGGTCGACCTGTCCCGTCGCGTCGTCCAGCCGAAGCCATTGCTGCTGTTGCAGGGTGAGGGTCAGAGGGGCCGCCTGGCCCGAAATGACCACCTCGACGGCGCCGTGCGCGGCGGAAACACGTGAAAAACCGCCCTCGGTCGACAGTTCGAAGGCGGCGGCGGCGGCGTTGACCTGCACATCGCCGCATGACGCTGAGAACGGCGGCGACGAGCCTGTGGCCGCCTCCACAAAACACATGCCGTCGAGCAGTCGGATATTGCGTCGGCCACTGTCGAAGTCATAGACGAGAGCGCTTTGTGGGCCGAGCGTCGCCACGCTGCCATCCGGTAGTTGGATGTGTCGACGTTCGGCTTTTTCGGTGATGACATCGGCGCGCGCCGCCAAAATCAGGCCAGGCGCGGCCATCCAGCCCGCTGCGCCGCCCAGGAGACAGAGCCCGCCCAACATGAGGTTGCGCCGGCTGAGTCCCAGACTTTCGCGTCGTTCGATCCGGCGCTTTTCCGCGAGAATGAGCCCGGACGCGCCATGCGCCATAGCGACCCGCGTCCAGATCTCGTCATGACGCGGACTGCGGGCGCGCCAGGCGCGGATCATCTCGGCCGCGACAGGATTGTCGGGATCGTTTTGGAGCCTGATGACGAGATCGATCGCCTCGTCGAGGAGATTGGCGTCGGACTGGTTGGGTTGGGTCATGATCCTGATCTCCGGAACTCGCAAGCGCCGGCGTCGCGCGTCGTCAGTTTATGCGCGCCCGCGCCTGGACTCTCCGCTTTCGGCCTCATCTCTCTGTTTTGGGAGATGCGTCTACAGAGTGATACAATCGGCGCGGATCAATTTTCACCGTCAGTGTCGATCCGTGAGACGAGATGACGATAGGCGTCGCGGATCAGCGACCATGCCCTGGTGGTGGAAATGCCGAGTTCGTCTGCGACTTCGGCGATGGTGCGTTCGCCGAGGCGATGCATTTCAAACGCCAACCGCGTGCGCTCGGGCAATTCCGCCATCGCGCGGTGCGTCATCTCAAGGCGCTGGCGAGAGTAGACGATGCGCTCCGGCGATGGCGCAGGATCCGCCACAGCAGCGGCGGCGTCGAGCTCCACCATCTCCACCAGGGATTCCCGCCGGCGGTGATTGACGCCGAGATTGTGCGAAATCCGATAGAGATAGGCGCGAGGATTGCTGTTTTCCGCCCGTTCGGGCGGTGGGCTGGCAATGACGCGCAGGAACGTGTCCTGAGTGAGATCTGCAGCGGTTTCCACTGTCAGGCCGCGTCTTCTCAAGGAATTGGCGATGCCCTTTGCGTGGCGCCGAAACAGGTTTTGTATGTCCCAGTCCAAAACCAGAGCTTCCAAATGTCAGGTTAAAACGGAGCGCCGCGAAGGGCGCAATTGCCGGAGAATATGTAAGTGGATATTACTAGTCAAGATTAAGGTGGTGGGATAAAAACGGCATCCACTTATCTCGACTTTGTGCAATGCGCGGCGAAGCCCTGCATCCGGTTGATGCGCCGAAGGCGGATTGGCTGGGTCTTGTGAGTGGCCGAAACGCAGGCCATGGGCCGAGAATTCGGTGGGATCGAGCCCGGCGAGCTCAGCACGCTGCTTGACGACGTCATTGACTGCCTTGGGATCGAGCGCCCGACGCGAGAGATTGCTCAGCGGTCGATGGCCCGGAACACACTCCCGCCCTCAATCTTCGTGGCTCGGAGCCAGGCGTTCAGCGCGTCGACCGGCCCGCTTGAAAGATAGACGACTTCATCGCTTTCTGCAGAGCTGGTTTTCGTGCAGCCGAGATGAATGGACAGAGAGGAGAGGGAGCCGCCCTCGGCCTGTATCGGCTCATCCGCCGCCAATTGCTCCTTTCTGAGGTCGGCGATCTCACTGCGACGTTGTCCGCCTGAGGCGAAGGCGACCATCAGGATTGCGCGGTCGCGGAGATCGCGCAGACGATTGATCCGGCAGGTGGCGATGAGTTTTGAGGGGCTTGTCGGAGAGTTTTTCTCCGTAGAATTAAATTTTCAGAAGCGGTGCCATAAGGCGGCACGAACCAACTGATATCCCTATTCTAGCAATCGTCGAAGGTAATATTTTGGATAAATGAGCGATTATGTCAGGAGACATGAGGATGAATTTCTAAGTTTTGAAGGCGACAAAAAAGTTTGCGACAGACCCTTGCTGAGCCCTCTGACCTTTCGGCAATGCTACAAGAAGGCCGTTTTCTCGCAGATCATGAAATTTTGCAGCATGCCAGTGCCCATCAGAATTGACGGGTTTCTGCTATCTGTCTGAAATTAATCGTTCATGTCTGACCTGTCTGTCCAAAGGCCAGATCGGCCGGCGGACGCGTATGTAGGGGCGCAGCTCCGCCCGTGGGGTCGCGAGAGCGCCGCAGTCGCAGACGATCACTTTGGCGGAGATGGGTTCGAAAGCGGCGCGGAAATGCTGCATCGACTTCACCACGAGGAACCGCAGCCGGGTCGGTTCGATGCCAAAGGCGCGCACCTGTTGGAGGTCGAGCATCTGGCCGGGAATGCTGACCACGAGGATATCGATGCCGCCGACCCGGAAGACAGCGGTCGGACCGAATGTGTGGGTGATCCCGCCTAGGATGGGGCCATCACCCGTATAGACGCCGTCAGACAGACGGATGATTTCTCCCGTCAGCGTCAAAGGCCCGCCGCCGAATGTCGGGTCGACCTTGCCGCCGAGCGCGATCGTGACGGTCTCTCCCTCGCGATGCTGTTGCAGAAGACGCGCTGCTTCGGGATCGATCATCGGGGCGAAGCCGCCCTCTGTCGCGCCCGCCGCCAGCAGCGCTTCGAGTAGCGCCGTGGCGTCGCCATAGGCGCCAGCGCCGGGATTGTCGGCATAGTCGGCGATGACGAGCGGCCGGTCCGAAAGAGGAAAGTCGCGGGCAATGATGGCCGCCTGTTCAGGCGTGAGGAAATCGTTGGCGACCTGGCCGCGCTGGTTCCAGATGGTCTCCGCCAGACCCTCGGCGATCACTGCGGCCCGTTCTTTCGCACCTGCCGTGGTCTCGTCATAGGTGACGAGCACGGTGGCGCCGGCTTCCTCGATGTCGGCTTCGGCGAAACCGGCATTGATGGAGACAGCGAGGATGCCGGCCTCCTCTTCGTGCAGGCGGGCCCGGTCGTAAAGGGCCTTGGTTTCCGGAACGTCTGTGCGTCCGGCATTGGCTTCGTCGAGCATGGGGATGTGAACGCGCAACGTCTGCGGCCTGATCTTTCCCGTCAGCGTCTCCTTCAGCAGTCTGGCCGCGTGACGGCCGATGTCGCGCATGTCGACATGCGGATAGGTCTTGTAGGAAACGAAGATCTCCGCCTGGCGGATCATCAGCGGGGTGGCCATGGCGTGGAGATCGAGCGTCACGGCGATTGGCAGATCCGGGCCGACGATGGCTCGGAGCCGGCTCAACAGTTCGCCCTCGCCATCCTCGCAGAAGTCCGGAACCATTGAACCGTGCAGACAGAGCAGGATCCCATCGAGGCCATCGCCTTCCTCGCGGGCGGCATCGCAGATCAGACCGGCGATATGATCGAAGGCCTCGCGCGACACCCGGGCGCCCGGCGTCGCATGCGCCGATACGACATGGCGGATGCTCCATCCCGCCTCGCGCCCGATATCGAAGAACCCGGCGATCTCAGCATTGACATCGCCGAACCTCTTGACGGCGACATCGCCGATATCGAGCGTTTCGCGTCTAAAGGTCTCGAGATCCGTCGCGCCTTTCTTGAAGGTGTTGCTTTCATGGACGAAGTCGGCAGTGAGAATGCGAAAGGTCATGGCGGATCCCTTGGGGGCGATCAGAGCGGGTGGACGCAGGCGACGGCGTGTCCGTCTTCCAGCAGTTCGAGGTTTGGTCTTTTGCTGCGGCAGGCCTCGGTCACGCGGTTGCACCGGGCGGCAAAGGCGCAGCCCGCCGGCAGATTGAAGGGGGAGGGGATCTCGCCGGAGAGCGGCGCGATCGTCCGGCGCAGGGAGGGATCGGGCGCAAAGCTCGAATCCATCAAGGCGCGGGTATAGGGATGCCGCGGCTTGGCCTTGGGGTCCGACAGCACTTCGACGACGGAGCCGAGATACATGACGACGATCCGGTTGCAGAAATAGCGGACCAGGCCGAGATCGTGAGAGATGAACAGATAAGTGAGCCCCAGGCGGTTCCGCAGCGACGCCAGGAGTTCGATGATCTGCGCCTGGATCGAGACATCCAGCGAGGCTGTGGGCTCATCGAGAATGACGAGATCGGGATTGAGCGCCAACGCCCTGGCGATGCCGACCCGCTGGCGCTGTCCGCCGGACAAATGATGGGGATGGCGCTTCGCAGTCGACGCCGGCAGGCTGACGCTTTCGAGAATCCGGCCGATCTCCTCGTGTGAAACCGCCCGCGACTGGATGCGGAAGGGTTCCGCGATGCTCTCGGCAATGGTGAGACGCGGATCCAGGGAAGAATAGGGGTCCTGGAACACCATGGTCATGCGTCGCCTGGCGGCCTGGAGTGCGCGTTGGTCGAGACTGCCAAGGCTGATCCCGTCAAGGGCGACGTCTCCTTCCGTCGGCTCGATCAGGCGCATGATCAGCCGCGCGAGCGTTGACTTGCCGCAACCGGATTCGCCGACGATCCCGACCACGTCGCCGCGTTCGACGGTCAGGTCGACATTGCGCACGGCTGTCATGTCGCGCGGTCGGGCAAACCAGCCGCCGCCGGTGGCGAAGCGCTTGGTCAGGCCGCGGATCGACAGTAAAGGCTGGGTCATGTCGGGCCTCCCTCGGCGAGGTGACAGGCCACGGCCCCGTCCTGCGCGAGAGGAGCGATCAGCGGCAGGGTCGTCCGACAGATATCCATGGCGTTGTCGCAACGGGGATGAAAACGGCAGCCGGGTGGAAAATTCGCCGCGTTCGGCACCGAGCCACGGATGCCGTGGAGTTCGCCGGCGTCCAGATCCTCACGCGGTATGCAGCCGATGAGCGCTTTGGTGTAGGGATGCGCCGGGCTCCTAAACAGCGGATCGACGGCGCGCTCCTCGGCCAGCCGTCCGGCATAGAGAACGGCGACGCGATCGCAGGCCTGGGCGACGACGCCCATGTCATGGGTGATCAGCAGCAGCGCCAGCCCGCGTTCGCGTACGAGCGTGGTGAGGATCTGGATGATCTGCGCCTGCACGGTCACATCAAGCGCGGTAGTGGGTTCATCCGCCACGATGAGATCCGGATCGCCCGCCAGCGCCATGGCGATCACGATGCGCTGCTTCATGCCCCCGGACAGCTGATGCGGATAGGCGTCGGCGACCGCGCCTGCTTCTGGAATGCGCAACTGCGCCATCAGGTCGAGCGTGCGGGCGCGCGCGTCCTTGCGGGAGAGGTTGAGGTGCAGGCGCGACACCACATCGATCTGCTCGCCGATCCGCTGGACCGGATCGAGCGCCGTCATCGGGTTCTGCATGACGAAGCCGATCCGCCCGCCGCGCAGTTTCCGGCGATCCGTCTCGCTGAGACGTGAGATGTCGACCCCGTCGAACAGGATGCGCCCATCCGTGATCCGCCCGCCGATCAGCGGCAGAAGGCCTGTGATGGTCAACGCGGTCAAAGACTTGCCCGAGCCGCTTTCGCCGACGAGGCCGAGGATCTGGCCCCGTTCCAGCGTGAAGCTCACATCCTCCAGAAGCGACGTGTCGCCGATGCTGACGGAGAGGGATTGCAGATTGAGAAGCGCGCTCATGTCTCGCTCCGGCGGGGGTCGCGAATGTCAAGGGCCGCAATCAGCCCATCTCCGAACAGGTTGATGGCGATGACCGTGGACGCTACGGCAAGTCCGGGAAAAATGATGATCCAGGGAGCCTTGAACAGCAGCGCTGAACCCGAAGACATCATCGAGCCCCAGCTCGGCATGGGCGGCTGCGCGCCGAGCCCGAAGAAGCCGAGTGTCGCTTCGAGGATGATCGCATCGCCGGTGGCCAGCATGGCGCTGACAAGCACCGGGGCGAGGGCGTTGGGAATGAGATGGCGAAACAGAAGATGACTATGACCAGCGCCGAGGCTGCGGGCGGCCTCGACATAGGTCTCCCCCTTCAAGGTCATGATCTGCGCGCGCGCCAGCCGGGCGAACTGGGCGAGATAGGCGACGGCGATGGCCGCCATCGTGCCGCTGACGCCCGGCCCGATGATCGCCACGAGAATGAGCGCGATCAGGATTTCCGGAAACGACCAGCTCAGGTCGACGACGGCGGTGACGATGCGATCGAACAGGCCGCCGAAATAGCCCGCCGCAGCCCCGATGGTCAGGCCCGCCAGAACAGAAATCAGGATCGAGATGCTGCTAACGGTCAGCGAGGTGCGCGCGCCCTGGAGGAGGCGGGTGAGGAGGTCACGGCCAAATTCGTCCGTTCCCAGGAGATGCGCCGCCGAGGGTGAACTGAAGGCCTCCTTGAGAACCTGCGCATCATAGGCGTAGGGGCTGAGGATCGGGCCGAGCACGGCGCCGGCGATGACCAGCAAAAGCCAGCCGCCGGCAAGCGCTCCCGAAGGCCTGGAGACGGCCCGCCTCAACAGCGCGAGACTTGGCAGGCGAATGCCGCCCAAGGTGTTTGACCGCGTCATGCCAAGGCCCCCCGAACGCGCGGATCCATCGCCGCCTGCAAGAGATCTCCCAGCAATGTTCCAAGCATGACGGCCATGGCGAGCATGAGAAGGCTTGCCTGAACCACCGGATAATCATGTTGACTGAGTGCCTTGATCAGCAGAGTCCCGAGGCCAGGCCTGGCGAAGACAACCTCGACGGTAACCGCGCCTCCGAGAATCCAGCCGATACGCAGCGCCAGAATGGTCACGACGGGAATGAGCGCGTGCCGGAGCACGTGACGGATCTGAATCTCGAACGGCGACAGCCCCTTGGCGTGCAACAGCAGCACGAAGTCGCGCGAGGCGATGTCGATCATCGATATTCTGGTGATGCGGGCCACCAGCGCCGTGCCGCCGAAGCCGATGGTCAGCACCGGCAGCACGAGCGACGACCAGGTCCGTGCGCCTGATACGGGGAACCAACCAAGCCCCACGGAAAATGCGAGAATGAGCAGGAGACCGAGCCAGAAGCTCGGCAACATCGATCCAAAGAGGACGCCGCCCATGACGAGGCGGTCCAGCAGGCGATCCTTCTGCAAGGCGGCGATCACGCCGAGCATGATCCCGACCAACGACGAGAACGCCAGCGCAAGTCCTCCGAGCAGGAGAGAATGCGGAAGGGCCTGGGCGATGAGATCGGCGACCGGTCTTCGGGCGACGATCGCAGTTCCCAGATCCCCGGTCATCAGCTTGCCGAGCCAGATTGCGTACTGGACCGGCAGTGGCCGGTCCAGTCCATAGCGGGCCATCATCTCGGCGCGCTGCTCGGGCGGGGCGCCCACTTTGAGCAGATTGTCGATCGGATCGCCCGGGATGAAATGCAAAATCAGGAAAATGACGACGGACACCGCGAGGAACACGGGGACGAGCATCAGCACGCGTCGAAGCGCATAGGCCAACATGGTTGCGGTATCCCTCGCGGCGGCGTCTTATTCCTTGATTTCCATATCCATGATCACGGTGGCGCCGACCGTTGGCGCGTGGATTTCCGCCGGCAACACGAGGCGGTCCTTGTTGTAAGCGACGGAATTGACCGGCTGATAGATCGGCGCCATCGGGAACTGCGACAGGACATATTCGTGATAGGCGGTGAAGTTCTTCACCCGTTCCGCCATGTTCTTGGAGCCGCTCATCGCCCGCTTGCGCAGTTCCTCGGCCTTGGGGTCGTTGAACATGGAGATGTTCGGATAACCCAGACGATCGCCGCCGAAGAACCAGTCGACGATGTCGGCATTGTCCCAGTTATAGGAACGCACTGCGAGCTGCTGCTTGCCGCTCTTGTACTGGTCGCGGATCGCGGAGCTGTCGAAGGTGGTGATTTCGCTGTCGATGCCGACTGCCTTGAGTTCAGCCTGGACGACCTCGGTCAAGCGGCGGAAGCTCGAGTCGCTTTGGGTCCACAAGGACACGCGCAGCGGCTTTCCATCCTTTTCGCGGACACCATCGGCGCCCATCTTCCAGCCAGCCTCGTCAAGCAGCGCCTTGGAGCGCTCCGGATCGTAGGAGATCTTGTATTTCGGATCGACGTTGGATTCCGGTAGGGCCGAGATCAGGAAGGTGTTGGCCACTTCGCCGACGCCGCCATAGACGGAGTCCAGGATCTCTTTCTGGTTGATCGCCTTGGCGGCGGCTTCACGGACCTTGATGTCGGTGAAGGGCTCCGTGGTCACGTTGATCGGCATGTAAGCCACGTCCTGGCCGGCCAGTGTGACCACCTTCAGGTTCTCCTCCTTCTTGACCTCGCCAAGAAAATCGGTGGGAACGCTGAGCAGCATGTCCACGCCGCCGGATTTCAGTTCGAGGAAGGCGGTGGAATCCTCGGGGATTTCGCGCAGAGTGAGCTTGGCGATCTTGGCCTTGCCCCGGTTCTTGGCGAGCGAAGACGCCCAGGCATAGTCTTCGTTGCGGACAAGAACGGTTTCCTGGCCGATCGTGAAGCTTTCGAGCTTGAAGGGGCCGGTGCCATAAACCTCGGTCACGCCGTAATTGTCGCCCAGAGCCTCATAGGACTTGGGTTCGATGACCGACAGATAGCTCGAAGAAAAGTTGTAAAGCAGGTTCGGTTCTGGACGAGACATGACGAATTTCACGGTCGCGTCGTCGACCACTTCGACCGTCTTGATCGCTTCCGTCATGTAGGCGTTTTCGGACGCCTTGAAGAGCTGCAGCCACTTCACCACGGTCTGGGCGTTGAAGGGCTCGCCATTGTGAAACGTCACGCCCTTCTTGAGGTTGAAGACCCAGGACATGCCGTCGGGCGCTTCTTCCCAGCTTTCCGCCAGCCAGGGATGGAAGGACAGATCCGCGTCCTGGGCGACCAGACGGTCGAAAATCAGCGTGGCGCCGATGCTCAGATTTGCGGCCGTGACTGGGTTATAGGTCGGCGAACCGACCTCATTCGTCGCCATGACGAAGACTGCTTCCTGCGCCAGGGACGGGCCCGCGGCGGCGAAAAGCGCCGCAAGGCTGATACCTGCGGCCATGATGGATTTGCGAATGTTCAGGCTGGTCATTTCGGTCCTCTCTGCAGGTTTTTGTTTTTGTCAGTTCATCGATTTCAGCGACGTTGGCGGTCAAACTGGCCGGTATGGCCGATGAAATCGTCATAATGGGCGGATATGCGGGCCATGCGCTCCTCGACCTCGGCGCCCAGTTCGTTGAACACCCCGTTGACCAGAAGTCCGATCAGCGAGGACATGGCCGAGGTCGTGTCCCAGAAATGGTTGAGGTCAGTGGGCACGGCGAAGATCTCGTCGACGATCCCAGCCGCCCAATCGCAATAGGGATCGGTGATCAGGCTGACCGGAATGCCGGCGGCATGGGCGGCGGCGGCGAGATCGCGCGTCAGCCGCGAATACCGGCGGCCGTCGATCAGGACGAGCGTCGTGTTGTCGGGTGGGGACAACAGGACTTCCGCAAAATGCCCGCCGGCGACATCGGCGAGCTGTACGCCCGGCCGAAGATATTGAAGATTGTGCACGAGTTCGGCGGCATGCCCACGTTCGGTCTGGAAACCGGCGACGAATACGTTCTGGCGGCGCGCGAGCCGTTTCACGGCCAGGTCGAATTCGGGCGTCGCGGCGATCTCGTAGACCGCCACGAGGGCCGCCATCTCCTTCTCCAGCGCCCGAGACAGTTCGCCTTGTCCGGATTGGCTGCGGCGGTGGAAATCCTGAAGCCGATCGCCGATCAGCCAGGGCTGGTCGCCGAGATCCTGCTGCAGCCCGCCCTTCAGATCCTTGAAACTTCTGTAGTCGATGGTCCGGCAGAAGCGGCCGATCGAAGCTTCCGACACCCCGATCTTGGCCGCGACGGTCGCGGCAGTTTCGAACGGCAGGGACTGGAGATTGGAAAGAAGATAGGAGGCGATGGCGCGCTCGGCAGGCGTGCCGGACGCGGCCTGCTGTTGCAGCCGCTGGCGAAGGTCGCCCATTGGGCCTTTCGCGTCGCCGTGCTGCTGCTCCCCGTCCTGTCCAGACATCCCAATCCCCTTTATTGAAAGGAAGACTGACAGAATTCTTTCAAGCGGTCAATCTTGCAAGAAAACTGAAATCAACTTAGGTTGCGAGGAAAGAGAACGTCGGGAGGCAGGCATATGACCAAGGGAGTGATCGACGCGCAGACGCGCGCGCCGTTGCGGATCGACGGCGCGGAACTCCGCCTTGTCCGTCTTGCCCTGCTCACGCCGTTCACAATCTCGACGGGGACTTTGTACGAGAAGGTGTTTCCGCTTCTGACCCTGCACGCCGATGGCCTTGAGGGATATGCAGAAGGCGTCATGGATCCTTTGCCGGACTATCTCGAAGAGACGGTGTCGGGGGCGATGGACCTCACGCGAACTGTTCTCCTTCCTCAAATCCTTGGGAAAAGCTTCGACAATCCCCAGGCTCTTCACGGCCTGCTTGCGCCGTGGCGGGGAAATTTCATGACCAAGGCGATGGTCGAGATGGCGTTCTGGGATCTCTGGGCGAAAACTCTGTCTCTGCCGCTGAAGACCGTTCTCGGGGGAAGTGCTGACGCCGTGGATGTGGGCGTTTCGCTCGGGATCGCCTCGGTTGAGGAAACAATCGACCGTGTCGCGACCTATGTCGCGGAGGGCTACAAGCGCATCAAGCTCAAGATCAAGCCGGGACACGACCTCGATATTGTCAGGGTGGTGCGCGCGCGTTTTCCGCATATCCATCTGACGGCGGACGCCAACAGCGCCTATTCGATTGCCGACAGTTCGCTGCTGGCGCGACTCGATGAATTTGATCTCGATTACATCGAACAGCCGCTTGCCTGGAATGACATTCACGATCACGCGGTGCTGCAGAAACGTCTGAAAACCCCGATCTGCCTGGATGAGAGCATTCGAAGCCCCGAGGATGCGCGCAAAGCGCTGCAATCGGATGCGGCGCGCGTCATCAATATCAAGGTCGGCCGCTCCGGCGGCTATGTGAATTCCCTGCGGATCCATGATCTCAGCGAGGTCTTTTCCGTTCCGGTCTGGTGCGGCGGCATGCTCGAAAGCGGCGTGGGTCGCGCCCACAACATTCATCTGTCGACATTGTCGAACTTCCGGAAGCCCGGGGACACCTCGTCCGCGAGCCGCTACTTCCAGCGCGACATCGTCGAGCAGCGGCTGGAGGCGGTGGATGGTCGAATGCCTGTGCCGCAAGGAAGCGGCATCGGTGTCACGCTCGATGAGGATTTCCTCGCGCATGTGACGATCAGCCGGGAAAGCTTTACGGCATGACGGAAATCCACATTCGAGAGCTCAGGGGTATTGCAGAATTCCGCAAGGCGGAAGGGCTGCAAACGGAAGTCTGGGGCCGCGGCGACACGCCTGATCCCGCCGATCTGATGATGGTCATTCAGGAAGAGGGTGGGCTGGTGGCCGGCGCTTTCCTGGATAGTCGCCTGGTCGGCTATGTCTTCGGCTTTCCGACCCGTGACCCGGGCGTCCAGCATTCCCATCGCCTGGCGGTCGCGCCGGATATGCGGGGCAGGGGGCTCGGCGCCGATCTCAAATGGTTTCAACGTGACTGGTGCCTGGCCCGCGGCATCAACCATGTGCGCTGGACGTTCGACCCCCTGCGCATCACCAATGCGCGCCTCAATCTGAATCGGCTCGGTGGCCGATCCTGCGCCTATCTCGTCGATTACTATGGCGAAATGGGCGGCATCAACAAAGGGCTGCCTTCCGATCGCCTTCTTCTTGATTGGCGGCTCGATGATCCGATCGTGGTCCAGCGGGCCCAAGGCGCGCGCATGGACGGCGGCCACGAAGGGGCTTTGCTCGTGCACACGGTCAAAGCAGAAATGGAGGGGCGATCCGAGAACGAGCTTCTGGAAGACCTCGGCAGGCTGAGGTGGGAATTGCAGGATGCATTCTCGATGGGCTACCATCTTGTCGGCGTAATCGACAGGACCTTCATGCTGATGAAACGATGAGGCAAGGCTCCGCTCGCCATGCGCCGAGCCGTTATGATCTTGGGCGCCACGCCGCGTCGGAGCAGGGACCACATAGCATCATCCATACTGGCAGATGGTCGGCTGAAATGGCAGGCATCCGCCGGCTATGGCGAAAGAGCTTTGATTGAAACCTTGATGGGTCGAAACAAGGGCGTGATCGGTCCGCGGCTTGGCGCTCGGTCATTCCTCGCTCAACAGACTGAAGCCTCGATCGGCGCGCCCATCCTCAACCGAATGCTTGCCTGCGGACGCCCGAAATCGGTTCGTTGCCAAGCCACGACGGCAGCAACCAAATAATCGGCCCATCAAAGCCCTATTTCCGCACATTTTCTCATACCCGCACCAACGCTGACCCGTTTCAGATATCATGTCTTTCTATCCTTCCGTTCGGCCTCAAGATACGGGGGCGACCATTGTCGAAGCTCTGTCGCCCATCCTTCCAGCCGGCGACGACGCGGGCGACTTCGCGCACCGCCGATACTCCGTCCTTGGCGTCCAGCAGCACGATCGTCGCGGGTTGGCCGACCGACAGCCCGTGGGGCTTGCCGAGTTGGCGGGCGGCGGAGGCCCCCACCATGGCGAAGACCTCGGCAATATCCTCGTCGCCTGCGAGTTGGGCGACATTGGCGTAGAGATTGGCCATTCGCATCAACGAGGCGTCGCCATAGGGCGTGAAGGGGTTCAGCACATTGTTGGTGGCGATCGAAGTGACGACGCCCCGTCTCGCCAGACGATGGGCGGGCGCCACGCCGCGCGGAACCAGGCGATCATGGCTGCGGCCGTTGAGGAACAGATCGGTGGCCGGCAGAACGGTGAGGGCAATGCCGCTTTCTGCAAGTTGATCGGCGATCTCGTCGATGTCTGCTACGCCGAGGGCGGAGAGATTGGTGACATGGCCGATCGCCACGCGACCCTGCCAGCCATGTTTGCGCGTGGCCGTGATCACCTGAGGCAGGTGGGTGAGCGCGGGATCAAGGCTGAAGTCGAGATGGAAGTCGACAGCGACGTCATGCTTGATTGCGAGCGCAAAGATCGCCTCGATATGCGCCTCTGGGTCAGGGTCGACATAAGGGCAGCCGCCGATGAGATCGGCGCCGTCCGACAATGCGGCGTCCAGCATGGCCAGCGTCTCAGGCTCCTGCGTCAGCCCCTCCTGCGCAAAGGCGCAGATCTCGATGTCTACGGCGAAAGCATAATCTTCCCGGATGCGCTTGATGGCTGCAAATGAGCGGAAGCCGGCGCGCGGGTCTATTTCGACGAAGGTCCGCATCCGCACCGTGCCATGGGCGATCGCCCTTTCGACGACGCCGGACGCGCGGGCATAGACGTCGTTTTCCTGAAACGTCGCCTTGGCCTTCGCAGTCTCCCGCACGGCCTCGGCCAGTGTGCCCTCGCAGATGCTGCAACGGTCGAGGATGCAGGCTTTGTCGAGATGGATGTGGCTGTCCACAAAGCCGGGAAAGGCGAGATATCCGCGCCCGTCCACCTCATCGATGGCGTCGCAGCGAAAGTTGTTTTCCATCGCCGCGATCCGCCCGCTGCGCACAGCAATGTCCACCGGCGCTTCTCCTGAAGCGACGCGGACATTGCGGATCACCAGATCGAAAGGCTCGTCATTCGCTGCAGTCATAGTCCGATCGCTCCGCCGTCGCTGCGCGGATCATGCGCCGCCGAAATAACGCCATCCGCTGCGATATGGATCACGCCCGCCTGTCCGCCGAGCGGGCTGAACGACGAGATGGCGCTGACCTCGTGGCCGAGATCCGTCAAAACGGACAGGCAGGCGGCGCCGATATGGTCCTCCATCTTGAGCGTGTCCCGGCTGTCCGAAAAGGTTCTTCCGAGCAGGAAGCGCGGCTGGCTCAGCGCCGCCAGCGGATCGAGCCCGTGGTCGATCAGCAGGCTGAGGAGAAGCGACAGCGTCTGCGGCTGGCCATCGGCCCCTTGCGTCCCATAGACCATATGCGGCCGACCGTCCTTCAGCGCCAGTCCGGGGTTCAGCGTATAGAAGGGCCGCTTGCCGGGTTGATAGCCGTTGAGATGGGCAGGATCGGCGCTGAAGGCGGCGCCGCGATTCTGCCAGAGTATACCGGTGTCGCCCGCGACCACGCCGCTGCCCCAGTCGAAATAGAGACTTTGCAGGACGCATGCGGCGCGCCCGGCGGAATCGACCGCCGCCAAAAGCGCCGTGTCACCATTCCTGTAAACCTGCGGCCAAGCCAGAGCGGCGGATGGATCGATCGCCGCCGCCTTCGCGGCAAGCCGCGCGGGATCGAGCAGTGTTGCAGACGCATCCCCGGTGAAGTCTGGATCGGCGATGAGATGCCGGTCGAGAAAAGCTTGCTTCACCGCTTCGACCAAGGCGTGGTAGTAGGCCGGACTATCCGGCGGCAGGGTGCTCACGTTCAGCCCCTTCAGCACGCCCATAATGCCGAGCGTCGTTACGCCTTGCGTCGGCGGCGGCGGTGCGAGAAGCGTGGTGTCGCCGTAGTCGAGAGCGATGGGCTTCGCTGCGCGCGTCCGGGTTGCCGCGAGATCGGCCAACCCGATCGGTGAGCCTGCTGCGGCGAGGCCGCGCACGATGCGCGCCGCAAGCGCGCCTTCATAAAACTCCCGCGCCCCATAGGTTGCGATCGCCTGGAGACTGCGGGCGAGCGCCGGCTGCCGCTGCCGGCCCTGGCGCCGAAATACATCGGCAAAGCCGGGCCAATCCGCCATTTCCCGCGCGCGAAAATCGAACCAGAAGGTCTGCGACGGGCTGACGTCAAAGCCATTTTCCGCAAAGTCGATGGCGTCGGCGAGAAGATTAGGTAGGCTCTCAATGCCGTTCCAGTTTTTCATCGAGTAGGCGAGCAGCGCATCCCAACTGTCCACGAAAGCGGCGGTTGTCAGGGTTGACGCTGGTCCCCTGACAGGTATAGAGCCCGCCGGCGCGGCGCTGATCGCCGCCTGGCCGATGCCGAGAAAGCTGGTCGCCTGTCCCTGCTCATCCGACACCATCCAGACCGCGTCGCCGCCGAGCCCGCAGAAATGCGGGTAGACCACGGACAAGGCCGCTCCCGCCGCAACCAGCGCCTCGATGGCGTTGCCGCCACGGGCAAGCACTTTCGCTCCGGCATGGCTCGCCAGCCAATGCGGCGTGGTCACCATGCCGCGAGATCCCTGGGCGTTGGCTGTTGCCGTCTGTCGCGATGCGGCCGTCATTGCCGGATGACCGCCCCGTTTTCCGCCACGAGCCGCCCGCTCTTGAACACCCGGCGTGGTTTCGGGAAAGCCACGACGGCCTCGGGCGTATGTTGGGCGGCCAGCGTGACAAAATCGGCCTTGGCGCCCACCTCGATGCCGTAACCTTCGAGCCGAAGCGCCTTTGCGCCGCCAATAGTCACCACATCGAAGGCGGCATTCAGTTCCGCATCCGTGAAGAAGCCGGATCGGTAAGCGATGATTTCCGCACGGCGCAACATATCGCCATCGCCAAAGGGCCACCAGGAGTCGCGGATATTGTCGCTGCCGGAGAACACCGTGACGCCAGCGGCCCGCAACAGGGCGACCGGAGGGAAGTTATGATTGCCGGGCGCGTTGGTCATGATCGACACGCCGCTTCTGGCGAGGAGGCCGGCGATCTTGCGCGCGGCGTCCATGGAGAGATCGCCGAGGCCGTAGGCATGGCTGACCGCGACATGTCCCTGCATGCCCAAGGCCGTGGTTCGGGCGCATATGTCTTCAATCGTCATGGCGCCCAGGGTTCCGGCGTCGTGGAGATGAATGTCGACATCGACGCCGCGCTTTTCGGCGATGCCGAACACGACATCGAGATGGCCCTTGATATCGCGGTCGAAAGACAGCGGATCAAGTCCCCCGACCAGATCGGCGCCGAGCCCGATCGCGGCGTCCAGCAGTTCCGGCGTTCCCGGGCTTTTGAGAATTCCGCTTTGCGGAAAGGCGACCAGCTGGATGTCGATGATGTCCTTGTAGTCCTCGCGAACGCGGAGGATCGTCTCCAGCGAGGTCAGGCCGACAGAGCCGTCCACCATCACATGACTGCGCATCTGCACGGAGCCCTGGGCGATGCAGAGATCGAGCTGGTCGCGCGCGCGCTTGTCTATCGGCGCGGCCGCCGCCATGTTCTCGGCCTGGAAGGCGACGCGCTCATGCACGTCGAATTCGCTGGTGCAGGGTTTGTGGGGAATCCAGGCGTCGCCATAGAAGCTCGTATCGAGATGGATATGCCCTTCGACAAAGCTGGGCGCGAGCAGATCGCCGGCGATATCCACGCTGCCGCTTTTCACCGCAACGGAGCCTGCGGGGGTAATTGCGGCAATGCGGCCGTCCTCAACGGCGATGTCGTGAAGCGCGCCATCGGCAAGCCTGGCGTTGATGAAAAGAGTGTCGGTCACCTTGTGTCTCCCATCCATGGTTTTCTTTGCGGGCTCATCTCTGTTCCCGGTTATGCGTCGAGCCCGTCGCCGGAAGAGGACGGGCGCGGGGTGGGGTGAAGCCGCGACTGCCGCGCGCCTTCACCCGCTTGGCTCAGTTTTGCGGCAGGGTGCCCTGCACGCCTTCGATCAACCAGGTCATGCCCTTGATGTCGGCGTCGGCCATTTCCTGGCCCTTGGCGACCTTGACGACGCCGTTCTGATCCTTGATCTCGCCGGTAAATGGCTTCAGCTTGCCGGCAATGATCGCCTCTTCGGCCGCCTTCATTTCCTTGGCGACCGATTCCGGCAAATCGGGGCTTGCCGTGGTCATCTTGACGTAACCGCCGGGCCCCAGGCCGAGCCAACGGCTTTCCGGCTTCCAGTTGCCCGCCATCACCGCCTTGGCCGCGCCGATATGGGCGGCGCTCCAGTCAAGTTCGAAGGAGACCAGCTGCTTCTTCTTGACATAGGCCGAGAAGTCGCCTGTCGAGCCGATCGACCATACGCCCTTCTCCTCGGCGGCCAATCCCTGCACCGGCGTGTTCGGGCTGCCGGAGAGAACGTCCGCGCCCTGGGCGATCAGCGCCGCGACGGCGTCCTTTTCCTTGCCCGGATCGACCCAGGCATTGGCCCAGACGACCTTCAGCGTCACGTCGGGATTAACAGAGCGGGCGCCGAGCAGGAAGGCGTTCAGGCTATAGATGACCTGAGGCACGGGAAAGGCGCCGACCCAGCCGAGCACGTTTGTCTTCGTCATACGGCCGGCGGCGATGCCGGTAAGATAGGTGCCCTCATAGTGGCGGGCCTCGAAGACGCCGAGATTGTCGCCCGCCTCGATGCCCGCGCAGCATTCGAAATGCGATTTCGGCAGCATTGGCGCGAGTTTCTTCAAGGAGGCGTATTGCGAAAAAGTGGTGCCGAAGATCAATTTGTTGCCCTGGGCGGAAAGCTGGCGGAACAGCCGTTCGCAATCCTGGATCTGGGTGATGTTTTCGAGCACCGTCACCTTCACCTTGTCGCCGAATTCCTTTTCGAGTGAACGCCAGGCCTGGGCCTGGAAATATTCCCAACCCGTATCGGAGATCGCGCCCATGTGAATGACCCCCACCTTCAAGGGTTCCTCGCTGGCGAATAGCGGCCGGCTGCCGGCCCCGACCGCCACCGTGGCGGCGGCGGTGGTTTTCAGGAAGTCTCGTCTGGAGAATGCAGTCATGATAGTTCCCCTTCTGGTTTGGTTTTAGGCGGTCGGTCTTCTCAGCCCTCGGCCGCGAACGGCTTGCCAAGGGAAGCGGGCACGCTCAGGCGCATCAGCGCGGCGTTTCTTGAAATCAGCACGAGCACGAGGATCGTCACGAGATAGGGCAGGGCGCTCATCAGTTCCGACGGCAGGCCGATACCGGCGCTCTGGGCGAAAAGCTGCGCGATGGTGGCGCCGCCGAACAGATAAGCGCCGAGAAAGCATCGGCCCGAACGCCAGGTGGCGAAGACCACCAGAGCCACGGCGATCCAGCCGCGGCCGGCGATCAGGCCCTCCGTCCACAGCGAGGTGTAGACGATGGAGATATAGGCTCCGGCCACACCCGACGCCGCGCCGCCGAACAGCGTTGCGAGATAGCGGATGCGGTTGACATTGTAGCCCAGCGCATGGGCCGCTACCGGGCTTTCTCCGACGGCCTTGACAACAAGGCCCGCCCGGCTGCGCTCCAGGAAATACCAGACGCCGGCGAAAAACAGCCAGGAGATCCAGACCAGCGGATGCAGCTGTTCGAGCAGGAAACCGATCATCGGGATCTGGCCGAGGATCCGGCTCATCGCCGAGGGTTCGACGACGATCGCCATGCCGATATAAGGCTTGCCTATAAAGGAACCGAGGCTCGTGCCGAAAATGGTGAGCGCGAGCCCCACGGCGACCTGATTGGCCCGGAAGCTGATGGCCAGCACCGCGAACATGAGCGCGAGAAGCATGGCCGCCGCCATCGCGGCGATGATGGCGAGCGCCATGTTGGATGTCGCCATCATGGTGATGAAGGCGGCGATGGCGCCGATGACCATCATGCCCTCAACACCCATGTTGAGCACGCCGGAACGCTCGACCACGACTTCGCCCAGCGCCGCATAGACCAGCGGCGTGCCCGCCACCAGCGTGGCGATGACGATCGGAAAAAGCTGATCCATCACGAAACTCCCTTCCGCGTCGTCGCGACGGCGCGTTTTGTTGCCTGAAAGCGGATGCGGTAGTGGATGAAGACATCCGTCGTCAGCAGGAGGAAGAGCAGCACGCTCTGCAGAAGGCCCGTGATCGAGGAGGGCATGCCGAGCGACATCTGCGCGAGGTCGCCGGCGAGGTACAAGAGCGCCATCAGCAACCCAGAAAGCAGAATGCCGAGCGGATGAAGGCGACCGAGATAGGCGACGATGATGGCTGCGTAACCGTAGCCGGGCGACGCCGTCGGGAAGATCTGGCCCAAGGGGCCGGCGATCTCGCCGACGCCGGCGACGCCTGCCGCCGCTCCGCCGGCCAGCATGCCGATCCATACCGGTTTGCTGACGCTGAAGCCGGCATATCGAGCCGCACCCTGCGACAGACCTGTGACCTTGAGCTGAAATCCGGAAAAGCTCCGCGCCATGAACAGCCAGCCGGCCGCCACTGCGACAAGCGCGAACAGAACGCTGATATTCGCGCGCGTATCCTCAATCAGAATTGGAAACAGAGCGGCCGGCGCGAGTGGTTCCGATTGGGGGAAATTGAAGCCGGCCGGATCGCGCCAGGGGCCGAAGATCAAGAACGACAGCAAGAGAGCCGCGACATAGTTCAGCATCAGACTGACGAGAATCTCGCTGGCGTTGAAGCGGATGCGCAGAGCCGCAGGAATTCCCGCCCAGATCATTCCGCCCACAGCGCCTGCGAGCAGCATTGCCGGCAGCACCCATGCGCCACCGCCGGGGCCGAACTTCAGGGCGACATAGCCGCTGAAAACGACGCCGACCGTCAACTGGCCCTCTGCGCCGATATTCCAGACGCCTGCCTTGAACCCTATCGCCAGGCCGACGCCGATCAGCACAAGCGGCGCCGCCTTGATCAGCAGTTCGCCCAGCCCATAGAGATCGGCGAGCGGCGCCGTCAGAAAGGTGACGAAGGCGTCGAGCGGATTGAGCCCGGCGGCGGCGAAAATCGTCATGGCGACGAGCGAGGTCAGCGACAGCGAGATCAGCGGCGACAACACCAGCATGGTGCGCGAGGGTTTGGGGCGGGCTTCAAAGCGCATAAGCAACCTCCTGTGCGGATTGCGGTCCCGCCATGGCCAGCCCGATCTCGTCGCGACTGACCTCATCCACCGGCGCCGCTTCGGTTAGATGGCCTGCGGCGAGCACGGCGATCCGGTCCGCCATATCGAAGAGTTCGTCGAGTTCCTCCGAGATCACGACGATCGCCGCCCCACGGTCGCGGAGGTCGAGAAGCGCCTGGCGGATCACCTGGGCGGCGCCGACATCGACGCCCCAGGTGGGTTGCGCCACGACGAGAACGCCGGGCTCCTGCAGGATCTCGCGGCCGATGATGAACTTCTGCAGATTACCTCCCGACAGGCTGCCGGCCGCCGCTTGGGCGTTGGGCGTGCGGACGTCGAAGGTGCGGATACAGCGCTCCGCAAAGGTCTTGATGACGTCGAAACGGATCAACCCGCCGGAAACAGCCCCATTGCCGTTGGCCGTGAGCAACACGTTTTCGAAGAGCGGCAAGGATGGCGCAGATCCCCGACCCAGCCGGTCTTCCGGAACGGAACAGAGCCCAAGTTTCCGGCGTTGCGCGGGGTTGAGATGACCGGCCGGGCGGCCGTCGATCGTGATCGTCTCCGGTTGCTTCAAGGGGCTTTCACCTGATAGCGCGGCCAACAATTCCTGCTGGCCGTTGCCGGAAACGCCGGCAATGCCGAAAATCTCGCCGCCATACACGCTGAGGCTCACGGCTGTGAGCGTCGTGCCGAAAGGATCGGTGGAGGGCAGGTTGAGATCCGAAACCGCAAACCGGACAGCGCCCCGGGATAATTTACGCCGTGCGCCGGTTTCCGGCACATTGGCGCCGATCATCAGGCGGGCCATCGAGGTTTGGGTTTCCAGGCGCGGATCGCAGACGCCGGTGACGCGGCCGCCCCGCAGGATAGTCGCCTTGTGGCAGAGGTTGCGGATCTCATTGAGCTTATGGCTGATATAGAGAATGCTGCAGCCCTCGGCGGCGATCTTGCGAAGCGTGACGAAGAGGGTTTCGACGGCTTGCGGCGTCAGCACCGAGGTCGGCTCGTCAAGGATGAGCAAGCGCGGATTCTGCAGAAGCGCACGGATGATTTCCACGCGTTGGCGTTCGCCGACCGACATCGTGTGGACATGGCGCGCCGGGTCCACCGGCAGTCCATAGCGGGCAGCGACTTCGGAGATCCGAACGGAGAGCGGACCGATCGCCGGCTTGCCGGGCAAAGCGAGCGCGATGTTTTCGGCGACCGTCAGCGTATCGAACAGCGCGAAATGCTGG
The DNA here is from genome assembly GCF_029892285.1 of Rhizobium sp. SG_E_25_P2. Taxonomy (GTDB): domain Bacteria; phylum Pseudomonadota; class Alphaproteobacteria; order Rhizobiales; family Rhizobiaceae; genus Rhizobium_E. Next base: position 181,517 of record NZ_JARXVM010000003.1, read on the forward strand.
AACACCATGCCGATGCCCAGTCGTTGCGCATCGGCGGGACTGGCGATCGTCACTTCACGGCCGTCCCACAACATGTCGCCCGCGTCCGGACGCACCATGCCGTAGATGATTTTCATCAGCGTCGACTTGCCGGCGCCATTTTCGCCGACCACCGCGTGGATTTCCCCGGGCGCGACAACGAGATGAACATCATCATTGGCGACGACGGCCGGATAGGCCTTGCGGATGCCGCGGAGCTCCAGCCTGTGCTGGGAGGGGGAGAGGCTAGTGTTCGCCATGAGCGTTTTCTGGGCTACATGAATAATGAAATCATGTATGCAAAGATGGCGCCAGAGTGTATCGATAACGGAGTTGCAGGCGGGTTCTACCCACTACGCCTATGGATTCCTTAGAGAAAATCTTGCCACACGATTTAATCGCAGCAAATTCAGGAAAGAATAGCTTCCCTGTCGCTCACGTCATGTCTACGTGAACGGCATATTTACGTATACGTGATTGAAAAAGCGGCAGCTCAGCTTGAGTGACGGCTGGTGAAGCGGGCTAGGATGGAGCCGAGATCCGGCTCTGCTGCAGAATCGTCCTCCACCAGCGCGCGGTTTTCGACAGAGGATAGATGCTCGTCCATGAGCTGCTTGGCGATCTCGAGATCACCGTTTTTCAACGCATTGATGAGCCCCGAATGTTCGCTGATTGCGCATTCGCTGGAATGAGGTCGGCTATACATGGCCAGAATGAGGGAGCAGCGGGAAACGAGTTCGCCGAGATAGCGCTCCAGAAGGGCGTTTCCGGACAGTTCGGCGAGCTTGAGATGAAATTCTCCGGCGAGGCGCGTGGAAAGCCGCACGTCGCCCGTTGCATGAGCAACCTCTTCCTCCCGCACATGATCGATGAGCGACTTCTCCACCGCCGGGCTCCAGCGTTTGATAACCGCCTTCATCATCTCCCGCTCCAGCGCGCGCCGCACGGCAAAAGCGTCTCGGGCCTCCGCGAGGCTCGGCTGCGCGACGGTGGCCGTACGCTTATGATAGGTGTCCACGAGCCCCTGCGCCTGTAATTTGGCGAGCACGACCCGCACCAGAGTGCGGCTCATCGAGAAATGCCTGCCGATCTCGTCCTCCGGCAGTTTGGTGCCGGCTTTCAGCGCCTGCTCTATAATGGCCTGGCGCAATGCGCGGTGGGCAATGTCGACGCGATCGGAATTGGATGACATTTCAGGGTACACTTGGTCGAAATTTTGAATACTGTATAGCCCGATCTGGAATACATCAAGGCTTACCATCCTTGGCGTTCTCTGATTTGAAGTGCAACAGGCATCCGTTTGAAGGATGCCGTTATGGGCCAGCATCATCATCACTTTAGCGCTTTTGAGCGCAGCTTTGTCCGGAGCCGTTTGAATATGGGCATCACGCAGGCTCTGACCGTTCTGGCTCTTGGCAACGAACGGATTTCGGGCGTCCGAAGGCAAGCATTCGGTTGAGGATGGGCGCGCCGATCGCGGCTTCAGTCTGTTGAGCGAGGTATGACCGAGCGCGAAGCCGCGGACCGATGACGCCCTTGTATTGACCCATCGCGGCTTCAGTCAAAGCTCTTTTGCCATAACCGATGAATACCTGCCATTTCAGCCGACCATCTGACTTTAGGGAGGCTATGTTGTCGTCTCTCTGACAGAACTGCTGGGCGCTGGGCTGTTGAATCGCGTTCGAGCGCGGTGGAAAGAGGTGGCTTCCAATCCTTCAACACGGTGCGGCGAACCATCTTGGGCTTCGAGGCGATGCTGTGGTTGAGGAAATGCTTGGCTTTTCCGGAGGCTGGACCATCAACGATCAAAACGATTTGCTTGCACGCCTCTTCGGACTGCTAAAGATTCACAAAGCATGAAAACGAGGATGCTTAGGGGATAATCGCGCGCTCCGAAAATGTTTGCGACGGCCCGATTGTTGCCTTAGCGCGACGGCTTGCCGTGATCATGCGCCGCATGTGAAGTGACGGAACTGAAATCCGCTGGACAACGGAAATTATGCCTGCGTCCGTCTGAGTGGATAGCATAAGAGGGTAGTGAGCGTATCAAGAAAATGAGACGCAGTATGAGGCTAAGTTAGACAGTGAACCGATACGAACTCAGCGATTTCGTTCTGACTCTGATTGACAAGGCCAATACGCATACGCCGTTGCGCTTCCAGCAATTCATGATCGACTTGGTTCGCGACGTCACGGTTTTTGATGGGGCCTGGTGGGGATGGTCGCTGTTTCGCGGCGGCAAGATATCGATCGTCCATACCAATCTTAGCGGCTTGCCGGCTGACTACGAAACGGCAGTCAGATCGCAGTTGGTCAATGACCCTTTCGTCCGCACTGGCCGATCACTCAAACTTTTCACCAAATCCATGACCGTCGATGACGACGGTGTTTATCCGTATATCCGCCGCCTCAGCGACGAGTTCAATGTCACGCAGATGCTGAACGGGCATTGCAATGCCCGCGAAGGACCATGCAACTTCTTCATGTCGCTCTACCGGTTCGGCAAAAGCCCAGCGTTCTCCGAGACAGAAACAGCCGATTTCCTGGTGATCCTGCGTCACCTCGAACAGGCGCTTTCGCTGAGCTTGCAACTCGATTTGAGCGCGCGGGTCGACTCTTATAGCGAATGGGCGCTGATCGGCCATGACGGAGAGCTATTTCTCTCTTCCTCCGGCTTTTCCGCTGCGCTGGCGGCCACGTTGCAACGGGGTCAAAAAATGGCGACGCGACTGCGGGAGATTGCCAGGCAGGACCGGTTTTCAACCCGTAAGGGCAGCGTGTTTTCTCGCAGCCGCTACTCTGGCGAGCTCTGGCTCGTGGCAGTGCAGCCAAGCAGCCCGTGGAAAATCCTGTCTCCCAAGGAGCGCCAGATCGCTGAAATGTTGACCGCCGGGGCCACATCCCGCGCCATCGCCGCGAAGCTCGGCGTCGCGCAAAACACGGTGCGCAACCAGACAACATCGATCTATAGAAAGATGGGCGTTCACAACAAGGTCGAACTCGCACGCGTCACGCGGCTGAGCGAGCCGTCAATCGACTGAAAGCGACGGGCTTTCGGCCCACTTTATAGTGCAAATGCACTATATCACGCCGCCCCGCCGTTCGTAAGATGCCCTGACAAAAGACAAGAACCCGAAGAAATCGGGAGCCTCCGCCGCAAAGGCGGAGCGCGAGGAGTTGGGAACAATCGGAAATCATAGAGCGCCGCACCATTGCGGCGTGCTCGTAGATGCGTCGAAATTTTCGATCCTCCGCCGCTGCACGAGGCGACGCAGCCGATCTATGCAAGACAGGGAGTGACATGAGCACATCAGCAGATCTTATCCTCACCGACGGGCGCATCTACACCGCCGACGCCAAGGGCTCCTGGGCCGAGGCGATCGCAGTACGCGGCGGCCGAATTCTAGCTGTCGGCGCATATGCCGAAATAGCGCCATTGCGCGGACCGCACACCGAGTTCGTCGGTCTTGCCGGTCGCATGGTCATGCCGGGCTTCATCGATGTGCACAATCATATTCTGATGGCCGGGCAGTCGGCGTTATACGAAATGCAGTTTTCCTATGCCGCCACGCTCGAAGAGATCTGTGACCATGTCTGCCGACAGGCCGAAAAAACGCCTGTCGGACAATGGGTGATCGGCAACGCCTGGGGCGCGGACATGATCACGACCCTTAACAGGGATAGTTCCCTCGCTCGGCTGGACGCTGCAAGCCCGCACCATCCGGTGATGCTACGCGACGAGACCATGCACAATAGATGGGTCAATTCGGCAGCGATGCACGCACTTGGTATTGGCCAAACGACGAAAGCGCCCCCGCAAGGTTCGTTCGGCCGCGATCCCGAGAGTGGCCGACTGACGGGCCTCCTCATTGAGGCTGCGTCCGGCATGGCGGAATTCGCCGCTGATCAGGCATTTTCCGAAGACATGCGCATCGCGGCAATCAAACGGGCCGTGGAGATTGCAAATTCGCTGGGCATAACCGGTTTTCAGGAAGCGGCGACCGCCTTGCCGATCCTCAAAGCGCTCGCAGCGCTCGACCGGGCAAGCAACCTTACCGCCTGGGCGGTCGGCTCGCTGCCGCTTGTGCCGCCGGGCTTCCTTTTCGGGGAAACCGGCGACGCGCTTCTGGCCGTGCGCGACGAGTATCGGACGCCCCATGTCCACCCCTCCTTCACCAAACTGTTTCTCGACGGCGTGCCGGGCGCGCGGACAGCAGCGTTCCACGAAGCCTACGTTCCGGATAGCGCTCATCCGCACGGCAATCGCGGAGATCTACTCATCGACATGCCCGACCTGATCCGGATGATCGACAAGTCCGAAAAGCTCGGCATGGGGCTCAAGGTTCATTGCACGGGAGACCGCGCGGTGACGATCATGCTCGACGCCGTCGAAGTGGTGCGCCATTTCAACGGACCGGCGATTGTCCGCCATCAAATCGCCCATGCGAGCTATGTTCGACCGGACGACATAGCACGTTTCGCCAAACTCGGCGTCGTCGCCGATCTTTGCCCGATGATGTGGTTCCCGACAGCCTTTCTTGAAAGCCACAAGGAAGTTCTCGGGGAGGAACGCGCCACCCGTTTCTGGCCGATCGCGGCGCTTCGAGAAAGCGGCGCGTTGATTGCCGGCGGATCGGATTGGCCGGTGGTGCCGCTGCCCAATCCCTGGATCGGCATCGAAGGCATGGTCACGCGACAAAATCCGTTTGGCGATTTCCCCGGCGTATCGCTTTGGGCGGATCAGGCGATCGATCTCGAAAGCGCAGTTCGCGCTTATACGATCAACCCCGCCGTCGCTATGGGCATCGATGCACTGACTGGTTCGCTTGAGCCTGGAAAATCAGCCGATTTGATCGTTCTGAATCAGAACGTTTTCGATGTCCCTGCCAACCAGATCGGTAAGACAACGATCCAAGCGACATATTTCGAAGGTCGCGTTGTCTATCAGGCCTGATCGCGCTGAGACCATACAAGACTGGGAAATCACACAAAAGGGGAAGCTGCACCATGAAAACGATACTGTATATGGCGATAGCCGGTTCGATGGCTTGTTTCGGACTGTCGAGTGCATCAGCATCGGCTGCGCCGACTTGCGACGCCGGCCCGATCAAGATCGGCGCCATCTCCACGATCACTGGCATTGCCGACTTCTCGGACGCCCCAAAAGCGGCACAGGCGGTGTTTGACCAGATCAACGCGGCTGGCGGCGTCAATGGCTGCAGATTCGAATATTCGCTCGCCGACGACAAGGCCGATCCACAGGTGGCGGCGCAAGCCGCCCGCGACCTGATCGACAACAAGGAAATCTATGCGCTCGCCGGCGGCGCCAGCCTGCTCGACTGCGCGGTCAATGCCGGCGCCTATGCGAGAAACGGCGTGCTGTCGGTCCAGGGCGTGGGAGTGGATCCGCTCTGCTTCCATGCGCCGAGCGTCGCTCCGGTCAATGTTGGCCCCTATACGCTGACGACGGTCATGCTCGACTATGCCACAAGGAACCTCAAAGCGCAGAAAGCCTGCGCCTTTATCGCCGTAATCGGCGGCACGCAGGAGGCCTACGCCGCCGCCGTGGCTGCGTGGGAAAAGCGTAGCGGCAAGAAGATCACGCTCGTCGACTGGACGTTGCCGTTGCAAGGCGATCTCACCCCCTATCTGATCAAGGCGCGCGACGCAGGCTGTGATGCTGTTCTCACCAACCAAGTTGAGCCTGGCATCGTGCAATGGGTGAAGACGGCAGATGCTCAGAAAATCTTTGGCATCAACTGGATGTTCCTCGCACCAGGCTACACCGAGGGCGTCGCAAAGGCGCTCGCCGACAGCAAGCAACCGGTCTTCATCGGCACAGAATGGGAACCCTACACGGAAGCTGCCAGCGCGGCCAACAAGGACTGGGCGGCCACAATGGAAAAGGCAGGCCTACCCAAGACAGCCTTCTCGCAGGGCGGTTATATGGCGGCAAAGGTCATTGTCGATACGGTCGCCGGCATGGATGGAGAGGTCAACCGCCAAACGCTGACGGATGCGCTGAAGGCCGGCAAACTGCTCTCTTATCCGATTGCGGGAAGCCCCTACTTTTTCGGCGACGCCGCTGCCCATGCTCCGATGCAGGCTTCTAAAATCATGCAGTTGATCGACGGCAAGTGGACGGTGAAAACACCTGAATGGTTCACGCTCACCAAGGCCAACTGACGAATATCCGGGCTGGGCGCACGAATGAGCCCATCCCGGATGCAGTTTTGGTCTCGATCACCACACGCTGCCTTCTGGAGCGCCACATGAATATCCTGTTTACAGCCGCCGTGGCTGGCCTTTCCGCCGGCGGAGCCTATGCAATCCTCGGGGTCTGCGCCGTATTCACCTTTCGTCTCGTCGCCGTTGTGAACTTCACGGGCGCAGCAATCGGCGCAGCTGGAACCTTCGCGATGGTCGGCCTTTTCGGTCTAGGCGCCCCACTTCACCTCGCGGTGATTGCAGGCGTCGCCGCCGGCGCATTTTGCGGTTTTCTGGTTGGCTTGATCATGACGACATGGTTCGCCAACAGCAATGCATCCTCCAAAGCCGCTGTAACCGCCGCCCTTCTTGTCGGCCTGATCGCCATTGGCCTTCGGGCGACCGGCGGCCAGCATCCACACTACTTCCCAGAACTGATTCCGGGCTCGGCCTTCCGTCTCGCAGGCGTTGAAGTCACCTGGGCCGCGCTGACAACATTGGCTTTGGCAATCGTCTTCACCGTCATGACCGAATCCTTCCTCAACCGCACGCGAACAGGGCTGCAGTTGCGCGCTTTGTCCCAGCGGCCCATGGCGGCCGAGCTGATCGGTGTTCGCGTCCGCCTGCTTGCCCTGTCGGTTTGGGCAGTAACGGGCGGGGTAACGACCTTGGCGCTTATGATTATCGCGCCGCTCCGTTCTCCGGATTTCGCCTCGCTGAGTCTCCTCGTGGTTCCCGCTCTGGCGGCCGCCCTGATCGGCGCTTTTGTAAGCTTCCGCGCAGCGCTCATTGGCGGAATGCTGATCGGCATACTGGAAGGCGCTGTCAGCGCGATTGATTTCGTCAGCCAGTATCGCAGCACCATCCCATTCGTCGTTATCCTGATCGTTCTTTTATGGTCCCAGAGAGGAGCCCGCTGGGATGAAGCCCGCTAATTTCACCACGATCGCCAAGACTGTCCTGTCCCTTATAATCCTCGGCGCGCTTGTTCTTCTGCTCTTGCCGAAATATTGGATCTTTTTGATTACTGCGGTCTTTATCGTCGGCGTATCCCTGCAAAGCCTGGGCCTGGTCACGGGACGGACCGGCATGATCTCGCTGTGCCAGATGTCCTTCGCCGGCGTCGGCGCCTGGGTCACCGGCTATCTCAATGTCATCGACGCTCCAGGCGGCCTGATCGTCTGGATGATCGCTGGCGGTCTTGCCGCTGTGCCGGTCGGCATCTCAATCGGCCTTCCGGCATTGCGCCTGCGTGGAATCAACCTCGCAATCGTGACCCTTGGCTTCGCCGCCGCCTTTGATACTGTGCTGGCCACGATCACCTTTCCCGGTCAGACAAGTTTTTTGCAGGTGCCGCGTCCGCCCCTCTTTGAAACGGACCAGGGCTATTTTGTATTCGTGCTGATCACCTTCGGCCTGATAGCCGTTGGGCTTGATGTCATCAACCGTTCACGGCTCGGGGCGTCCTGGCTTGCCGTTCGCCATTCGGAGCGCGCCGCAGCCGCGCAAGGGGTTTCGATACCTCGCGCCAAGCTCAGCGCCTTCGCCATTAGCGCGTTCATCTCGGGTATCTCCGGCGGCCTGTTGGCGGGCTATCTCGGCACACTTGTTTCTGACAATTTCTCGATGATGCAATCATTGGCGCTGTTTGCCGTTTCGACGATGGTGGGGTCGCATTTTGCGCTCGGCGCAGTCATCGGCGGGCTTCTCGTCGCTCTGTTTCCCGAACTCCTGCGTCGGCTAAATCTGCCGCAGGACATCGGCAACGTGTTTTTTGCGGTCGGAGCTGTCCAGGCGCTTTCGACCGGGGAACCGATTGCCGAGACCTGGAGGCGGATGGGCAGCAAGTTGCGCCGCGTTGCGATGCAGCCAGTGGTCGAGGCTCAAGCGGTCGATCTTCCTCAAAAGGCTGATCATCCCGCAGGCGTTGCTTTGGAGATACGCGATCTTACGGTGCGCTATGGCGCGGTGATTGCGCTCGACAAGGTCAATGTGACGGTCCCTGCTTGCACGGTGGTTGGGCTTGTCGGGCCGAACGGCGCGGGAAAATCCACGCTGGTGGACGCGATCGCGGGCTTCCTCTCGCATTATGAAGGCTCTGTTCTCCTGTCCAACCGGGCGGTTGACGCATTGTCGGCCAGTGAACGCGCACGATGCGGGATCAGGCGGACCTGGCAGACCACGCGCATCGCCCCGGAACTTCGTGTAGGCGACTATATCCGGCTGGCGGCGGGGAAGATTTCCAACGCGGATATCGCAGCGCTTCTTGCCTGGATTGGGGGCCCTGGTCCGGACACGCCGATTTATGCGGTCGATGCTGGCGCGCGGAGACTTCTGGATGTGGCGGGCGTCGTGGCGGCCCGACCGCCCGTCATCCTGCTGGATGAACCTGCGGCAGGCGTTTCCTATGACGAGGCCTTGCGTCTCGGCGAGCGGATTGCGGCGATCCCCGCGACTTTCGGCAGCGCTGTTCTTCTGATTGAACATGACATGGACCTCGTGCGCAGCGCCTGCTCGGAGATCACCGTATTCGATTTCGGTCGGGTGATCGCAAAGGGCGACCCCGCGACAGTGCTCGCCATGCCCATCGTGCAAAAAGCCTATATGGGCATAGAATTCGCGGAGGCTGCGACATGACCATCTTGCAGGTTGACGCTCTCAAGGTCGATCGTTCAGGAATTTCGATCATCCGAAATGCAGCGCTGACAGCGCAAAGCGGCGAAATCAGCGTGTTGCTCGGCTCCAATGGCGCGGGCAAGACGACCCTTCTTGAAAGCTTGTCGGGCATTATTCCCGCCAAGAATGGCGCTATCACTCTCGATGGCCAGCAATTGTCGAAGCTTTGGCCCGGCGCGCGCGCTAAAGCGGGCATCAGCCATGTCGAGCAGGGGCGAACCGTCTTCAGCGAAATGACGACGGAGGAAAATCTCAAGGTGGCGCTCGCCCCGGGGGCCGACCTGAACGAAGCCTATGATCTGTTTCCCGAACTCCTCCAACGTCGAACGGTCAAGGCGGGCATGCTCTCGGGCGGCGAACAGCAGATGGTCGTTATTGCCCGCTCGATCGTCAACCGGCCGAAAGTCATGATGATCGACGAAATGTCATCAGGACTTGCCCCTATAATCGTGAGCCGTCTGATGACAGCGGTCCGAAAATTGGCGGATCAGGGCATGGCGATCATTCTGGTCGAGCAATTCGCGTCACTGGCTCTGGCCATTGGCAATCGCGCCTATGTGCTAAGGCGCGGTGAAGTTGTCTATGACGGCGCTTGCGCCAAACTCGCGAAAGATCCCGCTCTCATGCACAGGCTCTATCTTGGAGAGCGCGCAAAGATGTAACGTTGCCTTTGAGGGCCAACGGTTTTCCGGCATAAGGTGTGCGCCATGTCTGCTGCCAGCCGCTGACACCGAGACAGGAGCATTGCTGGAATCCGTTCGGTGCGATCCGTATTATCTGTCGACCGGCTGCATTGCAGCCTTCCTTGTGTAGAGTGCCACAGCAATTGCTACCACGGTTACGACAAGAATGATGATCGTGGAGAGGGCGTTGATCTCTGGGCTCACCCCGCGCCTGACTTCAGAGTAGACCCGCATCGGCAAGGTCGTCGTCCCGGGACCTGAGGTGAATGACGAGATGACGAGGGAGTCGAGGGAAATTGTGAAGGCGAGGAGAAAACCAGTCACCACAGCCGGCGCAATCACGGGGAGGGTCACCAGAAAAAACGCGGCGACCGGTCCGGCTCCAAGGTCACGTGCGGCCTCTTCTACGGACAGATCGAATTCCGCCAGCCTGGCGGTGATGACAACTGTAACGAAACACATGGAAAATGTGACATGAGCGATTACGATCGTCAGAAGGCCTCGGTCAATGCCAAGTGCAATGAACATCAGCAAAAGGGCGAGACCGGTAATGACTTCCGGCAAGACCATCGGGGCAATCGCAAGCCCGGAAAACAGGCTTCGTGTTGGGAAGTGGCGCAGTCTTGACAGCGACAGGGCGATCATGAGGCCCAGCATGGTCGCAATGACTGATGATATCAAGGCGACTTCGATGGTCGTCAAGGTCGAAGCCCAGTAGCCTTGATTTTTGTACAGTGAGATATAGGCTCGAAAAGAAAATCCAGTCCACAAGGTAACAAATTCAGAGTCGTTAAAACTATAGACGACCAGAACGGCAATGGGGATGTAAAGAAAAACGAGGCCGATAATCAGAGCGCAAATGCCAAACCACGTTAAATTACGGCTCATGATTGCTCCCTGTGGACCTTTTGCTGATAGGCCTGATAGAAAACCACCGGCAAAACCAGAATGGCCAGCAGCAGCACCGAAATTGCGGCTGCCATCGGCCAGTCATTGTTGATGAAAAACTCTTCCCAGAGCAGCCTGCCGATCATCGGCGATTGCGCCGAACCCAAAAGGCTTGGCACGACAAATTCGCCTGTCGCCGGAATGAAAACCAGAAAGACCCCGGCCAGAATGCCGGGCTTCGACATCGGGAGTGTCACGCGAAAGAACGCACCGATGCGGCTGCAGCCCAGATCCCGGGCGGCCTCATAAACGCTGGTATCCAGTTTCTCCAGCGTGGCGTAAATCGGGAAGATCATCAGCGGAATATAGGCATAAACCATACCCAGATAGACCGCGAATGTAGTGTTGAGGATCACGAGCGGCTCGTCGATCAAACCGAGCGATTTCAGCACATTGTTGACTACGCCTTCTTTTGAAAGCAGGACGATCCACGCATAGATCCGGACGAGAAAGGATGTCCAGAATGGCAGGTTGATCAACAGGATCAAGGTCGGCTTAAACCGGGCTGGCGCAGAGGCCATGGCATAGGCGATTGGATAGCCGAAAAGCAGGCAGGCCAGTGTTGAAATCAGTGCAACACGCAGGCTGTTGACATAGGCAAAGGCGTAGCTGCTTTCTTCGAAGATATAAAGATAGTTCTCAAGGTCAAGCTGCCCGACATAGTTCCGCAATCCTTGCAACCCCTGCCCCAAGTCCAGGACAGGTGTATAGGGTGGCATCGCGGTTATGCCGTCAGACAGCGATATCTTCAATACAATCAAAAATGGAGCAACGAAGAACAGAACCAGCCAAAGATAGGGAATGCCGACGAGCGCCATGAACCTTCGGGTCATCAATATGGTCTCCTAGCGATCGAGCAGCAGGCCGTCGACGGGATACCAGGATATCCAGACAGCGTCATTGTAGGTGAAGCGTTGACTGGTCGTCCGCTGACTGTTGGTCATCTGCACAGACAGTGGCTTGCCGGAGCCGACATCAATGTAGTACGTGGACAGGTTGCCGAGATAGGCGATGTCCAGGATCTTTCCGGAAATACAGTTCGAGCCATCGGTGGGCTGTTCAGCTGACACTTCCATCTTTTCAGGCCGTATGTTCAGATAATATTCGCCGCCCTCGACGAGTTTCCCGCTCATTGGAGCCAGAAAGGATTGATTGAGTCGGCTGTCATGCAGACGGCACATGCCGTCCTCCAGTGCTTCTGCCCTGCCAATGAAAATGTTAGTATCGCCGATGAATTCCGCCACATGACGGCTGACCGGTGCCTCATAGGTCTGCACTGGCGTGGCCACCTGTACTAGTTCTCCGTGATTCATCACCGCGATCCGGGTGGCCACATTCATGGCTTCTTCCTGATCATGAGTCACAATGACAAAGGTCGTACCGAGGCGATACTGGATGTCGATGAGTTCGAGTTGGGTCTCGCGCCGCAATTTTTTGTCGAGCGCGGCCATCGGCTCGTCCAGCAACAATAGCCGCGGGCGGCGCGCCAGAGAGCGGGCGAGCGCGACACGCTGTCTCTGTCCGCCGGAGATTTGGTGAGGGCGACGCCGGCGCAATTTCGTCAGTTGGACGAGCGATAGCATTTCATCCACGCGTTCAGCAATCTGGTCCTTTGGCAGCTTCATGCGCCTCAGGCCGAAGGAGATATTTTCTTCGACCGTAAGATGCGGAAAAAGTGCGTAGGATTGGAACATCATATTCACCGGCCGTTTGTGCGGCTCGATGGGGACGATGTCATTGCCTTCGAGTAGAATCTCACCATCGCTGGGTATCTCAAAGCCTGCCAGCAGCCGCATGAGGGTGCTTTTGCCGCAGCCTGAAGGCCCAAGCAAAGCAAAGAATTCCTTCTCGTAAATCTTCAGCGAAACGTTTGAGATCGCCTTGAAGTCACCATAGGACTTTGATACAGAACGCAGCTCTATCAAGGGCTTGGCATCGATTTTGTCCCATGGTGGAATGGTCAAGCCTGCCTGTGGGCCGAAAGAAATGACATCTGACAACTGGATCTCCCAATATGATGCTAGCGTTCCCGTTCAGGTCTTTTCAGCCTTTTTGAAAAAAGTAGAACCTGTTCTTCTTATTGTAAAGCTGTAAGTTTCCAGCCATTCTGTCGCACCGAGCGAAGCAACTTTAAATGGTATTATCTGGTGCGGCATCTGTCGTGTTGCCAGCAGCGTTGTGCGCCGTATCTTGCTCAGCCATTTCTTCAGGCGCCCCTGTAGGTGATTGTGCCATTGCAGATCGTGACGGCAACTGCGAGCGTATCGAAGGCTTCAGCCGGGGTCGCGTCAATATCGCCGGTCAGGATAACGATGTCCGCCAGATAACCAGGCTTGATAAGACCCTTTCGGTCTTCCATGAATTCGACCCAGGCGCCTTCTGCCGTATAGCCGTGCAGCAACGCGTCGAGGTCCAGCCGATGGTCTGGAGCATCGGCTGCCACAGGTTGCCGCAGCAGCGCGTACTGCAGGCTGACCAACGGATCGAGCGGGCTAACTGGCCAATCGGTTGAAAATACCATACGCGCTCCTGCATCTTTCAATTGCCGCCAGGCGAAGGAATAGGGGAACCGTGCCGTTCCCACATGTTGCCTGACAGCGCCTCCTTCATCACCCGGGCCATCCGGAGCATGAATGGGTTGCATGGAGGCAACCACTCCCAGCTCCTTGAATCTGCTGATGTCATCAGGATGAATCAGTTCTATATGCTCGACCCGGTGCCGCAGGGTTTTTATGCCGGTCGCCTTGATCGCCGCTTCATAGCCGTCAAGGACCATTCGCACAGCGCCGTCGCCAACGGCATGAACAGCAATCTGCATGCCCAGGCGTGTTGCAGTGACGCAAATGGAGTTGAACTGCTCCGCACTGAAAAGCGCTTCGCCCTTCCAGCCGGGAATGTCCGCGTAGTCATCAACGAAGAGTGCCGTTGCGCTCTCGGTCACGCCATCCATGAACATTTTGACTGCGTCGCACCTCAATGTGTCCGACGCATAAGTTTTTTTCCAGACAGCCGCCTTTTGCTCCAGATCAGCCAGTGGCATATGGTTCTTCATGTGAAATGGCATCCGAACCCGAACGGGCAACCCGTGCGCCTGTTCGATGGCCTCCAGCAATTGCAGCTGGTAGTGGTTGCCATCCATATTCTGGATGGAGGTAATGCCAAGGCTGGCGCAATAGTTCAGCCCCGCCAGGATGGTTGTCATGTCCGCATAGCGATTGGCTTCGGTAACGTGATCCGGTTCGCCACCTGTGGCTGCGCCGACAAATTCACGTCCGCCTCCAGCGGCCAGATCATATACCGGGCCAAAGGCACTGCTCTCCCGCAATTCGCCTGTTGCAAGCCCGTCTTCACCCATGACGATGGTGTTGCCGACGCCGACATCGCGGCCATGCAGGATGTCGGCGGCCTTCAGTGATGCCGTATTAGCCCAGGCGGTGTGGTGGTCGAAAGCCATGATCAACAGGGGACGATTCGGTAAAATGGTGTCCAGATGCTGTCGGGCAAGACCTTCGGTTTCCGAAATGACAACATAACTGCAGCCTTTGGCGATCAGCAATCCGTCACCTGGAGTGTTTGCGGCATAGGTCTGGATGGCCGTTTTCAACGCCTCAAAACCCATCACACCATCAAGCTGCAACTGCGTCAGGCCCACCGAGCCGGGGAAAATGTGCACATGGGAATCATTGAAGCCCGGCATGACTGTTGCCTGCCGCGCATCCAGTCTCAAAGCCGAAACTGGCGCAAGCGCCGTGATGGCGTCATTTTCTCCGACCGCAACGATCCGGTTTCCTTCAATAAGAACGGCCCCGGCTTTGGGTTGCGCGGTATCCATTGTCTTGACGTTTGCATTCACAATCAGAATGGCTTGGGTCATGGGTAAACACTTTCGTGGCGGCGGGCGTTATATGCTTGTATATCGGCCCGGTAAGTTTGAATGATTGCGCATGGCATCGGAAAATACATGAGTTTGCCGACTTTAAATTGCGGCAGGATTTTCCAAGGAGTGGATGCGTCAAGGGATTGGGGACCACGTGTGCGGATCATGCGAAACGGTCCCTCAAGGCGTACCAGCTCATGGCGAGGAACAGCAGTGGTGATTGAAACCGGCGGCCACCGGGAAAAGCCTTTGCGGGCAAAGCAGCCAGCAGATCGAAAACCCGGCTTTCCCCGTTTATCGCATCGGCGAGTATCTTTCCCGCGAAGGTGCCAAGCGCCACGCCTTGCCCGGAAAAGCCGGATGCTGACAGGATGCTCCCCTGATGCCGATGGAAATAGGGCATACGGCTCATGGTAATGCCGAGTGTGCCGCCCCAGGTATAGTCGAATTCTATATTGGCCAGTTGCGGATAGACCTGCGACAAAGGCTTCCGGATCATCGCCGCGATGTTCTTGGGGAAACGATAGCCATAGGCTTCGCCGCCGCCGAACAGAAGCCGCTTGTCCTGCGAAAGGCGATAGTAATTAATGACGAATTTAGAATCCGCCACGGCGTAATCACGCCGCAATACGCTTTGCACCTCATCCGGGCTCAGAGGCCGTGTCGCTGCAATGAAACCGTTGATCGGCATGACATGGCGGCTGATGTCCTCCAGCAGGCCGCCTGTATAGCCATTGCAGCCAACGATCACTGTCTGGCAGGAGATTTCGGCACTGTCGGTGATGACGCGTGGCCGCGGTCCGCCGTGAATGGCCGTCACCCGGGAATTCTCGAAGATCCGCGCGCCGCCTGTTTCTGCGACCGTCACGAGGCCCAGAAGATATTTCAGAGGATGCAAATGCCCGGCCGCGAGATCCAGCACGCCGCCGTGGTAGAAATTCGAAGGCACCAACTCATGGAGTTCGGCCCGGTTCAGAAAGGTCAGTGTCTCGACGCCATAGTCCTTGCGCATCTTTTCAACCAGACGACGCTCGTGACCCAGATAACGGGCCCGGTGTGCGGCATGCACCACGCCCGGTTTGAATCCGCAATCAATGCCGTGATCGGCAATCAGTTGCTTGACTGTCGAAACGGCCTGATCGGCCACGGCCCACAATTTGCGGGCGGTATCCACCCCGAACATACCTTCAAGGCTTTCCTGGTCCAGCCGCATGCCGGTGTTGACTTGCCCGCCATTGCGGCCGGACGCGCCCCAGCCAAGACGGTTTGCCTCAAGCAAGACAACATTCAGGCCGCGCTCTGCCAGATGAAGCGCCGTAGACACGCCGGTATAGCCACCGCCGACAATGCAGATGTCGCAATCAATCCGGCCTTCCGCTTTCTGGCGCAAGACTTGCTGTTCAGTGGTCGCGGCATAGTAGCTATCCGGATATTGGCCGGGCCGGTCATTAACAGTCAGAAGATCCATGGTGGTTGTCCTGCTTATACGCTGAGCAGCAGATATTCGCGTTCCCAGGGCGAAATTTCGCTGTGAAAATCTTCCAGCTCTGACAGTTTGATGCCTTCATAGACCATGCAGAATTGCTCGCCGATCGTCTGGCGGAATTCCGTATCCCTGCCGAGATGCTTCAGTGCAGAATAGAGGCTGCGTGGCAAAGAAAGGCCGCGACCATAGCCTTCGCCGGAAGCCGCCTCGCGCGGCTTTACGCTATTGACCATGCCGAGATAGCCGCAAGCCAGACTCGCCGCTATGGCCAGATAGGGATTGCTGTCCATGCCGACCACGCGGTTCTCAATGCGGCGTGAATCTGCAGACGAGACCGGAATACGCAAGCCGGTCGTGCGGTTGTCGGACGCCCATTCGATATTCGTCGGAGCACTGTCGCCGCCCGAGTAGCGGCGGTACGAGTTGACATAGGGTGCAAACAGCGATGTTGCAGCAAAGAAATGTTTCTGGCATCCGCCGATGAAGTGATAAAACGCGTCCGTGGCTGTGCCATCCTTCGCCGAAAAGATGTTCTTTCCGGTTTCGATATCGACAACGCTTTGGTGAATATGCATGGCGCTGCCGGGCTGGTCGCTCATCGGCTTTGCCATGAATGTCGCAAAGCAATTGTGCCGCAGGGCCGCTTCCCGGATTGTGCGCTTGAACAGGAACACTTCATCGGCAAGCCGCAGCGGGTCCGAATGCATCAGGTTGATTTCCAGCTGGCCGGCCCCGCCTTCCTGGATCACGGAGGCGATTTCCAGTCCCTGGGCTTCAGCGAAATCATAGATATCATCAACCACCTTGCCATATTCGTCCACCGCAGTGATGGAATAGGATTGGCGACCCACGCCCTTGCGGCCCGTGCGACCGATGGACGGTTCGATGGGATAGGCGGGATCCGTATTCGGCTGGGTCAGGTAGAATTCCAGTTCCGGGGCGACAATCGGACGCCAACCCTGCGCTTCGTAGAGGCCAATGACATGTTTCAATACATTCCGTGGCGCCAGGCTAACGGCATTGCCATGCTTGTCGTAAACGTCGTGAATGATCTGCAGTGTTACATCGTCCGCCCAGGGAGCTGCACATGCCGTCGCCATGTCCGGCACCAGCACGAGGTCTACCTCCGTCCATTGGTCATTGATCTCCAGATCGGCATAGTTTCCGGTAATCGTCTGATAGAAAATGGATGAGGGCAGGAAGGACCGCAGGCCTGAGCCAAATTTACCAGCGGGCATGGCCTTGCCCCGCGATACCCCGGCGAAATCGGGGATCATGCATTCGACTTCATAGATCCGGCGATCCCCCTGATAGGTTTTGAAGGCCGGAGGAAGGTGATTTATCCAGTCGGTCGACTGTGTCATGGTGCTTGTCCTGCTTTCGGATGGTCAGGCGGATGCAAGGAAGGATGTCGAGCAAAAATGTTAAGCGAGCATACAAAATTGCCGCTTATAATCATATAGATAGCGTGCATTTTCTGAATGCGGACAGTGGTAATGCGCCGTGGATTGACAGAGCATATGGCAATGCCCGCAATCCACGCTGTCCGGGACAGCGTTTGCCACGGCCCCAAACAGCTAAGCGGTTCTGTTAGGAACCGGAACGAAAACGAGCCCATTGCCGGGCGACATAACGCATCCGCTTTTCGTCCTGGGCGGAGCCTGAAAACAGTCGGCTCTTGATCGCCTCTGAGGGGAACATGGCATCGTTGTTGGCCATTTCCGGAGGCAGATGTTTTCTCGCCTCGAGAACAGGTGGAAGGAAGCCGGTGACTTGTGCCAAATGGGCGGCAACCTTGGGATCCAGCATATAATTCATGAAGGCGAAAGCTGCTTCAGGATTGCTGGAGTCCGCAGGAATGGCGTAGGCCGTCAGCCATGCCAAAGTACCCTCCTTGGGCACAACATAGCGCAACGCGACGCCGTTGCCGGCAGCCTTTGCACCTTCGGCTGCGCGCACCACATCACCCGACCAGCCGATCACAGCGCAGAGCGAACCATTGGCCAGTTCGATCTGATATTTGGAAGAATCGACATAGGTGACGTACGGCCTTATGGCATCCAGCACCGCCATGGCTTTGTCGACGTTTTCCTTGCTCATGTCATTGCCGTCCAGCCCAAGATAGTTGACGACGATCGGCACGACATCAGCGGCTGAATCAACCATGGCAAAACCGCATTTCGACAGTTTTTCTGCATTTTCCGGTTTGAACATCAGGTCATAGCTATCAAGCGGGGCGTTCGGCAGAACTGCGGCTATTTTTGCGGGATTCAGGCCCATGCCTGTTGTACCCCAGGCGCTGATAACCGCATGATCCAGTTCAGGATCGCTGGCCTTTAGGAGCTTCAGAATGGCCGGATCGATATTGGCCGCATTGGGAACCTTTGCCATGTCAAACTTCAGAACAGCGCCTGCAGTTATCTGCCTTTGCAGGAATGGTATGGCGGATGGGGTAACAAGGTCATATCCCGACGATCCCGCCAGAAGCTTGGTTTCCAGCATCTCGTCGGAATCATAGTTGTCGTACCGGACTTTGTATCCGGTCGTCTTGGTAAAGCCGGAAAGCGTCTCTTCGTCATAGACATCTGCCCAACTGAAAAGATTGAGCGTTTCTTCCTGTGCTGTGGCTGGAGAAATATGGATGCTACAAACCGTGATGGCGGTAAATGCGGCCAGTACAAGAGATTTCATGGGTTCCCCTTTGCTATTTGCTTTTGAGATCTCGATTGCAGGGAAGGCATACCGCAGCCCCATCTCTCCGTCAATAAAAACAGAACGCGTTCTGCAAATATGGGCTGCCGATTGTGGTTTCCCTTCCGGGTGACAGAAATGCTGATGTTCTGGTTAAGGTGTGGAAATTGGGGGGATCAAAAACACAGCCTTGCGCAATGGGAGCGACTTGTATGTCTATGTCCCGAAATTCGGGACATAGAAAAAATATAGAACATGTCTGTATCAGGATAGGTGAAACTCAAGATGGAAGATCCACAGGCAGTGCTGGGAAAACAGAATGCATCCGGCAAAGGCGATGTGGCGCCCGGAAAACGCAAACAGAACGCGGCAATGCTCAGGCGAAAAATACTGGAGGCTGCTCGTTCGCTGTTTGGCGAGATCGGCTATGAGCCGGCCACCATCAGTAAAATCCGCCAGCGGGCGAATGTATCGATCGCTACATTTTACAAGTATTTCGATTCGAAACAGACGCTGCTGGTGGCGATTCTGAATGATGAGCATGAAATACACAATGCCGACATCGCTCTGGCGCTGGCTGCAGTGATCAAGGACCCGGTGACTTATGTCGTTTCGGTCATATTTTCGACCTATGACATGCCGCGGGATGAAAAACACAAGGCCATGTGGCGGGAAATCATCGGCGCATCCGTTCTTTTGTCCGGTGACCGCAAAAGTGCGGCCACCGTCCGCTCGGACAGGCAACTCTACACATCAATCATGAAGCAGGTCCTCAATAGGCTAGTTGATGAAGCCTTCCTTGACACAAAATGCCCAGTGGAGGACATTTGTGACGTTATTTATGATATCGGGGCCTTTGAATTTCAGGAGTTTATCAGCGATGAGTATACTGATGAGGATGCTTTTTGGCGGCACATTTACAAACTGATAAACACTGTTTTATCGCTATGGATTAGAGCGCGTTGACATTCACCGCACCCAGGTGAAAGTGCTAACGATGGCGAGCATGGACATGTATGCGGGCTTGTCGCAAATTCTTGGGCATAGCCGTAGGTTGACCATAGGAATGGAATTTGCCGCTCCGAATGTTGCGGAGAGAGCCCATGATTCTGAATGCTATTGCCGAAAAGCTGAAGCGCCAGTCAAAGGATAACTGTTGGTTTCCCTAAAAGCTTCGATCTTGATCGGGCTGCTGCAATGGCTGAGCATTCTGTTGAGCCGCCTGGGTCAAGTGAACCAAGCTGGCTTGAAGCTGAATGTCATCCTTTGTGGCAAGCCACTGATTGAACGCGCCAACTAGGCCCGTGTAGATTTGGTTGGCGAGGACTATGATTTGCTGCTCACTATAGAGCTTTGCGTCTATGCTGGATTGTAGGGTCACCACATATAGAGACAGGAATTCCCGATCTTTTTCCCGCGCCAGGAATTCCGCTTCAGGATGGCGCAACAGATACAGTGTCATTTCCTGAAGCGCCAATTGCTCCTCTGGATTCTTCCGGACTTCTTGGCAGATGAAGTTGATCAGCTCGGGTATCCGCTGGTACACAGTTTGCGGTACGGTGAAGCGACTGGCCAGCACGTGGCGATAGCTCGACACCAAGCGCTCCATGGCAAGGAAGAAGATCTCCTCCTTGTCGTTGAAGTGGTAGTGCAGTGTCGCGATGTTGACGCCTGCTGCCTCCGCGATCTTTCGCGTCGTTGCCTTGTATAGACCCTCCGACACCATGACCCTGAGAGCGGCGTCGATGATGACGTCACGTTTTCCGTCGCTGTTGGGCCGCGAGATGCCTTTTTTCTTCGCCGAACTGTTCATGACCTTATCTTGCCCTCGGGAAGGCCGGAATCAAGCGCCTTTGCTGCAGGAAACGGTGTCATCCCATGCTGACTGCACGCTTCAGCATCGTCGGCATAACACTGCCCCGCAGCAGAAGGGTCAGGCGGTGGCGGATTTCGGATCGATCGGATGCAGAGGGCCGAGCCGCTGTTCGAGGACCGCTGCCGCCGACAGGCATCGCGCCTCGCGGAACCAGCTGCCAACGATCTGCACGCCGGCCGGGGCGCCGCCGGCAAACCCGACAGGAACGGAGATTGCCGGCAAAGCGAGGCCGGCAATCGCGGCCAGCGGCCGGTATGCCTGCATCAGGCGTGCGACATTGTCCGGGCCGCCGAGATCGTAGTCATGCGCAAACACCGGCTGCAGGGCGGTCGGCATGAGGGCGACGGGATATCGCTCAAGCAGAACGGCCCATTTGCGCTGAATGGCGAGGCGTCTTTGCCAGGCCTGTATATAGTCGAGCGGCGAATACGCCGGCAGCACCGCCAGCGTATTGAAGAAGGCGGTCTTGAACTGTTCACCGCCGAGGGCGAACATGGTCTCGCGCACCGGGCTCGGGCATTCGGCATAGAGGATCGCCATCCACAGCTCGGCCATTTCGGCGAGGTCCGGCAGTTCCACCGTCTCGACGGCATAGCCGGCATCCTGCAGCCAAGATGCTGCCTGGGCGACCAGGGAAGAGACCTCGGGATCGACGCCATGGCTGACATCACCGGTGAACACCGCCACGCGGCAGGGCGCGCCATCGTCAGGACGGTCGGCCGGAAGCGGCACGAGGATCGGGTCGCGATGATCCGGCCGCTCCAGGGCCTGCAAGCCGAGGCGAAGGTCCATGACCGAGCGCGCCATCAGGCCTTCGGTGGCGCCGCGCTGGAGCCCCAGAGACTTCTCTACTGGGGACGAGGGATTGTATCCGGGTAAACGGCCGACGGTGGGCTTCAGGCCATAGATGCCGCAAGCGCTCGCCGGCAGCCGCAAGGAGCCTGCCACGTCGTTGCCGTGGGTGAAGGCGCCGATGCCGACCGCAGTCGCTGCGGCCCCGCCGCCTGTCGAGCCGCCGGGCGAAAGCTTCGGGTCCCAGGGGTTAAGCGTCTTTCCATGCAGATCGTTGCCGGTGAACCAGCGATAGGAAAAGGCCGGCACATTGGTGCGGCCGACGATGATGGCGCCGGCGTGTTTCAAATTGGCGACGGAGGATCCGTCTTCGGCGGCGATTGCGTCTTTCAGCGGAACAAGGCCGTTGGTCGTCGGCCGCCCGGCCATGTCGACATTGATTTTCACGGTGACGGGCACACCATGCAACGAGCCGAGCGCGTCACCGCGTGCGAGGGCCGCATCGGCGGCATCTGCTGCAGCAAGCGCCGTTTCTTCCATCACATCGACGACTGCGTTGATCGCCGGGTTGACGGCATGCAGTCGACCGAGGGCTGCCTCGACAGCCTCGCGGCTGGAGATCGCGCCGGCTCGAATGGCCGTTGCGGTTTTGGCTGCGTCCCATGCCCAGATTGCGTCTTGCGCCATACGTTCCTCCCCTTGCTGAAACGGGGCCGACCGGCCCCACTCTCGCCGCAGTCACTGCCGGCAAGCCGGTCCCCTCCGGACAATAGAGCGCTGCGAGCAATTGACACTCATCTATTTCAATCATATGATTTGGTCAATTGATTAGATCAACGATGATCAGTTTTCATGACTTTGGGAGGGGAAACATGAAGTCAATCAAGGGGATGAATCCGTCTGCCGGCACGGCAGTCTCGCGCCGCGCCATTCTGAAGCTGGGCGCTACGGTTGCTGGTGCGGCCGCAGTGACGCTCCGCTTTCCGGCCGTGTATGCCGCCGAGTCCGATGTGCTGAAAATCGGCTGGGTCGCGGCCATGTCCGGCCCCGGTGCGCTGTTCGGCGAGCCTGTGGACTTCGTCCGGGCGCAGATGGAGCGCCTGTTTGCCGGCGGACTCCAGATCGGCGGCAAGAGCTATTCCGTGGAAATCCTGTTGCGTGACAGCCAGAGCTCGATCAATGTCGCGACCCAGGTTGCCATCGAGCTGATGACACGCGACAAGGTCGACATCATCGTCGCCTCCGAGGCGCTCGCGGTGATCGGCGCCGGCCAGATGGCCGCCGTGACACGGACTCCGATGGTTTCTAGCATCCTGCCGTCCGATGCCGTCGTCGCCATGCGCGGTGGACCGGTGTCTTATGGTAACAATGGCACGCCCTGGACCTTCCACTTCTGCTTTGCCACCACCGATATCAGCGAGGCCTATGCAGGCCTCTGGGCGCCTGTCAGAAGCCGTCTCAACGATACGGTGGCGGTCAGCTTCGTCGACCAGGCGGCGGCCCAGGGCTTTGCCGATCCGGAACGGGGCCTGCCCGTGACACTGTCGAAAAACGGCTACAAGATGATCGATGGCGGCATGTTCAAGATGGAGACGCAGGACTTCTCCAATCAGGTCGCGACGTTTCAGGGCGCCAATGCCCAGATCCTGTCGGGTTTCATGTTCGCCGATCATTTCGCCGCTCTCTGGCGCAATGCCGCCCAGTCGAAATATCAGCCCGAGATTGCAACGGTGGCTGGCGCGTTCCTCTTTCCTGGCGGGATCGAGGCTTTGGGCGATCGCGGCGACGGCATGTCGACGGAAATCTGGTGGTCGCCGAAGCTGCCCTATGCTTCGTCGCTCAATGGCCAGAGCGCCAAGGACATGGTGGAGGAATGGGAGACCAGCACCGGCAAGCAGTGGACGGCTGTTCTGGGTTACACCCACGCCGTCTGGGAGGTTGCCGTCCAGGCGCTGAAATCCGCCTCCGATCCTAAGGACAAGGCGGCACTCCAAGCAGCGCTCTCCAAGACCTCGCTGGACACGGTGATCGGCAAGGTGGACTTCGCCTCCAGCGACGTCCCGGGGCTTGCCCGGACCTCGCTGGTTGCCGGTCAGTGGCGCAAGGCGAAGTCCGGCAAGTTCAAATATGATCTGGTCGTGACCTATACCGGCGCCGGCTCGCCCTTGGCGGTCGAGGACGAGTTCAAGCTTTTGTCCGAACTGGCCTGAGTCGACGGAAACCAGGGAGCGGCTGCTCAGCAGGCGCCGCGCCCTGGATAGACTTGTGCGTATAGGAGGAGCTTGGCACATGTTGCACGCGACAGGCGTTTGCAAAAAATTTGGCGTGAAACCGGTGGTCGACAAGGTCGACTTCTCCGTCGCGCGTGGAGAATGTCTCGGCGTCATCGGCCCGAATGGCGCCGGCAAGACGACGCTTTTCAACATTCTCGACGGCACCATTTCGATGGATGCCGGAACTGTGCGCCTGGGCGATGCTGACATCTCGCATCTTGCCCAGCACCAGCGGGCGCGTCTTGGACTGGGGCGAGCTTATCAGGTGCCGAGGACGTTTTCGGCCCTCAGCGTCTTTGAAAACGTTCTGGCCGGTGTCTTTCATGGGGCGCGGATCAGCGGCGCAGCAGCTGAGATTGAAGCTCGGCGCATCCTTGAGATCGTCGGCCTGGCGGATCGGCGCAATGCTCCGGCCGGGGCGCTGCCGCTTCTCGACCGCAAGAGACTGGAGCTCGCAAAGGCGATGAGCGTCGGCAGCAAGGTCGTCCTTTTGGATGAAATTGCCGGCGGCCTCACGGAAGAGGAAGTGACGTTGATCGTCGAGATCGTCCGCACGCTCAAACAGGACCGGGCGGTGATCTGGATCGAGCACATCGCGCATGCGCTGATGGCCGTCGCCGACCGTCTGCTCGTGCTCAATTTTGGCTCCAAGCTGGCCGATGGCGATCCGGCCACCGTGATGGGGTCGAAACTGGTTCAGGAAATCTATCTCGGGATATCGGTTGATGACGCTGCTTGAACTGACCGACGTCGATGTCTTCTATCGCGATCTGCAGGCGGTCTTCGGGGTCTCGCTGCATGTCGATGCCGGTGAGACCGTTGCCGTTATCGGCGCCAATGGTGCTGGAAAATCCACCCTGCTGCGCGCCATGATCGGCCTGACGCAGATCCGCCGGGGCGCAATCCGGTTTCATCAGGAAGACATTGCCCATCTTCCCTGCCACCTGCTGTCACGGCGGGGTATTGCCATCGTACCCGAGGGCCGGCGGCTTTTCGGCTCCCTGTCGGTCGAGGAAAACCTTCTTCTGGCTGCCGCCCGCGCCCGCAAGGGGCCCTGGAGCCTTAAGGGCGTCTATGAACTCTTTCCGGCGATGCGCGAGTTTTGCCAGCACCGTGCGGCCGACATTTCCGGCGGCCAGCAACAGATGGTGGCAATCTCGCGCGCCCTGCTGACCAATCCTGACATCCTGCTCTGCGATGAACTGTCGCTCGGTCTCGCGCCGAAGGTGATCGGGGACATCTATGCCTGCTTTGCCGACATCCGGAAAACGGGTGTCGCGATCGTCATGGTCGAGCAGGACACGGTGCGGGCGCGGCAACAATCGGACAGGCTCTATTGCCTGCTCAAGGGACGGGTGACGCTGGAGGCCAGATCGGATTCGGTCGGGCAGGACGATATCCGGAATGCCTATTTCGGAGAAACGTACGCATGAACATCACCGTCTCCATCATCAACGGGCTGATGGTCGGGGGGCTTTACGGCCTTTTCGGCCTCGGCCTCGCCTTTGCCTTCGGCATCATGCGCATCGTCAACATCGCCCATGGCGAATTCATCGTGCTCGGCGCCTATCTCGGCGCTACGGTGCTCGCGGCGACGGGTCTGCCGCTGCCGCTCGTCGTCGTCTGTGTGGCGCTTGCCAGTTTCGCACTCGGCTGGCTGTTGCAGACGGCTGTGCTCAATCGCATGATCGGCGCCAATCCGGTTCCCGCCATGGTGACCATGATGGGTCTGTCGATCATCATCCGAAATGCGCTGGTCGAGTACTTCGGCGCCGATATCCGTTCTATCGATGTCGGGCCGCTGCAGGACCAGGGCGTGTCCATCCTGGGCGTCTCGATCGGGGTCTTGCCGATCATGATCTTCGGCCTGTCGATTGCGCTGTTCGTCGCGATGCATCTGCTGCTGACCCGCACGACGCTCGGGCGCGCGTTTCGCGCCGCAGCCGATGATTACGAAATCCTCGAAACGCTGGGATATAATCGCCGTCGGATCTATGCGATCGCCATGGGTCTCGCCGTCACGCTGTCGGCAGTTGCCGGCTTCCTGCTGGCGATGCGCAGCGCTTATTCGCCCTATAGCGGCGTCGAAAGGCTGCTCATCTCCTTCGAGGTGGTGATCATCGGCGGGTTGGGCTCGCTTCGTGGCAGCTTCCTCGCCGGCCTGTTCCTCGGAGTCGTGCAGCTGGTCGGACTCAGCATCAATCCCAATTCGGGTCCTCTCTTCGGGCATCTGGCCTTTTTCACCATACTCCTGGCCAAACAGGCGAATCTGCCGGGCCTTTTCCTGCGGAGACGCACATGACGGTCGCGATCAGCTTCCTCTCGCGGGGGGCCGCCTGGCTGTCCCCCGGCGTGATCATCACGCTCGTGCTCGCCCTTTGCCTGCTCTCCCTGCCGATCGATCGTCGCCTGGCCATGGAGATCTGCCTGGTGCTTGCCATGGCCCAGGGCTGGAACCTGCTGTGCGGTTATACCGGTCTGCTCTCCTTCGGGCATCAGGCCTTCATCGGCGTCGGCGCCTATTCGCTGTTCCTGTGCATGAACACTTTCGGGCTCTCGGCCTATCTCGGGCTTATCTGCAGCGCGGTGATCTCGGCCCTGGTTGCGCTTGTGATCGCGCTCCTGCTCAAGGGATCACGCGACGCCTATTTCTCCATCGGCATCTGGGTGCTGGCCGATTGCCTGCGTCTGCTGGTCGGTCAGTGGGAATGGGCCGGCTCCTCCCGGGGCATTGTGCTCGACACCTCGCGGATCGACGTCGCGACCTTTGCCGACAGCGTCTTCTTCATGGCGTTGGCGCTGGCCGTCTTGACGCAGCTTGGCATTGTCCGCCTGCTGCGCTCGCGGGCGGGCCTCAGCCTGATGGCGATCCGGGACAACGAAACGGCAGCTGCGAGCGTCGGGATTGCGACCGCCAGTTCGCGGATCGCGGCCTTCGTGCTCTCGGCCGTGATCTGCGCAGTCGCCGGTGCGATCTACTACCTGTCGGTTCTCTATGTTGATCCGGCCGGCGCCTTCGACATCGACTGGCAGATCCGAATTCTCTTCATCGTCATTGTCGGCGGGGTCGGCACGCTTGAAGGACCCTTCATCGGCGCGTTGATCTATTTTGCGCTGCGCGAGCTTTTCCAGGATTCAGGTGGCGCCTTCCTGATTATCCAGGGCGCCATTGCGGCTGTCACGATGTTCGTAGCGCCCCAGGGGATCTGGGGATTGATCCAGGCGCGGACCGGCTGGCAACTGTTCCCGACCCGCTGGATCTCGCGATGACGAGACAGAGGCCAGCGCCAGCATCATCGAGCGGAAAGGGGAGCAGATCATGACGGACAGACTGACGGCGATCACGCCTGTGCTGAATTTTGCATTCGACATTCATGTCGATCTCGGACAACCGGTCATCGTCGGTCGTGGGCGCCTGGGGGAGCGGCGGATCTTCCCGATCGTCGGCGGCGCAATCTCGGGTCCGAGGTTGCGTGGCCGGGTCTGCCCGGGCGGGGCCGATTATGCGCTGGTGCGCAACGACGGCTGCACGATCGTCAGCGCTCATTACATGCTGGAAGCTGAGGACGGGACGGCGATCTACATTCGCAACGAGGGCCTGTTCGTCGCCTCGTCTGACGTGATCGCGCAGGTCGACAGCGGCGTGGTCATGGCGCCTGACAGCTATTATTTCCGTGCTGCGCCGGTCTTCGATGCGCCGGAGGGGCCACATGCCTGGTTGAGCGACCGACTGTTCGTCTCGTCCTGCGCTTTTCGCCCGACTGACGTGACAATTTCTGTCTACACGGTCGACTGAGCGCGATCTCCTGGCGGGGAGGGCGCCAGGTGAAAAGACTACCGCTGGCGGAGGGCAGGCGAGATAAGACTGCGGCCTGACTCGAGGAGGGAGACTCGGCGCGCCAACACAGATGTTCAGATCGCGTCCCAGGAGTGGTGTAGCTTTTGACACGCGCGGCGCATTCCGGCATTGGGCCGCAGAATGGCGTGGTCGTTTGAAAGATTCCGACAACCTCTGTGCGCCGCTTGATCTCGCCGTTCAGGCGCTCGATGGGATTGGTCGAGTGCAACGGCGCCCAATGCAGCTTTGGGAAGCTCATATAGGCCAGCACATCGTTCTCTGCATTGTCCATGAGTGTGGCGAGCTTGGGCGCTTTCGGCCTGATCTGGTTGGCGACGCTGCGCCATTGGGCGCTGGCGGCCTCAGATGTCTCCTGAGCGAACGCCCCGCATAGATGCAAAGCGTTGAAATCTTATCCGCGCATCAACGCCCTCGCCCTGTGCATTGCTGTAGCCTTCCATCATACCTATTGGGTATGGAGCGGAACCAACACGGTCTTGGACGCCTGCGGCGTCGCTGTGCATTATCCTCGCCATGAACGCGACCTTTCCTCCCCCATTGGCGGCGCTTGCCGCAACCCCGACGGTCGAATGCATTGAAACAATGCTGGTCGACCTGCCGACGATACGCCCGCACAGGCTTTCGGTAGCCACCATGAACGGCCAGACGCTGATGATCGTTCGGATCCGTTGCAGTGATGGCATTGTCGGCATTGGCGAGGGCACGACGATTGGCGGGCTTGCCTATGGAGGCGAGAGCCCGGAGAGCATGAAGCTTGCGATCGATCGATATTTTTCTGCCGTCATGATCGGCCAGGATGCGAGCCGCGTCCAGGCGCTGATGGCGAGGATCGGCAAGATGATCAAGGACAATCGGTTCGCCAAGAGTGCTGTCGAGACCGCGCTTCTCGATGCCCACGGCAAGCGGGTGGGGTTGCCGGTAAGCGAGCTGATGGGTGGACGCCGGCGTGACCGTTTGCCGGTTGCGTGGACCCTGGCTTCCGGCGACACGGGTCGCGATATCGATGAGGCGGAAAAGATGCTTTCTCTCCGCCGCCACTCGATCTTCAAGTTGAAGATCGGGCTGAGGTCTGTGCGTGAGGATGTGGCCCATGTCGCCGCGATCAAACGCGCCATCGGCGAGCATGGAACGGTGCGCGTCGATGTCAACATGGCCTGGACAGAGACGGATGCGCGTCTCGGCATCGCAGCGCTTGCAGACGCCGGCTGCGAGTTGGTGGAGCAGCCGGTGCAGTCTGCGGCAGCGCTCGGTCGTCTCGTTCGTCGCTTCCCGATTGCCCTGATGGCGGACGAATCCTTGCAGGGACCTGAAAGCGCCTTCGAGATGGCGCGCAACAACAGCGCCGATGTCTTCGCCGTCAAGGTGGAGCAGAACGGCGGCGCGTTCAACGCGCAACGGGTGGCGGCGATTGCCGATGCGGCCGGTGTCGAACTCTACGGTGGCACCATGCTCGAAGGGGCGGTAGGCACCATCATCTCCGCGCAGGTTTTTTCGACATTTGCCAACCTGCAATGGGGTACCGAACTGTTCGGCCCGCTTCTCCTCACCGAGGAGATTCTGGAGACGCCTCTCGATTACAGCGATTTCTCGCTGCTCGTTCCCCACGGGCCGGGCCTTGGCGTCACGCTGGACGCGGACAAGCTCGCCCACTTCACGCGCGACGGGTCGTTCACCGTCACCCGGGCTACAGATTGAGGAGGCTATCACCATGCTCTTTCACGTCACAATGAATGTCGAGCTGCCTCACGATCTGCCGGAAAACGACGTGGCGGAGATCCTGCAGCGGGAGAAGGCCTATTCGCAGGACCTGCAGCAAATCGGCAAGTGGCGGCATATCTGGCGGATCGCCGGCCAGTACGCGAATATCAGCATCTTCGATGTGGCCGACAATGACGAGCTGCATCAGCTGCTCTGCGGCCTTCCGCTTTTCAAGTTCATGGACATCCAGGTGACGCCGCTGCTTCGGCATCCCTCGGCTGTCCGTGCTGACGACAGTTAATCCCTTGCGCCAGGTTTAGCCGGGCGCGCACCAGACCCATGTGAGGAGGACATGACATGACTGTAACCATTTTCAATCGCCCCGACATTCAGGATTTCCTGAAGGTGTTGAGCGGCCTCGACCAGACCAACGGCAATCCGCGCGTCAAGCAGATCGTCCACCGGATCGTTTCCGACCTGTTCAAGGCTATCGACGATCTCGACATCACCCCGGATGAATACTGGATTGCCGTGGCTTGGCTGAACGAGATCGGTGCAGCCGGCCAGGCCGGTCTCATCTCGCCCGGTCTCGGGCTCGATCACTTCCTCGATGAGCGCCTCGACGCTATCGACGAGGCGCTGGGCATCAAGAACGAGACGCCGCGCACCATCGAAGGGCCGCTTTACGTGGCAGGCGCGCCGGAATGTCATGGCTTTGCCCGTCTCGACGACGGCAGGGATACGGATGGTCACACGCTGATCATGCACGGAACCGTCTATGGTTCGGACGGCAAGCCGATGCCCGGCGCCAAGGTGGAAGTCTGGCACTGCGATACGCGCGGCTTCTATTCGCATTTCGACCCGACAGGCCAGCAAGCGCCGTTCAACATGCGTCGCACGATCATTGCCGACGACCAGGGGCGCTACAAGTTCCAGAGCATCGTTCCACATGGCTACGGTGTTCCTCCGGGCAGCCCCACGGAAAAACTGCTTTCCGCACTTGGCCGTCACGGCCAGCGGCCGGCCCATGTCCATTTCTTCATCAGCGCCGATGGTCACCGCAAGCTGACGACGCAGATCAACATCGCCGGCGATCCGCTGATCAACGACGATTTCGCCTATGCCACCCGTGACGGTCTTGTTCCGGATGTGATCGAGCGCACGGACGATGCCGGCATCAAGGCCAATGGCCTGAATGGTCCGTTCGCCGAGATTGTCTTCGATATCAAGCTGACCGCGCTGGTGAATGGCGTCGACAATCAGCTGAACGCCCAGCGCAAGCGCGCCGCTGCCTGAGCATTCGGCGGTCCAGCTTCGGGTGGACCGCCATCTTTGCTCTCAAACGTCATCGACATCGTTGCAATGGATCGGCCGGGGAACGGCCGGAGGGCCCCCTCCGGGGCGGGAGAGAAACCATGTCCAAAGTGATCAACAAACACGCGGCGCTGCAGGATCTGCTGGCCAATGCCGTCGAGGATGACAAGCAGCGAGGCGTCTTTCGCTGCCGCCGCGACATCTTCACCAATGCTGACCTGTTCGAACTGGAGATGAAGTATATCTTCGAGAGCAACTGGGTCTATCTCGCGCATGAAAGCCAGATCCCTGACGTCAACGACTACTACACCACGTCGATCGGCCGCCAGCCCGTCGTCATCACCCGGGACAAGACCGGCGTCCTGAATGCGGTCATCAATGCCTGTGCGCATCGCGGCGCCATGCTGTGTCGCCGTAAGCACGGAAACAAGGGCTCCTTCACCTGTCCCTTCCATGGCTGGACCTTTTCCAACGCGGGCAAGCTTCTGAAGGTCAAGGACGAAAAGACGACGCAGTATCCCGAACAGTTCGGCAAGGACGGCTCGCACGACCTGACAAAGGTCGCCTGTTTTGAAAACTATCGCGGCTTCCTGTTCGGCAGTCTCAATCCGGATGTCGCGCCGCTTGAGGATTTCCTCGGCGAGACAAAGGTCATTATCGACCAGATCGTCGATCAGGCGCCCGAGGGGCTGGAGGTGCTGCGCGGCAACTCCTCCTATATCTACGACGGCAACTGGAAGCTCCAGATGGAGAACGGCTGCGACGGCTATCACGTCAGTTCCGTTCATTGGAACTATGCCGCGACGATGGGCCGCCGCAAGGAAGAGGGCACGAAGGCGGTCGACGCCAACAGCTGGAGCCGGTCGATCGCCGGTATCTATGGCTTCGACAACGGCCATATCCTACTGTGGACCAACACGATGAACCCGGAGGTTCGTCCGGTCTACAATCGCCGCGAGGAGATCAAAGAACGACTGGGCGGCGACAAGGCGGACTTCATCGTCAACCAGACGCGAAATCTTTGCATCTACCCAAACGTCTTCCTGATGGACCAGTTCAGCACGCAGATCCGCGTGACGCGTCCCATCAGCGTCGACAAGACGGAAATCAGCATCTTCTGCTTTGCGCCGAAGGCCGAAAGTGCGGCTGACCGGACGCTGCGTATCCGTCAGTACGAGGACTTCTTCAACGTATCGGGCATGGGCACAGCCGACGATCTCGAGGAGTTCCGCGCCTGCCAGTCGGGTTATGCAGGCACTGCCGCGCTCTGGAACGACCTGTCTCGGGGCGCGCCGCTCTGGATAGAAGGGCCGGACGAGAACGCATCCCGGATGGGCCTCAAGCCGCTTCTGTCGGGGGAACGCAGCGAGGACGAGGGGCTCTTCGTGCGCCAGCACGAATACTGGGCCTCTGTGATGCGACAAGCCCTGGCGCTTGAGCAGGAGGGAGCTGCGGCATGAACCCGACATACGAAAGCATCTGCGCTTTCCTCTACCGAGAAGCGCGTTTTCTCGACGACCGGGACTGGGATGCCTGGCTGAACTGCTATGCGCAGGATGCCAGCTTCTGGATGCCCGCCTGGGATGACGACGACCGGCTGACGGAGAATCCGCAGAGCGAGATTTCGCTGATTTACTATCCGGACCGCAGCGGCCTGGAAGACCGGGTCTTCCGTATCAAGACCGAGCGTTCGGGCGCCTCGACGCCGGAACCGCGCACCAGCCACATGATCGCAAATATCGAGATTCTGGCGGAAGGCGAGACGGAGATCGAGCTTCGCTACAACTTCCACACGCTCAACCATCGCTACAAGGTCACCGACCATTTCTTCGGCGCCGCCTTCGTGACGCTGCGTCGAAGCGGCGATGGGTTCCTGATTGCGGCGAAGAAGGTGGTTTTGAAGAACGACTACATCCGGCAGGTGATCGACATCTACCACATCTGACAGGAGCGGAAGGCTCGCATTCCCAAGGGAGGAGGATCTATGGCCAGCTATCGGATCGCACTGAATTTCGAAGACGGCGTAACGCGTTTCGTCGAATGCCACGCGGGAGAGAAGCTTCTGGACGCAGCTTATCGCAGCCAGATCAACCTCCCCATGGACTGTTCGGACGGTGTTTGCGGCACTTGCAAATGCCGTTCGGAAGCCGGCAGCTACGATCTTGGCGATGATTATATCGAAGACGCGCTGAGCGAGGACGAAGCGGCCGACAGGCTGGTGCTGACCTGCCAGATGCGCCCGACCAGTGATGGCATCGTCTCGGTCCCAACCCGATCTTCGGCTTGCAAGACGGGGCAGCAGAAACTTTCAGCCACCGTGGCTGAGGTCATTGCGCACAGTGATGCCGCCATCGTGCTGGAACTTGATGTGAATGCCGCCGTCGCGCCGCAGTTTTTGCCGGGCCAATACGTCAACATCGACGTGCCCGGCAGCAATGGCGCCACCCGGTCCTACTCTTTTACTACCGCACCGGGCGAAAGCCGCCTCGGCTTCCTTATCAAGCGCCAACCCGGCGGGCTGATGAGCAACTGGCTTGCTCGCGCCAGGCCGGGGGACCAACTGACGTTCACGGGGCCCATGGGGAGCTTCTATCTGCGCGAGAGGCAGCGTCCTTTGCTGTTTCTTGCAGGCGGCACGGGGCTCGCTCCCTTTCTCTCCATGCTGGAGGTTCTCGCGCAAGGAGAGCAGGGCCCGCCGGTCCATCTCGTCTACGGCGTCACGCGGGATGAGGATCTCGTTCTGGTCGATGTCCTGGAAGCCTATGCCGAACGCGTGCCCGGTTTCAGCTTCACGACTGTTGTCGCGGACAGAGCCTCGTCGCACCCGTGCAAGGGATGGGTGACGCAACACATGCCTGAGGACCTGCTCGCTGGGGGCGCGGTCGATATCTATCTCTGCGGTCCGCCGCCGATGGTCGATGCGGTCAGGGCCTGGCTGTCACAGGCGGGGATCACGCCTGGCAGCTTCCACTACGAAAAGTTCACGCCAAACCTGCCGCTGAAGGCAAGCGCATGAACACGCCCGTCTTCGAAGGCCGGTTTCGCGACAAGGTCGTGGTCGTCACCGGGGCCGCTCAGGGTATCGGCTTTGCAGTTGCCTCCCGCGTGGTCTCGGAAGGCGGAGATGTGCTCTTCGTCGATCGTGCCGAGATCGTGCGTGAGGCTGTGGCTGACCTGTGCACTGAGCGGGCGGCGGCCTGCGTCGCCGATCTTGAAACCCATGCAGGCGCTGAGACGGCGATGCGGCATGCAGCGGATCAGTTCGGACGCATCGACATCCTCATCAACAATGTTGGCGGCGCGATCCGGATGCGTCCCTACGAGGCCTTCGAGCCGGGGCAGATCGAAGCCGAGATCCGCCGTTCGCTGATGCCCACGCTCTATTGCTGCCATGCGGTTCTGCCGCATCTCTTCAAGCGAGGGGCCGGAACCATCGTCAATGTCTCGTCCAATGCCACGCGCGGCATTCACCGTGTGCCCTATTCGGCGGCCAAGGGCGGCATCAACGCGCTGACCCAGTCGCTTGCCATGGAAGTCGCCGAGCGCAACATCCGCGTCGTCGCGACGGCGCCGGGCGGAACGGAGGCGCCACCACGGCGCGTGCCGCGCAATGCCGAGGGAGATACGACGCAAGAGCAGGGCTGGATGCGCGATGTCGTTACGCAGGTGAAGCAGTCGAACTTCATGAAGCGCTACGGCACCTTGTCCGAGCAGGTTGCGCCGATCCTGTTCCTGGCGTCCGACGAGGCATCCTACATCACCGGGTCCGTCCTGCCGGTCGCAGGAGGCGACCTCGGCTGAGACGAACCCATCACGCAGACACCTGGGAGGAGTGAATATGCGCACTATTGATATCAATGAAGCCATAGACGAGGGCCCGTTCGGGCGGTTCCAGTGGATGATCGTCGGCCTATGCGGGCTGCTGCTCATCGTTGACGGCTATGATGTCTTCGTGGCCGGCACCGTGCTGCCCAAGCTGATCGCCGAATGGGGGCTGACCAAGCCTCAGGCCGGGGCGCTGCAAGCCTGGGCGCTGTTTGGCATGATGTTCGGCGCGCTAATCTTCGGCCCGCTTGCAGACAGGTTCGGCCGCAAGAAGGGCATTGCCATCAGCTTCGTGTTGTTCACCACGGCAACGATCGCCACCGGTTTTGCCCAGTCGCCCCGGCAGTTCGAAATCCTTCGCTTCCTGGCCGGGCTCGGCTGCGGCGGGCTGATGCCGAATGCGGTGGCGCTGATGAATGAATATGCGCCGAAGCGGTTGCGAAGCACGATGGTCGCCCTGATGTTCTCGGGCTATTCGATTGGCGGCATGGTGGCGGCAAGCCTCGGGATCACCATCATTCCCGCCCTCGGCTGGCAGTGGATGTTCTTCGTTGCGGCAGTACCGCTCGCCATCCTGCCCTTCATCCTGTGGCGCCTGCCGGAATCGCTCGGTTTCCTGGTCCGCCAGGACCGGCAGACGGAGGCGCGGGCGATTTACGCCAAGCTCTATCCGGCTCAGCCCGTCGCCGACGGCGACCGGCTCGTCTTCACCGAAACGAAAGTCACGTCGGCTTCGGTGGCGGAACTGTTCCGGCAGGATCGCGGCAGCCGCACGGCCATGGTGTGGGTCTCCTTCTTCTGCTGCCTGCTGCTCGTCTATCTCCTGTCGTCCTGGCTGCCGAAGGTTCTCCAAGAAGCGGGATATGCCGAAAAGGCAAGTCTGCTCAGCCTGTTCTCGCTGAACTTCGGTGGCATGGTCGGGGCCATTGCTGGCGGACGTCTAGGAGACCGCTTCGGCTTGCCAAAGGTCGTGGTTTGCTTCTTTGCAGCGGCCGCTGTTTCGATTGCGCTCATCGGGACAGGCCTGCCGACAAGCCTGCTGTTCCTCAGCGTCTTCGTGGCAGGCGCCACGACGATCGGCACGCAGATCCTTCTCTATGCCAGCGTCGCGCAGCTGTACGGCCTTTCCATACGCTCGACCGGCCTTGGATGGGCGTCCGGCGTCGGCCGGATCGGCGCGATCGTCGGCCCGACCTTCGGCGGCTATCTGCTCGCGCAGGAACTGCCGCTACAGCAGAACTTCATGCTGTTTGCCCTGCCGGCGGTCGTCTCCACCTTCGCCATGATCGCCTATTCCGTGCTCAGCGCTCGGAAGGCCCATCGCGAACTCGCGCCGGCCTGACAAGACCACCAAGGGGGCCCGGCGCCTGGGCCTCCTCTCTCCCTTTCTCTTTTCGAAAGTCACGCAAATGCCGTATCTGGAACGACCGCATCATCGCTTGCACTACCGCGTCGATGCAAGCGGCCATGACAAGGCGTGGCTTGTCTTCTGCAACTCGCTCGGCACCGATCTTGCCATGTGGGACCGGCAGGCCGAGGTCCTGAAAGGGCAGTTCCGCATCCTGCGCTACGACCGGCGCGGCCATGGCCTGTCGTCTTCGCCGCCACCGCCGTTTTCCATGGCCGATCTCGGTGCCGATGTCCTGCAGTTGATGGACCATCTTGGCATAGAACGGGCGCATTTCTGCGGCCTCTCCATCGGCGGGCAGGTGGGACAGTGGCTGGCAATCAATGCGGCGCACCGCTTCGACAAGATGGCGCTGTGCGCCACGGCAGCGCGGATCGGCACGACGCAATCCTGGACCGAGCGCATGAAGGCGGTGTCCGCCCATGGCCTTGCCCCCTTGCGGGCGGGAACGGTGGAGCGCTGGTTTACGCCTGCTTTTGTCGCCGAAGCGCCAGACGTGATCGAGGCGTGTGTTGCAGCCTTTCAGGCGACGTCGATCGACGGCTATGTCGGAGGCTGCGCTGCCCTTGCCGACGCAGATTTCCACGAAAGCCTCTCTTCGATCTCCTGCCCTGTGCTGGCGATTTCCGGCGCGGATGACCCGGTATGCCCTCCGTCGGATCTTGAAAGGATCGCAACAGGGGTCGCCAACGGATGTCACCTCAGCCTGCCGGGACGCCACATCGTCAACATTGAATCCGCAGAGCGGTTCAATCAAGCGCTCTCTGGTTTTTTGGGCACGGAGGCGGATTGACTATGAGCCTTCCTGGCAGGTCGCAGGCGTGAGGTCGCTTCAGGCGGGGCCACGATAAATCCCCCAGGCGAGACGCCGCTCCTGCCGCGGGTCGCCCTCGGTGCGATCCTGATGGTCAAAGATCCTGGTCATGCGACTGGCTGTATCATAGCGGTCCCAGTCCGGGTTCTTGCCATGCGCAAATTGGGTGAAGAGGGTTCGAAAGCGGTGGCCGACAGCTTTCGATCTGCGGCGATAAAATAGATCGAGGCGGCCCAGTTCGCCTTCTCCCGTCGTGCCAAACACCATCGGCAGATCAAGGCCGTGGGTGGCCTCGCCAAAGACGAGGCGCGTCAGCAGGGTCGCATAGTCGAAACGGTAGGACCAACAATCGGCATGCTTGGAATGGCCCTCTGCAATTTGCAGAGCCGGGAGCCAGAAGGTGAAGTCGCCGCCGATATCGATGGCGCGTTTTTTCGACGGAAAGCCTCGATAGACGTCTGCGATGCGATCTCGGAAACTGCCGGCGCCCGGCTCGGCAAACATGGCTTCCAGCCGGTTTGCCCGTGTGGGAATGACAGGCAGCGCCTTGTCCAGCATGGCGCCTTCCCGCGACATGGTTCCGATGACGAGCGGGATCTTCATGGCCGAGCCATCCTGGAAGGCTTCGATCGGATGCTTGGGCAGGATATCGCCATCGATGACCGGCGAAGAGGGCAGCATGCCCGGATATTTGTCCGGCGCGATGTCGTAATAGTATTGGCTGACCGCCTCGATCAGGCGTGCGCCATCCTCAATCTTCAAGGCGTGGTTCGTGGCGTCGCGGTTGTCGGGGTCGACGCCCAGAAGGCTGACCAGATCGCGGGCGAAGAGGGCATGGCGGTCGCTGCCGTAGACGCTCAGCGCCGACGGGCTCATGGCGAAGGCGCGGTGGAACAGGTCGTGTGCGGCCGGAACGCACATCAGGTAGGTGACACAGGCCGCGCCGGCGGACTGGCCGAAAATCGTCACACGGTCCGGATCGCCGCCAAACGCCCTGATATTCTGCTGCACCCATGTGAGTGCAGCGATCTGGTCGCGCTGGCTCAGATTGGTGTCGATGGGAGATCCGGGTGTCCCCCAACGGCTGAAGTCGGCAAAGCCGAAGAAGCCGACCCGATAGTTGAAACTGACATAGACGACGTCGCCGTCCTCGACCAGATGATTGCCGCGATAAAGCGGTGAACGGGAACCGCCAAGCGTGAAGCCACCGCCATAGATCCAGACGACGACGGGCTTCAACTTGCCCGAAATCTTTAGGGGGGCCGATATGTTGAGCGTCAGGCAGTCCTCTGACATGGGCGTGGTTGCGCCCGCGCCCCCGATAGCCTCGAAGCCTCTTTTCTGAAGGGGCAGCGGGCCAAAGCTGTCGGCGTCCCGCACGCTTTCCCAGGCAGGGGGCGGTTCCGGCGCCCGAAAACGCAATGCCCCCACGGGCGCTGCGGCGTAAAGAACGCCAAACCAGGTGCGCACGCCGTCATGGATTTGGCCCTTCACCGGGCCGGAACGGGTCTTTATGGTCAGGTCATCTGATTTGGTCATTAATCACTATGCTTCTTTCGTTGGAGGCGCCACCGTCCGGGCCGCATGGCGCCGTCCTCAACTATGCACCGGCGTATTGGCGCCGCAACTCCATCTTGTCGGCGAAGACCGTCGGATCTCGCCGACAAGATGGGGCAGGTCATGATGCCGGAATGTCGCCGATCTTCAGGACAGCCTTGAGCGTCACGCCGCTTTCGCTGTCCTTCACCGCCTCGTTGATCTTGTCGAACGGATAGAACTTGATCAGCTTGTCGAAGGGAAAACGTCCCTGGCGGTTGAGTTCGATCAATTGCGGGATGAAGATCTGCGGAACGCTGTCGCCTTCGACGATGCCGCGAATGCTGCGTCCCAGCAGGAGCAGGTTGTTGATGTCGAATTCAGCCTTGGTGCCGAGCTTAGGCGCGCCGATGACGCCGATCATGCCGAGCGAACCGAGGCATTCGATAGCCTGTCCCAGAACCTCGGCGCGCCCGGTGGTTTCCAGAGCGAAATCCACGCCGCCGCCGGTGATCTTCCGTACGGCTTCGACCATATCCTGCTCGCGGCTGTTCACCACATGGGTGGCGCCCAGTTCCTTTGCGAGTTCAAGTCGCGATGCCACCACATCAACGGCGATGATGGTCGTGGCGCCCACGGCTTTTGCCGCCATCACGGCGCTGAGGCCGACGGCGCCCGCGCCAAAGCTTGCGAAAGCGGTTCCGGGGCCGACCTTCAGCGAGTTCATCACCGCGCCTGCGCCCGTCTGGATGCCGCATCCGAGCGGGCCCAGTATCTCCAGAGGGGCATCCTTCGGCACCTTCACCGTATTGCCTTCGGTTGCAATGGCATAGGTTGCGAAGGAGGACTGGGCGAAGAAGTGGTCGTGCAGCGGCTTGCCATCCATGTCCTCGATAGCGGTCTTGCCGTCCTTGTCGGCGCCACCGAAGTTTAGGCCAAAGAAGTTCTGGCAGTAGCAGACATGACCCTGCGCGCAGAGATCGCAATGGCCGCAGGAGCCAAAGGTGAGAACGACGTGATCGCCGGTCTGCAAGGTCGTGACGTTCGGGCCGACCGCCTCGATGATGCCAGCCCCTTCATGGCCGAGCACGGCAGGAAGCGGAACCGGATAATACTGGTCGCGCACGATCAGGTCGGTGTGGCAAAGGCCGGTGGCGACGATGCGCACGAGCACTTCTGTGCCCTCGGGCGCCCGGATGCGCCCTTTTTCCAGCGTGAAGGGCGCGCCCTGTGCTCGGGTCACAGCGGCGGTGATTTCGGTGCAGCGGAAAGTCTGGTTCATCTCTCTTGACCTTACAGGGGATAGGCGGGCGCTTCGGACTTGACCGTGACCCATTGCCATTGCGTGAATTCTTCCCAGTTGGCGGGGCCGCCGATGCTGGTTCCGTTCCCGGATGCGCCGACGCCGCCGAAGGGATTGACGACCTCGTCGTTGACGGTGGAATCGTTGATGTGCAGCAGCCCGACGTGAAGCTTCTCGCCAAGCGCCATGGCGCGTCCGACCGAGCGGGAGACGATGGCGGCGGAAAGGCCGTAATCCGTTGCATTGACGAGTGCGGCCGCTTCGTCATCCGTATCGAAGGTGGTAATGACGGCGACGGGGCCGAAGATCTCCTCCTCGAAGGCGGGATTCCCAGGCTTTACACCGGTCAGCACCGTCGGCTCGAAGAACAGGCCGTTGCTCTTGCCGCCGGTCTCCAAAGTGGCTCCTGCCTCCACGGCAGCGGAGACGGCCCTCAGGGCGTGATCGACCTGCACCTGGTTGATGATCGGGCCAAGCGCGACCTGACCGGAGGTGGGGTCGCCGACTGGCAGATTGCGTGCATGCGCCGCCAGGCGACTGGTAAACTCCGCAGCAACCGCGGAATGGACGAGGACGCGCCCCGCCGACATGCAGATCTGGCCCTGATGCAGGTAGACGCTCCAGACTGCATTCTTCACCGCAAGGTCAAGATCGGCGTCATCAAGCACGACGAAGGAGTTCTTGCCGCCGAGTTCCAGCGAGACCTTCTTCAGATTTCGGCTGGCGGTTTCACCCACCTTGCGGCCGGCGGCCGTCGAGCCGGTGAACTGGATCATGCCGATGTTGCGATCTTCGCACAGCGCTGCCCCTGCCGCCACGTCTCCCGGAAGAACGGACAGGCAGCCGGTCGGCAGACCTGCCATCTCGAAGAGGCGCGCGATGACCTGACCGCCGCTGATGGCCGTGCGGGGATCCGGTTTCAGCACGACGGCATTGCCGATGGCGATGGCCGGTGCGACCGCGCGCATGGCCAGATAGAGCGGAAAGTTGAAGGGCGAGATAACGCCGATGACGCCGATCGGCCGACGACGGGCGATGCTGATGCGGCCCGGCTCGGAGGGCAAAACCTGACCCATTGCCTGCGAGGGCATGGACGCGGCCTCGTAGAGCGCCTTGATCGTTAGCGCCACTTCGAACTGAGCCTTCGGAATGATGGAGCCGGCTTCGCGCACCAGCCAGTTGGCGATCTCATCGGAATGGACTTCCGCAATGCGCGCGGCGGCGCGAAGAACTTCGGCACGGCGCTCATAGCCGGTTGCCGCCCAGGCTGGCTGCGCGTGCCGGGCCGCCTCCGCTGCCCGGCTCACCTCCTGCGGGGTTGCCATGCCGACGCTTGCAAGTTTCCTGCCTGTCGCGGGCTCGCAGACATCGCGAACTGTTGTCGAGGGTCTCCAGCCCCCGTCATAGACGTGACCGTTCAAATGTTCCTGTTGAAGGAGTTGGGGTTCCGGCATGCTTTTCCTCCCTTTTGCCGCAAGGGCGAGGAAAATTATGCCGTCTTCCGTCGGTTTTGCGCCGGGGCCGTTCGGTCTCCTCACCGGCTGCCAAGCTAGCGCCGGAGCGCGCCTCCAGCCAGAACCGTTGAAGTATCAATCTATACCTTTCCGGTATAGCGTGTGGCCGGACGCTTATTATCGCCCTTGAGGGCCAACGCTCGGGAATGCCTCAGGCGTCGTCCCTATCGAGTCGCACGCTGGATAGCTGGAGCCAGGGGGGATTGTCCGCATACATTTCGCGAATGAGTTGCTTGATCGCCTCTGTCCGGCCGCGGGCATCGTCTCGGCGGTAGCTCATGATGATGGGCGAGGTGGCGTTTTCATCCGCGACCATGCGGTAGACGACGTCATCCGGGCGCTGACGTTGGGAGGCTGCCGGGATGATGCATATGCCGGCGCCAGCCGCCACCATGCCCAGCGCCGTCTGGATCTCGCGCACTTCTTCGATGCTCTGGAGGCGCACCCGGATCTCCTCGAAAAGATTGAGGACTTCATCCGCGAAGCTCGGCCGGGGCATGGAGGGGTAGACGATCAACGTCTCGCCGGCGAGATCGCGAAGCGCCATCGGCTCTGTCTCGCCAGCCCTGGGATGGCCGAGGGGCAAGGCGACGACCAGCCGCTCGTCCCGGAGTGTCAGGCGCTCCACCTCCTTGTCGTTGAAGCGCACTCGACCGAAACCGACATCGATATGGCGCTCCTTGAGCGCCGCGATCTGCTCGGTGGACATCATTTCACGGATCTCGATGTCGAGATCGGGCCAGTGCTGGCGCATCCGCCGAACGAGATCGGGAATGCCGCCGTAGAGCGTCGAGCCGACGCATCCGATGACGAAGCGCTCACGCTGCGATTTTCCGATCCTCTGCGTCTGATCGCGCACATGTTCCAGTCGCCTGAGGATCTGCGATGCCTGCTCCAGGAAGAATCCTCCCGCCTGCGTGAGGGTCAGCGGCCGCTTCGTGCGATCAATCAGGA
Source organism: Rhizobium sp. SG_E_25_P2 (assembly GCF_029892285.1). Taxonomy (GTDB): domain Bacteria; phylum Pseudomonadota; class Alphaproteobacteria; order Rhizobiales; family Rhizobiaceae; genus Rhizobium_E. The sequence continues at coordinate 223,269 of NZ_JARXVM010000003.1, forward strand.
TGACGCCCAGTTCCTCCTCAAGCTGCTGTATCTGGCGGCTGAGGGGTGGCTGGGCAATGTGCAGGAGTTCTGCAGCGCGCGAAAAATTGCGCTCGGTTGCGACCGCTACGAAATACCGAAGTTGGCGAACTTCCATGTCTTAGCCCTTTATGGCCCCTGAATATTAAAGGGGCACGGATATACATCTGGCCGACCGGAGCACAAACATGACCGGGGTCCTGTAGCCTTGCCATCGATCAGCCTCTCTGGGCCATTGGCATTGAACCGCAAGACCAGTAGCGCGCGATCTGCAGCGTCACATTGCCCCAGCCGCGCGGCATATGAGCGTAAGCCACCCTCATAGATCGCGGCAAGCGCCAAAGACGATGCGCCTGAGCCGCATGCTTGCTTTGGCGGTGGGAGAGGTGGCGAGCGCCCCAAAGACGAGGCCGATGCCCTCGATCTTCGGGGATGCTGTTCTTTACCCCATACCCTGTTGCGATGAAATCCGATCGCTGTCAGCGTCGAGGTTTTGAATCGGCTCAGATCGACCATCTCCATAGCCAGCTGCGGCGCCACTGCTGAGGGCGAGCGGAAATTGAAAGGCAGTCTTGAACAAAACGTGTCCGTTATGAGAGTTCTGCCAGGCATGGTGCTCGCAGAGACCGCTCAGTCGACATCCGCAATGAAACATAAACAGATCATTATTTTCCATATGATGCCTTTTCGCGTCATTTCATTTGACGGACTTTGTTGCTCTGAGATATGTTGATGTATCAATTCAGAAAAAATGAGCTGTATAGGTGTCACGATGAGGCCGGAATCAGAGGCGCTTATAGAAATAGGCCGCCTGTTTAAGGCGGCGCGCAAGACTTTGGGCCTCACTCAGGAGCGGGTTGCGGATATGGCGGGTATATCGCGTCCGCGGTACCGCGAGATTGAGGCGGGAAGCAGCGCTGCCCGTACGACCACACTGATCAACATTGGTCGTGCGCTCGGTCTGGAATTGATGCTCATCCCGCAGGCTATGGTCCCGGCGGTTAATGCTTTGCTCCGGCCAGATGGCGCCGAAGATGACCTTCCTGCTTTCGTCGTCAGTCCCGATGGTGACGCCAATGCCTGACGCCCCTCTCGATCCAAGATCCATATCGTCACTTGAAGTGCTGCTGAATGACCTGAAGGTCGGCACGATCGTTAGGACGCCGGGCGACTTCAATGCGTTCAGCTTCGAGAAGAGCTATCGCCAGACGGGCGGATTCCCAGTGCTCAGTCTGTCTTTTCGCGCGGCACACGGAGGTTTGCGAAAGGATCCGAAGCCTGTCGCAAGGGCTTTACCGTCCTTCTTTGCGAACCTTCTTCCGGAGGATAAACTGCGCGAGGCGATGGAGAAGCACCATTCAGGGAGCGTGCGAGCGGGAAATGATTTCGATTTACTCGCGGCGCTCGGGTCAGACCTGCCTGGGGCTGTCCGAATTGTGCCGAGCGAAGGGATTGTTGCTCGTACTGAAGGTTTGACCCCCAGACCAAAGGCCCGGTTTTCGCTCGCGGGTGTGCAGATGAAACTGTCCGTCATCAAAAATACAGGCAAGGGAGGCGGCCTGACGATCCCCTTAGGGGACGAGCAGGGTTCCTATATCGCCAAGTTTCCATCGACATCATTTCCCGGTGTCTCGGAAAACGAATTTGCCAATCTCGCGTTGGCCGAAGCGATAGGTATGGACGTGCCGGAACGCGAGCTCGTCGAGAAATCGGAGTTCGAGGGTATCCCGGAGGAGTTTGAGACGTTGTCCGATGGTAAAGTCCTCCTCGTCAAACGTTTCGATCGCGGGGCGGATGGTGAGCGCGTCCACATCGAAGATTTCGCTCAGGTCTTCGGCATCTATCCTTCTCGAAAATATGAAGGCGCCGCCTACCATGATATCGCTGCGGCTCTTGGGGTAGCCGTTTCTTTTTCGGCTGCCCTTGAGTTCGTCCGACGACTGGCTTTGGCTGTGCTTACAGGCAATGGCGACATGCACCTCAAGAATTGGTCGCTGATCTATCATGGGAAGGGCGACAAGCCGGCACTCGCCCCAGTCTATGATGTGCTCTCGACTGTCCCTTACATTCCGTCGGACGCCATGGCGCTGTCGCTTGCAGGTGAGCGGCCTTTCAAGGCAATGAACGCTCAGCGATGGAAAGCCTTCGCTCATCGTGCGCGCCTGCCGGAAGCTGCTGTCATGAAGGCAGTCACCGAGACAGTTGAACGCGTCAACCAGTCTTGGTGGTCTCTGCCTGAACGAGCTCTTGTTCCACAAAAAGTGTTGGAACGGGTTGATGCCCACATAAAGCTGATGACGCCGATTCTCGCCGCTTGCGCGGACTAGGGATTGGCATTTTTGCGGGGGTTGATTGCCACTGAACTGACCCGGCGCTTCAACCGAGAATTCGTCGCAGTTAGCCCCAACACACTCACTGGCAATAAAGCGGCCAATATTCTGAACGGCGGCAAGGGCGACGATGCCCTGATCGGCGGCGGCGGTGCTGATGTTTTTGTGTTTGACTCGAAGCTGAACGCGGCAAGCGATGTTGATCATTTGCTTGACTTTAACGTGAAGGATGACGTGATCCGCCTTAAGTCCGCAGTTTTCGATGCGCTTTCAACTGGGGTTCTGGAAGAGGTCATGAAGCCCTCCGTCTCACGCAGACACAGGCCATACACGCCAGCGTCAGGGCAGTCTCGATCGCCAGCCAGATCGGAGTAGCGCGGTCGGCCTCCGCGGGTCTTGCGCGTCGGCGCTTGCCAGGACGAGAGCGCCTCCCGCGTCATCCAAAGCGCAAACTGCCGCGCCGACGAAGACCTGCCTCGTATGCTGCCCAGTTGGCGACTATGAGCTTCATCGTGCCGATACGATGGCGGCGGGAGGAATTGTGCTTGAACAGCATCATGGCGCAGAGCAGTTATCGGGTTGGATGAACACCTACGACACTGCGCTTCAGGATCCCTGCACCAAAGCCCATGGCCAGGATCACGATATCGGACTGCTGGGCCTCTTCAACGTCGGTCGGGCGAAAGCTGCCTCCGAAACGCGCGGTGAATTCGATTGGTGAAGTTGGGCCGCGGCTGTTGACGACAATTGCCGTCATGCCGGACTTCCTTATTCATATGTCATGTCAGGGCGAACACATGGTGGCCACGTCCATGTGCACGCGATTCAGACGAGTGCTTCTCGCCCGGAGGGAAAGTCAAAATCACAATCAGGGCCTGTTGGGACAATGCCGCTTGGGTTCAGCCAAGTATGGCTTGCATAGTAGTGGTGCTTTATATGCTGGAAATCCACTGTCGGGCGAATGGCGGGATGGCTGAAGAGATCGCGTGTATAGGCCCACAGTGCCGGGTAATCGACGAGCGCCCTTTTGTTACACTTGAAGTGTCCGTGATAGACCGGATCGAAGCGCACGAGGGTCGTGAACAGGCGAATATCCGCTTCGGTCAGCATCTGTCCTACGAGGTAGCGTTGCCGCCTCAGCCGCTGTTCGAGCCAGTCGAGTGTCGCAAAGACCTCGCCCACAGCCATCTCGTAGGCAGCCTGCATTGTCGCAAAGCCTGCGCGATAGACGCCGTTGTTCAATGTCGCATAGACGCGGTCGTTGACAGCGTCGATCTCGTCGCGATGCTCTGCGGGATAATAGTCGCCGACCGTTGCGCCACAGTCATCGAAAGCGACGTTGAACATCCGCAGGATGTCCGAGGATTCGTTCGAAACGATCCGCCGATAGACCTTGTCCCACAGCACCGGAACCGTGACCCGAGATGTGCAGGACGGGTCGGAGAGCGCATAGATCTCGTGCAGGAATTTCGCGCCGTTCAGGGCATCAGGCACAACGCCCGGGGCTGGATCGAAGGTCCAGCCGTCTTCGCCCATCAGCCAATGCGCCACCGAGACATCGATCAGCCCAGTCAATCCCTTGAGGTTGCGCATGATAAGCGTGCGGTGCGCCCAGGGGCAGGCAAGCGACACATACAGGTGGTAACGCGCTGGTTCCGCCTTGAAAAGAGTATCGCCTTCAGCGGCAATCCAGTTACGAAAGACCGATGGCGGACGTCTAAGCTCACTGTCGGACAACACGCGTTCCATGCCGCTTTTCTGCCACTGGCCACCGACGAGCTCACCCATTGGACCGGCCGCCGAGTTCGGCCCTGATGGCTGGCGCAACGTCGGCGCCCAGCAGTTCGATCGAGCGTTGCATTGCGTCTGTTTCCAGCATGGCCGAGCTCATCTGGAAAGTCAGGCGCGAGATGCCGCCCAGCGCCTTATCGGCGGCGAGGATCTTTTCTCGAACCGTCTTGGGGCTCCCGATCAGAAATGCGCCGTGTGGGCCGCGCATCGCGTCAAATTGCGCGCGCGTCGCCGTGGACCAGCCTCGCTCACGACCGATTTCGGTGAACATGTAAGCCCAGCCGGGAAAAAAGGCGTCGGCAGCACTTTGGTCGGTATCGCCAACGAAGCCCATTGCATGAACGCCAACCTTCAGCGTTTCCGGCGCATGCCCGGCGCGATGGCCTGCCTCACGGTAAAGATCGACAAGTGGACGAAAGCGGTCGAAAGACCCGCCGATGATGGCGACCATCAGGGGTAGGCCAAGTGCACCGGCTCGGGCGAAGGACTGCGGTGTTCCGCCAACGCCGAGCCAGATCGGCATCTTTTCCTGATGAGGGCGCGGATACACGCCTTGACCTGAAAGCTCGGGCCGGAAGCGTCCGCGCCACGTCACATGTGTCTCTTCGCGAAGCTTCATCAAGAGATCGAGTTTTTCGACGAACAGTGCGTCGTAGTCGTTCATGGCAAAACCATAGAGCGGATAGGCTTCGCCAAACGACCCGCGCCCGACGACAATTTCGGCGCGGCCCTTGGAGATGAGGTCGATCGTTGCAAAATCCTGGAATACCCGCACGGGATCGGCAGCGCTCAAAACAGTCACGGCGCTTGTAAGGCGAATTTGCGTCGTCCGGGCCGCTGCGGCCGCCAGAATAACGGCTGGCGCAGAATCAAGAAACTCCTTGCGATGATGTTCGCCGATGCCGAAGATATCAAGTCCCGCGCGATCCGCAGTTTCCACTTCCGCCAGAAGCGCCTCCATCCGGTCTGCGGCAGGCACTGTCAGGCCGGTAGCAGGATTTGGAATGGTGGCCGCAAAACTGTCGATGCCGATTTCCATTTTTTGGTCCATTCAAATTTCAAGAGAGTGGCAAACGGTTCCGCCGTCGGGCAGGGGAGTGGTGGACGGCGGAACCATTCCTCAACCTACGCCGTGCGCAGGCGACGAGCGTCAACACTCAGCGAACCGGCCCCGAAGGCAGCCACCTGCAGCAAACCACCCATGATCGAGATGTTCTTCAGGAAGTGGATCATCTGGTTCTGATCGGCAAAATCATTGTGGAACACGATGGCCGTCGCGAACGTGAATGCTGCAAGGGCAAGGCTGACAAGCCTCGTCTGAAAGCCAATAACCAGCAGTATCCCGCCACCGACTTCAACCACAACGGCGATCAGGAAGGACAGAAGCGGCAAGGGAAGGCCAACAGATGCGATGAAGCCTTGTGTGGCCTCTGGCGCGGCAATCTTGCCCATGCCGCTGAGGATGAACACGATTGCCAGAAGCAATCGCCCAGCGACTGCAATCAGATTGGTCTGCGACATGATGGATCCTTTGTTTCAAATAGTTCGCCAATTGAGAACGTCAGGCTGCAAGCGCCTCGATTTCCGCCTTGGCGCCAGCGATGGCGGCCCCCTTGGCGTCTTCGCCAAGCGCCAGACCTTCGGCGCGAATGACCGTCACGTCCGTGACGCCAATGAATGCGAGGACGCCCTTCAGATAGGATTCCTGATGCTCCATGGCGGCAGCCGGGCTGTCGCCGGTGTAGACGCCGCCGCGCGCAGAGGCGATGAAGACCTTTTTGCCCATGACCAGGCCTTCCGGGCCGTTTGCGCCATATTTGAAGGTGCGGCCGGCAACGCATACGCGGTCAACCCAGGCCTTCAACTGCGTGGGAATGGTGAAATTATACATCGGCGCACCGATGACGATGATGTCAGCTGCAAAGAGTTCGTCGACATAGGCGCCACCGGTCGCCAGATCCTGGCCAAGCGCCGCATTGCCGACTTCGCCGCCCTGAAAGACAGCCATGTGCGCATCCGAAAGATGCATCGCAGCGTCGGCTACGAGATCGCGACGGATGACGTTGGCGCCGGGATGAAGCGCCTGCTGCTTGGCGACGATTTCCGCCGTCAGGGTGCGGCTTACCGAATAGCCGCCGAGGATGCTTGAATCGATGTGGAGGATCGTTGTCATGGGAAATGATTCCAAAGGTTGGGCCGGGTTGGCCTTGTTGGTGAAGCGGGCGAGAAGAGCTTGAAAGGTCTTGATCATGGCTATCTGATTGCCATTGCGCTCTTGCCGAAGATAGCCGTTATGTCTCGATGGTATCTATCGGTTCGGCCGATGGATGCGTCCTTGCACGTGGACGATGGCCATTAGCCGAGCTCCGCCAGCATTGCTGCGGAGTAGGAATCGATTGCCCGGCCGGACCGAACACCCGGTTGCTGCAATCATGTCAGGATATCTTGTACTGCCCGCCATCGACAGGAAGTGCCTGGCCGGTGATGAACGACGCATCCTCGCTTGTCAGGAATGCCACGGCGCCGGCGATGTCGGACGGCTGTGCAAACCGCTTGATGGCTTGGCTTTGCCAGGTCTGCCGTTTGATTTCCTCCGGCATGTCCTGCGTCAGGCGGGTGTTGGTGATTGCCGGAAGAACGGCATTCACGGTGATGCCCGAATCCGCCACATCATTGGCCAGTCCACGCACAAAGCCGATGACGCCCATTTTCGATGCCATGTAGTGGCTCATGCCGGGGATCGCCAGCCCGATGGAGTTGGAGGAGATGTTGACGAAACGCCCCCAGCCCTTTTTGCGCATCTGCGGCACGAATTGCTTGGCGCTGAGAAAGTGAGCCTCGAGATTGATCGCAAGCGTCTTCCGCCAGAGATCGATGTCGAGATCGTCGATCATCCGCTCGGAGCCTATTCCTGCATTGTTGACCACAATATCTGCGCCGCCGAAACGGTTCTGGACTGTCTCGTCTATGCGCTGCCAATCTGGCGCGCTCGAAACATCACCGATGACGATCAGGCTTTCGCCATCAATCATTTGTGCTGTTTCGTGCGCCTCTTCCATGTCCACCAGGACGAGTGTTGCGCCTTGGCTCGCCAGCTTCAAAGCGATGGCCTGTCCTATCCCACGGGCTGCACCTGTGACGACGGCCACACGGCTCTCGTGGCTTGGCTTTTGTGCGTTCATTGTAACCTCCTCAGATCTTTGAGCTTAAAGGAACATGCCGCCGGAGGCTTCCAGGCGCTGTGCATTGACCCATCCGGCGCCGCTTGCGAGCAATGATGCGATGACGGGGCCGATATCATCAGGGAGGCCCACGCGACCAAGCGCGGTCTGGCCAGCAATCATCGTGTTCACGGCTGCATTGTCGCGCACGACACCACCGCCGAAATCTGTCTCAATGGCGCCGGGCGCTATCGTATTGACCGCGATGCCGCGTGGCCCAAGCTCCTTGGCAAGATAGCGGGTGAACACCTCTACGCCGCCCTTCATCATCGCATAAGCCGCATATCCAGGCAGCGAAAAGCGCGTCAGGCCGGTTGAGACATTGACGATCCGCCCACCGTCGGCAATCACCGGCAGAAGTGTCTGGGTCAGGAAGAAAACGCCCTTTAGGTGAACAGACATCAACTGGTCGAAGGTGTCTTCGCTCGTGGTTTCGATAGAGGCATGCGCACCTATCCCGGCATTGTTGACGAGGAAATCGATTTGGTTGCGAGACCAGATCGTGTTCAACTTGCCGCCAAGCGTTTCGGCGAAGATGCTGAAGGATGACGTGTCGGCGGTGTCGAGCTGGATGGCCGTTGCTTTACGTCCCAAGGCCGTGATCTCGGCGACCACATGGGCGGCCTCCATTTCCTGGCTTTTGTAAGTGATCACCACGTCGGTTCCCGCTTGGGCAAGGGCGAGTGCGGCGTTGCGACCGAGGCCGCGGCTGCCGCCGGTGATGAGGGCGATCTTTGCTTCAGATGTCATAGGATGCATTCCTGCATTGGCTGGCGGATAACCGCTGTGGGCTGATGGCAGATTAGAACTGGGCGCCGCTCATCGCCTGCATGAAGGCAAGCGGATTCCAGTATTCCCGATAGTTGGTCATCAGCCCGTTCTTGAAAGTTGCGAACGTTGCGTAACTCATCTCGTAAGCGTTTCCATTTGTAAGGACCTTGCCGGAAGCGCTCCATTCCGCGATGGCGACATTGGGATCATCCGTTGCATAGATCCGAAGGTTCGGAATTGAGGCTACATCAATGACGGAGGGGTAGTTGCGCAGGTATTCGTACAGCGCGTCACGGCCTTCCAGGCGCCTGGGCGATCCCTCCGGCGCAAACGGAAACTCCGCCACGACATTGTCAGCGCAAAGCTCCGACCAGCCCTTCATGTCCTTTGCGAGGAATGTATCAAGGCTGCGACGTAGAAGATCGACGGCGGTGAGGTGATCGGTCATTACATGGTCCTCCGGTTGGCTGGCGCTGCGCTAGCATTTTAACAGTGCGCCAGCGGTCGTGTGACTGTGTAAGTGTCATGCTTGCATTAATCGCGGCAGCCTGTATTTATCGATGTTATCCATCGGCAGCAGCGATAGAGGGGATGTGCAGATGCTCGACGGCGTATCTTTGGATCAATTGCGGACTTTCGTGGCAGCGGCAGACGAGGGAAGCTTTTCTGCGGCCGCACGGCGGCTGAGACGGACACAGTCGGCAGTCAGCGAAACGATCGCCAATCTCGAGGGCCAATTGTCAGTCGTGCTATTCGACCGGTCGGCCCGCTACCCCAGAGTGACCAAGCAGGGCGAAGTCTTGCTTGCAGATGCGCGCTCTGTTGTGAGTGCCGTCGATGGCATGAAAGCGCGCGCCAAGGGCATCGCAGGAGGTCTTGAGCCTGAGCTTGCCGCAGTGATCGACGTGTTTTTCCCGATTACGACCATCGCTGACGTGTCCCACGAGTTTCGTCAGGAGTTCCCCGCCACACCCTTGCGGCTTTACGTCGAGGCTTTGGGGGGAGCGGTCCAGCCCGTGATCGACGGCCGTGCGAGTTTCGGGCTTGTGGGCTCATTGCCCACCTTGCCGCCCGGACTGGCGGCGGAACGGATCACCAGCGTCAAGTTTGTGATGGTCGCTGCTGCACGGCATCCGCTTGCGGAACATACCGGCCTTATCCCCCGCGAGGAACTTGCGCGTCACGTGCAGTTGGTCCTGACGGATCGTTCCGAGCTTTCGACGGGTCGCGAATTTGGCGTCATGTCACCGTCAACCTGGCGGCTCGCCGACCTGTTCGCAAAGCATGCATTCCTCGTCAGCGGCCTGGGCTGGGGCGGAATGCCGCTTCATGCTGTTTCGAAGGACATTGCCGAGGGGCGACTAATCGAGCTGTCAATCGAAGACATACCGGTGGGGGGGCTAAAACTGCCGATGTCTGCAGTCTACCGGGTCGACGCGCCACCAGGACCTGCGGGTCGCTGGATGATTGACCGGCTTAAAAGCTGTTCAAAAGGAAATTGCGGAACGGTGATTGACAGTGCAGAGAGTGTGTAATAATGCTCATTACACACAAGCGGAGGGCGACATGCCAACCAGTACTCGATTTGTCGTCGCCGTCCATATTCTGACTGGTCTAGCCGTCAGCGCAGGCAAACCGATGCGCTCGGAGGATCTGGCCTATTCCGCCAATACCGGTGCTGTGGTTATTCGTGGATTGTTGTCGCGGTTGAATGAGGCAGGATTGACAAGGTCCCAGCTTGGGGCTGGGGGTGGCGCCTTACTGGCAAAGCCCGCGGAAAAAATCAGGCTTCTGGATGTCTATGAGGCGGTCGAGGATACGGAACTGTTTTCCACGCATCGCACCCCGCCCTGCGAGAGTTGCGCGGTCGGGGGCAACATTCTGGAGGCTATCCAGCCGGTGCTGACGAGGGCCAGAGCGGCCCTCGAACTGGAACTGGCGGAAACCACGGTGGCCGACATCGCATCCGACGTCGCCCGCTTGGGCAAGTTCTCCATACCGTTGGTATGGTGATCATTTGCCCTTAAATGTTGGTGTATCGCTGACATATCATCATAAAAATGCAGCAACCCTGCTGCAGACGGTTAGAAACCGATCAGCCTATGGGGCGCTGGCGGTTCTCATCTTTCCAGCCCTTTTACATCAGGAGTAGACTATGAGCATTGGTATTATAGGTTCTGGCGCCCTCGGCTCCAACCTTGCACGCATCTTCGCCAAGGCCGGGATCGCCGCCACGATTTCCAACAGTCGCGGCCCGGAATCCCTGGCGTCGCTTGTTGAAGAGCTTGGCCCCTCCATCCAGGCCGGCACAGTCGGAGAGGCTGCAAGCGCAGATATCGTCTTTGCGGCGGTGCGTTGGGTTGATGCCGAGAAGGTCATGAGCGGCCTGCCCGCCTGGAATGGTCGCATCGTTGTCGACGGGACCAACCCGGTTGAGTTCATCGATCCGAATTCGCCGGATGCAAAGGATCCGACGAACCCGCTGGCGGCCTATGGCATCAAGGCTGTCGATCTGGGCGAAAAGCACTCGAGCGAAGTTTTCAGCCAATATGTTCCCGACGCGCGCGTGGTGAAGGCCTTCAATCATCTAGACGTCAATGTTTTGCCGGAACCTGCAGCATCAGGCGGTCAGCGTGTTCTGTTCTACTCCGGCGATGACGCCGCCGCAAAGGCCGAGGTCCGCAAGCTCATCGAAGCAACCGGTTTCTTCGCCGTTGATCTTGGTTCGCTGGATGTCGGTGGCCGGCTCGCATCCCTGCCATTCGGCGCGTTGTCCGCACATAACTTCATCAAGATCTAATCCCAATCGGAATGATGGAAGTCGCGTAAGTGGCTTCCATCATTCCGCAGCCTGTGCTTCATCGCAAATTCGTTATAACTCGGTAAGCCTCATTTCTGGAGCTCTCAACCAGCATTTCGACGACCGTGTAAGGTGGCTTCAATCGCGCTGCCGCGCATATTGAATCTTGTGCCCGACCGGAAACCAGGGCCAATCGCGGAGCCTGCTGAAAAGACCCCAGACGCCGCTCGGCGAAAAGAGGGCGATGATCAGCGTCAACAGGCCGAGAAAGATCATATAGCCCGCGCCGAAATGGCCGAAGAGGCGCGTTGCGAAGAAATAGAGCAGCGCGCCGACAATCGGTCCCTCCAGACGGCCGATGCCGCCGACCATCACGATAAAGATACAGATGGACGACCAATAGGGGTCAAAGCCGCTGCTGGGAGAGATGCGAAGCTGCGCCATGTAGTAGATTGCCCCCGCGAGACCCGTTCCCATGGCGGCCACCACGAAAATGCCGAAGCGCATGCGCCCTACGTTGACGCCCTGGCTCGCAGCAGAAACGGGATCGTCGCGCATCGCCATCATGGCTAGTCCCAGTCGTGAGCGCAGTATGAGGAAGGTGCCGCCGACCGTGATGAGCAAAAGCAGGGCGCACAGAATGGTGAGGCCTATCTCTCGCTGGTGGGCTGTAAACTGACCCATCGCCCTCAAGGTCATGCCGGATCCGGCATTGACCACCGAGAGATTGCCGGTGACCAGCCGGAAAACTTCCGCCAACACCCAGGTGCCTATGGCAAAATACGGACCGTCGAGCTTACGTAAGAGCAGGTAGGACGGTGCAGCGAGCAGGGCGGGCAGGATCATTGCCAGTGGCACAGACAAGAAGGGATTGAACCCCGCATAGGTAGACAAGACGAAAAGCGAATAGCCGCCTGCGCCGATGAAGGCCTGCTGGCCGACGGAGACCATACCGCCGTAGCCTGCCAGCAGATTCCACATCTGCGCGATCGCGATCAGGCTGGAGAGTTCGATGATCAACCGAATCTGACCGCTCGATGCCCAGAACGGCAGGGTGGGTATTGAGAGGATGAGCAACAGGGACACGGTGATGGCGATCCGGCTAGAAAGAGTGTGCCGGTGGACGAGAATGTTGGACGCGGTCAAGTCTGCCTCCTATCGACGTGACATGATGCCCTGGGGGCGCCAGGCCAGCACCAGGAGAAAGACGAGGTGGCCAATCAGAATGCCCCAGCCGGGATCGATGCGGGAGCCCACGACCTGTGCCACCCCAAGAATGAGACCGCCAGCAAAGGCGCCCCAGATAGAGCCCATTCCACCGATGATCACGGCTTCGAAGGCATAAATGAGCTGGGCGCCCCCATCGACGGGCGAAACCGTCGTGCGTGCAGCCTGGAAGACAGCGGCAATTCCCAGGATCGCCACGGCAATTGCCGTCGCATTGGCATAGACGACCTTGGTGTCAATACCGATCAGGGTCGCCGCATCCTTGTCGGCTGCTGCCGCACGCAAGGCGCGGCCGAAGCGGGTCGTCTTCAGCACAACATGCAGACCCCAAGTGAGTAGGGCCGCGACGACCAAGATGCCGACTGGCAGGACGCCGACATGGATCCCTGCGACGTCGACCGACAGAATTGCCATTGCCCCGACATTGAGTGCGCGTGTATCAGCCTCCCAAATCGTCAGCATCAGGTTTTGAAGCGCCAGTGACAGGCCGAATGTCGCGATGAGCGAGGGCAGGGGATCGTTGCCGACGAGATGGTTGAGGATCCCGCGCTGCAGCCCCCATCCGATCAGCGCACCCACGGGAATCAGCACCAGCATGATAAAGCCAGGGCCGAGGCCAAAGGCTGTGGCCAGCGAGATTCCGATAAGGGCAAGCAGAACGACGAGATCGCCATGCGCAATGTTGACGATGCGCATCACGCCGAACATCAGCGACATGCCAATTGCATATTGTGCGTAGAGACCGCCGAGAAGCAACCCCTGAATGGTTGCGTCAACCCAGGTCATGTTTCACCCCAAAATAGGCTTGCGTGATTTGCTCTCTTGTCACGTCCGACGACTTGCCGGTGAGCGTGATGCGCCCTTCCAGCATGCAGTAGACCCGGTCTGAACTGCGGCTCGCGAGGGAGACGTCCTGTTCGACGAGCAGGATTGCGGTTCCGGCCTGCCGAATAATTGGCAGCATGTCGTAGATTTCCGAGATCACCTTGGGTGCGAGACCGAGGCTTATTTCGTCGCAGAGCAGCAGTTTCGGCTGCGTCATCAACGCGCGGCCGATCGCAACCATCTGCTGCTGTCCGCCTGACAGTTCCTCCACGGCCTGTGTCCGCCGTTCGGCGAGGACCGGGAAAAGATCGTAGAGCCGTTCCAGAGTCCACGGCCGAGTGCCCGCAGCCGGCTTGCCGGCGTGATCTGCCGCGACCCGCAGATTGTCCTCGACTGTCATGCCTCGAAACAGCCGTCGTCCTTCCGGAACCATTGTCAGTCCGCGTGACACCAGAGCATGAGCGGGGGTCTTCGACACGTCGACGCGGCAGAAGTCCAACGAACCGTCGCGAATTGGGACGAGACCGACAAAGGCTTTCAGCAAAGTGGACTTGCCCGCGCCATTGGCTCCGATCAATGCAACCACCTCGCCGGCGCGGATGTCGAAATCGATTGAGAAGAGGGCCTGAAAATCACCGTAGCCGGCGCATAGCGACCTAGCTGTCAGAAGAGGAGAGGCGCTCATGCTTCGATCCCCATATAGATGCGGCGCACGTCGGGATTGTCGATGACCTCCTGCGGAGGCCCGTCAGCAATCTTTTCGCCGAAGCTCAGCACAAGCAGGCGCTCGGCCACGGCCATGACGGCGTGCAGCACGTGTTCGATCCAGATGATGGTAACGCCCCGATCACGCACATGACGGATCAGGGACACCAACTGCCCGGCTTCGGCCTCGGTCAGGCCACCGGCAATCTCGTCGAGAAGAAGGAGCTTTGGTTCGCCTGCCAGCGCGCGCGCTAGTTCCAGCCGCTTTCGGTCGAGCAGGGTTAGGCCGCCAGCCGGAAGGTTTGCCTTGCCGGCGAGCCCACAATCCTCAAGTAGTGCTGCGCAGGAGAGGTAGGAGTCGCGCTCGCTGCGGCCCGCCGCGAAGCGGGAGGCAACCAGTAGGTTCTCGAAGGTTGTCATCTTGGCATAGGGGCGGGGGATCTGATAGGTCCGCCCGATCCCCCGTGTCGCCCGCTTGTAGGATGGTTCCCGATCAAGCAGCGCCCCGTCCAGCGTGATCGAGCCGGTGTCGAAGGCGATGTCGCCAGAGATCAGATTGAAAAGGCTGGTCTTGCCGGCGCCGTTCGGGCCGAGGATGCCGAGAACCTCTCCCTGGGCGAGATCGAAACTCACATCCTGCACCACCTTGAGCGCGCCGAAACTCTTGGAGAGTTTGCGAACGGAAAGGAGAACCTCCTTTCCGTTCGCCTGTCTCTGCTGTCTGGATGCCGTCACCAAGACTTCATCTCCAGGCCGCTTTCCGGCTGCATGATGGGATAGAGCTGGGTTTCGACGATCTTCAGATCGTAGGGCCATTTTTCACTCTTGCGCCACTGACCGCCCAAAATCGGCGTCTTCGACACATTCGGATGAGGCCCCTTGCTCCAGTTGATGTTGCCGACCACCGTGTCGAGGTTGGTCGTCTTCAGGGCGTCGCGGATTGCTGCTCGGTCCATGGGGTCGTTGGAACGCTTCAGCGTGTCCACGATGATTTCCCACATGGCATGGCTGTAACCGAGCGGCTGTGTCCACTGCTTGCCGGTCGATTGCTCCCATTTTGCAGCCAGTTCGGCGGAGCTCTCACCAGTCAGCGTGGACTTGTAGGGGAAGGTCGGCGTCCACCACACTTCAGTCGACATGCCGGCGCCCAGGTCGCCCATCGCTTCCACGGCGGAGGGGAACAGCAGGCCGGCTGCAACCGTCATGATCTTGGGCTTGAAGCCTTGCTGCGCCATCTGGATGGTCGCCGTGCGCAGGTCGGCGGGGAAGACCAGTCCGCCAAGGATTTCGCAGCCCGCTTCCTTGAAAGCATTGATTTGCGATGAAAAATCATTGGTTCGGATTTCGAATTTCGACGGAGAGATGACCTCAAAGCTAGCCGCTCGCATGGCAGGTGGCAAGCCAATCTTGTCGTCGCCCCAGACTTCGCCATCGGCGTTGCGAGGAAGCAGCAGGCCGACCTTCTTGTTGCTGTCGACGCTGTTCCACATGTTGACGAAGGTCTGGATAATGTCTTCCAGGCCCCAGAAGAAATGGTAGGTCCAGTTGAAGGCTTGGTCGGCGCCGCCGCGCGGCATGATCACTGCCTGCCATGGCGCCGTGGACGAGATTGTCGGCACCTCGAAGAGTTCGCCCTGCTCTGAGACCGGAAGCGTCACATCCGTCGTGGATGCCGGTATCAGCATGTGGACACCGTCGTTCTGGCACAGTTCGCCAGCCAGTTCGGCTGCGCGATTGGGGTTGGACTGCGCATCCCGTTCGATGATCTCGAGCGCATAGGTCTTGCCACCGACCTCGAGACCGTTGGCGAGATGCTTGCGAATGAAATCGAGCGCGAAGGCGTCTGTTTCGCCGAAGGGGGCCATCTGCCCTGTCTGCGGGCTAACGTAGCCGATCTTGATGGTCTGCGCCGATTGGGCGCGCAGATAGGATGGCGCGGCAAGAACTGCGGCGCCCGCGGCCAGTCCCTTGATGGTCGTGCGACGGGTCACTCCACCGTCATGCCTGCCACTCTGATGCTTTAA
This sequence comes from Rhizobium sp. SG_E_25_P2, assembly GCF_029892285.1. Taxonomy (GTDB): domain Bacteria; phylum Pseudomonadota; class Alphaproteobacteria; order Rhizobiales; family Rhizobiaceae; genus Rhizobium_E. The sequence goes on from NZ_JARXVM010000003.1 coordinate 238,981, forward strand.
TGTCATGTCGAAACCTCCCTTGGCCGATCACCCGTCTTCGCGGCTCTGCGCGTCACTGCAATCGACAGCTTTTCCAGATATCGCGCCCTCCAAGCGCGAACCGCAGCCTTTCCAGACAGTGCGATCAGGGGACTGTAGCCGTGACAATTTGCTCTGTCCCACCCTCAAGGGCGAATGGGCGCGGAGAGGCAAAACAAGTGTCCCGGGCCGTCAAACGCCCTCCAGAGCAATCACTATTCTGATGGCTGGGGCGCCTTTGCCCCGGATCTACTGGGAGGAAATCAATATGCCTGAAGCCGCAAGCAACGAGTTCTGGCGCGACATCAAGCCAATCGAAAACGTGTTCAAGCCGGACGCGAAACCCGAAGTCTATCTTCCCAACGCAGCGACTGATGACGAACGCTACTATGTGCCCTTCACCGAAACGGTGTCGTCTCGTCCGTTGTGGATCTCGCCGGAGCGCAACATGTGGTGCGACATCCTGATGGCGAAGAAGGCTGGTCTGGTGAACCGCCATTATCACCCGCATGAGGTCTTCGCCTATACGATCTCGGGCAAGTGGGGTTATCTAGAGCATGACTGGACCGCCACGGCCGGCGATTTTGTCTATGAGACACCCGGCGAAGGACACACGCTTGTCGCCTATGAGAGCGATGAACCCATGCGCGTTCACTTCAAGGTCACCGGACCGCTGATCTGGCTCGACGAGCATGGAAATTCCGCGGGTACCTTCGATGTCCACGACTACATTGCGCTCGCCCGGGCCCATTACGACAAGGTTGGCATTGGTGCTGCCTATGTCGACGGGCTTTTCCGGTGATGGATCGGCCGAACGACACGGGCATCCTGTCCGCGGTCTGGTACGCAGCAAAGGATATCCGGATCGAGCGGCGGGTTCGTCCCGCCCTCGCGCCGGGCGAGGTGCGCCTTCGCGTCACCCGCTGCGGGATCTGCGGTTCTGATATGCACGAATATCTGAATGGTCCGCATGCCATACCGGTGAATGCGCCGCATCCGATTTCGGATTTGGTCGCTCCGCTTGTGCTCGGCCATGAGTTTGCCGGGGAAGTGCTCGAGATCAACGGGAATTGCGGATCCGTGAACGTCGGGCAGCGGGTGGCGGTGGAGCCGGAATATCGTTGCGGCGAGTGCACGGCCTGCCTGCGGGGCGACTATAATCTATGCGAAAAAATGGGTTTCGCCGGGCTCATGGGCCACGGCGGGATGGCCGAAGAGGCTGTGGTGCCTCATTACATGCTGCACCTCTTGCCGGATACAGTAACCGACCGTCAGGCGGCCGTGCTAGAACCTGCTGCAGTCGCTCTGCATGCGCTGCGACGCTCAGGGCTGATGGCGGGGCAGAGCGTTGCTGTCGTCGGTGCTGGACCGATCGGGCTTCTGCTCGTTCAGCTATCAGCCGTTGCCGGGGCGAGGCGGATTGTCGTCAGCGATGTGTCGGATGCACGGCTTGCCCGGGCGCGGGCGCTCGGCGCGACCGATACCGTCAACAGCGTTATGGGGCATCTGCCGACGCAGGCCCAAGGCGTGGATGTGGCCTTCGAGGCTGTCGGCGTGCAGCCGGCGCTTGATGACGCCATTCAGTCGGTCCGCAAGGGCGGCAAGGTCGTCCTGGTGGGTTTGTTCGGCGCGCCGGCTCGCATCGACGCCTTCGACCTCGTCAACCGGGAGGTGGAGATCATTCCCTCGTGCGGCTACCGGCATGTCTATGCCGACCTGATCGGGATGATCGCCGGCGGGGTGGTCGACCCTTCCTTAATCGTCACGCGGGAGGTGCCGCTCACAGAGGCGGTCACCCGTGGTTTCGAGATATTGGCGGCGCCGAATGACGACGTGAAGGTGTTGGTCGTCCTCTGAGCAACCTTGAAACTGTCTTCACCATTTAGGTTCGGAGAAACCTATGACATTTGCAAAAGAACTATTTGCTGAAAAAAACGTCGTTGTCATCGGCGGCACTTCTGGCATCGGCGCGGCAACAGCGGAAGCTTTTGCCAACCTGGGCGCCGCCACGCATGTGGCGGGCCTTGGTGCGTATTCGAAAGAGGCGCCGAAAGGCTCTGTTTCCACTGAAATCGATGTTCGGTCGCCCGCAGACTTGGAAGCTTACATCGGCAACTTTGACCGCATCGACGTGCTGGTCAATTGCGCCGGGGTCAGTCGCGATCGGAGTGAGTGGACCGCCCAGGCCTTTGCAGAGGTAATGTCGATCAACCTGTTCTCGGTCATGACGGCGTCGCGAGCCGCTCGACCGTTGATGCCCGACGGAGGCTCAATCATCAACATTGCATCCATGTATTCCACCTTCGGTGCAGCAGATCGGCCAGCCTATGCCTCGTCTAAAGGCGCTGTCGTGCAATTGACTAAGTCGCTAGCGCAAGAATTTGCGCCGAACATTCGAGTCAACGCCGTCGCTCCGGGCTGGATTGTGACGCCTTTGTCGCGCAACCTGATCTCTGACGGAGAGGCCTCCGGCCCGATCCTCGCTCGCATTCCGTTCGATCGCTGGGGCGAGCCGAAGGAGGTTGCGGAGCCTATTGTCTATCTCGCCAGTCCCGCTGCCGGTTACATCACCGGTGTCGTGGTTCCGGTCGATGGCGGTTACCTTACCGTTTGACGCATGCTGGCATATTCTCAGAGCAACGCGTGTTGCCGCAGGGCGCATCAGCCAGAACCTATTGTCTCTGGCGCGAAACGCTTTTCACTAGCGTTCTGCGAAGCAAGGGGTTTGACGCAAGACTTGCGTTTTGTCACACTCCTTCTGCTCTCCGCGTATCCTCTGGGGCCGTGGTCGGGGCAGGGAGGAAAAGTTGAATATAACGCCGGGCTTCGTCGCCCAGCCGAGCGTTGCCTCGGGAGCGATGACATTTGACACGCGCGTGGTCGCTCCCCACGAGAGAATCGACTACTGGGAGGAGCATTGCGCCGAGAAGGTGGTCGGTCTTCGCTGTTCGTGTCTTTCCGAGAAGGGGCTTGAGGCGCGATACCACCACTACGATTTCGGCCGGATGAAGATGATTGACATCGCCGGTGACGAGCACTTCATTGAGCGGACGCCACATCTCTTGCGTCGGCGGGAGAAGGACAGTGCGTTCCTGACGGTGATACTTAACGGTAAGACCTTCTTGAACCGAGCGGGACAGTGCTTGGTGGCGGAGGCAGGCGACGTTGTTCTATACGATACCAACCATGCCTACATGCATGGTTTTCCCGCTTTCGCACGTCAGGTAATCTTTGAAATTCCTGGTGAGGATTTTCGTCAACGTTTCGGCGAATGGAGCCTGCGCGACGTTGTTCACTTCAGTGGCGCAAACAATTTGGCGCGCACGATTCCGTTGGCGCTTCAGGACGTGTTGCGCCAGGCGCAATCATCAAATCTCACCAATGTGATGACAGGTGCGCCTTTGGAGAAGAAGGTTTGGGACGTCATGGAGACGGCGTATTCCCTTGTCCACGGTGGTGTGCGTTCCGCCTATCATGCTCAATTGCTGCAGCGGGCGCGCAAGTATATTACCGAGAATCTGGGAGATCCCGAACTTGGTCCGGCCGCAGTCGCCGACTTTATGGGCATCAGCCTTCGCCAAGTGAACCGGCTTTTTGAAGGAGAACCGCTTTCTCTGCTCGCTCATATTCAGGAAAAGAGGCTTGAAGGCGCTCGTCGCGATCTGCTTCAGCACGGCGGATTCGCCACGAGTGTCTCTGACGTCTGTTACAAATGGGGTTTCAAAAGTTTGGCGCATTTCTCCCGCAAATTCAGCGAGAGATATGGTGTAAGCCCGTCGCGCTGTCGGTAGGAGTTCCGAGGGGTCTGTCGCAAAATTTTCGAGCTTAGCCGTATGTTGACCATAGGCATGGAGTTTGCCGCCCTGAAATTGCGGGCCGAGCCATGATTGTGAATACCATTGCCGAGTAGCTGAAGCGTCAGTCGACGGATGATTTTAAAAGCAGGCATTTCGAGGCGTGGCTGATCGTACAGGCGGTTGTCTGGCGCTTGCGCTACCCGCTAAGCTATCGGGACTTGGAAGAGATGTTTCGCGAGCGGGCTTCGAGATCGATCATAGCCTGGCTGTCTCGGAAGGGATGAGCCGACGTCAGGCCGCATGCCAGAAGGATCTTTCCGTCGACTTCACCACGGCCGCAGCGCTGGTCAGTGAGATGATGGAGGCGTGTGACGAACGGTGTCTGGTCCGCTTCCAGAAACAGATGGCCGCCTACCAGCTTCTCATCATCGACGATCTGGGCTTCGCGCCGCACTCCAAGACTGGCGCAGAATTGCTGTTCGAGTTGAACTCGCAACGATACGAGCGAGGGACTACCCTGATCACCAGCAATCTTTCATTTGACGAATGGATGCAGACGCTCGAGTCCGAGCGTCTGCCCAGCGCATTGCTGGTTCGCATCACCCACCACGTCAGTATTCTAGAAATGAATGGCGACAGCTATCGTCTCGCCCAAAGCCGCGCCCGCAAGGCCGCCAAAACCCTCTCAAAAATCGCCGCGCCCGCATGGGACCCCCGCTCGGGCTACGCCCTCCCGGAGGTCTCATGCGCGCCCCACAAGTGGCCGACTTTTACGTCGCCGCATGGCCTGGTTTTGCCCCGCCGCTGACAGTATCCGCATATTCGCCGATGCGCATGTCAAGCACGGAGCCCACGCGGTCTTTCTTGAGCCGGTGGAGCAGGCGACGAAAGGCGAGCTTAAATATGTAATGTCAGCTGATCGAGGGCCGGCGGTCGTCCTCGCTCAGGTGCAATAGCCTTGCCAAGGCGAGGTTCCGCCGTCGTTTTGAAGCAGATATCGCGTGACTGTGATTTTACCCTTGGATCATTTCGGAGAGCCGAGCGAAGCCCGGGATGTGCACGGATGTGCCTCCGTCGACCACGATCATCTGACCGGTGATGTAGCGGGCCTCGTCGGAGGCGAGGAAGGCGACGGCGTGGGCGATATCCATGGGATCGCCGAGATAGGGCGTGAGGGTTTCCTCCTCGACGATCTGGCGCAGCCGAGGCGGCAGATGCTCGAGCGCGGCCCTGGAGCCGGTGAGTCCCGGAAGAACCGAATTGCAGCGAATGCCGCGCTTGCCATGCGACGTGGCGATGGACCGCGTCATCTGCAGGACCGCAGCCTTGGAGGCGCTATAGGCCGATTGGATGACGTTGCCTTGCAGTGCAAGATTTGAGGCGGTGTTGATGATCGAGCCGGAGTTTTGCGTCTCCATGATTTTCAGAGCATGGCGGCAGCAGATCATCGTTCCTCGCGCATTGACCCGAAACGTGCGATCCCAAAGCTCTGTAGACATGGTTGCGATGTCATGATCCTGCTGGACGACGTCATGGCCCAGCAGCGCGGCGTTGTTGTCCAACACGTCGAGCCGGCCATAGCGGTCCATGGTCGCCTGAAACAAGGCTGCGATCTCATCTTCTTCCGCCAGATCGACCTGGAGGGCGAGCGCATCCGGCAATTCGGCCGCCAGCGCTTCAGCGCCGTCGCGATTGATATCGGCAACCACGATGCGCGCGCCGCGCTCCGCCATTACCCGGCAGGTGGCTGCGCCAATGCCGCCGACTCCGCCGGTGACGATCGCCACCCGGCCGTTGAGAGAACTGGCCATGAATTCCTCCTCCAATGTCTTGTGTGGACCGCGCCCGGCGCGTCCGATTATGTCGATGGACTGGTGGTCACAATGTTCGGCGGATGGTGAGCCAGTCGAGACGCAAACGATCCCGGAATATCGGCCACAGGCCGCCAGGGGCGTAAAGCATGGTCGCAACCGCCACCACGCCCATCGCCACGAGATACCAGGTGCCGCTGAGCGGGATGATCACGGTCAGCACCTGTCGCAGCAGGTAATAGACGATCGTGCCGACGATCGGTCCTTCCAGCGTGCCGATGCCGCCGACCACCACGACAAAAGTCATGATCACGGTCCAATCGGGAGAAAAGGCGTTGCCCGGCTGGACCACGAGCCCTCCCAGCATGCTGAGCCCGCCAGCTGCGGCGCAACCCGCCGCCGAAAGCACATAAGCCAGCAGCCGGTTAGGCCAGACATCAATGCCGATGGCCGAGGCTGCGCGCTCATTGTCGCGCACGCACATGAAGGCGAGACCCGGCTTGGAGCGCAGCAGCCACAGGCTGCCGAGCACTGCGACAAGCAGCATCGCGGCGCCGATCTGGAACATCTGCGTTTCAAACTGGGCGAAATCGATAACGCTCATATCGGTCAGCGAGAAGCCTGTGATACCGCCGAGCGCATCGGTCTTCTGCACTGCGATTGACACCATTTCGGCCAGAACCCAGCTGGTGATGGCGAAATAGGCGTCGCGCAGACGAAACAACAGCGGCGCGATCACAACTGCAGCCAGGCCGCCAAAAACGAACGCGGCGAACAGACCGGTATAGGGATGCAGTCCTGTCGCATTGGCGAAGAGATAGAGAACATAGCCGCCCGCGCCGAAATACATCTGGTGGCCCAGCGACATCAGTCCGGCATAACCGGCCAGCAGGTTCCACATAGAGGCGATGACAATGACGATGAACATTTCGGTGGCGAGATGCAGGGAGCCGTCGCCAAGCATAAAGGGGGCTGACAGGACAAAGACGATAAACAGAACGAAGGGGATGGCCCTGACGATGAGCGCATTCATGCTTTGGCTCCCAGAAGGCCGTTCGGACGCACGATTAGAAACACGAAGAACAACAGATGGGCGTAAAACAGCCCGGAATTGGCGTCGAACTGAAAGCTCATGAGCTGGACGACGCCGAGCAGGATCCCCGCGATCAGAGCGCCCCAGAAGGAGCCGAGCCCGCCGAGAACCACCACTTCGAACGCGATCAGAATACGATCAACGCCCGATGTCGCGGAAAACGAGGTGCGCATGGCGAGAAGCACGCCGGCGACTGACGCCATCACGAAGGCAAGGCCCATCACCACGGCATAGATACGGATCGGATTGACGCCCATCAGCCTGACGATGTCCGGCTTGTCGGCGGTGGCCCGCACGGTCTTGCCGAAGCTTGTGGCCTTGATCAGATATTGCAGTCCGCCAAACAGCGCGATCGAGATCGCCAGGGTGATCAGCGGCAGATAGCCGATATGAATCGCGCCGAGGGAAAACGATGCCTTGGCGAGCGCCCCGGCATTGATCGCCATTGGGTTCGAGCCGAAGATCGCCAGCATCAGATTGCGCAGGATGATCGACACGCCAAATGTCACCAGCATCGGCGCAAGCATGTCGCCGCGCTGCACGACCTTGTTAAGCAGCAAGAGCTGGAACAGATAGCCGACGCCGAAAGCGATGATGGCCACGGGGATCAGCGTCAGCAGAGGGTTGAGCCAGGGCATGGCCGCGAGCAGGCTGGAGGCGAGGATGGCCGCTCCGACGATGAATTCGCCATGTGCGACATTGATAACCCGCATAATACCGAACACCAGCGCCAGCCCCAGGCCAAGAATACCGTACAGCCCGCCGAGCAGAATGCCGTTAATCAGCGTTTCGATGTAAATCACCGCTCATTCTCCAAAGTAAGCTGCTGTCAGGCGGGTCATATCGACATCGGCGCTTCGGGCCTCGAGCGTCACCTGGCCTTTGAGCAGGCAGATAAGCCGGTCGGAAACTGAAAGCGCCCGGTTGATATCCTGTTCGACGACCACGAGCGACATGCCCTCAGCGCGGATGATACGGAAGGAATCGTAGATCTGCCCGACGACAACTGGCGCGAGTCCAAGCGAGATTTCGTCGCAGAGCATCACGCGCGGATTGGACAAAAGCCCCCGACCGATCGCCACCATCTGCTGCTGGCCGCCCGAGAGGGTAATCGCCATTTGTTTGCGGCGCTCTGCAAGGATTGGAAAGAGTTCGTAGACGCGCGGCAGAGTCCAGTTGCCGGTCCGTTTGGTCAGCATGCCCATGGTCAGGTTTTCCTCGACCGTGAGTTCGGCAAACAGCATGCGTCCCTCTGGAACCATTGCGATGCCGGAACGGGCGATCTTCTCAGCCGCGATACCGACAATGTCCTTGCCATCAAAGCGGATAGCGCCGCGAACACGTTGGTTAAGACCCACCAGACAGCGCAGAAGGGTGGACTTTCCCGCGCCGTTGGCGCCCACCAACGCCAGGCATTCCTTCTCGGCGAGCCCCAGCGACACGCCAAACAGGGCCTGCATATCGCCGTAGAAGGCTTCGAGCCGTTCGACCTCAATGAGCTTCATCGACACCCAACCCCATATAAATTTCTTTGACGGTGGCGCTCGACATCACCTCGTCTGGCGCCCCGTCCAGCAGTTTGCGACCGAAATGAAGCACTGCGATCCGATCCGCGACGGCTTTCAGGGCGTGGGCGATGTGCTCGATCCAGATGATCGCGTGGTCCTGCTTGAGGCTAAGGATCGTCTGCACCAGCCGATCGACCTCGCGTTCTGTCAGGCCCGCGCCGATTTCGTCGAGCATCAGCAGGCGCGCATTGACCGCGAGCGCCTTGGCGAGTTCGAGCCGCTTGCGATTGAGAAGCGTGAGAGAACCTGCCGGGCGATCGGCAAATTCGATCAGTCCCGTTCTGTCCAGCACGTCGCGCGCCTTGGCGTGGCCCTGCCTGGCCGGCAGGCGCGCTCCGAACGCTGCTGCTGCTGCGACGTTTTCAAACACGGTCAGGCCCGGAAAGGGTTGCGGAATCTGGAAGGCGCGACCGATGCCGAGATGCACGCGCTTATGCGCCGGCACTTGCGAAATGTCGCGCCCATCGAGATGAATGGCGCCGCTGTCGGGCGTCAGGCTGCCCGCAATCAAGGCGAATAGCGAACTCTTGCCGGCCCCATTCGGGCCGATGACCCCAATGCATTCACCGGTGTCGATATTGAGATCGACGTGATCGGCGACGACAACGGAGCCAAAGCTCTTGTTGAGATTTTTGACTTCCAGGAGAGCCAAGCCCGCACCTGCAAATGTTCGAGTTGATGCTGAAGCGACAAGACGCGTCTGTATTGCGCGCGTCTTGACGTGTTTGCCTCAGAAGGTGAGGGGCTGCAATTTACCCTGCGGCTTGACATCAGGATTGGTCGAATTGTCGACAACTTTCAGATCATAGGGGAATTTGCCGCCCTCAACCTGCTGCCATTGCCCTGCGGCGATATGCGTGACGCTGATGTTCTTAAGAGGCGAGGCTTTGAAATCCACCTTGCCGACAACCGTGTCCAGGCTGAGCGCCGCAATCGCATCGCGCACCGCCGCCTTGTCCTTGGGGTCGCCCGCAGCTTTCAGCGCCGCCAGACCGACCTCAAAGAGCGCATGGTCATAACCCAGCGGCTGGGTCCATTGCTGACCGGTCGCCGCCGTATAGGCGTCGGCGATGTCTTGGGAGGATTGCCCGGTCAGGGATGACTTGTAGGGGAATGCGGGGGTCCACCAGACCTCGGTCGACATGCCGTTGCCTCGTTCGCCGAGATTGGCCACCGAAGAGGGGAACAGCAGTCCGGCCGCCGTGGTGCAGATCTTCGGCTTGAAACCGGCCTGGACAGCCTGGTTCCAGAAGGTCGCGAGATGGTTCTGGTAGGCGTGACCCGCAACGATCTCGACGCCAGCCTCCTTGAAGGCGGCAATCTGGGTGGAGAAGTCGTCGGTGTCGAGCCGGAACAGACCCAGGTCCAACACATCGTATCCGCCAGCCTTGAAAGCCGGTGGGAAGCCATGCTCCGGATCATGCATCGCACGGCCGCCGTCATTGTCGGCGTAGAGCGTGCCGACTTTCTTGTTGGTCGGCAGGGTGTCCCACATCTTCGCATAGGCTGTGCCGAGTTCGTCGGCGCCCCAGAAGAAATGGAAGGTGAACGGGAAGCCTTTTTCCGGATTGTAATTGCGTTGGAAAGCCCAGCCCTGCCAAGGGCCGCCGGTGGAAATCTGCGGCACGCCGCGGGCGTCGGAAATGTTGGCGATCGCCGTGCCGCCTTCAGCGTCGGAAATCAGGATGATGTCAGGGTTGTCGTTGAGGATCAGCTCGTTGCCGATCTGCAGCGAACGGGTCGGGTTGGACTGGTTATCCTTGACGATGATCTCGACAGCATAGGTCTTGCCATTGATCTCAAGGCCATTCTTCAGCGTTTCCTCTATGGCCTTGATCGTGTGGCTGGTGGACGCGCCGAAGGAGGCGCGAATGCCGGAAAGCGCCACAACAAAGCCGATGCGCAACGTATCGTCGGCGGCGCGTGCATGCGACAAGCCCGAGGCCGACATCAGGGCCGTAGCGGCCGCCAGCTTGCCCGCCCCAGCCAGCATATCGCGCCGCGTGAAATGGGAATCGAATATGGTTGTGTTCGAAGTTTCTGTCATGAGCCCCTCCCAGGGTTGTTGGCGTGGCGCGGGTCCGTTTTCGGATACTGCGCAGTGCAACCGGCTCCTCCGCCGGGCAAACGAGCTTGCGCTGCATGCCTCGTTGTTTATACAATCAACCAAAATCGGTAAAGTCGTCAAAATCGCATCCTTCTATCGGTTTCATCGATAGCTCCAATGACGAAGCGCAAAACAGGCGGCAAAAATGGTCCGGAATAAAGTGAGGGCCGAAAGGACATCAGATGGTTGACGCTTCCGCAAAAAAGCCAGGAGGTCGCAGCGCCGTTCAGACACGCGCCAATGGCGATCATACCCGGGAGAAAATCCTCAACGCGGCGGAATTGCTGTTTGGAAATGAATCTTTCGACACGGTGTCTTTGCGCGACATCACCAACGCCGCCGGCGTGACGTTGGCCCTAGCCAGCTATCACTTCAAGGTGAAGGAGAATCTGTTCTCCGCCGTTGTCGCCCGGCGAGCTGCAGTCCTTAATGAGACGCGGCGTGAACGGCTGGCTGCGCTCGAGGCGGAAGGGCGAATGACGGTCGAGGCATTGCTCGATGCTTTCATGCATCCATTGTTTGAGCAAATGCAAAGCGATGATGAGGGATGGCAGGCCTATGTTCTTCTTCTGGCGAAATTGGGCGCCAATGATAGGTGGCTCCATTATATTCATGAGAATTTCGACGAAACCGCCAATCTCTTTATCGACAGGTTGCGGGCGCTGCTGCCGGGGTTGACGGAAGAAAATCTGCTGCGCGGCTTTTCCTTCGTTCTGGTGCTGATGCTTCAGACAGTCTCGAAAAGTCGTCGCCTTGACTCTCTGTCCGATGGACGCTTCTCCAGCGCCGATCTCGATACATCCTATCAGGTCTTGCTGAATTTCTGCATGGCCGGGTTGGACGCTTTGCGACGTTGACTCAGATTGCTGCCGTTTAAGGGCTGAAACTGGCGCGCGCCGCCATGATCGCCTGTTCATTCTCCTTGATCCACCTGATCATGCCATCGAGACGTTCGGCAAGTGCCTGGCCGAGTGGCGTCAACGAATAGGTGACAGAGGGGGGGGTGGTGTCCAGCCGTGCGCGCGCGACCAAGCCGTCCCTTTCCAGAGCCCGCAAGCGGAGCGTCATAATACGCTGCGAAATCATTCTCTCGGCCGACATGACTGCAATGATGCGTCGGAGCGCAGCATGGCGGTAGTTTCCCGTCGTCAGGATCACCAATAGCAACGCGCTCCAGCGATCGCCCAGTCTGGCCATGATTTCCCTGACCGGATCATCCCGTTCATGCCCGGCGGCGGCGATGTCGTCCGCCAGGCGCAGCAACGCATCCTCGGCAAAATCGGGGTGGCTCTGTCGCAGATGGGCAAGGAGCTTTGGCAAGGAGGCGTTCTGCATGGGCGCACCGGTGGAAAAGGATAGGATGCGGCGCAATCCTACAAACCGCGCAGCATGGTGATCCTATCCGCATGTGCGATGCTTTAGGAAGCCGCGCAGACCGATGGCGGCGACGTTTTCACAGTCGTGAATTGCCGAAGTTGCGATCAAACCGGAAAATCGTGGCGGCTGAGGATTTCGATCAGGCTGCCCCAGGGGTCGTTGAAGAAGAAGGCTGTCGCGGCCGGCTTGCTGTTGCCGATGGTCACGTCGTCCTCAGCGCGCATGGGCTGACCGACGCCCCGGGCGACGCCGACGATCTCGACACCGGCTGCCTTCAGCGTCTCGACCGCAGCCTGAACATTGTCGACCGAGAAGCAAAAATGCTTGACGCCCTGGGTTTGTAAGTCGGTATTCGGTTTTTGCCGTTCGAGCGGCGTGGCGGCTGAGCCGGCGATTTCGAAGATTTCTATTCGCATGGCGCCGTTGCGCACGAATGCGCCCTTGGCCCCGATATGTGGAATCTCAAACCGGGATTCCGCCGTGAAGCCGAACATTGCGCTCCACCAGGCAATTGCCGCTTCTCGATCTCCGACGCTGATGCAAAAATGATGTGGAGCGACATCTCCCAATAGCGGTCCCGGCATCACAATTATCTTTTCCATATTTATTAGTTGGTCGTTCAATTAAATAAATGAGTTTATAGTGGCGGTCAACCTTGTCCCAGGCAGCGCCTGCCTGTAGGTCTATCGCTGGGAGTGATGGAAGAGGAGCCGTCAATCCGTCGAACTGCTAGGAGGACGAGATGCGGTTCAAGGGACTCGATCTCAATTTGCTGGTGACGCTGGACTGCCTGCTGACGGAACGGAATGTTTCGCGGGCGGCGGAGAAGCTCTGTCTCAGTCAATCGGCGACAAGCGGCGCGCTTACTCGGTTGCGCGAATATTTCGGCGATGAACTGCTGTTGCAACTTGGGCGCACCATGGTGATGACGCCGCGAGCCGTCGAACTCCTGCCGGCCGTGCGCAGCGTGCTGCTGCAGGTGGAAGGCACGATCATCAAGCGGCCGGAATTCGATCCGCTCTCGGCCAAGCGCGAGATCCGGATCATCGCATCCGACTATATGACGATCACGGCGCTGTCGGCCGCCTTGCGGGCTATCAATCGCGAAGCCCCGGAACTGACCTTCAAGCTCACGGTTCCGGGCGAGAGTCCCCAGGACTTGCTCGACCGGGCGGAAGTCGAATTCCTCGCAATGCCTGACGTGTATCTGTCGCCGGATCATCCCAGCCAGCGCTTGTTCTCGGAGGATTATCGAGCTGTTATCTGGAGCGGCAACACGCTCGTGAAGGGCGATGAGATCACACTGTCGGAATTTCTTCACATGCGACATGTGTCCGTCAACTATTCGCAATCGGGGCCGACATTCGAGGGTTGGTTCATCGAACGGTTCGGCAATGAGCGGCTGGTTGAAGTCACCACCTCTTCTTATTCCACGGTTCCCTTCCTGATCGTTGGCACAGACCGGATCGCGCTCATGCATCAACGTCTCGCCAATGTGTTCGCGCGCATGATGCCGCTGAAGCTGCTGAAGCCTCCGGTGGAAATTCCCCAGATTCACGAAGCGTTGCAGTGGCACTTTTACAATGACAGCGACGAATGTCTGACCTGGGTGCGCAACCGCCTTATTGAGCATATCTCGACGCATATCTCCGAGATCGAACTGAATGGCGTCAGCTATCTCCTGGAGCGATAGGCCGCATCGCTGAAATCGGTTTTCCTCCGCTTGAGCCAGAGGCTATTACCGGGCTGGTTTCAGGGGAGGAGCCATCATGAATGACGACGCACAGATACCCTTCGTGCTGGGCATGTTCACAGTCAGCGGCAGTCCCGCGTTTCCTGCTCTTGTATTGGATGACGAGGCGGCGATCTCGATTGACGCCATCGCCCCGCTGGCGGCCCGATTGGGGCATGCTCTCACCGGCCAACACTCCATTTTTGGGTTGCTCCAAAACTGGGAGCGCAATTTCGCCGGCCTTTGCGCCACGGTCATGGCGTTGAATGATGCCGTTGCGGGAAAGTATTTCCGCAGCGCTTTCACATCGGTCGAATTTCTGACGCCCTGCGCGCCGATTGAAGCGCCCCGGCAGATTTTATGCGAACTGACGGGCGTGGAGGATGCGCGCGACACATCATTCGTGGCGAAGCTCGCCTCTACAGTGGTTGGCCCTAAGGCGAAGATCCATCTGCCGAAATCGGCCGGCAGGGTCGTCGTGGAAGCTAAAGTCGGCGTGGTCATGGGCCAGCCGGCCTATCAACTGGACGCCGCCGATGGCGTCGGCGCCATTGCCGGTTATGTCACTGTGACCGATGTCACGCTTGTGGATTCCGAGATGCGGGGTTCATGGTTTACGGCGAAATCGCAGCCGTCTTTTCTGCCGACAGGACCCTATTTCGTGCCGCGCGCGTTTGCCGGCGATGTGGATACGCTCGAAATGACGCTTGCGGTCAATGGCGAGAAGGTCTTCCCGACGGGTCTCGACCAGCGTTCCACTCCGATCGGACCCGCCATCGCCGATCTGACGCAAGATTTTCAGCTGTTTCCCGGCGACATCATCTGCTGCGGGGCGGGTTGGGGCCAGGCGCTTGCGGATCTGCCGGGGCTTGGCGACGGCGACATTGTCGAGACTGCGGTGCGAGGGCTTGGCCAGCAGACGCTGAACAGCATGCGCGCCAGCACCGACGTCTGAGAGGAGGGGGCAAATATGGATTACTCACCTGATACAATTGGCGGCTGGGTCGGGAATCGACTGCACGGCAAGACGGCTGTCGTCACCGGCGCGGGGCGCGGCATCGGCAAGGGCATTGCTCTGATGTTTGCGGCCCAAGGCGCGCGCGTCATCGCCTGCGATATCAATGCCGACGCGCTCTGCCAGTTGCAGGATGAGGCGGATGCCGCGGGTATCGGTGAAATCGTCACGGTCGCCGCAGACCTCACCGGCGAGGAGGGCGCCGCTCATCTGGCAGACGCAGCCAGTGCTTTGCCTGTTGTCTCCATTCTCGTGAACGCGGCAGCGATCGCCGTGTTTGACTGGATCGATTCCATGCCTTTTTCCGCCTGGCGAAAGACGCTTGCCGGCGAACTCGATACCGTCTTTCTCGTGACCAAGGCGATCTGGCCGCTGATGAAGGCCAGGGGTGGATCGATTGTGAATTTCTCCTCCGCCAATGCGCATGTCGCGCTCGACACGCTGCCGGCTATCGCTCATTGCGCTGGCAAGGGCGGGGTTCTGGCCATGACGCGACAATTGGCGATGGAGGGCGGGCCGCACGGGATCCGCGCAAATTCCATCGCTCCCGGCTTCACCCTGACCGAGGAAACAGAGCGGCATCTAAACAATGAGGCGATGATGAAATCGGTGCGCGCCAAATTGATGATCGATCATCTGGGCATGCCGCAAGATATCGGCTGGCTCGCCGTCTATCTCGGATCCGAAGAGTCACGCTATGTCACCGGCGCAGATTTCAGCATTGATGGCGGCGCGACGGCTTGGTGATTGCTATCGATGCGGACGATAATTTGTATCTCACCAATCCATTTTTCAGATTGTTGGCGGCGAATTATAAGCGGTTCGAGGCGGGAGGAAATCGCCCGATACACACATTCTTAGCCCGCGCGCCTTCGACCCTCGAGCGCGCTCCAGCACATTTATGTCCGAAAAAGGATGAGCGTCATGGCGGTCACAGGCATTGAAACCCTGCTCTTCGGTGTGGAGGATCTGGCCAAATGCACCCGATTTTTCGACGATTTTGGTTTAACGCAGAAGAGCGCCAGCGATGAGCACACGCATTACCAGTTGGAAGAAGGCTCCAACGTCATCCTGCGGCCGATGGATGATCCGCGCGTGCCGAAATCCGACTATCTCGGCTACGGCGTCAAGAAAGTCTATTGGGGTGTCGACACCCAGGAAAATCTCGATGAACTGGCCGAGAAGCTGGCTCTAAAGCAGCCTATCCAGCGCGACAATGACGGGACCGTCCATTTCGTCACCGGCTCGGGCCTGCCCTCGGCGCTTAGAGTGTTCAACCGCAAGAAGGTCACTTATGCGCCTGATCCCGTCAATGCGCCCGGTAATGTCAAGCGGCTCAACACCCAGCGCAAATGGAAGACGCGGGCGCGGCCCAAGACCATTACCCACACCGTGTTTGCGGTTCCCGATCCGCGCGCGGAATATGAGTGGTATCGCGACAATCTTGGCTTCCGGATGTCGGAAGAGCAGATCGGCATGGGTTTCTACCTGCGTTGCGACGGCGCTAATGAGCACCACAATCTCTTCCTGATCAACATGAAATTCCCAGCCCTGCCGGGCCATCCGCTCTATCACCACACCAATTTTGGCGTGGAGGATATCGACGAATTGATGATCGGCACCAATTACATGACCCGCAAGGGCTGGAATACGGGGCCGCTCGGCAGCGGTCGTCACCGTATCGCCTCGGCGCTGTTCTCCTATCTCGAATGCCCAGCCGGCGGTGAAGCCGAATATGGCGCCGATAGCGATTATATCGATGACAACTGGATCCCGCGTGAATGGAACCAGGTGTTTGCAACCTATTCCTGGATGCACAAAATTCCCGCCTTTCTTGGCGGGGCGCAGAAATGGGAGTTTCGCCTCCATCCCGAATTCACGCCGAAGGCCGAGGGCAAGGCGGACGCCGGCTGGGAATGAGTTCGCCAGTCTTACTGAAATGCAATGTTAGCGGCCGGTTCGAGATCTGTCCGGTCCCACGGGAGGCGCTGGTTCCATGAGTGTTGAAAATCTTGTCGGCAAGGTTTTGATTGTCGGCGGTGGCGTGGGCGGCATGGCCGCAGCCATCCGCTTCAGAGAGGCCGGCGTGAACGTCGATCTTGTCGATCTCGATCCGAATTGGGGCGTCTATGGGACGGGCATCACTTTATCGATCCTGACGCTTCGTGCGCTCTGCGATCTTGGCTTGGCCGATGACGTCATGAAGGTCGGCAATTGCTATGACAATTACCTCATCTGCAATGCCGATGGCTCTGTCCTGCATGAAAGTAGCCTGCCTCGCCTCTATTCCGAAGACGTGCCGGCCGAAGGCGGCATTCTCCGGCCCGCTTTGCATGCGATCATGAAAGAGCGCGTGCTTAAAAAAGGCGTCCATGTGCGCACCGGCCTCTCCGTTGCCACGCTTGATGCTGATGATTTGGGTGTGACCGTCGCCTTCACCGATGGCGAGACTGGCCGTTATGATCTGGTCGTCGGCGCGGATGGCCTGTTTTCGAAAGTGCGCGGCATGATCATGCCGGATGCGCCGAAACCCGCTTTCACCGGGCAGGCTTGCTGGCGCGCCATGTTCGATATTCCCGAGGGCTGGACCTCTGGTCGCATGTTCCTGGGCGAGAAGGTGAAGCTTGGCTTCACGCTTTGTTCGCCGGACAAGATGTATCTCTATCTGCTGGAACATGTGCCGGATAATCCATGGCGTGAAAAGTCGGAACTGCCGGGCCTGCTGCGCGGCCTGATGGACGGATTTGGCGGCGAGGCGGCTCGATTGAAAGAGACGATCGGCGACGACGCCTCGATCATCTACCGGCCGCTCGAAAGCGTTCTGATCGAGGACAGCTGGAGTCGCGGCAGGGTCGTCCTGCTCGGCGATGCCGTCCACGCCACCACCCCGCATCTGGGCTCTGGAGCCGGGGCCGCGGTCGAGGATGCGATCGTTCTGGTCGAGGAACTGGCGTCTTCCGCCTCAGTTGATGAGGCGCTTGAGAACTATGACCGTCGCCGGATCCCTCGCGCATCGCTGGTCGTCAAGAATTCGCTGAAAATCGGCCAGATGGAGATGACCAGCGCGCCCATGAAGGATCAGGCGGCCCTGATGAGCGCGTCGATGGAGGTGATCGCCCAGCCCTATCGGTGATCTCCCTCGCCATCTGAAACAAGAAAAGGGGCGCTTCCACAGGCGCCCCTTTGTCATTCTGTTTGCTGATGCCGGAAAAACAAATCCCCCGCTCGGCGGCGAAGCAAAGCGGGGGTATGAGCGGCAGGGAGAAGCGCCGCCGAGGTTGAGCGGGGATTGCTCAGCTGGAGCTGACGGTCTGGTCGATTGCGCCGAAAAGGACATCGCCGTCGCGGCGACGCGCTTCCATTCTGACTGTATCGCCATTGCGCATGAACCGGGTTTTTGCTGCGCCGAGATCGAGGATTTCAATGCCGCGGCGCTCTGCAATGCAGCTTGAGCCGACTTCGCGGAAATTGGTGTTAGACACCGTGCCCGATCCGATCACGGTTCCTGCCACCAAAGTGCGCGAATAGGCCGCGTGGGCCACGAGTTCATGAAAACCGACGCCCATGGCGTAGCCATTGGCTGCGCCGAAGCGCTCGCCGTTCCAATCGACCGTCAGTTCCAGATCAAGCCGGCCATCGCGCCATTCCGGGCCGACTTCGTCGGGCGTGACCGCCACCGGCGCCATGGCGCAGGGCGGTTTGGCCTGCACCCAGCCGAAGCCCGTTTTCATCTCGATAGGAGCGATGCGGCGCAGCGACCAATCGTTGATCTGCACCAGCAGGCGAATATGCGTCATCGCCTGCTCCGGCGATGCGCCCCGCGCCACCTTGTCGGTGATGACGCCGAACTCGCCCTCGAAATCGATATCGTCCGCTTCGCTCGGGAAGGAGACGGTTTCGCGCGGGCCGAAGAATGTGTCGGACACGCCCTGATACATCAGCGGTCGGCCGGTTTTTTCCTTTTTGATGCCCAGCACGGTGTCCATCAGATCGCCGTGGCTGGCGAAGGCGGAGCCGTCGAGCCATTGCCATGCGCGTGGCAGAGGCGCCATGGCGTTCTTAGCATCAAAGTCGACTTCGCCCTCCACGGGGCCGGCATTGAGCGCCGCATATTGCGCTTCAAGACCAGGCGCCAGGCCCTCCCAATCCTCGAGCAGGCGCTGCAGCGTCTCCACGTCCGAGGCCGCGACCGCGCGCGAAAGATCGCGGCTGACGATGTGAAGCCGCCCGTCCGGCTGGCCGTTTTGCATGGTAGCGAGTTTCATATGTTTCCTCCGTCTGTGTCTGTTTTGTCAACGCCGCTTCAGAATGACTGACGAACCAGCGCGTCCGCGTCCTCATCGCGGTAGAAGCCCAGTCGATCGGCAATGCCGGTTTCGATGGGCGGATAGGAACCGAACAGGCTCATCAGGTCTGCATCCGGCTCGTAGGCGATCTTGCTGCGGCTTTCGGGAAAGCGGCGAAACAGCGCCTCGACGAGTTCCGCAAACGACAAATGCAGAGCGGGCAGGGTGAAGGCCCGGTCCTTGCCCAAGGCGCTTGTCGCCAGCCCGCCGGCATGGGCGAAATTACGGGCGGCGGCGTCGACGGAGGTTAGCCAGGTCTGCCCTTCAGGGCTGACCGGCAGCACGATGTCTTCGCCGCGCATCACGGCGTAAAACAGCCGGCTCATGAAGGCCGATTTCTGCCGCGCGTCGGCGCCGTCGCGGGCCATGACGCCGGAGAGCCGCAGCGATACGCCGTCGAGCCAGCCACGCGCTGCGAAGTTGGAAATGGCCGCCTCCATCATCAGTTTGTGGGCGCCATAGACCATGGTTGGACCGGTCGGGGTGGAATCGGTCACCGGATTTGGCAGCGGCTTGGAAAATACCGCCACTGTCGAGGCGAAGACCAGCCGCGTTGCTGGATTATGATCCCGCAGCGCTTCGATCAGCGAAAGGGTCGAATCGACATTGACCCGCCGCGCCAAAGCGTAATTGGCCTCGGCCGCGCCGCCAAGGATCGAGGCGAGCATATAGACGGTCGATGCGCCCGAAATCTCCCTGTCAAACAACGCCTTGTCGGCGAAATCGCCTGCGAACTCGCGCAGGCGCGGATCGGAGGAGGGTTCTTGGTTCACCGGAATCTGGTCGATGGCGACGAGCTCGGAGATCTTGTCGTCCGCCATCAGCAGGTCGCACAGACGCTGACCGACGAAGCCGCGCGCGCCGATCACCACGATCTTCATAATTCTCACCTTGCAATTGGTTGGTTGTTCAAACAGTGAAACTAATCTTTCTTTTGTAGAATGCAACGGGCTCACCTATCGGTTTTATCGATACTCGCTATCGTAACCTGTTATTTGAACAATCGACCAAGTAAGTCTATAGCTGCGCCAAATCGAACAGGGAGGGCTTGCCAATGGCCAAGTGGTTGAAACAGGGCGCGGAACCGTCGAGCATTGCGGATCAGGATCGCAAGGTTCGAGAAGTGGTCGAGGCGACGCTCGCCGACATCGAAGCGCGGGGCGACGCCGCCATACGGGATCTCTCGGTCAAGTTTGACGGTTGGGATCGCGAAGACTACCGCCTGTCTCAGTCCGAAATCGATGATTGCCTGGGCAAGCTCACCAAGCAGGACATCAAGGACATCGAGTTCGCCCAGACGCAGGTGCGCAATTTCGCCCGCATCCAGCGCGAATCGATCCTCGATGTCGAGGTCGAAACCTTGCCGGGCGTTGTGCTCGGTCACAAGAATGTGCCGTTGCAGGCCGCCGGATGCTATGTGCCGGGCGGCAAATATCCACTGCTCGCCTCCGCCCATATGTCGGTGATCACCGCCAAGGTGGCCGGCGTGCCGCGCGTCGTCACCTGCGCGCCGCCTTACAAGGGTGGTCTGGCGCCCGCGATTATCGCGGCGCAGCACATGGCCGGCGCCGATGAAATCTATGCGCTCGGCGGTATCCAGGCGATCGGCGCCATGGCGATCGGCACGGCCTCCATTGCCCCGGTCGATATGCTGGTTGGTCCCGGCAATGCTTTCGTCGCCGAAGCCAAGCGTCAGCTGTTCGGCCGGGTGGGCATCGACCTGTTTGCCGGCCCGACGGAAACGCTGGTGATCGCCGACGACAGCGTCGATGGCGAATTGTGCGCCACCGACCTGCTCGGCCAGGCCGAACACGGCCCCGACAGCCCGGCCATCCTGCTCACCACCTCTGAAAAACTGGCGCGCGACACGATGGCGGAAATCGAACGGCTGTTGCGGATCCTGCCGACCGCCGAGATCGCCCGCAAATCCTGGGGCGCCTACGGTCAGGTGATCGTGGCCGACAGCGATGAGGAAATGGTTGAAATCGCCGATCACATCGCGTCCGAACATGTTCAGGTGATGACGCGCGATCCCGATTACTTCCTCGCCAACATGACCAATTACGGCGCGCTGTTTCTGGGGCCGCGCACCAATGTCGCCTATGGCGACAAGGTCATTGGCACCAATCACACGCTGCCCACCAAGAAGGCCGCCCGTTACACCGGCGGCCTGTGGGTCGGCAAATTCCTCAAGACCTGCACCTATCAACGCGTCACCACCGACGAGGCATCGGCGATGATCGGCCGCTATTGCTCGCGCCTTTGCGCACTCGAAGGCTTTTCGGGCCATGGCGAACAGGCCAATGTCCGCGTGCGTCGCTATGGCGGCGACAATGTGCCTTACGCTGGCCGGGCGGAAGATCTGGCGTGATGACGCAGGCGCTTCCGAAAACGCCATCCTTTCGCCTCGACGGCAAACGGGCGCTGGTCACCGGGGCGGGGCGGGGTCTCGGCCTGGCTGCGGCTGCAGCGCTTGCCGAGGCCGGCGCGCATGTCGTGCTCGCCGCCCGCAGTTCGGGAGAAATCTCCGAGGTTGCGGCGGCGATTGTCGCTGCAGGCGGTTCGGCGGAGGCGGTCACGCTTGACGTCACCGACCGGGTCGGCATGGAGGCTGCTGTCGCCGCCGTCGGTCCGTTCCATATTCTGTTCAACAATGCCGGCTCCAACCGGCCGAAGCCGATATGGGATGTGACCGAGGAGGATTACGACGCCGTCCTCGATCTCAATCTCAAGGCGGCGTTCTTCGTGGCGCGGGCTGTGGCGGTTGGCATGATCGAGGCAGGCATTGCCGGCTCGATCATTCATATGAGTTCTCAGATGGGACATGTCGGGGGTCCCAACCGCTCGCTCTACTGCGCCTCCAAATGGGGGCTCGAGGGCATGAACAAGGCCTTCGCGCTCGATCTTGCAGGCCACGGCATCCGTTCAAACACCATCGCGCCGACTTTCATCGAGACGCCGATGACCAGGCCCTTCTTCGAGAACAAGGCCTTCCTTGACAGCGTGCTGTCCCGGATCAAGCTGGGTCGTCTCGGCAAGGTGGAGGATATCATGGGCGCGTTGGTGTTTCTGGCGTCGGATGCGTCTTCGTTGGTCACCGGCACATCGCTGGTGGTGGACGGGGGCTGGACGGCGGACTGATTTTCAAGGTGCGGCAGCGCCTGCGCAAAGGCCGCAAAGACAATATAAGGCGAGGAAACGAGACAATGTTCGAACCATTTCCCGGCAATTATGTGTGGAATCTCTCCACCAATCTGGCGCTGATGTGCGGCGGCAATTACGGCGAACTTGATGAAGCCTGCCGGCCGCTGCGCGAGGCGGCGGCCCGCGGCGAGGACGCCGGCACGGCGCTGTTTTTCGACAGCTGGGTCGGCGTCGGCCGTAAGGTCATCGCTTTGGCTGATCGTGATCTTGCCGAGGGGCGAAAGTTGTCCGCCGGCGTCAAATATCAGCGGGCGGCCGGCTATCTTCTGGCCGCCGAGCGCATGCAGAGCCGCGATTATGCGCCGCGCTGGGAAGCCTATAATGATGGGTTGGCCTTTTTCCGCAAAGGCCTGGACCTGCAGGGCAAGGGCGTCGAATTCGTCAACATCCCCTATGAAGGCAAGTACTACACCGGTCTATTTGTTCGCGCCGAACCCGGCAAGGACGGACGCCCTGCGCCTTGCGTCGTCTCCTGCAACGGCCTAGATTCGATGAAGGAACAGATCTACAGCGCCGGCAATGCCGAAGCCTTCCGTCTGCGCGGCGTCTCGACGCTGCTGATCGACCAGCCGGGCACGGGCGAGGCGCTGCGCAATCTCGGTCTTGTTGGGTGCCATGATTCAGAAGCCTGGGCGTCTGCAGCATTCGATTATCTGAGCAGTCGCGCCGATGTCGACGCCAAGCGGATCGGCATGTTCGGCCTGTCGCTGGGCGGGTATTTCGCGCCGCGCGCCGCCGCCATGGATCCGCGCTTTGCGCTGTGCGCGGTGATGGGCGCCAACCACAATTGGGGCGAGATGCAGAAGCGCCGCATGGCGCGGGAAGGCGATCGGCCGGTTCCGCATTATTGGGACCATGTGATGTGGGTGTTCGGCAAGTCCGATATCGACGCTTTCATGCAATGGGCGCCGTCGATGGATCTCAACGGCGTGGTCGAGAAGATCCGCGTTCCCTTCCTGATCACGCATGGCTCCGGCGATCGCCAGATCCCGGTCGAATATGCCCATCAGAGCTATGAACAGGCGGTCAACAGCCCCAAGCGCACGCTGTTTATCACCACCAAGGATGATTTCGAGGTCGAACATTGCGGCGCCGACAATGGCACCATCCTGCGCGACTATATCGCTGACTGGATCTCAGAGACTTTTTCTGAAATGGTCTGAGGCGGCGCTCGGGATTGTGGACATGAAAAAGGGGCCGGCGGCCCCTTTTTTGATGCGTGGTCTTTTGCCGCCGGGCGCTCACCAATAAATGAGCGGCAAGCCCGCGACAGGGCTGCGGAAATAGGGAATGCGATTGCCGCGCAGCGAGCCCAGGTAGACCGTCTTGAGATCTGGGCCGCCGAAGGTCAGCGAGGCCATCCACGGGCAGAGCGTTCCGGTCGCCTGCGCCATCAGATCGGGTGTGACGCGGCCCTCTTCCCAGGCCTTGTCGAGAATGGCTGTCTTGTCCGGCTGGCCGTCTTCGAGCAGCGTGAGGAGATCGCCTTTGGGCGTAATCGCGATCAGCCGGTCGGCCATGATCAGCGTCGACCAGAGATTGCCATAAGCGTCAAAGGCGATGCCGTCGCAGAAACCGCCGACATTGGAAGGCCCATAGACTTCGCGGTTCGAAAGCCCATCGGCTTCGACGCGGAAGCGGGTGATGTTTCGCGACGTCGTCTCCGCCACATAGACCCATTCCTCCTTGGCGTCGAAGCGCAACTCGTTCGTGCCGCAGAGATTGTCGGCGACGATGCGGGCGCCCTTCTCGTCGATCAGCGCAATATAGCCGTCACGGCTATTGGTCTTGACGTGATCTGTCCAGGGAATCATCCGCGTGGTGATGGTCAGCCACAGTCGCCCCTTGCTGTCGCGGGTGACGAAATTCGCCTTGCCGATCGGCATTCCCTCAATGTTGTCGATGAGCACGCGGCTGTCGCCATTGCGCTTGGTCAGTTCCAGCCGGTCCGTGCCGAAATTGGCGATCAGGATATTGCCCTCGGCGTCGAAGGCCAGGCCGTTGGGCAGGCTGCCCATGGTGTTGACGTAGCGATCCTCAAACGAGCTCCCGGCGTGCGTCTCCAAGCCCTTTTGCAGGATCAGTTCCTGTGTCCCGTCGGGAGCGATGCGCATCACTCCGCCGCGCGCGTCCGCCGCCCAAAGCGTGCCGTCTCGTTCCGCCAGAATGCATTCGGGCCGCTCCAGCCCTTCGCCGATAAAGGCGATATCCTCGCGCTGCACCTGAAAACCATCGAGCGGATTCGTCATCATACATCTCCCAACTAAGTTAGTTGATTGTACGAACAACCAAATAATTTCGCAAGGCTTGGACACACGGCTTCTCGTTGAAATTTCTGCCTTCTTGGGAAAAACGCGGCGCGGGCAGGGAAGGGAACAAATATGTTCCTTCTTTTCAGCGCCTTAGACCTGAATTAGCGTCGCGCCTCATCTGCATCGGAATCTGGGGAGGATTACGTGGGCAATCGTTATGACATCATTTCCGTGGGCGGCGGCCATAACGGCCTAACGACGGCGGCCTATATGGCCAAAGCCGGCAAGAAAGTGCTGGTTCTCGAACGCAAGGGCCATCCCGGTGGCGGCGTCTCGACGCGCGAACTGACATTGCCGGGCTTCTGGCATGACGAGCACTCCAATGTGCATATCATGCTGCAGGGAAATCCGATGATCACCGAGGACGAACTCGGGCTGATGTCGAAATTCGGGCTCAAATACAACTATTCGCCGCTGCCATCAGCGACGGTGTTCGAAGACGGCAGTTCGATCAAGATTTACAAGGACCTCGACCGGACCTGCCAGGGTATTGCCGAGTTCTCGCCGCGCGACGCCGAAGCCTACCGAAAATTTGCGGAAAAGAGCATGGCCTTCCTGCCGATGTTCATGTCCGGCCTCTATGCGCCGCCGTTTCCTATGGGCGCCTTCATGGCGATGATGGACCAGACCGATGAGGGTCGCGAAATCCTTGATTTCATGAGCCGTTCCTCCATCGATCTCGCCAATCAGTTTTTCGAAAGCGAACGGCTGAAGCTGCATATGGTCAGGCTCGTCACTGAAAATCTGCAGGCGCCGGACGATCTGGGCACCGGGATGGGCGTGTTCCTGATGCCCGGCATCATTCACAAATATGGCGTGTCGCGTCCTGTTGGCGGTTCAGGCGAACTGACCAAGGCGACCATCAAGGCGATCGAGCATTTTGGCGGCGAAGTGCGTTGCAACGCCGAGGTTCGTCGCATTCTCACCTCCGGCGGCCGCACGACGGGCGTGGAACTGACGACGGGCGAAGTGTTCAAGGCCAAGGATGCGGTTATCGCCGGCATCCACCCCAAGGTGCTTGGAAACTTCGTCGATGGCATTCCTGCCCGCGTCAATGAACGCGCCCAGCGTATAACTCAATCGCATTTTTCGATCATGCTCAGCCATTATGCGCTGAAAAAGCAGGCGCGGCTGAAGGCCGGCGGCGATCTTGACGATGCGCTGATGATCGAACTTATGACGTCAGACAAGATCAACGACATGCGCACCAGCTTCGACGCGCTGAAACAGGGCCGGCTGCCGCAGGTGCCGCTGTGCGCCGGCGGCGACATCGCCGTCAGCGATCCCTCGCGCGCGCCAGCCGGCTCCGGAACATTCTACGGTGTGACCTTTGCACCCTATGATCTCGACGGCGATCCGCTTTCCTGGGAACGTCGCACCGAGGAGGCGGCCGACATGAGCCTCGCTTATTATCGCCGGTTCTATAACGGCCTTGATGACGACAACATCCTGATGCGCGTGGTCAAAAGCCCGCTGGGCATGGAGCGCGACAGCCCCAATTCATTCCTGCGCGGCGATATCCATGGCTGCGCGCCCTATATGTATCAGTCAATCGGTCACCGGCCGACCCCGGACTACGGTAATTACACCGTTCCCGGCGTCGAACGCCTTTATCTCGTCGGACCCTTCATGCATCCGGGCGGCGGCGTGTTCGGCGCGGGTCGGGGTACAGCGATCCGGATGATGGACGATATGAACATCGACTACGACAAGGTCATGGGAGCACGGGTATGAAGGTTGTCGATGCACAGAACAAGGAACTGATGGCGGTTCGCAAGGTCGATATCGAGAATGGCGAACTCGTCATTCGCGGCAAGATTTTTGGCGCCATGCCGATGGTCGCTAAGCTGACGCCCGAGGAGGCGCGCGCCGGCCTCAAGTTGCTTGGCTTCAAGACCTTCCTCCAACTGATCCCGTTCATCTTCCGGCGTTCGCCGGACAGATCAGGATCCGTTTGAGATCAGGCCGCCGCCGGCGGCGGCCTCGGCGCGCTCGGCGTGGCGATGGGTTTTGCCCGCAAGCTCGAGATTCCCATCTTGCTTGCTTCGACACTGTCCATCGATCCCAACTCGTCGCTGACCGTGTGGGATGCGTCCTTGTCGCATCAGACCCTGTTCGTGATGCTGGCGGCGGCGGTTATCTTCATGCCGATCATTCTCGCCTATACCGCCTGGGTCTACAAAGTGCTGTGGGGCAAGGTCACGGCGGGCGACATCGGCCGCACTATGCCGAGTTTCGCGATACTGCCCTCGAACATTCCGAACATGGTGATCGCAGGAGCGGCGGAAACCATCCATGGTCTACGCTTCGGCTATCTCGATTATCTCATGCTGCATTATCCTGTCCTGGCTCCACTGGTCATCGCGATGCAGTTGTCCGGCGAGAGACTTGCGCATCTCAGATACGCATGAGAGCATCAAGACCGCCGTCAGTAAGATGCGCCGCAGCCAGGTGCATGTGCATATCCAATGCTGGAGCGGGGTCGCAACTCTAAGGCATTGACTGTGATGGGCGGTCAAGAATCCGTATTCTGATCGCCATTGCGGAAAGGCTCTGCGATAACAGACATTTGGACTGCCGTCCTCAGCCATCGGTGCGCGGGATCCTCGTCAAGATAGCGAGGCCATACCATCACTTCACAGACCGGTTGCATCTCGAAAGGCGCGGGAAACAGCAGTACCGGGAAACGCTTTGCCATCTCTTCGGCCATGCGGCGATGCATGGTCACGATCCGCTCGGTTCCCATGACCAGGAGCGGCGCGACGCTGAACTGATCCACGGTGCATTCCACGCGTCGCTGGCGCCCGTAACGCGGGAGGAACCATTCTTCGAACGCCAGGCTGACCTCGTTGCCGAGCCTGATGGAGACATGGCCCCGGTTCATATAGTCATCCATTGTGAGCTCGCGGATGTCGCGAGCGCTTTCAGCGCACATCATACAGACATGCTCGTCGCGCAACACTTCCGTTTGCGGATGCTGGAGGCGGCTCGCATATTGTTCGGGGATAATCAGCATGTCGATCGTTCCCCGCTCGAAGGCTTCCAGGACGTCGACCGGCGTCCGCCGGATGTCGAGCCGCATGCCCGGTGCGCTGGCGGCCAATTTTCGAACTGCATCGGCCAACAGAACGTCAAGCATGTAGTCGGACGCGGCAACTGAAAATGTCCGCGAAATCGCAGCGGGTTCAAAGATTGGCCGAATCGAGATGGCGGAACGAGCCCGCATCAGCGCATCGCGTACCGGACCGATTAAGCTCTGCGCCAGGGGCGTCAGTTCCATACGCCGCCCGACCTGCACCAAAAGCGTATCGCCAAAATAATCCCGGAGCCGAGCAAGCGCGGCGCTGGTCGCCGATTGGCCGATGCAGAGACGCTCACTGGCGCGCGTGACACTACGCTCTTCCAAGAGGGCATCGAGAGCAACGAGAAGATTGAGATCAAATCGATCCAGGCGCATGTGTCCTCACTCCCAAATTATGTATCGATGACATCAATACATAGAATGAATCTAATCTGATTTTCATTTCTTTGACAGTCGTTAATTTTTCACAGTCGCCTTGGTGCAGGAGGATCGCGCCGCGACTTGGGGAAGAGCCGTCAATCGGCTCTCTGGGAACTATACATGGGAGGGGAAATGAGTATTTCGCACTGGGCGGCGGCTGCCGTCGTTTCATTCGTAGGAACAGATGTGCTGGGCGCAGATGTTGCCAATGGGGGCTTTCAGCCGCCCGCATCGACCGTTACTTTGTCCAACCTGGGTAAGGCCGGCCTGCTCAGATCCTATTTCGAAAGTGATCAGTTCGGATCTGTCCAATGGCGTGTCGGGCAGTCCCGTGTCACGATTGGCGCAGCGGAGTCCTCGGGACTTCCGAACAGCCATTACAAGGACGGGACCGCCGATACCGTCGTGCCGCTGAACTTCATGTTCGGCCTGCCGGATGGCCAGTCGGCAGTCCGCCTGGGGGTGAGGGGCACAGTCTCGAACGGCGCCAACTATCCCGTCGAACTCGACGGTGGCACCGGCCGGGTGGATCTGCAGTATCTGCGCTTTCCCGATGCCAACACGATGTGGGCCTTGGGCGGCTTCATCGAATACACCGACCTCGACATTGAGGCGTCCGGATCGGTCGAGCGGCGGGCGGGAGGCCTTCGCGCCGATTTTCTCAACGAGTTCAGCGAACATTGGGGCGTTGCCGCGCGGGCGGAATATTCCTGGGGCGAGTCCGACCTGAAGATCGATGTCGGCCCCGGCCTGGTCATGGAGCACAAGCAGGGCGACGACCACTTTTATACGCAAGCCGAACTGATCGGCCAGTATCGCAGCCAAGACTTCTCGATCATTCCGGAAAACTGGGTTTTCCATCCGGTGCTCGGCATCGAGTTCCAGCGCAGTTTCATCGAGTCGACTGCCAACAGTTTCGGCGAAGTGTCGTCCGGCGTTGTCGGCGCGACCGAGGACTATGGCGCCGTCTGGGCGCATATGCGGATGGAAAAGGAAGTTCCGCCTGGCGGTTGGTCGCCCAATTTCCTTCTCGGCATCGAGCAGGAATTCGTCAACGACCTCAATGCGGTTGTCGATGAGCCGACCTATGCCGTTTTCGGCGCTGGCATCTCCCAAACCTTCGGCAGAAGCCACCGGATGGAGGTTTCCTACACGCGCCATCAGGGACTGGAGGAACGTCGCTGGAACCAGGCTATCGTCGGCACGCTGACGATGAATTTCTAAAGATGTGACAAGGCCGCGGGTCTTTTGAGCCGCGGTCAACATCTGCGCCTCGGGATAGGAGACGGCGTGGAGACAATGGAACGATCAGCTTTCCGGGAGGAACCAATGACAAAACTGAACAGCTGGGGCGGACACGCTACCCTGAGCATCGGCCACATGGCGGGCATGATCGACCTGGCGGCCTTGCCGCTGTGGATCGGCAGTCTGATGAAGTTCTACGGTTTGGCCGCTCCGCAGGCCGGACTGACAGTAACCACCTTTCTCGCGGCCGTGGTCGTGTCGAGCGTCATATTCGCGCCGATGTTCACGCGGCTGAGGCACCGGTCCTTTGCCTTCTTTGGCTATTGCGTGGCCGGTTGCGCCTTCCAGGCGGCGTCCTGGCTGCCGGTGTCGCCGGACAGCCTCGTGGGTTTGGCGCTCCTGCACGCGGTGGCTGGCCTTGGAGTTGGCGCGGCGCTTTCTGTGACCCATGGGGCCATGGGGCGAACGGCCAATCCGCATCGCCTGTTTGGGATCGCCAACGTGGCGATGGGAATTCTCGCAGTCATCATGTTCGCGGCGCTGCCCGGCGTCATCGCCGCCTATGGCGGACAGATCATCTTCCGCGCTTTTGCGATTACCATGGCCTTCGGCGCCGTCATCGCACTTCTGTTCTTCCCCGATGTGCCGCCGGCTGACGCGCCGGTGTCTGGCAAACGCGTGGCGTTCGTGAAGAAGCCGCTGCCGAAAGCCGCATGGCTGACGATCGGCGCCATCGGCTGCATCGCATTCAATCAGGCCATGGTCTTTTCCTTCGTGGAGAGGATTGGCGACACGCGCAATTTCGGCGAAGGCGCCGTCCAAAATGTCCTGATTGTCACCGGCTTCGTGAACCTATTGCCAGGCATTCTCGCCGCCCTGCTGCAGAAGAAACTTGCGCCGGTCAATGTCGGCATCGCCGGCCCCATCCTCCAGGCTGTGTTTGCGCTCTCCCTGACGGGGGCCGCCACCTACACCTTCTTCGCAGTTCCGGCGACGCTCTATGTCGCGCTGGTGATCTTCACTCACACGTTCATGTTCGGTCTTCTGAGCCGCGTGGATGAGACGGGGCGGGCAGTTGCTGCGACGCCTGCGATGATGATGACTGGCTCGGCCGCCGGACCGGCTCTCGGTGGCATCGTGGTCGACACGGTGGGGTATCCCGGTCTTGGCTGGACTGTCGCCTGTTTTGCCGTTGTGGCGGTGACTTTCATGTTGATGGCCCGTCGCGAACTTTTACGCCAACGCGAACAGGTGGCGGTCGCCGTTGCCTGATTTCAAATCCTCCCAAGACTGTAAAATTTCAACTACTGGAGTTTCAGATGAACCAGCATACCAATTTCACCCCCGGCCTGCAGTTTCCAGACGATCTCGTGTTCACAGGCTATGCGGCGCCGGTGCGTATCGAGGGTGAAGTCCACGACCTCGAAGTGATCGGCCGCATTCCGCCGGAACTGGAAGGGATGTATATCCGCAACAGCGCCGACCACACTTACCCGCCCCTGCACGGCAAGGACATCTTCCTGAACGGAGACGGCATGGTGCATTCCGTGCGTATCCAGAACGGCCATGCGGACCTGACCATGCGCTATGTACGCACCCGCAAGTTCCAGCTGGAGCGGGCCGCTCGCCGCGCCATGTTCGGCGCCTATCGCAATCCCTTCACCGACAGCCCGGAAGTGGCCGGCGAAGACGCCAACACCGCCAACACATCCGTGCTCTGGCATCATGGCAAGCTCTATGCCCTCAAGGAAGCGGGTCGGCCCTATGAATTGGACCCCAACGACCTGACGACGCGCGGCGAAGTCGATTTCGGCGGCCAATTGAAGAGCTGCACCTTCACCGCCCATCCGAAGATCGACCCGCTGACCGGCGAATGCGTCGCCTTCGCCTACAATTGCGAGGGCGTCGCCAGCGACGAGATCGAAGTCTATACGATCGACCGCGAAGGCCAGTTCACCCGCACGGAGCGCTTCAAGGCGCCCTATTGCTCCATGGTCCATGACTTCCTCGTCTCGCGCAATTTCATCGCTTTCGTCATCTGCCCCATGGTCTGCGAATGGGACCGGGTGAAAAATGGCGAATCCTACTGGCATTGGGACAGCCACAAGGAAACCTATATTGCCGTCATCCCCCGCGATCAGGGCGTCTCCGCCATCCGCTGGTACACCGCGCCGAAGGTTGCCATGCAGACGCACACCTTCAATGCCTGGGACGATGGCAGCCGTCTGGTGCTCGATCATTTCGTCAATGAATCCGGCTGGCTGAGCCAGTTCCCCGACATCCACAATCCGCATGCGCACGAATTGCCGCCCTTCGGCGAGCGCTGGATCGTCGACTTGTCGACGCGTGGCGGTGACGTAACGGTGGAGCGCTTCATCAATCACATTGGCGAAATGCCGGTGGTCGATCCACGCTTTTCCATGCGTCGCACCCGGCATTTCTGGTTCGGCACCAACCATCCGGCCCGTTGGCCCATGCTGCCGCCCGGTCCTAAAGGCCCTCCCTTCACCTGCCTCGGCCATTTCGACGAAGAGACCGGCAAGATCGACCTCTTCTATGCCGGCCCTGATGCATCGCCGGAGGAACCCTGCTTCGTGCCGCGCAGCGCCGACGCGGAAGAAGGTGATGGTTGGCTGATGACCATGGTCGGACGACGCGCCGAAAACCGCACCGATCTCGTCATTCTGGATGCGCGCAACATCGCCCAAGGGCCGGTTGCCGTACTGAAATTCCCCTGTCGCGTGCACGAAGGCTTCCACGGCATCTGGGTGCCGGGCAACGCACTCGGTTCGGATCGCGGGTTCTAAAAAAGACAGATCGACCGGCCGCGCCACGCCGCACCGTGCGGCCGGATCATCCAGGGAGGAGAAAATCATGATAACCCTATACGGCGACGTCACCCGGACCCGCGCCAACCGTTGTAGCTGGATGCTGAACGAGATCGGCATCGAACATCACCGCGAGCCGGTGTGGTTCCGTCCCGGCGCGCCCAAGCCAGACGCGTTTTTGGCGCTCAATCCCAATGGAAAATGCCCCACGCTGGTGGATGGTGATACGGTGCTGTTTGAATCGCTTGCGATCAACCTCTACCTGGCGAAAAAGTATGGCGGACTTCTGGGTCCTCAATCGATTGAGGAAGACGCTGTCATGACTCAATGGTCCCTCTGGGTCGCCACCGAGATTGAGAAATCATTGCTTCTGACATCGGCCGTGCGCTACCTGTTCGAGCCGCAGGACCCTTCTTCTGACGAAGCGGAGATCACTATGCGCAAGCTCTCCCGGCCATGGGCGGTGCTTGATGCGCATCTGAAGGAAAGAGATTTTATCTTGGGCGACAGGTTCACCGTGGCCGACCTCAATGTCGCTGCTGTCATGCACTTCATTCCGATCGCCGGGATTGATATATCGCCCTGGCCTGCCATGCAGCGCTGGTTGGAGACCTGCCTCTCCCGTCCCGGCGCTATCGACACCCGGAGCGTGGCCTTTCGTGTTCCGCGTCCCTCCACGTCCCGCGATGTTTTCGCGATGTTCATCTGATTTTGACCCCATCTCAAAACCTGGACCAGTGCTCAATATGTTTCCACTTTCCATCGCATCCGCCATCATTGACGAGGCGCTCGCCGAGGCGCGCCGGCGCGCCTTCCAGCCGCTCGCTGTTGCGGTGCTGGATGCCGGCGGCCATCTGGTTGCCTACAAGCGCGAGGATGGCGCCGGCATCGTTCGCTTCGATATTGCCTTCGGCAAGGCCTGGGGCTCGCTTGGCATGGGTTTCGGTTCGCGCGAGCTCAGCCAGCGGGCGGCCAAAAATCCGACCTTCATCACCACGCTGACCTCGATCAGCGGCGGACGAATGGTTCCCTCGCCGGGCGGCGTGCTCATCCGTGACGCCGACGGCCATGTGCTCGGCGCCGTCGGCATCTCCGGCGATGTGGGCGATAATGACGAGATCTGCGCCTTGGCAGGCATAGAAAAGGCCGGTCTCTTTTCCTCGACCTGACCCTCACCTCCAGAGGAAGGATACCAAGAAGCCCCCTGCGGCCGTTACAGATGCGGCTGCAGGGGGCTCTGGATTCCTGACATTCGATCCGGCTGGATCTATTCCGCAAAGA
Organism: Rhizobium sp. SG_E_25_P2; assembly: GCF_029892285.1. Lineage (GTDB taxonomy): Bacteria > Pseudomonadota > Alphaproteobacteria > Rhizobiales > Rhizobiaceae > Rhizobium_E. The sequence continues at coordinate 272,217 of NZ_JARXVM010000003.1, forward strand.
CCTCGTCGCGCTCCCTTCGGATATACGGGACGATAGCAATGACGAGCATGGCGAGGCTGATGGCCAGCGCGCGCAGCATCAGGGAAGACACCCATGGCGCCAAGCGCAACAGTCTGGGGATCTTTGAACAGCCGCAACGCAAGCGGGACAGTGCCACGAGTGTCAGCCCACCTGTCAGGTTCTGCGGCGCGCGGCATTATCATCGGCCTGCTCCAGCCTGTCCTCAATCTCAATGATCTTGCTTCCTCTCCTGCTGAAGCTCCTGTTCAGTTCAATCTCGATCCTGCCCCGCCGCACAGGATTTGCGCGGCGGATCCACCTCAAATGTCAGCCAGCCACGCCGATATCGGACGTGACGCTCCCTTTGAGCAACTGCGCCAGATTCTCCTCACGAGCGGGCCCGAAGGTGAATTCCTCTGTCGAAGCGCCGAGTTCATCCCAGAACTCCAGGCCGTCGCCGTTGGCCGCAGAGAGCAGCCAGCGCGCGGCTCCACTTTCCACCTGCGTGGCATAGGCCGTTCCAGCCGGAATGTTGGCGAAGTCGCCGGCGGAAAGCACATGAGCCTCGCCATTCAGCGACAGGGACAGCGTGCCGGAGAGCAGGTAGAGGTTTACATGGGTGTGCACGTGGCGGATAGCGGGCATCGATGCCCCCTGACCGGCTTCAATCGTGCGGATATCCGTGACGCCGTCGCAGAGCGATCGCGGTAGAACCTGCGTCGACAGGTGTCCGGCAAGGCGGTGACGTTGCCCATATCCCGCCTGCAGCACATAGGACTGGCGGCCGCCTGGAAGCGCACGATCCGTAGTGTCGCCCGAGCTGACATCCGCATAGATCTGCTCGGGAACACGCATCACGCCATAGCGCTGCATACTCATGCCCATACGAGAAAAGTCGAAGGGATGGTTTTCCGGGGGCAAGCCAGGTTCGGCCCACTCACTGCCGGCGCTGCCAAAGAAACCTTCCCATCCGCCCGGCGCGACGATTCCGAAGAACTGCGTGCGTGGTGCGACCGACTGATAGGAATGCACGTCGTTGGGTGGCACGAAGGCGAAATCGCCTTCCGTCAGAATACGCGACTTACCGTTGGCCCAGATACGCAACCGGCCACGGGTGCAGAACCAGGTGTCGTATTCCCGCTCGTGATAGTGCAGCGGGATCGGCTGGCGGTCGAGCGTTGCTTCGCAGACGACAGCGCCATAGCCGCCATTCGTTTCCTCGCGACCAGCCAGAACATGGACGACCTGGCCAGCGACATTGAAGGTTTCACCCTCACCCTGGCGGAGCACATAGGCGACCGCCTGCTTCGGCAAGGATTTAGTTTTAGCTTTTGTCATCTCTGTCCTCCTGGAGTTTTCAAGCCTTGATGCTGCGTTCGAAGAAGCGCAGCAGGGACGGCGCAAGCCGTGCCGAATGGCTGCCGGCGACATCGGGGCCATCCTCGGAAAACCACAGATGCCCAGCATCCGGAAATTCGAGGGCCGTGACGGGATATCCCGCCTGACGCAGCGCATCGGCAAAAGTCGAAGACTGCTGCGGCGACACGTCCCGGTCGACATGGCCCCAGCAAAGAAAGACTGGCATCGATCGGGTTTCGGTGATCTGCCGCAACGGGGACGCCATGTGGTAAAGCAGCGGGTCGGAGAACAGCCTCTTGCCCAGCATGATTTCCGTCTTGTCCGGCGCCGTCACGCTGTTGACAGCCTGATCCGCCTGCCAGTGCGCCATCAGGTCATAGACCCCGTAGATACCGGCAAATGCCTTGGGCTGCGGGCAATTGAAGGCGGTGGAGAGGCTGACCAGCGCGCCGAGATGGCCGCCAGCCGAGACCCCGAGCACTCCGATCCGCTGCGGATCAATACGATGACCGAGGCCATGGTCCGAAAAATAGCGCAGGCCCGCCGCTACATCCTCGGCATTGCCTGGATAAGCCGGCGCGCCGGCGGTTGCACGCCGATAGTCGATGCTGGCAAAGGCAAAGTCCCGCTCGGCGAGATACCGGCCCCAGGCATTCAGCGCGCCGCGATGCCCCCGAACCCAGCCGCCGCCGGATACGGCCAGGATCAGTGGAAACGGACCATCACCTGCCGGAACATGAAGATCCGCCTGTAGCGGTTCTCCGACGGCGCCGGGATAGCTGATCGTCTTCATATGCTTCGCCTTTCCGCTGCCAGAGGGATCGTGTCGGCCGCTCACGCTTCCTGTGCGATCGGGTTGCGCAGGATGCCGAGCTTGTCGATTTCGACCTCTACGATGTCGCCCGGTTTCATCCAGAGCGGCGGATTGCGCTTGGCGCCGACACCGCCCGGCGTGCCGGATGCGATGACGTCGCCCGCTTCCAGCCGTGTGAAGCTCGAGCAGTATTCGATCTGACGCGCGATATCGAAAATCATCTGACCAAAGGTCGCCTCCTGCACCACTTCGCCATTGAGGCGCGTCTGGATGCGAAGATCATCGAGCGGACCCAGCTCCTCCGGCGTCATCATCCAAGGGCCGAAAGCGCCCGTATCCGGAAAATTCTTGCCCGGGATGAACTGGTGCGTATGGCGCTGAAAGTCGCGTATACTGCCGTCGTTGTAGCAGGCGAAGCCGGCAATGTGGCCGAGGGCATCTTCGCGCGAGATATAGCGGCCGGGCTTGCCGATGATGACGGCGAGTTCGCCTTCATAGTCCAGCTCGGTGGAAACCTTCGGCCGTATGATCGGCTTCATATGACCGGTCTGGCTGTTGGAATAGCGGGCAAAGATCGTCGGGTGCTCGACTTCTGAACGGCCCGTTTCCTTGCGGTGCATCTCGTAGTTCAGGCCGACACAGAGGATCTTGTCGGGGTTCGGAATGACGGGCAGCCATTCGATCTCGGAGAGCGGAAAGGCCGCAGCCTTGGCCGTCGCATCTGCGACGCCGGCCAATCCGGCGGTCACGGCCGCCTTGAGATCGGCATAGTGGCCGGCCATGACAGCGCCTGCATCGTGAAAAGTCTCGCCTTCGATCACGCCCCAGGTGGTGCGTCCGGCGATGTTGACGGTAGAGAGTCTCATGAGCTTACTCCTTCAAATGGGATGGCCGGACCTTTGGCGTCTCAGGCAAGACGCGCGACAAGATCCTGTATGTGTTGTCGAAGAGCATTGAGGTCGGCGGCGGCAGCGAACACGTAGTGATCCGGACGCACGAGGGCTGCTACGGCGCCCTGCCGATCAAACCAATTGGCAAGCACACTATCCTTTTCCCGCAGCGCTGCTGCATCCGCAGCATCCGCGCCCTGCGGAGCGACAGCAAGAACAGTCAGCCCCTCCATCGCAGCGGCCAGCGCCTTGCCTTCCGTCTGCGTGAGATAGCGACCGTCCAGCACAAGCCGCCAGCTGGCGCCGGTAAAATGATCAAGAAGCCGGCTCTCGCCGTTTTTGAGGATCGCCGGCTGCGGGAAAAGCAGGCCGCGCGCTGGCGTACCCTCCGCAGCAATCAGCCCCTCTTCGATCGGAGGCACGATCTCCTGGCGGGTGATCACCAGCGGCTGTCCGCCGCCTTCGGCCAGAATTCGGGCATCGCGGTCATCGGCCGCATCGACATCGCGTTCGCAGATTGCCTGGCCGATCGCCTTGATCCTGCCCGTCAGCGTCTTCACATGCCGCTTGCGCTCTTGCGTATAGGTCGACAGCAGGCTTTCGTGCGACTGTCCTTTGAGAATGCGATCGAGCCGCCAGATCAGGTTGGAGACGTCGCGCAGGCCCTGACACATGCCCTGACCGATAAACGGCGGTTGCTGATGGGCGGCGTCGCCGGCTATCACGACCCGACCCTTCTGCCAGTCGTCCGCCACCAGCGCATGGAAGCGATAGGCAGCAGCCCGCCACAACTCTCCGTCTTCAGGCGTCAGCCACCGAGACAAAAGCTTCCAGACATTCTCCGGCATGGCCATCTCTCGCGGATCTTCACCCGGCAAAAGCATGATTTCCCAGCGACGGTGGTTTTTCGGCCCCATGACGAAACTCGCCGGGCGCGCCGGATCGCAGAACTGCGCGGAAGTCTTGGGAAGTTTAGCAAGGCCCTGATCATTGACGAGCACGTCGATGACGAGCCATGGTTCGTCAAAGATCAGGTCCTCAAGCTTGATGCCGGCAAGGTCGCGTACGCGGCTCGATGCCCCGTCACAGCCAATCAGATGGCGGGCGGCGACCTTCCGGGTCTCGCCCGAGGCATCCTTCAGCGTCGCGATGACCTCGTCCTTTCGGATGTCGAGGTCAACCATTTCAGCGCCGAGTGAAACCGTGACGCAATCGAAGCTCTCGGCGTGGCTGCGCAAAACAGCCTCGACCGGCGGCTGGGTGAAGACCATGCTTGGCGTGTAGCCGAGCGGATAGGGTTCCGGCACCATGTCGATGCGACGGATGAGCTGACCCCTGGCGCCAAAGTGCTGCGAGGCGGTGAAGGGCGCGATATAGGGCATCACTTGCTCAGCCACGCCCATATTGTCGAAGTGGCGCAGGATTTCATGGTCGATCGCGATGGCGCGCGGCTTGTCATAGATATCGGTCAGCCGGTCGACGACCAGGGTGGAATGGCCGCGCGCGCCCAGCATGCCGGCGGCAACAGCGCCCGCGGGGCCGAAACCGACGACCAGCACATCATAACGGTCTGTGATTGAAGTCTCGTTGGTCACAATCAAGCCTCTGCAAAACGGAAGACGGGGGCGTCAGGCGCCGGAAAACCCGATGGAAATCTGTGCCTTCTTGCAGGCATCGCTCTTGGGTGGCGCTATCCCCCAATGATCTGTCCGGCCAGGCGGCCAGACCCATTCGTCCGGTCCCTTCACGCGGTAGCTCGCGTCCACTTGCAGAACTTCCGCCGTGTATTCGATCACGACACCCATCGGGTCGATGAAATAGGCGAACACATTGTCGCCAGGGCCATGGCGACCGACACCCCAGCCGATCGGATAACCCTTGTCGATGACGAGACCTGAGCCTCGCATCACCGACTCAAGGTCCGGCATCAGAAAGGCGATGTGGTTCAGGCCATGGGACGCGGCGTCGGCCAGCACAACGGCATGGTGATCGTTGTTGCAACTGAGGAAGGCCATCATCTTCGAACGATCGGTCAGACGGAAGCCGAGCACGGTTCGATAGAAGTCGGACAGGGCTTCGATATCGGCGCTGTTGATGTTGACATGCGCCAGTCGCTGCACCCGGTTCGGCACAACACGCGCGTCCTTGCGGCGGTCGCCATGGACGAATTCCAGCACCGAACCCTGTGGCTCACGAATGACAAAACGCTCACCGCCCGACGGCGCATCCGCAGGTCCAGGCGCGCGAAACACGGCGCAGCCCGCCTGCACGGCCTTGTCGAACAGGTCGGCGAGATCCTCGACGGAGCGAACACGGAAGCTGATCTTGCGCAGTTCCGACCGTTCGCTCTGCTTCAGTTCGAGAACGTGAAAATCGTCACCCGTCGCAGCCAGAAACACCTTGTCCCCCACCTCGGCGACCACCTCCAGCCCCCAGACACGGGTATAGAAGTCGATCGAAGCGGAAAGGTCAGGCGTGCCGATCTCGACACTGCGCAGCGCGGTTACGGGAAAGTCGGTCATGTCGAACACGTCTCCTCATCCAGTCCCAGAAAGTTCAGTGCATTGCGGAAGACCAGAGCCTCACGCAGGTCCTCGTCGTCATACGCCTCCGCGATACGGCTGATCGGATCGCTTTCGCGAAAGTTGAACGGATAGTCGGTGCCGATCATCACCCGGTCCTCGCCAAACACCGAAACGACCCGGCGTAGCATGTCCCGATCAAACACAAGCCCATCGACATAGAGCTTCCGCGCCACCTCTGACGGCCGAGCCGGCATGCTGTCACCGATGGCCGCGAACACCTGACGGCCCTGCTCAAGCCTGGGCAGAAGCGATGCGAAGGTTCCGCCGCCATGGCTGAAGGCGATGCGCAGTTCCGGAAATTTGGCAAGCAGTCCACCGGTGATGACCGAGGCGACGGCAAACCCGACATCGCTCGGATAGGCCAGCACCTGCTGCAGCGGCGCCGGGCCGACGAGCCGATCCATGCCGGCCGGGCGCACCGCATGCACGAAGACAGCGACACCGAGCCGCTCAACCTCGGCAAAAAACGGATGAAATCGGGGATCTCCGATCGGCACGCCATTGATGTTGCTACCGATCTCGACGCCACGGAAGCCCAACTCAACGACGACGCGGTGGAGCTCGGCAATGGCAAGATCGAGGTCCTGCATGGGTAGACCACCGAAACCGACGAAACGCCCGCCTCCGTGCCGGACCATATCGGCAATCACATCATTGACATGGCGCACCAGATCTCGGGCTGCGCCTACCACGATCCAATAGCCGAAAAGCTCCGGCATCGGAGACAGCGCCTGCACGGCAATGCCGGCGCGATCCATCTCCTCGATCCGCCGCTCTGCAACCCAGCAGGCATCGCTGATTGTACGGTAAGGTTTCTGATCGATCACGACCGTAGCATGACAAGCCTCGGCTGGCGTCATTGAAGGCCAACCGGCAACAACCCCACCACCGGGGGGAGACGGAAATTGCGAGGGCGCCACATGGCAATGCACGTCGATGCCGACGCAGCCGCACGCGCTCCTCCACCGTCTTGCCATGCCTGCGCCTTGGCTCATTTTCGTCTCCTCCATGGCCTTCTTGATAATGTGCAAAATACTCCCCGTAAAGGCATAATTTATAAATTTTGTGACTTCGGCGAGTCGTGTATATAAAAGCTTGAGGTAAGTGGGGAACGACACAAACATGGATGCGGCAAACAGGGGCACGGACAGCCCGGCAACGCGTGCGACAAGCGTCTATGAACGCCTCAAGGCGGACATCCTTTCGGCTACGCTCGAACCTGGTCGCAAACTTCAGCTGCGCTTTCTCATGGAGCACTACGATGCGGGACAAACGCCGCTTCGCGAAGCATTGAACCGCCTCTCGACGGAAGATCTTGTCATCGGCAAGGAACAGCGTGGTTTCTTCGTCAAACCCATCAGCCTGGAGGAACTGGGCGAGCTAACGAAGACCCGGTGTTGGGTCGAGGGTCTGGCGCTGCGCGAATCCATGACCAATGCGGGCCCGGCCTGGGAAGAAGCTTTGCTCGTCGCTCATCACCGGCTCGACCGCGCGCCGCGATCGCTCGATCCGGAACGCTTCGAAAGCAATCCGGAATGGGAACGTCTGCACCATGCATTTCACGTCCAGCTCATCGGCGGCTGTGCATCGCGTCCGCTCATCGCTTTCTGCGAACAGCTGGCGGACCAGTTGAACCGTTACCGCGCGCTCTCCAGCCGCAAGGCATTTCGCGTTCGCAAGGTCAGCCAGGAGCATGCCGATATCTTGGCCGCGGTTCTCGCCCATGACTGCGAGAAGGCCGTTGCCTTGCTGCAGCGTCATTTCGAGCGGACCGCCGAGGTCATTAGGACGGATCTGGAAAACGGATCGGTCGCAGGACCTGGTTAGTCAACGGCCGCTTATCAGAAGATGTTGATGCATGGCTGGCTGCATTCCGGCCCGGCGTGCGGAACGCGCGTGGCGCAGGACCTGGCAAATACCTGCCATCTTTGATCGGAACCATTGCGCTCAGTGGCGTCTGCCGATCCACAAGATCTTCCATGACCGCTGCGGCAGGACGGGAATGTTTTCTGGAACGATGATTGCTGGACATGCGCAATCTCGCCTGATCCTTGGCAAAGACGGTATGGGCATTGTTCCTCCATGCAGACAACCGCGACTGATTCAGCAAGTCAAATCTTTATTGCCTAGGTCTTCACCCGATTGCCCTGAACCAAAGGTTGACAAACCTTTTGATGACCAATATAAAGGGCAATCGATATTTTGCTGTTGAGCTTTGGTTATAGCGCGTTTGGCACCGCGCCCTGAACGAACCTTCCCTTTAAAGCATCGCTACACTATCCACTGCGCATTCGCGCGGTGGTCTCATCTATTGCTACGAAAGGGTTTATCATGACCACTGGCACAGTAAAATGGTTCAATTCCACCAAGGGCTTCGGCTTCATTCAGCCTGACAACGGCGGCCCGGACGCATTCGTCCACATCTCTGCCGTTGAACGCGCTGGCATGCGCGAAATCGTTGAAGGCCAGAAGATCGGCTACGACATGGAGCGCGACAATAAGTCGGGCAAGATGTCGGCCTGCAATCTTCAAGCAGCCTGATCCGGAATCAGCTTTCCTCTGACCACGGATGTACTGGCAGTGCGAGAGCGCGAGACCAATGAAGGTCAGGCAATTTGCCTGGCCTTTTTTTATGCCTCACTCGCAGCCGAGCAGGACTGCAGACGGGAGACTTCATGACGCGAGAAGCAGCAGAACTTCAGGCGATCAACACAGCCTGGCAGATCGCCATTCAGGAGATCCTCAGAGTGGTTGTGCGCGATATGTACATGACCGGTGACGAACCGGCCTTCAGGTCGCGGGTCAAGCGGATCGAGGAAACAGCCGTCGAAAGCATCTATTCAGGCTTGGTGCTGCGTGGCGCCGATGAATGGACGCAAGTCCTGGTCAAGGAAAAAGCCAGCAACTTTGTAACCACGCTTCTAACGTCGTTTACCTACGACAAAGTGTGAAGAGTGTCCTGAGTCCCAGTTTCGCGACGATATGCGGGCGTACAGAGTAAGTGTTTTTCATGGATGAAAGCGCGGCTTGGGGACAGTATGGGAAAGCCCAACAAACACTCGATTCGGTCACGGCTTCAGAGACGTGGTCAGCATTTCGACGAACGCTGTCACCTTTGCCGGTCGAAACCTGGCAGCTGGATAGACCAAATAAATGCCGCCCGATGGCAACCGCCACTCAGGAAGAACGGGCACCAAGCGTCCGTTCGACATGTCGTCGGTCACCAGGAAGTCAGGCAGGACGGACAGTCCGCCGCCTCTCATGACAGCCTCCATTACCGCCGGCGTGGTGTTGATCGCGATGTCTGCCTTGAAATGTACCGAGCGCGCGCCCTCATGGTCATGGTTGAATGTCCACTCCAGAGGCTCTCGCAGCGCATTGTTGGCGACGAAGGGTAAAGCCTGGAGGTCGGTAGGATCTCGTAGCTGGGCTAATTGTCTGGTCAATTGACGCGGACCGACCAGGAGCTGCCTGAACGAACCAATCCGTCGCGCCTGCAGACTCGAATCCGCCAGCCATCCGACGCGAATGGCAAGATCCATCTGGTCCGCGATGAGATCAATCGACTTGTCGCTGAGGTTGAGTTCCACCTTGCACTCCGGGTATCGCGCCGTGAAGGCGGTAACGATGGGAACGACGATCGAAGCGCCATAGTCATAGGGCGCTGTGATCTTCAGAATTCCCTTCGGAGCAGTCCTGGCTTCAGCCAATTCATCGAATGCGTGTTCGGCTTCACGCAGAATCGAAACGCAACGGGCATGGAACAGCTTTCCTGCTTCCGTCGGCTGTATTCGACGTGTGGTGCGCATCAACAGCGTTGCGCCGACATCCTGTTCCAGTCTCGCAACCTGTTGGCTGACGACAGCCTTTGTTATGCCGAGATAGTCAGCCGCCTTGGTAAATGATCCTGTGTCAACCACAGCGGCAAAATAGGCGAGACGATTGAGGTTCGTTGCTCCCTGCATGACGGACTCCCGTTTGATTGTAAGGTTATAGCATACATTCTGTCCGCTTTGCCGATCTTTTTGTTTCAATTCATCCATGTCATCTTTGCTTTCCAAGGAGAAAGACATGAACGACAAGGTTCACATCACCTATCTTTTCGATCCCCTTTGCGGTTGGTGCTACGGCGCTTCCGACATCATGCGTCGGCTGTCTTTGCGACCGAATTTACAGGTCGCGCTGGCGCCAACAGGGTTGTTTGCCGGTCCTGGCGCCAGAGCAATGAATGCGCAATTTGCCGCCTTTGCCTGGTCAAACGACGTGCGGATCGCCAGTCTCACTGGTCGGCGCTTTGCCGAGGCCTATCGCGACAAGGTTCTCGGCATGGAGGGGAGCATGCTGGACTCCGGTCCAGCCACGCTTGCGATGACGGCCGTCGCCTTGACGGCGCCTGCCGCAGAACTTGAGTGTCTTCGTCTCATTCAGGAGGCCCGCTATGTCTTGGGCCGCGACGTTACCGAGAGCCAGTCGCTCATCGATATCCTGGATCAGGCCGGTTTCGGCGCTGCGGCTGCACGCCTTGTGTCGCCCGACGTAGAATTGGTTTCGACAAATAGGCGACGAATTGCCGATGCACGCGCGCTAAAAGACGAATTTCGGGTCGATGGTGTGCCTGCGCTGATTGTGGATGACGGGCGTAGCCGCCGCTACCTCGCGGCAAGCGCGTTGCTGGGAAATGCGGATCCGATCTCCAGCCTACTGGGCGCAAGCGCGTCTGCTGGCATTGGCGTATAGGCCGTTCATTTTCAGAAAGTTGTCCGACATGAAGACCAGGCATATCGCGCTCTTTTTGTTTTCCTCGGCGATCCTATGGGCGTTGACGTCAGTCACAAGTTTTGCCCAAGCCATGCCACCCTATGGCGCTCCTATCACTATCGAGCAAGCCAAAAAGGCTGCGGGCGCAGCCGTCGCCCGGATGCGCAAACTCAATATGGATATGACGATCGCCATCGTCGATTCCGGCAGCAATCTCATTTATCTCGAACGCTCCAATCAGGCAGGCATCGGCACGATCGACGCGGCGATCGGCAAGGCGAAGGCCGCCAATGGCATCAAGACGCCGACAAAGGTGATCGGGGAGATGATCCTAAGTCGCAACCAGAGCAATCTGCTTGGAGTGCCGGGCGCTTTTCCCGTTGAAGGCGGGATGCCGATCATTGTCGACAACAAGGTTATCGGTGCGATCGGCGTCAGCGGTGGCATGCCGGCTGACGACGGCGCCATCGCCACGGCTGGCGCAGCGGCTGTCCAGCCCTGAAAAGACGTGTTTTCGGGCCAATACAAGCGTTTTGCATCCGAGTTGAAGACCCGTTCACTGTCGAGATTGAGACGCGCGGCGGCAAAATTTTGCGTTCAGCGACCGGGTCGGTCGTCTCAGGTGAGTTCGATGAGAAGTCCAGGGGCGCAAAATCCGCAGTTCTCATTTTTCCTACACAACCATCACAGGAGAGTGCCATGTTTACCAGGAGAAACATCATGAAAACCACCATAGCCGCTGGGGCCGCCGCCGTATTCGCGCCGGCTGGCTTCGGCCATGCGGCTGCAAGCCTCACCTGGAAATCATTCCCGGCTGGCCAGAACGGCTTCTTCCGCGCCCCGGTTCTCGTCTACGGGCAGACTGAAGCTGTCCTAATCGACGGCGGATTTACGCTTGCCGACGGCCTAGCCCTCGCCGAAGCGATCAAAGCCACGGGTAAGACGCTGAAGACGATCTACATTAGCCAGTCCGACCCTGATTATTACTTCAGCCTTGGGCCGATCAAGTCCGCCTTTCCGGACGCCAAGGTCATTGCAGCTTCTGCTACGGTCGATGCCATCAAGGGAAGCGTCGAAAAGAAGCTTGCGGTCTGGGGACCCCAGCTCAAAGATAATGGGCCGCAGGCATTGGCCGATGTCGTCATGCCGGAAGCCTTTGACGAAAAGACACTGATTGTAGACGGGGAAACCATCGAGATTGTCGCTGCGGAAGGCCTGGCCAACCGCCGCTATCTCTTCGTTCCGTCCCTCAACGCGGTGTTCGGCGGTGTGATGATCTTCAACGGCGTGCATGTCTGGACCGCCGATACCAACAGCGCCGAATTACGGGCCGCCTGGGTTGCCAATCTTGAAAAGATTGCTGCTCTCAAGCCATCCATCGTTGTTGCCGGGCACATGGCTCCCGAAGCCAAGATGGACCTATCGGGCGTAGAGCACACTATTGCCTATCTCAAGGCGTTCGAGGAAGAACTTGCCAAAACAAAGGACTCGGCTGTGCTGAAGGCGGCCATGGAAGCCCGTTTTCCTGGCCTCGGCATGGGTGTTGCCCTTGACATCGGCTCCAAGGTCGCCACCGGCGAAATGAAGTGGGGCTAATCTCGCATGGGCGTTGGTCTTGACCTCATCAGAGCCACCTATGACGGCTCGTCAGAAGACAATGGCCGCAACTTGCTTGCGGCTTTGGCGCCCGATGCGACATGGACGGAAGCAGAAGGCTTTCCCTATGCCGGCGTCTATGTCGGTCCTGATGCCATCATCGCCGGTGTCTTCCACCGGCTTGGTGAGGAGTGGATCGGCTACAACGCCAAGGTCCATACGTTCATGGAAGACGGGGATCGGGTCGCCGCGTTCGGGGTGTACTCTGGAACCTATAAGGCGACTGGCAAGTCGATGACCGCGAGCTTCGCCCATCTCTACGAAGTGCGCGACGGAAAGATCGCCAGTATGGTGCAGTATGTCGACAGCCATATGGTTGTTCAGGCATTAAAAGAAAACTGATAACGGCCTTCATCTTGGCGCGAAACGCGCTTGCGCCAAGATGAATATATAAGTCAATTATAAAATTGATGATCTATTTTACGGATACGAATAACTAATTGATTTTTTAATTCCCTGCATCTCGAAAAAGATTTTCAAAATGTTAGTATACCTGTCCCTTTGAGGGCTCCTGCGCTGAGCCGCCGCCGATCTGGAGAAAGTCGGTCAGCAGCCGACTCGTCGCTTGCGTCAGCAGTCCCACATCGCTGCCGATGCCGACAAAGGTAGCCCCCAGTTCGATATAGCGTCGGGCGAGAGCCTGATCGGCGGTGAGAATTCCGGCCGCTTTGCCAAAGGATTGGATCCGCGCCAGCGCGTAGGTCACCGCTTTTTGCACCTCTTCGGCGCCCGGTTTGCCGAGGAAACCCATGTCGGCGGCGAGATCGGCGGGGCCGATGAACACGCCGTCAACGCCGTCGGTGGCGGCGATCGCATCGAGATTGGCGAGCCCGGCTTTGCTTTCCACCTGCAGCAGCAGGCAGATTTCGTCATTGGCGGTCTGCAGGTAATCGGGAATCCGGTTGAAGGCCGAGGCCCTCGCTAGCGAGGCGCCGACGCCGCGGACGCCATGCGGGGGATAGCGCACGGCGCGAACCATGGCTTCGGCCTGTTCCCTGGTCTCAACCATCGGCACCAGGATGGTTTGGGCGCCGATGTCCAGAATTTGTTTGATCAGCCAGGTTTCGCCGATTGGCGGCCGGACGATCGGATGGGTCGGGTAGGGCGCCAGGGCCTGCAACTGTGTAAAGAGCATCGGTATGTCGTTCGGCGCATGCTCGGCGTCAAGCAGGATCCAGTCGTAACCGGCGCCCGCGCAGATTTCGGCGTTGATCGGGCTGGTCAGCGCCGCCCATAAGCCGATTTGGGTGCGCCGCTCCATCAGAGCGGCCTTGAAGGTGTTTTTCGGCGCCGGCATGGCTGGTCCTATTTGAAATGGCAGGAAATGGTTCCGTAGGGTCCGAAATCGCCACAAATCGTATCGCCATGACGCGCCTCGACGGGGCGGATGAAGGATCCGGCCAGCACGATCTGGCCGGCTTCGATGCCGTCGCCATATTGCGCAAGGCGGTTGGCGAGCCAGGCGACGCCACGCGCCGGATGATTGAGGACGCCGGCGCCCAGCCCTGTTTCTTCGACCTCGGCATTGCGGGACACGATCGCGCCCATCCAGCGTAGATCGACGGCGTCGACTCGCATTTGCCGACCGCCGATCACGATGCCGGCATTGGCGGCGTTGTCGGAGATCGTGTCGACGATGCTGCGCGTCTTCTTCGTTTCCGGGTCTATCCTCACGATGCGCGTATCGAGGATTTCCAGTGCAGGGGTCACATAATCCGTGGCGTTGAGCACGTCGAACAGGGTGACTCCCGGTCCCTTCAGGGCGGTTTTCATGACGAAGGCGATTTCGGCCTCGATCCGCGGCTGGATGAATCGGTCCTCGGGGATCACGGCGCCGTCTTCGAACGCCATATCGTCAAGAAGCACGCCTGAATCCGGGATGTCGATATTCAGCGCATATTGCATGGCCTTTGATGTCAGCCCGATTTTCCAGCCGATCACGCGCCGGCCGGCGGCGAGTTTGTGGCGGACCCATGCGCCCTGCACCGCATAGGCGTCATCCATGGTCATGTCGGGATGCGCAAGCGACAGGAGACCCGTCTGCCGGCGCGTTTTTTCCGCCTTGTCGAGCGCCTGTGCGGCCGCCAAAATATCATCTTGGGTCAGCATGGTTCATACCTCGTCGGCGATGGTGTTGCGCAGAAGGCCGATGCCGTCGGCTTCGACTTCCACGACGTCGCCCGGCTTCAGCCAGATCGGCGGATCGAAGCGGGCGCCAGCGCCCGTCGGCGTACCGGTCACGATCACATCGCCCGGAACCAGCGTCGTAAAGGTCGAGATGTAGTTGATGATTTTGCGGAAGGAGAAAATCATCCTGCTCGTGCGGTCACTTTGGCGCACTTCGCCATTGACGCGGGTGGTGAGTTCAATATCGGCCAGTTGGCTTTCGTCTGTATAAGGAACCAGCCAGGGTCCGATCGAGCCGGTGCGATCGAAATTCTTGCCTTGGGTCACGTTGAATTTAGCGTGGCGCACCCAGTCGCGGATCGTGCCTTCATTGCAGAGCGACAGCGCGGCGATATGATCAAGCGCTTCCGCCTCGGCGATACGCCGACCGCCCTTGCCGATCACGATGACGATCTCGCCTTCGTAATCAAGCTGCGGACTTTCCGGCGGCCGGATCAGCGGTTGGTCATGGCCGGTGAAGGAGCGGGGAAAGCGGATGAACAGCGAGGGATTGGCGGGGGCCGTCTGGCCGTCCTTGTATTCCTCGTTGCGATCGGGGAAGTTGACGCCGACGCAGATGAGCTTTTCCGGCTGGGGAATGGGGATTTCGAAACGGAATTCGCCCGGCGCAAGATCCGGCGTCAGTGCTGCGCCTTCTGCAGCCAATTGTCCCAGCGCACCGGCTTCGATGACTTCGCGCAAGGTCGGCCATTGCGGGTATCGGGACGATAGAACAACAAGGCCGCCATCCCCAAGGAGGCCATATCCCTGGCGATCTGCGGTGGAAAAGCTGACGAATCTCGCGGTCATCTCGGTTCCTTGCTTATGCTTTTGATAGGCGTGTCAGGTGTCAGCGCGCCAAGCTGACAGATCTCTCCCCACAGGCAGCGGGGGGAGATCACGTCAATGGTTCAAGCGCACGGTCACGGTGCGATGATCGGTTGCGCTTTGAGCACGGATTCGACTGGCTCCTGGCCGGCGAACAGGCTGCCTTCCTCAAACCACGACTTGGGAGCAGGGGCGCCCCACAGCGTTTGACGCTGCGGATCTTTGAGGTCCCACTTGATCGGCTCAAGGTCGGGATCGACCGTCTGATAGTCGGAGCAATAGATCTCGATGCGATGGCCGTCTGGATCGCGGATATAGAGGAAGAAGGCATTGGAAATGCCATGGCGGCCCGGTCCACGCTCGATATTCGGCAGCCAGCCCGTCGTCGACATCAGATCGAGCAGGTCGATGATGTTGAGCGGCGTCGGCACCCAGAAGGCGGTGTGGTGAAGGCGGGGGCCACGGCCATTGGTGAAGGCGATGTCATGGACGCCACCCTTGCGATGCGTCCAGGCGGCCCAGAGACGGCCGGTCTCCTCATCTGCGGTGTATTCCGTCACCCGGAAGCCGATTTCGTTGTAGAAGGCCACGCTCTCGTCCACATTCGGCGAGAAGCAGTTGAAATGGTCGATGCGCAGCGGCTTTACGCCTTTGTAAAGCGCGTATTTCTGATGGATCGGCGGCAGACGGTCCATCTTGGAATAGAATTCGAGTGGCGTGCCATGCGGATCGCGGGTGCGGAACGTGCGCGCCTGATAGGGCCGCTCCACCCATTCGACGCCGAGGCCCTTGCCTTCGAAGAATTGCGCAGCCTTGTCGAGTTCGCCTTCGTCATAGACCTTGAAGCCCAGTTCGCGGGCTTCGGCCTTGTCGGATTTGCGCAGCACGATGCAATGGTGGCCGCGTTCCTCCAGGGCGCGCAGATAAATCGCATCGGATGTCTCATCCGTCACCTGCAGGCCGAGCGTGTCGACGTAGAAGGCGCGTGAACGGGCGAGATCGGTGACGCCGAACTCGACATGGCTCAAACGGACGATGTTGAAGGGGGGGTAGAGATTGGGGATCGGCAGAGCCATGGGTTCCTCCTCGAGTGAAAATCAGCCGCCAAGCTTCTGGATGGCGTGGGCGGTGTTGGCGAAAGCGATGTTCTTGGTTTCCATGTAGAAATCGAACGACCAGTCGCCGCCGTCGCGGCCGATGCCCGAATTCTTGACGCCGCCGAACGGCGTCGGGAGATGGCGTACATTTTCGGAATTCACCCAGATCATGCCGGCTTCAAGGGCGTCGGTGAAGCGGAAGGCGCGGGTGACGTCATTGGTCCAGACATAGCCGGTGAGGCCATATTCGACATCATTGGCGAGCGCGAGCGCCTCGCTTTCGCTCTTGAAGGGGATCGCGGTGAGAACCGGCCCGAAGATTTCCTCCTGGGCGATCCGCATCTGGTTGTTGGCGTTGGTGAACAAGGTGGGGGAGACATAGCAGCCGCCGCCAGGGCCGTCGAATTTCGCTCCACCCGCAGCGACCGTCGCGCCGCCCTGCTTGCCGATCTCGATATAGTCGAGCACCTTCTTTTCGTGTACCGGATGGATCAGCGGGCCGATGACGGTGGCGGGATCGAGCGGATGGCCGACCTTGATGCGCTTGGCCTTTTCGGCCACCATGCCGGTGAACGTCTCATAGATGCTTTCCTCCACCAGCAGGCGAGAGGAGGAGGTGCAGCGCTCGCCGTTCAGCGAATAGATCATGAAGACGGCTGCGTCGGCGGCGCGTTCGAGATCGGCATCGGCGAAAACCACCACGGGGTTCTTGCCGCCCAGTTCGAAGTGGACGCGCTTGAGCGTGTCTGCGCCCTGCTTCATGATCATGGAACCGGTGCGGCTTTCGCCGACAAAGCCGATCGCCTTGATGTCGCGATGCTCGGTCAGCGCCCGGCCGGCATCCTCGCCGAAGCCGTTGACGAGATTCCAGACGCCTTTCGGCAGGCCAGCCTCCTCGGCGATTTCGACCAGCAACCGGGCCGTGAGCGGCGAAAATTCAGCCGGCTTGTGGACGATGGTGCAGCCGGCGGCCAGCGCCGGCGCGATCTTCCAGGTCGACAGCATGAACGGGGTGTTCCACGGCGTGATCACGCCGACCGGACCGATGGGCGAGCGGGTGGTCATGTTCACCTGGCCTGAGGCGCGGAGCGTCTTGCCATCGCGGGCTTCCGGCGCGCGGTCCGCGAAGAACCGGAAGTTTTCCGCGCCGCGCAGCGCCGCCTTGGCCATGAATTTTAGCGACTGCCCGGTGTCCATGCATTCGACGAAGGCGATCTCCTCGGCGCGCGCGACAATGGCGTCGGCAATCTTGTGCAGCAGTTTCTTGCGCGCGGTTCCGTCC
This sequence comes from Rhizobium sp. SG_E_25_P2, assembly GCF_029892285.1. GTDB lineage: Bacteria > Pseudomonadota > Alphaproteobacteria > Rhizobiales > Rhizobiaceae > Rhizobium_E. The sequence continues at coordinate 289,652 of NZ_JARXVM010000003.1, forward strand.
ATCTGCGCCCAGCCGGGGAAGGCGGCCTTGGCGGCTTTCGCCGCGCGGTCAATGTCGGCCGCGCCGCCGCGCGCAATCTTGGAGATCGGCTTCAGATCAACAGGGGAAATGGTTTCGAACGTCGCGCCGTCCGCCGCAGCAACGTCTTCTCCGCCGATGCGGTTGAGCACTGTGTCTCCGAACTTCTCCAGATAGGTCCGGGCCTTTGCAATATTGTCATCAAGCTGCGACATGTCGTCTCCATCGGTCAGTCAGGCGCCCGCGGCACGGCCCGGGCAAACTATGTGTTCGGATCGGGTGATTAGCCGCCCTGCGCCCGCAGGCGGGGATGGATGGCGTTCTTTTTCCAGCTGAACGCAGTGTCGATTTCGCGGATTTCGAGCGTCAGCGCGAAATGCGGGGTTGCGAATTGCGGCGCGAGAAATTTCGTGACGGCGGCGAAAATCGCCTCTCCGGTCTCCTTGCGATCGTCCTGGCTACGGCCCATGCCGACGCGGAACGACATATCGATGAAACCGTTGGCCTCGAGCAGGTCGGCGACCGCATAGGCATCGCAGCGGATGGCGCGAACACGCACAGCACCCAGTTCGAACAGGCCGGTGTCCAGGATCGTCTGGTGAACAACGCGACACAAAGCGGAAAAATCCACTGCGTCGCCCAAATTGGCGGAATATTCCATTGTAAAGTGGGGCATGGATCCTCCCGATCCGCTCTTGTAATTAACATGTTAACAAAATGATCGAGCTTGTCAAGCAGCTTGCGCGTCGATCTCCAGCGTTACGATTGCAAAAAGGCGGGAAATGAAGTTAGAACCCGGCATGACAGAAAGACCGACCACCAAGATCGCCCAGGACGCCTTCTTGCCGCGCAACACCCGACGATCCCTGCCGATCGCATTGCTGCGCGCGCGCGAAGCCGTGATGAGCCACTTCCGGCCGATGCTGAGCGCTCATGACATGACCGAGCAGCAATGGCGCGTCATCCGCATTCTTGCCGAACAGGATACTGTCGACGCCTCCGAAATGGCCGATAAAGCCTTCATTTTGGCTCCCAGCCTGACACGGATCATCCGATCGCTCGAAGAGCGCGGCATCATCGCCAAGCTGAAGGACGCGAATGACGGACGCCGGGTTCTCCTGAAGATTACGCCGGCTGGCTTGGCCATCATCAATGAGGTCGCGCCAGAGAGCCGCATGATATACGAGCGCCTCGAGACGCATTTCGGGCCAGAAAAGATCGACCTTCTGCTTGACCTCCTCGACGAGATATCGACCTTTAACGAAGACGCGTGAACCCGCTCAGACAGCATCGGATAGCGCTCGCGCTTCTGCGACATATCGCGCCAATCGTTCAGCGGAGTCCGGCAATTCCGGCCGGGCGCCGACCCAACCGATATAGGTGAGACTGCGCAACAGCAAGAAAAGCGGCAACTGGGCGAGATCGGCGTCGCTCAAATGTTTTTGGCTACGATAGCCGTGGATCAACGCGGCTTCGATCAGTTGATAAAGCGGTTCGTGACGGTTGCGCAAAAGTGTTGTGGCGATGTCAAACAGCCGCCAACCGAAACCGCAATCATCAAAGTCGATAAAGGCGATGCCCGACGCGCCGATAAAGACGTTCTCGCGCACCAGATCGGCGTGAACAAGCCCGAAATCGAGCGTTTCGGCCACTTCGGCAAGGCGATCTCTCAATTGGCCGCGTAGCGCCACAAGATACCGCCGGTCGATCTCGGCAAGCCCCGCCACATCCCAGAAACGGCCCCAGACAGGTTGTTCGCCAAGAAGTCCATTCGCGTCCCATTGAGGGCGTGAAAAATGCGCGGGACGCCGCCAGCGGTCGGCGATTTCATGCATCCTGGCCATGGATGCTCCGATGTCGTGAAACAGAGCTTCCAGTTCGTCGGCGCCCTGGGCAAGCGGCGCGCCGGATTCGCCCAGGGGGACGCCGTCGACCCAATCGATCAGGTCCGCAAATTGCGGCTCGTCTCCATCAAGCGAAATCAACAGCCGTCCATCAGACGCTGCGATCGGTTCTGGCGCCCGAAGTCCATTTCGCCGCAGGTCGTCCATCCAGTGCAATTCGGACAGAAGCGCCCATTCGGAGTGGTATCCCGGCCGATGCAGCCGGAGCGCGGCCTTTTGACCATGGGCGAGGCGGACTTTGAAAACGGCGTTCTCGCGATATTTCAGCAACTGCGGGGTTTGGTCCTGCAGATCCCAGGCCGCCATGGCCCTGATGGCGCGGGCTTGCAAATCGTCAATGATTGCACTCACGGTCAGAGCCCCGCCAACACGTCGTCGAGTGTTTGCAGCATGAGATCCGCATTGTCTTGGCTGAAAGGCATCGGCGGACGGATCTTGGTGGCGTTCTGGTGAATTCCAAGTTTGCCCATCAAGACGCCGCGCTGCCGCATCTCGTTGATCACGGTCGTGGCGAGATTGGTTGCCGGCTCCCTGGTTTTCTGATCGAGCACCAGTTCGGCTCCGAAAAACAGCCCGCTGCCGCGGACATTGCCAATCAGATCATGCTTTTCCGCCAGCCGCGACAGGCCGTCGCGCGCATATTCGCCCACGACGCGGGCGTTTTCCATCAGCAGTTCGTCCGTCAACACATCCAGCACTGCCGAGGCGGCTGCGCAGGACACTGGATTGCCGCCGAAGGTATTGAAATAGCGGAAAGCCTTGCGGAAGGCGTTCAATGTGTCCGAGCTCGCCACGACGCCGCCAATTGGATGGCCATTTCCCATCGGCTTGCCGAGGGTGACGACGTCGGGAACGATCCCGGCGCGCTGATGCCCCCACATATGCGTGCCGGTGCGACCAAAGCCCGGTTGTACTTCATCGCAGATCAAAAGGCCGCCGGCTTTGCGGACCAGATCAGCTGCTTTCTTGAGAAAGCCGTCGGGCAGTTCGGGGAAACCTTCATTGGCGAAGAAGGGGTCGATGATCAGAGCCGAAAAGCCATGGGGCGACGCCTGCAGGGAGGCGATCGCTTCCTCGATCGCCTGGGCCCAGGCATTGGTGAATGCCTCGCCCGGTTCGCCGCCCAGTGGCCGATACCCGTCGGGCGCTGGCACATGCCGGACATGGCCGCCGTAACCGCCGACCGGCGGCATGCGGGTCGACAGCTGCGACACTGCGGCGGTGTTGCCGTGATAGGTACGGTCTGTCGCGATCACCCCGGTTTTGCCGGTCACGGCTTGGGCCATGCGCAGCGCGATATCGTTGGCCTCGCTGCCGGTGCAGGTGAGGATTGCGGTGTCCAGGCTTTCATGGAAGGTCGCCGTCAGCTTCTCGACATAATCGAGAATGCCTTCATGCAGATACCGCGTATGGGTGTTGAGCATGGAAGCCTGCTTGCAGATGGCCTCGACCACGCGAGGGTGACAATGGCCGACATGCGGGACATTGTTATAGCAGTCGAGATAGCGTTTGCCGTCTGCATCCCAGAGCCAGACGCCCTCTGCCTTCACCAGATGAACGGGGTCGAGATAGAATGTCGACATGTTTTTGCCAAGCAGTCGCTCGCGGCGGGCGAGAAGCGCGGTCTTGTCGTTCATCTCACTTGCCTCCCGTCGCAGCATGAAGGCCTGCGTCCACCGCAGACACGATCCGGGATACATCCTTCGCGGTCACGACGAGCGGCGGCGAGATAATGACGTTGCAGCCGGATGTTCGGATCATCACCCCCTCGGCATAGGCCGTGTCGAAGACCTTCTGAACCACATCCTTGGCGGCTCCAGCCTTGGTCTTGCGGTCGGAGACGAGCTCCAGCGCGCACATCAGGCCGCGGCCGCGCACATCGCCGACCAGTTCATGCGTGTCCATAAGAGCCTGAAGGCCGGCCAACAACTCGTCGCCGCGCGCCGCCGCATTGGCGGCGACATTCAGGCGGCTTGTTTCCTTGAGTGTGGCCAGCGCCGCCGCAGCGCCGACGGGATGACCGGAATAGGTATAGCCGTGGCCGATCGACCCGATCGCCCCCTTTGAATTTTCAAACGCAGTTGCGATCTTGTCGGCGATCATCACGGCGCCGAACGGGAAATAGCCATTGGTGATCGCCTTGGCGGCGCACATGAAGTCGGGCTTGACGCCCCAGCCGCGAGAACCGGTCCAGGCTCCGGTGCGGCCGAATGCGGTGATCACCTCGTCTGCGATCAGCAGAATGCCGTGACGGTCGCAGATGCCGCGCATCAGCGGCATGAAGGTTTCGTGTGGAACGATGACGCCGCCCGACCCCAACACCGGCTCCATGATCATCGCGGCAATCGTGTCGGCGCCCTGGAAGGCGATTTCGTCCTCGAACTGGCGGGCGATCGCCTGGGCGATTTCTGCGGGATCGGACGTGTTGAATGGGTTGCGGTATTCATAGGGCGCGGCGAGATGAAAGACGCCTGGCAGCAGCGGTTCATAGTTGCGGCGGAAATTGGCGTTGCCGTTCACGGAGGCGCCACCGAAATGGGTGCCGTGATAGCCCTTCTTCAGAGCCACGAATTTGGTGCGCTCCGGCTGGCCGTTGATCTTGTGATACTGGCGAGCCAGGCGAAGGGCAGTTTCCACTGAATCCGACCCGCCCGAGGTGAAGAAGGCGCGTGTCAGTCCGTCTTCCTTGAACCATTCCGACAGTTCATAGGACAGTTCGATCGCCTTGTCGGTGGAAGTGCCGCGAAAGGCGGAGTAGTAGGGCAGGGCGTCAAGCTGATCGCGGATCGCCTGCTTTACCGGTTCGCAGGAGTAGCCGAGATTGACATTCCAGAGGCCGCCGACGGCGTCGAGCAGCGTCTTGCCGTTGACATCGGTGACTTCGACGCCTTCGGCTGCCTGGATGATATGCGGCGGGTTGGTCTGCATTTCAGCGGGATGCGCCATGGGATGCCACATATGGCGCGCATTGTTCTCGGTCAGGAAGTTGGTTTCACGCATCGGGGTCCTCACATAATCCGGTTGATTCAAAGTCCGAGCAACTGAAGTGCGCGGCGATAGCTGTCGGCGGGGCGGGTGACGTCGAAATGCACATGCGGCAGGCCGACGGCGACCGCTCCCTCTATGTTCTTGGCCTGATCGTCGACGAAAACGCAGTTTTCGCGGTCCAGCCCGAGTTCGGCGAGAACGAGTTCATAGGCCCTGGGATCGGGCTTGAGGATCTGTGTGTAGGTGGCGTCGACGATCACGTCGAAGAGTTCGATCAGGGGAAATCGTTTGCGGAAATCCACGCCGTAGAAAAGATCGAGCTCATTGGACAGGATAGCCAGTTTCAGACCCGCGGCGTGCGCGGTCAGGATCGCGTCACGCGCCTCTGGCCGCAACACCAGTTCCGGCTCGGCGCCGCGAGCGCGCTGCACAAAGGTCTTCATGTCCGTCCAGGTTTCTCCGACAAGCGCGCCGACCTCCCGCGTTCGGCTCATCCAGTAGTCGCGTTCGGTGATCTCTCGCGCCTGCATACGCTCCCACAACCGATCGGACGACGGATCGAAGGGGCCGCGCCAGGTCAAGGAGCCGGGCTGAAGACCGAGTGCGCGCTCCGTCTCGTCATGGGTCTCGAAAAGTGTTCGGGTTACGACCCCGCCAAAATCGAGGATCAGCGCCTTTTGTGAATTGTCCGTGCTCATGGGCGTCCCTTTGCGACGAGTCCCTCTTCCACCCAGGCATCGAGAATTTCGAGCGCCTTGGCGGCAAATTCGGGCGAATTGATATGGGCGTCGATCTCTTCATACCGCGCAGTGGCAGGCACGGCCTGGCGCATCGCGTCGATGAAAGCGTTGAGCGCGTCTGGCTCATGCAGCGGCTCGCCCTTCTGATCCCATTCCTGGATCCCCTGGATCGGCAGGATAAAGGCAACGGGCGACGCTACGCCCGACAGTTTTGCGCCAATGACCTCGGCTATCTCGCGACGCCCGGCAGGATCGGTGGTGATGGAGGCGATCAGCCTGTTATGGGCATGAAAGGGCCGTTCGGCGAAGCGTTGGGGCAGGGGGCTCCAGGCCTGCAGGTCCACCATGTCAACCGCCCCCGGCGCCACGATCTGCGGAATTCCGGCCAAGCCCGCATTTTCCATCCGATCCGGCCCGGAAGTGACGACGGTGCCATTGTGGTGATTGGAGATTTCCTGGATGCAGAAATCGAAGACTGCGGCAAAGCCCTTTTGGGCCGCGATCGCCTCGAACGCCCGTCCGCCCATGCCGGTGGCGTGAAAGACGGCGACGTCATAGCCCCGGCGTTCGAGCTCGGGCCTGAGATATTTCATATATTTGAGGCAGGAAGATCCAAGTGAGGTCATTCCGATCAGCGGTCGGTCGCCTTTCGGTCGTGCGCCGTGGCGCGCGGCGCCAACGACGGCGCCGCAAGCCTGGGACAGAACAGAGCCACAGATATCGTTCAGCCCGTAGAGACCTCCCGCCCACAGGATCATCATCAAATCGGGGGCGATCCGTTCCGGCGGGATAAGATGCGAATAGGCGATGGTGGAAACCACGAATTTGGGAATGCCAAGCGGCAAGACGGCCGCGACGTCGAGTGCGAGATCGGTGCCCATGGAGCCGCCAAGCGCGACCATTCCGTCTACCCCGCCCTCTTCAAAGAGGGTTCTGACGAGCGTGCATGCTCCTTTCGCCATCATCGCCATCGAGCTGTTTTCATCGCCGCTGTCGATTATGTCCTGGATCGTAGCGTTGACCGCGAAGGCAATGTCATGCCGTGAGAAATCGGGTGTATAGGGCGGGTCTCCCAGCACGCTGACATCAATCATCACGGCCTGTCCGCCGGCTTGCGCGATTGTCCTGGCCATGAAGGTCAATTCGTCGCTTTTGGTGTCGCCAGTGCCGATCACCACTATCCTGGGTTTGCGCGCTTGATCGCTCATCCCGTTTCTCTCCCTCGTTGCAGCGCCGCCTGTTCCTTGCGGTCGACGCCGAAAAATGCTTCTGAAATCCGTCTGGCTGCTGCTGCGGCGGCAAGCCCGTGCTGCCTGATTCTGGCGGCATCCGTGCGCACCAAGGGCGCTGCCACGGTGATGCAGCCGATCGGCCTTGCTTTCGGATCCGATATTGCCGCGGACGTGCTGAAGACCCCTGCCTCCATGCCCTGGCGATTGATGGAGTAACCGTCGGTGCGCGTCTGTTCGATCGCCTTGCGGAAGGACGCTTCGTCGCAGGTGGTGTAGTTGGTGAACGCCGGCATCGGACCGGTCGCCGCCGCGTCCACGTCCTTGTCGGGACAGGCTGCGATGAAGGCGAGACCGGATGCGGTTGCGTGAAACGGCAACAACGTTCCGATGGCAATGAAGACCCGATGCGCCTTGGTCGAATCTTCGACATACACTGTCGATAGGCGGCCGCCGGAGTATTCAGACAGGTGAACTGTTTCGCCGCAGTCTTCCATCAACTGACGAACGAAAGGAATGGCGGTTTTCAGAAACGGATAGCGCGCCTCGCGGATGCGTCCGAGTCTAACCGGAGCCGAACCCAGACGGTACTTTCGGTTGTCAGGGAGCTGCTCCACGAAGCCATGCTTTTCAAGCTCGACGAGGAAGCGTCTCGTGGTCGCCTTGTCCAGCCCGCAGGCGACGGCGACCTCGGTGAGGCCCGCATCCCTATCCATGAGCGATAGCGTGTCCAGCAATGTCAGAGCTTTACTGATCGTTCCCATTTTTTCCTCGTGTTCCGGACTTTCGAGTCCGGTTCTGGTGGTTTCCCACCCGTCAAGCGCGCCTTCGCCAGCGCCGAGATACTTAACATGCGAAATAACTTGACAGGTGACGCGGCTTTTTGCAAGTCTATATTTGAAGCACTGGTTCATTATTTAAACCATGCTTAGGCCGGTTTGCAAAGAGCACTCAAAACAGCCGCAGCCGGATCGAACTGGAGGATCGTCGCCCATCGGTGGCGGAAAAATCGCAACGCCAAAGGGGAGCTTACGCGATATGAGCAATTCAACCACACAAGCGGGCGCTGACAACCGCCTGCGCAAGAACAGCCTCGGCGTCAGCGCCGTCACATTCCTGGTGGTCTCGGCAGCCGCGCCGTTGACGGCGGTCGCCGGTGGCGTACCGCTGGCCATGCTGCTGGGCAACGGATCCGGCATTCCCTTGACCTTTCTGCTGGTCACCGCGATCCTGATCTCTTTTGCGGTCGGATATGTCGCCATGGCCCGGCATATTCGAAACGCTGGCGCTTTCTACGCCTATACGGCGCAGGGACTGGGCGGCATGATGGGCGGCGCCGCCGCTTTGATCGCAATCCTCGCTTACAATGCGATGCAGATCGGCGTTTTCGGTCTGTTTGGAGCTGCCACTTCAGGTCTCTTCGCCGGTTGGGGACTGGACCTGCCATGGTGGGTCTGGACTTATATCGGCATCGCGGCCGTCGCTGTTTTCGGTTACCGTCGTGTCGACCTGTCCGCCAAGGTGCTGACCATCCTGGTTATTCTAGAATATCTCGTCGTGTTGGTGATTGACGTCGCGATCCTGTTGACCGGCGGCGACAGCGGCCTTTCCATGACGCCATTCACGCCCTCGGCATTTATGAACGGCGTGCCGGCAATTGGAATTCTATTCTGCTTTGCCGCCTTCATCGGTTTCGAGGCCACGACGATCTATAGCGAAGAAGCCCGCGAGCCGCACAAGACCGTGCCGCGCGCCACCTATATCTCGGTGGTCATCATCGGCCTGTTTTACATGCTGACATCGTGGCTGATGGTCGTCGGCGCCGGCGTCGACAAACTCGTGCCTGAATTGCAGGGGCTGCAGGATCCCACGAGCTTCCTGTTCGGTCTCGCCGATCGCTATGTTGGTCACGGCATCGGCGTCGTCATGGGAGTCTTATTGGTCACCAGCCTGTTTGCCGGCGTGCTGGCTTTCCACAACGGCGTCGCCCGTTACATCTATGTCGCCGGCCGCGAAGGCCTGCTGCCGAAGAGCGTGGGTGTCACCCATCCGAAATATCAGAGCCCGCATGTTGGCTCCGTCATCCAGACGGTGATCGCAGTTCTCGTGGTCGCCTTGTTCGCGGCGACGGGACAGGATCCCGTGCTGGCGCTGTTCTCCTGGCTCACCAATGTCGGAACGCTGGCGATCATTTTCCTGATGGCGCTGACCGCCTTCTCGATCCTGACATTCTTCAGCCGTCATCCGGCGTTGGAGAAGAATGTGGTCGTTACCAAACTTCTGCCGGTGATTACCGGTGTGATCCTGCTCGCGCTTGTCTACAAGATTGCGGTGGATTTCGGAGCGATCGCCGGCGCCAATGGTTTCCTTGCCGTGTTCCTGCCGGGTCTGGTGCTGATCGCGGGCGCGATCGGTCTCATCCTGGCGGCGCGCCTGAAAGCTGCCGATCCGGCTGCTTTTGCAAGATTGGGCGCCGGTCAGGACAGTTGATAGCACAGCCAACGGATGGCGGGCCTCACGCCCGCCATCTTCATAAAAAGGGACGGAACCATGCAGGACAAGATCGATTTACTGCGCCATCAGACGCTGGAACCGCAGTCGCTGTTTATTGGCGGCGACTGGATGCAGGCCCGCAGCGGCGCGACGATGGGGGTAATTTCACCGCTTGACGGGCGCCGCCTCACCACCATCGCCGATGCGGGCGCGGAGGATGTCGATCTGGCTGTCAAGGCGGCGCGCTCTGCATTCGACAAGGGCGGCTGGTCGAAAGCGACGCCGGTCGAACGCAAGAAGGTGTTGATGAAGATCGCCGATCTGATCGACAAACATGCGCTCGAACTGGCGGTGCTCGGCGTGCGCGACAATGGCACCGAAATTTCCATGGCGCTGAAGGCGGAGCCCGGCAGCGCCGCGAGCACGTTCCGCTATTATGCGGAGGCCATCGACAAGGTCTATGGCGAGATCGCGCCGACCGCCGCCAATGTTCTCGGGCTGATTCATCGCGAGCCGGTCGGGGTGGTCGCGGCCATCGTGCCCTGGAATTTCCCGATGATGATCGGGGCCTGGAAGATCGCGCCGGCCCTGGCGGCTGGAAATTCGGTCGTGCTCAAGCCGGCCGAAGGCGCGTCTCTGACCCTATTGCGGCTTGCGGCGCTTTGCGCCGAAGCAGGATTGCCCGAGGGCGTTCTGAACGTCGTCACGGGCCGCGGCGCCGTCTCTGGCGAGGCGCTCGGCCTGCATATGGATATCGACGTCCTCGCCTTTACCGGTTCGGGTCCGGTCGGTCGGCGGCTGCTTGAATACTCGGCCCGATCCAATCTCAAGCGAGTCTATCTCGAATTGGGCGGCAAATCGCCCAACATCGTGTTCGCCGACGCGCCTGATCTCGATCAGGCGGCGAAAGTCTCCGCTTACGGAATCTTCCGCAATTCCGGACAGGTTTGCGTCGCCGGGTCGCGCCTGCTTGTCGAGAAAAGCGTGCATGCCGAGTTTTCGCAAAAAGTAGCCTCGTTCGCCGCCTCGATGAAGCTCGGCGATCCGCTCGATCTCAAGACTGAGGCCGGCGCGATCTCAAGCGAGATCCAGTTGATGAAGGATCTCAGCTATGCCGAACAGGCTCTCGCCGAGGGAGCGCATTTGCTGACAGGCGGTAAGCGCATTCTGGAGGAAACGGGCGGCTATTTCATGCAGCCGACAGTTTTTGATGTGGAGCCGTCCATGACGCTTGCCCGGGAGGAAGTATTCGGTCCCATTTTGTCCATCCTCCCCTTTGATGGCGAAGAGGAAGCCCTGCGGATCGCCAACGCCACCGAATATGGCCTGGCCTCCGCCGTCTGGACTTCCAACCTGTCGCGCGCCCATCGCATGGTGCGTGGCGTCAAGGCCGGCGTCGTGCATGTGAACACCTATGGCGGCAGCGACAACACGGTTCCGCTCGGCGGCGTCAAGCAATCCGGCAACGGCCATGACAAGTCTCTGCATGCGTTCGACAAATATATCGACCTGAAGACCGCCTGGATCCAGCTCTGAAGCTGTGAGGCATGTCAGCCATGGCGTTTGGAGATTGTTGGCGCAGAATAGGCAAGCAGTCGAACGCAAAGACGCCAATCGCGGACGATCCAAGAAAAACACCCCGTTTCGAGCCTGAAACGGGGTGTTTTTGCATTTATCCGCCGAAGCTGCCGACCTGAGACGGCACCCGCACGTAATTGCGATCGAAATAGAGCAGCGCCTCGCCGTCGGGTCGCGACCGGATGCCGATCACCTGGCCGATGAAGATATTGTGCGTTCCGACCAGTTTCGCCTCGACCAGGTGGCAGTCGAACGACACCATAGCATCCGCGAGCGCCTGACTTCCGGAGGGCATGTCCACCCAGTTCGCCGCCGCATAGCGGGCGGACATGTCCGCCTGCTTGCCCGCGAAATAGCCTGCCAGCTCCTGATGGTCGTTGGCGAGCACATTGACGCAAAACCGGCGATTTTCCAGGAATAGGCCGGATTGCGCCGATTTTCCGTTCATGCAGACAAGCAGCGTCGGCGGCTCGTCGGTGACGCTGCACATGGCGGTGGCGGTGAAGCCGCCGCGTCCAGCCGGGCCATTGGTGGTGATCACGTTGACCGGGGCGCAGACCCGGGACATCGCGTCGCGAAAGTCGGTTTTCGAAACCGTATCCTCCATGGTCTTTCTCCTCATCCCTGGGTGAGAGGGTTGAGCCAGGTGTCGCCGGTCCAGCCGTTCTCGTCGTAATCGCTCATGCAGGCGTCCACCAGCGCTTCCATTTCGCGAAGGCGACCGCCGCGCTCGGCGCCCTTCAGCACCTGAAGACGGACTTCTTCCGGCGCGCCAGCATAGTTAAGTTCATAGAGCGCGTGGCGGCCGCCGAATTCTGTGCCGGTCGCGTCCCAGAGGAGCTTCATGATTTTGATGCGCTCGATATGGCCCATGTTGTCGGAGCCGCGCACATATTGCGCCAGATAGCGGTCGATCTCTGGATTGGCAAAATCCTTGGCCGAGGAGGGCAGGTAGATCAGCCCGGAGGCGACCGTGCGGCGCACGATGTCGATGACCTTCGGATAGGCCTCCGACATGAAGGTGCGATAGCACAACGCAGCTTCGAGATTGGGAAGGACAGTGCCGTTCGCCCAGGGGATCGGATTGTGCGCCATGGCGTTGGAGAAGGTCCAGAACTGGTGCCGGATGGCGATTACCTCACCCAGCATGGCCTGATTGCCGCGGAACGCGTCGCCGCCTGTGGCGCGCAAGGCCTTCGCCAACAGGCCGGCGATGAAGTCCAGCTTCACCGCTAGACGCGTGCAGCCTTGGAAGCAGTAGCCGTGCATGAAGCCCGATGCCGGGTGGAAAGAGAGGATCTTGGCCGCATCGCGCAGCACCAGCACGTCTTCCCAGGGGATAAACACATTGTCGAGCACGAGAATGGCGTCGTTCTCATCAAAGCGCGACGACAGCGGGTAGTCGAAAGGCGTGCCGACGGTGTTGGCCGTCTGCTCATAGGAGACGCGGCAGAACATCTTGATGCCTGGTGCGTTCATCGGCACGATGAACATGACCGACAGAGACGGATCTTCCGTCACCGTCGCCGAACTCTGGGCAAGGAAATTGTAGTGTGTTAGCGCCGAGGAGGTCGCGACGACCTTCGCGCCGGACACATAGATGCCGGCGTCGGTTTCCTTGGTGATGTGGACGAAGACGTCCTTGACGGCGTCGGCGGGCTTGTGGCGATCGATCGGCGGATTGACGATCGCATGGTTCATGAACAGCACGCTTTCCTGCGCGCGCTTGTGCCAGGCGAGAGCATTGTCCTTGAACTGGCCGTACCAATCGGCATTGGCGCCGAGCGTGTTCATCAGCGCCGCCTTGTAATCGGCGGTGCGGCCCATCCAGCCATAGGACATGCGAGCCCAATCGGCGATCGCGCCCTGCTGGGCGACCAGGTCCTCCGACGATTTCGCCACGCGGAAATATTTATGGGTGTAGCCGCCATTGCCGGTGTCGGTGGGTGAGGTCAGCCTCTCCTTCGTCTTTTCCGCATGCAGCGCATCATACATGCGCGCGATGGAGCGGGCGGAATTGCGCATTGACGGATGCGACGTCACATCGGCCACGCGTTCTCCGTTGACATAGACTTCGCGACCATCGCGCAGGGATGCGAGATATTCCTCGCCGGTGAAGGGGCGCGTCTTTTCGCTGCGATAATCCTCGGCCAACATGCCGGGGCGACGGGTCTGAATATTCATGGAACTCCTCCTTTGACATTGATCAAGATGTTAGGTCTTGAACTCGCCGCTCGCCATGCACAGAATGGCAAAATCACTTGCACTTTTTCAGGCCTCGCGATGAACCGCTCTGTCCCTTCCTTTTTTGTTTACGGCGAGCCGGATCGGCCGCTTGATGTCGGCTTTATGCATGTCGAAACCGTGATGGCGCGCAGAAATGTCCATCTTGGCCAGGTTGCAGCGCATCGGCACGCGCGAATGGCGCAGATTACCTTCTGGACAAGCGGGCACGGCGCCTATTTCATCGAAGATCAGCGTTTGGATTTTTTAGCGCCGTCGGTCAGTTTCGTCCCGAGCGGCGTCGTTCATGGTTTCAGCGTTGAGCCGTCAAGCGCCGATGCGATCGTGGTCTCCATCGCAGACAGCGCTTTGATGCCCATTCGCGACCAGACGATCCTGGCGCTGGACGCGCCTTTGATGCTGACGCATCAGGGCGGCGACGCCGATTGGTCGCGGCTGGGTCGGCTGTTGGAGCAGATCGCCGAGGAATATCGGCTGACCCGTCCCGGCGCCGACCGGGTGCTGACCGCGCTCACCGCCGTCGCGTTGACAGAGATCGCCCGGCTTCGACCCGAGCAGTTTGTGAGCAACATTTCCGGCAACAGGCTTTTGGCCTCGGATTTCCGTCGTCTTGTCGATCAACATTTTCGCGACAACTGGCCGGTCGATCGCTATGTCGCTTCGCTGGGTACGACGCCGCATCTGCTGGCCCGCGCCTGCGAACAGGCGTTTGGTCTGCCCGTGAAAGCTTTTCTCAACGAACGGCGGCTTCTGGAAGCCAAACGTCTGCTGCTCTTCACGATCCGGCCTCTTGAGGATATCGCGTTCGAGATCGGCTTCAGGGACGCTGCCTATTTCTCCCGTTTCTTCAAGATGCGGGCTGGTCTGCCGCCCAGCGAATGGCGGGCCCGAAACACCTCCGACAGCGGCGCCTGACCCCATACACCGTGTCATCGCGCTATTGGGCGAGATAGGCGCGGTGGAGAATATCGGGTTGTTCGAGCAGGGTTTCCGGGGCGCCCGAAAATGTCAGCCTGCCGCGCGACATGACGCTGGCCTCGGATGCGACCTTGAGCGCGATCGTCGTGAATTGCTCGATCAGCAGCACGCCGGTCCCCTGTTCGGCGAGCCTGACGATAACCCCCATCAGCCTTTTCACGATCAGCGGCGACAAGCCGAGCGACATTTCGTCGGCGAGAATGAATTTTGGTCTCGCCACCAGCGCCTGACCGAGAGCCAACATCTGCTGCTGACCGCCGGACATCGAGCCGGCCAATTGGGCCTTGCGTTCGGCAAGCTCGGGAAAGATCTCGAAGACGTCTCCGACGGCGCGGTCGGCTTCCGCCCGGCTGTGTCCGAAGCCGGCCGCTTGCAGATTGTCGAACACGCTGAGGCCGGCGAGCACGCGGTGGCCTTCCGGCACGGCCGCCAGACCGGTGGATCGGATGACTTCCGGCGCCTTGCCGGCAAGTTGCGCGCCGTCGATATCGACCGATCCGCTTTCAATTGGCAAGACGCCAGCAAGCGCAAGGACAAGCGTGCTTTTGCCAGCGCCATTCGGCCCCAGCAGCGCGGTGATCCTGCCGGTCTCCAGCGTCAGGGAGAGATTGTCGACCGCCCGCTTGTGTCCTCGACGGACGTTGAGATTGTGAATGGTGATGCGGCTCATGCAACCTCCTCGGCGCCGAGATAGACGGCGCGAACGCGGGGATCGCTGAGAACCTCGCGGGTCGGTCCCGATATGACCAGCGAACCAAAATCTAGCACCATCGTGGCCCCGCAGACGGCCTGGATCAGGTCCACATCATGGTCGATCAGCAAGGTCATCGCGCCGTTGAAGGCGTGGATGCCAAGGATGATCTGTCTGAGACGGTCCACTTCCGTCTGGCTAAGGCCGGCTCCGGGTTCGTCCAGCATCAGCACTTTCGGTTTTCCAGCTAAACAGCGGGCGATTTCTGTCATGCGGCGCTCGAAGGCGTTGAGGCCCTGCGCCCGCGCCTTGCGGATAGACGACAGTCCACAAAACTCCAGCGCCTGAGCCAGTTGCCGCTCCCGCTCGGCATAACCGAAGCCGAGACTGTCAAGCATGACGCCGACATTGTCCTCGACCGTCAACTCATCCACCACCTGCTCTTTCTGGAACGAGCGCCTGAGCCCCCAGCGGCTGCGCTTGTGCGGCGGCATTGGCAGGATTTCGGCGCCGACGGCGCGGACTGAGCCGGCGGCTGGTGTGATGAATCCGGACAAGACATTCAAGAAGGTGGTTTTTCCTGCGCCATTCGGTCCGATAATGCCGACCACGGGCGTAACCAGTTCGACCGTCACTTTGTTCAGCGCCATGACGCCTCCAAAGGTCACGGTGAGATCGCGGATAGAGATCATGGCTGCCCCTCCTTGCGGCTCCGCCGTCGGGCGAACAGGTCGGCCATCTGTCCGGCAATGCCGTGCGGAGCTGTCGTCAATGCATGGATCAGGGCGGCGCCGAAGATGATATAGGCAGCGTCGCCGCTGACTCCGATATCGTTGAGAAGCGCAGGCATGAAGCGATAGAGCAGGGCGGCGATGACCGCGCCGTACCAGTGCCATGCGCCGCCGACGATAGTCAGCGCGAAGATCATCACCGACTCCGCCGGAGGGAAGGAGCGCGCGTCCAGCAGTTGGAGATTGCCGGCCAGCAGCCCCCCGGCAATGCCGGCCAGGAAGCCGGAAAGGCCAAACCCCCAAATTTTGTATCCGGTCACGTTGACGCCCGCCGACATGGCGACCGCTTCGCTGCGGCGGATCAATGCCCAGGCTCGGCCTGGCCGGGAGCGTTCATGCAGTTGGATCAGCAGAAAGCCGAGCGCTGCCACGATCACGCAGTAGCGAAAATAGGCCTGGTCGGATTGCGCGAGCCAGGGACGGGGCATGTAGGACACAGACTTTACCGCGAAGCCCAGCAGTCCGGGGCCTCCATTCGGAAACTGCAGGACATTGATGAGAATGCCGAAGCCGCCCGCCGCCATCAGCGTTACCAGAGCCAGGTAGAGCCCCCGCATTTTCAGGGCTGGATAGGCGAAGATCATCCCGACCGCCGCGGCGAAAAATCCTCCGAGCAGCACATTGATCTCGAATGGCAGATCAGTTCCATAGGCCAGTCGAAGAGCCATCCAGCCGCCGCAACCCATGAAGGCCACATGCGCCAGGGATACCTGGCCGAGCTTGCGATAGAGCAAGCCGATGCTCGCAGCCGTCAAAGTATAGATGACCACCGATGTCATCACTTTCAGCCACAGGGCGGACGCAAAAACCGGAAGCGCCAGCGCGAGCGTGATCAGGAAGACTGGAGCCAAGGCTTTGGCCATCAATTGTCTGCTTTCGCTATCGGCGGTCGCCGAAGCTGTCGTCGTTTGGTTGAGGGCCTGCATCAGTCGGCTCCTGCGAATGTCAGCCTGCGGCCGCGCTGCAACCACAACAGCGCCAGGATCGCCACGATAAAGGGCGAGGCGACGCGAAACGGCGCAAGCGGTTTGTAGAGGGTGAGAAAACTTTCGATGACGCCGATCGCCAGACCGGCGAAGAATGTCGTGCGGATCGAGGTCAGTCGTCCGATGACGGTGGTGGCGATGATCGGAATCACGATGAAGGTCAGCACCGCCGGGTCAAGCCGGACGAGATCGCCGAACAGCATGCCGGTAATCCCCGCCATGAGACCGGAAAAGCCCCAGGCGATGGTCTCGACCTTGCGGATCGGCGTGCCAAGCACCGCTGCCTGCTGGCGATCATCGGCAAGCACCCGCATCATCAGTCCGAGCCGCGTGCGGGCGAGGAAAAATCCCATGCCGGCGGTGATTGCAATGCCGGCGACCAGAGCCAGAAGGCGCGTTCCCGTCATTCTCAGTCCGAGCAAATTGATCGCTACGCCGTCGAGAGCGAGCGTCAGCTTGCGAGGATTGACGACCCAGAGCAGGTTCATCACGCCGAGAATGGCGATGCCGAAGCCGAGCGTGGCCACGGCCTTGACGACTGGCTCGCGATGGGCGAGCCCCGGCGCCACCAGCGCGCCATAGCCGGCCGACAAAAGGATGCCGATCGACAGGCAGACCGCCCAGGCCAAGGGCTCTGGATAACCCCATTGCAGGATCTGCCAGGCGCACATGGCGCCAAGGCCGCCAATCGCACCATAGGCGAAGTTCAGGACGCCAGTCGCCCGATTGAGCAGCACGAGCCCGACCCCGCCGAGGGCGTAGAGAGCGCCCACGGCAAGACCGGATACGAGGAAGAGGCCATAGGCGCCCATCGCTTCATCCGTTCATCAGTTGCTGGAAATTCCGAGCTCTTTTTCCTGGGCGCGGATTGGATCGAGATAGGCGCTGTCGACATCGGCGCATCCGCCCACCTGCTTGAAACCGCCATCAATCATCTGCATCATGACATTGGCGTGGTTCGGCATGTGGCGATCGCCGGGGCCTACATAGTAGGGGCCGCAGAGAAGATCGGATTTCTCGTTTTTGATTGCGCGGATCGCGTCGGTGACGGAGTTGCGATCGATCTTGGCCGGGTCGAGTTTCAGCATGGCGTCGACGAAGAAGCGGGCCGAGAGATAGCCGGACTGGCTGAAGGTATCGCGTGGATCACTCGTTTCGCCGTATTTATCCATGATCTCGCGCCAGTTGGTCGCATCGGGTCCCGTTCCATCGATTGGCGTCAGTTCGGCGTTCACATACATTTTGCCTGACCAGGCGTCGCCGAGAAGAGCCGGCACATCCTTGTCGTAAAGCGGGGTCGACGAAATCCATTTGTATTGATCCTGCGCGCCCGATTCCATCACAACCTGCAACAGGGCCGCCGCCATACCGGCAGGCAGATTGACCAGAATGGTGTCGGCGCCGGATGCGACTGCCTCAAGATAGGCGGAATTCATGTCGGCTGCGCCTGGATCGATCAGAACGCTCGATCCCGTCAGGTTCTTGGACTGCATGTATTTTTCGGTCCAACCGCAGGAATAGCGCCCGACAGTGGGAATGGTCAGTCCGATGCAGACCACATTCTTGGACTCGAGATTGGCCACAGCCCATTGCGCGGCGCCAACGCTTGATGGCAATGGACCCTGATTGGTCGAAACGATGTTCTTGGATTCAAAGCACTCCGCGACGGCGCAGCCCGACGCCATCGACATGACGTTTTCATCTTGGTAGAGCTTGGCGTTGACGCCCATTTCCACGAAAGAGGCGCTGCCGACAAGGGCTAGGACGTTCTTGTCCTTGACGAGTTTGGCGGCAACCTGTCCCGCAACCTCGGGGTTCCATTGGTCGTCTTCTACCAGATATTCGATCGGGCGGCCATTGATGCCGCCATTGTCGTTGACGCAGTTGAAATAGGCCTGGGCGGCCTTGGCGGATGACGAAAAATCGTCCGGACCGGTGCGGCCGACGACGGCGCCGACCTGGATCGGCTCACCCTCGGCTTTCTTGCCATTGTTGAGGCCGCAACTCGGCGCGGCCATGGCGCTTGCTCCGCCAACGAGGATCATCGCCGCCGAGGCGGCAAGCAGATAGGCTGTTTTTTTCATTTGGCTCTCCTCCAGTTGTTGTATGTCGCCCGTGGGCGGACGACCGGCCGCCTCCGATCAGCCGGTCTTCCTCGGCGTGACGGTCACGCCGAGATCATTTTGCCCGTGATGAAGGAAGCCGCGCGGGCTGCAATCATCATGGCGGGCGCATTGGTGTTGCCGGAAACCAGTGTCGGCATGATCGAGGCGTCGCTCACGCGCAGCCCTTCGACGCCATGGACTTTCAGATCCGGTCCGACCACGGCCATGCGATCGTCGTTGCGTCCCATCTTGGCTGTGCCGGATGGGTGAAACACGGTCTTGGCCGTTTGGCGGATAAAACTTCTCAGCGCATCCGGATCCTTCTCGATGCCGGGCTTGGGCAGCACCCGGCGCTTGACGAGTCGCGCTAACGACGGCGCCTCGAGGATACGGATTGCCAGCTCCACGCCGCGCACCAGCGTTTCGACATCCTGTGGATCAGACAGCGAATTGGCGTTGAAAAGCGCGCCGTCGCGAGGATCTGATGATTTCAGTTTGACGGTTCCGCGCGACCGCGGCCTCAAGAAGCAGGGGCCAATCGACAGGCCGTGGCCCGGCTCGGGGTCGCGATCGGCAAACCCGACCAGAACCGGCAGAACATGGAACTGGATGTCCGGTTGCCCGGTGCCGGCGGTGTCGACAAAGCCGCCGCTTTCCACGACAGTCGAGCTTAGCAAGCCGCGACGCGTCAAGATATAGCGCAGCATATGCATGGCGGCGCGGATGCCCTTGTCTTCGCCCAGAATCGAGATGGGGTCGCGGGTTTCTCCCTGGACAGGCACTTCGAGATGATCCTGGAAGTTGGCGCCGACGCCCGGAAGATCCGCCACCACCGGAATGCCCAGATCGCCCAGATGGTCGGCATCGCCAATCCCCGACAGCTGCAGGATCTTCGGCGTCGCAATCGCGCCGGCCGCCAACACGATTTCCCTGGTTGCGCTGAGCCGGCGGCCGTCGAGCAGTTCTACGCCGGTGGCGCGCTTGCCGCTGAACAGGATGCGGCCGACCTTGGTTTCCGTCATGATCTTCAGGTTGGGCCGCTTTTCGGCGTCACGCAGAAAGGCCTGCGCAGAGGACCAGCGACGGCCATTGCGCGTCGTGCTCTGATAGAAACCGACGCCCTGCTGGACCGCGCCGTTGAAGTCGGGGTTGAACGGAATGCCTGCTTCTGTCGCCGCTTTGACAAATGCTTCGTTGAGGGGGTGGCGGTGCCGCGGGTCGGAGACTGCGAGCGTTCCTGACGCGCCATGAAAGCGGTCCGATATGCGCTGGTTATTCTCAAGCGACCGGAAAGCCGGCAATACGTCCTCATAGGACCAGCCTTTGCAACCCATCTGCGACCAGGTGTCGTAGTCGTTGCGATGGCCGCGAATGTAGATCATTGCATTGAGCGAACTGCCGCCGCCGAGAACATTGCCTTGCGGCACAATGGACGGGCGGCCATTCAGCCCCTTTTCCGGTTCCGACACATAAGGATGGATGTCGATGCCCTTTTCCAAGACTTTGAAAAAGGTCGCGGGGATATGGATGAAAGGATCCTTGTCGGTGCGGCCGGATTCAATCAGCAACACGCTGTGGGCGGGATTTTCCGACAGGCGGTTCGCCAGGACGCAACCGGAGGAGCCGCCGCCGATGATGATGAAATCGAACGTTTCCATGGTCAGCTCAGCACAGTCTGGATGGTGGTGAATTCCTTGAGGCCTTCGGCGCCAAATTCCACGCCGATGCCGGAGTTCTTGACGCCGCCGAACGGAGCGTTGGGCTGGATGGCCCCATGTTTGTTGATCCAGACCGAACCGCATTCCAGCTTGAGCGCATACCGGCGCGCCTGTTCCGGGTCCGACGACCAGACCGAACCGCCAAGGCCGGCGGGATTGCGGTTGGCGCGTTCGATCACCTCGTCGATGTCCGAGTAACGAATGATCGGCAGGGCAGGGCCGAACTGCTCTTCGTCGACAAGGCGCATCCCGTCCGTCACATCGGCCACGAGTGTGATCGGATAGAAATAGCCGGCGCGATCCATCGGTTGACCGCCAATCAGGATGCGGCCTCCATTGGCGTGGGCGTCTTCGACGAGTTCGCGCACTTTGTTGAACTGCATCTCGTTCTGTACGGGCCCGAGAATGCTAGTCTCGTCCATGCCATCGCCAACTGGAATATTCGCGGCATAGGCCGCCAGCGCCTCGCAGACGTCATCATAGATGCTGTCATGGACGTAGAGGCGTTTAAGGGCGGCGCAGGTCTGGCCGTTGTTGATGAAAGCGCCCCAGAAAAGGCCCTCGGCGATCCCTTTGGGATCGACATCGGGGAGGACGATGCCGGCATCATTGCCGCCGAGTTCCAGTGTCAGCCGCTTTAATGTATCGACAGCGGACGCCATGATTTTCTTGCCGGTTTCAGTCGAACCGGTGAATGTCATCTTTGCGACGGTCGGATGAGCGGAAAGCAGGCCGCCGATCGGATTGTCGCCAGTGACGACATTGACCACGCCGGGCGGCAAAACGGTGTTGATGATTTCCACCAGGCGGATGGTCGATAGCGGCGTCATCGGCGACGGCTTGATCACCACCGTGTTGCCGGCGCGAATGGCCGGCGCGATGTGCCAGCAGGCGATCATGACCGGCCAGTTCCATGGGGTGATCGAGCCGACCACACCGATTGGCTTGCGATGGAGTTCGACGCGGCCTTCACTGTCGTCCTGCAGAACCTCGACAGGAAGCCGGAGGTCCGCTGTGTAGCGTGTCCATGCAATGGCGCCGCCAATTTCGAAACGCGAGCCAAGACCGTTCATAGGTTTGCCCTGCTCGAGGGTGAGCAGATGGGCCAATTCCTCCGCATGATCCCCGATGGCGTCAGCCATCGCGCGGCAGGCCGCCATGCGGTCCTGATCCGATGTCTGACTCCAGCTCTTGAAAGCCGCGGCCGCAGCGACGACCGCCTGGTCAAGTTGTTGGGGCGACGCCAGCGGCATCATCCCGACAATATCGCCGTTCGCCGGATTGTGAATGGGCGCGTGGTGTTCTGTCGGCACGCTTTCGCCGCCGATGATCAAGCTGTAGTCCATTTCTGTTTCCTCCCAGGCGCCGCTTGGGAGGCGACGCTGATCTTACGGGAGCACTATCCGATTAGACGCTATCGCTGTCTTGGAAGATTGCGCGGGTCGTCTTGGAGAAAAACGCAGGTGCGGCGCACAAAAAATCCGCGGCGTCTCGGGTTTTCCTATCCCTGTTTGAGGCAATCTGTCGGCGCGCAGTGAAACAGGTCCTTGAAGCTGCGATTGAAGTAGGAAATGTCGTTGAAGCCGGCGGAATAGGCGACATCGGCGATCGTCGCATTGCCGCGATGATCCTTGATCTGTTCTATTTTCTGCTTTGCCAGCTTGAGCCGCTTGTCGCGGATGATCGTCGTGCAGGTGACGCCAAGCCCCTGAAAGTCCTGCTGCAGCGTGCGGATGGACACGCCGATGCGCGTCGCAAGCCATTTGGCTGACAGATTGGCGTCGGTCAGATGGCGATCGATCAGGATGTCAACCATCTGCAGGCGACGCCCCGCGCTATCGTTGACCAGGTGTGGCAACGCCTCCGCATCCGAGACGAATGCCTGCCGTGTCGCGCTGAAGATGAGGTCCTTGAGCTGCGCCGAATTCGTGTCGTTCGCCGGCGTCGACATGATCTTGGCGATCAACGCCCGGAGCATGATCGCCATCGGGTCAAAACCCTGCAGCTTGCGGGCGACGTCGAAACTCGTACGTTTTTCAGAATACATGATCTGTCGCGGCAAATGCATCGACAGATGATTGCTGAATACGCCGCCAAAATGAAAGGTGGTTGGTTTGGTAGAGTCCACCAGAATGCAATCGCCGACATCAAGCGTATTATGGTGGCCGAAATGATCGACGCCGCATGACCCTTCGAGTTGGACGATTAGGAACAGATGCTCGTTGCTGTCACGCTTTATGTCGTCCCAATCGCGATGAACGCGATCGAGATCGTTCGAGACATGGGCGAATTGCATTCCACAGACATCAATGCCGCGCGCAGCGCCCCGTACGGATTTGCCATTTTCCGTTGGGCGGGGGGTGAACCGTCCGCATATCGATTGCAGGTCATCCGCCCATTGATCGTAAGGAATAATCGTCCAGTCGACCGGCATCAGGCTCCGGCTGTTCAACAGCTCCATTTCCGCCTCCCAACAGAAAGAGAATGCCCAGGACGCCTCCACGCCATGGGTATTTAACATATTCAGTATCTGCTGTCCCGGGGAGTTGGTCAAGAGCCGCAAACAGGTGAGCGCAGTCCGCGATGAGCATGAGCGTCGAGGTTTGGCGACGGTGGCCGGCGCCCGCTAATATATGGTGTAGCGCTCCATTGGCTGTGGAGATTTGAGCTCAGCGCAGCCACAAGGCCTTTCTGTCTGGATTTTGGCGGCGGTCAGAAGTGCTACCCGTGATGCGAGCATCGACAGGCTGGGTAGAATATCGTCCTGCAGCAGTTGTCCACGACTTCGGTCCATATAGTCATTGAAACCGGCGGTGACGAAGGCGCATGGCACGAAGCAGGCTCCGATCTCCCGCGACAATGTCGCTTCCGGTGCGATCGAGTGGTTGACGATATCGGCCCCCATCCCTCGAAAGGCCATCGCCTCGGCCGGGGTGGTTAGGCGCGGCCCATATGTGTGGGCCGCGACCAGTCCCTGCTCTATCCCATGCACGCGGCAGGCTGCTGGCCAGATCTTGCGCGCCGTATTGGCCAGGATGCCGGCGCAATGCGGGCAGACGATCTGCTTGCCGGAGCAGTCGAAGCGCTGCCGCCCCGGCAAAAGCGAGTAGGGCGTTTGAGTCATCTCGATGATATCGGCGTTGATCACCATGTCGCCCGGCTGGATCGCCTTGTTGACCGCACCGATCGTCGAGCAGGCGATAACGTGGCTGACACCCGCTTCCATCAACACCCAGAACGACCGCCGATGGCAGGAGTGGTCGATATGGTCGCGCGGATTGCCATGAGAATACATGCACAAAGCTTGTTGCGTCTTTCCCTGCGCGGTGATGCTGGCGTCGAATTCCAGGAGCTTCCAGTTTTCCGAGACGCCGTAGGGCGTGTCAAAGGCGAGATCGCGGGCGAGCACTCGCACACCAGCCATGGCGACATCCTCGGGGAAAGCGAGACCCCAATTTGCGGAGCCGGTGATGATCGCCAGTTTGGTCCTGGGTATGGAAGAAAGAAATATGTCCCGCGTCATGTCATGTCTTTCATGCGGTTTGGCCGCGGTCACGCAAATTGATAAACAGGACGACGCCTGAAATCAGGACGGTCCAGAGGGTTGAGATTGCGGCGATCGTCGGGTCGATCTGATCGCGGAGCGAAATGAACATCAGCTTCGGCAGCGTGCTGTTCGGGCCATTGGCGACAAAGATCGAGATCACGGCTTCGTCGAGAGAGGTCAGGAAGGCCATCAGTGCGGCGGTCGTCAGGCTAAGGCCAAGCTGCGGCAGGATGACGTCTCTCATCGTGCGGAACCAACTGGCGCCAAGACTGCGCGCCGCCTGAGCCTGGGCCCAGTCGAAACGGTTGAGCGCCGGATGGAGCACGATGACCGATACCGGAATGGCGAGCACGATGTGTCCGGCGAGCACCCCTGTCAGCGTTCCCACGAGACCGAGTTTCGCAAGCACGAAGAACAGTCCGATTGCGAGCAGGATGCCCGGAGTGACCGAAGGCAAAAGCAGCAACGCATAAACCCCTGCTGCGCTCCGAGAGCCCAGCCGGTTGATGGCGAAACAAGCAAGGAAACTCAACGGTACGGCGATTGCGGCTGTCAGCACGCCGAGGATCAGGCTGGTGCGCAGGGCCGCCATCCAGGCCGGGGACGAGAAGAACGTCTCGTACCAGCGGAGCGACCATTGCCGGGGCGGGAATTCGAGCAGGTCGGAGGCGGAGAAGGACAGCGGCGCTACGATCAACGTGGGCAGCATCAGGAACAGCAGGACCATTCCGGAAAACACCCAAAGCAAAGTCCTGCTAGTTCGATTGTCCTGATAGGCGTCAAGCATGGCGCGCCTCCCGGCCGAGGAACCAGCGCGTGGCGTACAGCATGGCGCCGGTCAGGAGCACCAGGACGAGCAGTAGCACGCCGAGAGCGCTGGCGGAGCCCCAGTCCTGGAAGGTGGAAAGTGTGCGGTCGATACGGATCGAGATCGGATTGACCTTGCCGCCGCCAAGCACCGCCGGCGTGATGAAGAAGCCGAGCGTATAAATGAAGACGATCGTCGAACCCGACAGAATGCCGCCGGCCGACAGCGGTAGGATGACGGTCCGCACACAATGCCAGAGGCTCGCTCCCATGCTGGCGGCTGCCCGCGTGATGTTAATGTCTATGTCGCGCATGGCGGCATAGACCGGCAGCACAAACAGCGGCAGCATGTAATGGACCATGCCAATCAGCGTCCCGCTGAAATTATAGACAAATGGCAACGGAGCTTCCGTCAGGCCCAGAGCTTGCAGCGTCGAATTGATCAATCCATCCTTGCGCAATAGCACCAGCCAGCCATAGGTGCGCACGAGAATCGAGGTCCAGAGAGGCAACATGATCAGGATCAGCACCCGGTTGGCGATGCGGGTGCTGGCGCTTGCAAGCGTCAGCGCCAGCGGCACGCCAAGGATCATGCAAGCCAGAAGCGTGGCGCCTGACAGCGCCAGAGTCGTGCCCAGCGCCGACCAGGTAAGCCCGCTTGAGAGTATCTTTTCGTAATTGGCGATGGAGACGTTGCCGCCGAGATCGAGAAAGGACTGGCGCAGTATCCACGCGATGGGCAGCAGGGCGGCGAGCCCGACGAGAAGGAGCGCTGGAAGCGCCAGCGCCAAGTAGAATCGACGCTCGCGCCGGGCATCCCGGAGATAGGACGCCCTGCTCATCGCGCGCCGCCTTCCGGCAGACTATGCACGGACGCGACCGCTGTATAGGCTGTGACAGCCTGACCCTGTTGGAAATCGGCGCAACCCGCCGAGCGTGTGGCCGGTATGCTGATCGTCACCTCGGCGCCGTTCGCCGTCAGCAATTTGAGAAGCCAGTTTTCACCACGAAAGGCTTTGGCTGAGAGCGCGCCGTTGATGGCCACCACGCTCCCGGCAATCTCAGAGGGATCCAGATAGAAACTCTCGGCTCGGATCATTGCAAGGCCCGGCCGCGTTTCGCCGGCGCCGCGAAAGCCGCTGAGTTGACTGCCAGGCAAAATGTTGGCCTCGCCCATGAATTCCGCGACAAAACGGGTCTTCGGGCGATGGTAGATCTCGGACGGCGAGGCGATCTGCTGGATTTCTCCGGCATCCATGACGGCGATCCGGTCCGACATGGTCAGCGCCTCGCGCTGGTCGTGGGTGACGTAAATGGTCGTGATGCCGAGATCGTCGTGTAATCTGCGGATCTCGAACTGCATGTGTTCGCGCAAGTTCTTGTCAAGCGCCGACAAGGGCTCGTCCATCAACATTACGCGGGGCTCGAAAACGATGGCGCGGGCAAGCGCCACGCGTTGGCGCTGACCGCCGGACAAGGCGGCGATGTTGCGGTCGCCATAGTGCTCAAGCTTGACCCGCGCCAGGGCGGCCAGCGCTCGCCTCCGGGCTTCGATTTTCGGGACCTTGCGCAGGATCAGCGGATATTCGACATTCGAGACGACGCTCATATGTGGAAACAACGCATAGTTCTGGAACACGATGCCGATATCCCGCTTGTCGGGCGACAACCGGGTGACATCCCGGTCGCCAATCGCAAGGGAGCCGCTGTCAGGACGGACAAAGCCTGCAAGGGCCATCAGAAGCGTCGTCTTGCCGGATCCCGAAGGCCCGAGCAGCGTCAGGAACTCGCCCGCCGCGATTTCCAGGGAAACCTCATTCAGGGCGACATAGTCTCCAAAGACTTTCCGGACGCGATCGATGGTGATGGGAAGCGAGGCGATGGCCATTGTGAGAGCGGCTCCCGGAAACGTCAGCGATTCATCATTTCGTCGAAGGCGGCCTGTGCCGCATCGCCGTTCTTTACCCACCAATCGGCCTTGGAGAACACAGAGGTTTCGACGTTGCCAGGCGCTGTTGCAAGCAGTCGCAGGCGTTCGGCGGGAATAAGGCCACCCTCATACGCCTTCGGGTTCAGCGGGCCATAGGCAATGAAGTCCGTGAGTTTGGCGCCGCGTTCCGGCTTGGTCATGGCGGCGATCAGCTTCATCGCCGCATCCTTGTTCGCCGACCCCTTCGGCACGGCAAGACAGTCGGTGCCGATTACTGAGCCCTTGAAGCTGTAGTCGGCTGCGCCGCCATCAGCCTTCACGCTTTCCGCGCGGCCATTCCATGTGACGACGAGGTCCGCTTCGCCGTCCTTCAGGATCTGGGCGGATTGGGCTCCCGAGGTCCACCAGACCGAAACATTCGGCTTCAGTTCAGCCAGTCGATCAATGGCGCGCTTGAGGCCCTCGGGCGTTTCGAGAACCTTATAAACCTCGTTTGGGGCGACACCTTCGGACAGGAGCGCGATTTCGATGAGATCCTGGGCATTGGCGCGCAATGCACGCGTGCCGGGATATGCCTTCACGTCCCAGAATTCGGCCCAGTTCGCAGGCGGCTTCTCACCAAAGGATTTGGTGTTCCAGGCCATGACGGTGCCATAGGAGCTGAAAGGATAGCAATAGGCCGACTCCGCGCCCGGCGGCAGCGTTTTCGGGTCGATGATCGAATAGTCGAGCGGCTCAAGCAAGCCTTGGGCCGCCGCCTGAGCGCCTTCCGGCGAACCCAGATGGATCACGTCGGTTGTCACTGCGCCAGACGTCACCTGCATCTTGAGAGCGGCAAAACCGTCGCTCTGTGTTTCTTCGCGCACGTCGAGGCCGAGTTCGGTGGCGGCGGGCCCCCACATGGTCTCTTTCATGGCGGCGCCGTAATCGCCGCCCGCCGTGGTGATGGTCAGTGTCTGGGCTGCCAGCGGGCCGGCGACAGCCAACGCGATAGCAGCCATGGTGAGGCGCAACATTCCAGTCATGGGTTGATCTCCTTTGTTCACCCTCTAAACGAAAATATCGGTCTTAATGCCTGATTTTTACAATTCGTAACGTTACGATTAAGAGATATCTACGTTTCGTCAAGTGGAATCTCTGGCGCATGGCCGCGGGCGGCTTCCAATCGCGGCGCGAAGAGGGCAGTGTGACGGAAAAGCGAAAGTCAAAAGACTGAAGGAGATCACGGCTTTGATGGAGAGACCCAATCTGCGGCGGATCGCAAATGAGCTCGGTCTTTCGGTTACGACGGTGTCCCGCGCCTTGAAAGACGGTCCGGAGGTGCATCCAGACACGATCCGGCGGGTAAAGGCGGCGGCAACTGCGGCGGGTTACGTGCCGAATCTACATGGCCGGGCTTTGCGCACAGGCCTTACCCGCACATTGACGGCAATCCTGCCGATGGAGACGCGCGACTATCTGTCGGACATCGCGAAGCTTCCCTTGATCGAGGGATTGACGATCGCTGCTCAGGCGAAGGGTTACGGCCTTTCCATTTACTCTACGACGCCAGAGGAAGAGCCGCAGGAAAATCTCCGCCGACTGATCCAGGCGGGCAGCGCCGATGGCATCGTCATCACCCGCATGGTGGCGGATGATCCGCGTATCCCCTTTCTTCTCGATCGCAAGATCCCCTTCATAGCGTTTGGCCGCAGCGACAGCCCGCATGATTACGCCTATGTGGATGTGGACAACGAGACGATCGCTTCCGAGGCGACAAGCATGCTCGTCGAAAAGGGTTGCCGCCGCATAGCCCTGCAGCTTTTGGCGCGTGAGGATCAGTACAGTACGGCGCGCAAGGCCGGCTATGCCAAGGCGCATGACAGGGCAGGCCTGCCGCTTGACGAGCGCCTTATCGGCCTGGAGGATTTCACGATGCAGGCGAGCGAGGGATGGATTTCTCGCCTTTTGAACCTGCCAGATCCCCCGACAGGCCTTGTCTGCGCCAATGAGCTAGGCTTGCTCGGGGCCTTGAGCGCCACCCGCCGAAAGGGGCTGACTGTAGGTCGCGATTTCCACGTTGTCGTGCGCGACAATACCCATATATGCCGGTATCTCTCGGTTCCGCTGGTTGCCCATACTGTGGATATGGTGGCTATCGGACATAATCTCGTGGAGGGGCTGGTGCGCCAGATCGAACAGCCGGACGCTCCGCGCATGCATTGCATTCATACCGGGACGGTGGAGTTGATTGGCGGCGGATGAGGCCCATTCAAGCAGCCGAAAAACGCTATACGACGTCGGCGCAACGTCAAAGAAATCCGGGAAAATCGATTCCAAACTTAACACAAAGGCGCCCAGAATCTTGCGGCGTGTCGGTATCAACCTTAAAAACGATTGCGTCCCGACTTTGTCATATCAGATCAACAGCAGCGCGCCGGGGCAACAAGCTCAGGGCGAACGATATAGCAGTTGGTCACAGGCCCTGCGTCGTCTGGTTGTCCGACGTCGTCTCCGGGGAAACGAGCCAATCGCCAATTCTGGCGATAAAAGAGGCAGGCATGAACCAGTTGGGCTCATAGCCCAGCATTTTTTGCAGGAAGCCTGCGGCAAAGCCGCCATTTTCGAGCGCATTTTCTCGGAATGACCACCATGACCTGATATTGCCGATGTCAGGCGCGATATGCGTTTGTAGATGAAACTCCTGCTCCATGGCGGCTGCATGGACGGATAGGCAGAACATCGTGCAAACATAGCCCTCGGGCCAGAACGCGCTCGGCGCATCGGGTTTCTGTTTGGTCGCGGGGCCTAAAGCCTTGATAGGCATATCGGCGATCAACTCGCGGAACATCAGCGAGGCGGCGAAGGCGAAAAACGCCGGGCGCTCGCTTTTGTCGTTGGGTCTCTGGCGATCGATCATCTCCAGCCATCGCACGAAAACCGCAGCGATCTTGGTCTCATCGACCGTGAATTCGCAGCCGAGTTCGGCTTCGAGCGTTTCGACGAACCGTGTAAAGGCCGCCTTGAACCATCGAAGTCGACGGACGGCGACGCGATAGGGCTCGTTGGTTGGCGGCAGGGACGCCATCGGTTTGAACTGTTCAGACATTGTCCGCATACTTTGCATAGAGCAAGGCGAGAGCCGCCGCGTCGCGCGTCCCGCAGGCCGTGACAATCTGTTTGGCGAATATCCCCGACAAATCGACGGCCGACATGAGAGCCATTTCCTGATCGGCCTCCTCTCGCGGAGACTGTAGCCAGAGAAGCACCGCGAAAATCGCGACGGCCTTGGCTTCGTCGCCGCTCAAAAGCGCGTTTGCGCTCGTTATGTGGCCTTGCAGAACCGGCGCGTCGATCAATGCAAAAGTCAGCGTCGCAGCCATATGCGCGCCCGACACGTGCTTTTGCGACGTCACGGTTTCGGCGAAGGCTTTTCGGGCCGCTGCTTCGCTGACGAAGGCGCCCGTGAGCGACATCCGCGCGGTCGCCAGTTTCATGGCGGGATAGAGCGTTGCGGCGAACAGATTTGCCGGCGCCTCTGTCGCGCTGAGATCTTCCAGCATGATATCGGAATCTGGTTCAGTGCCGATCATCGATTTCGCCAGCACCGAAACCTGCGCGTTCACCCGATGGCCTAGTCCCATCATTTCATCAAGGACAGCATTGGCAATGTCTGCCGCCGGTTTAGGCAGCCTGTCTGCGGTCGCCCTCGATCGCAGGGCTTCGCCTCCACGTTTGACCATGAAGCGAATCCCGCGCAGCATCTCGCGGAGCGGGACGGGATCGATCAGATTTGGCCGTGGCGATGTCCCCACTTGTCAACTCCATTGCAGACGTTGAGAACATAGTTCAAAGCGGACCCAGGGGGAAGCCTCAGAGCAGTTGGCGGCGTTTCGTCATGCGCATGAATTCGAGCGTTGTTGCATAGTCGCGCACTCCGGCCTGACTGCCGAGTCCGGTCGCATTCTGCGCCGACGACGCCTGGCCGAGATCGACGGCTTCATTCAGCGAAAGGCCCTTGAGCAATCCGGTCGCAAACCCTCCATTGAAGCAGTCGCCGCAGCCGCAGGTGCATTTCACCTGGACCTCATAGGCCTGCGAACGAATTTCCCGTCCATCGCGATCGAGATAATAGGCTCCGTTGCCGCCCATTGTCAGAATGACGCTTTTCGCGCCGCGATCGATCAGGAACTGGGACAGAGCCCGATTGCCGCTCAGGCCTGAAAGCGCCGCTGCTTCTTCCTCTGACGGCAGGAAATAGTCGGTATAGGGAAGCAGCGCTTCCACTTTCGGCAGGTCCGCCTTGGTCGAGGCGAAAACGTCTAGGGTCGTGATCACGCCGCGACGCCGTGCCTCCGCCATGATCTCGCGGGTGCGCCCGTTATCGTCCATGCGGTTCATCAGGCCGACGCCGCCGACATGAAGGATTTTCGTATCCAGAAGATCGTCGATCTCGGCATCCTCGATGAAGAAACCATCGGTCGCGCCGCGCTTGTGCAGAGCGGGACGCTGGCCATCGGGACGGGTGGTGACGACGGAGGAGGAGGTGGTGAAACCCTCGCATCGGCTCATCAGCGAGATGTCGATGCCGAAGCTCGCAAGTTTCATCAGCACCCAGTCGCCCATGTCGTCATGACCGACGCCGCCGACGGCGCGCGCCTTGAGGCCATGCTTGGCGGCTACGATGACGGCGCTGCCGGCCGCGCCGGAGACAGCGAGCGTGAATTCGTCGACGAAATAGGTGTCGCCGCCCGGAGGAATGGCGGTGACGGGGCGGCAGAGGGCGTCGAATGTGATGAAGCCCATGGAGGTGTAATCAAATTTCGGCGCCATGACTTAGCCTCGTATCCGCTGCCCGGCCTGATCGAAGAAGAATGTGTTCGCCAGATCGAAGCTGATGCCGATCGGAGCGTCGATGTCGCGGCGAAACTGTCTGTCGGCCTTGACCTCGATCTGCTTGGCGCCCGCGGAAATGGTCAGATAGGTGACGTCGCCGGTCGGCTCGACGCCATAGACGGTTCCGTTGATGTATCCGCCTTCCGTCACGCGGCAGTCTTCGGGGCGAATGCCGAGCGTTACAGGTCCGGACACATAGGCAGGGCAGTGGGCGGAGACGCCCGGTGCGGTGAAAGCGCCGTCTTTGGCCACGCCTTCGATCAGGTTCATCGGCGGGCTGCCGATGAAGCCCGCGACGAAGGTGTTGGCGGGATCGGAATAGATCTGGTCCGGCGTGCCGACCTGCTGGATCACGCCCCTGTTCATGATCACGATCCGGTCGGCAAGCGTCATCGCCTCGATCTGGTCATGCGTCACATAGACGGTCGTCACTTTCAGTTGCCGTTGCAGATGTTTGATCTGTACGCGCATCGAGGCGCGAAGTTTGGCGTCGAGATTGGACAGAGGCTCGTCCATCAGGAACACCTGGGGCTGGCGAACCACAGCGCGGGCGAGCGCCGCGCGCTGACGCTGGCCGCCTGACAGCGCTGAGGGCTTGCGGTCGAGATATTCGCCGAGTTCGACCATGGCTGCGGCGTCGCGGATCATCCGGTCTTGCTTGTCGGCTGGAATTTTGCGCATTCTCAGCGGAAAGCGGATATTCTCGTAGATGGTCATGTTCGGATAGAGCGCATAGCCTTGAAAGACCATGGCGACGTCGCGGTCGCGGGCGTCGATGTCGTTCATCACCTCGCCGCCGATGATGACCTCGCCTTCGCTGGGTTGCTCCAGGCCGGCGATCATCCGCATGGTGGTGGTCTTGCCGCAACCCGAAGGGCCGAGCAGCACGAGGAATTCCTCGTCGTCGATGTCGAGCGACATATGCTGAACGCCAATGAAGGCTCCGTATCGCTTGACGATGTTTTGAAGCTTGATCGAACCCATGGCTTATCCTTTCACTGCGCCCATCGTCAGGCCGCGCGACAGATGCTTCTGGATGAGGACAACCAGGATCAGGATCGGCGCAAAGGCGAGGAAGGAGACGAGGGCTATGGCATTGTAAATGACGCCGTCGGAGCCGCCGGTGAAATTGGCAAGCGCGACCGACATCGTGTAGGCATTCTCGGTGGAGGCGAGAAGCAGTGTGAAGAGAAACTCGTTGATCGCGAAGATCGCCGCGATGACCGCCGCCGTGATGATGCCGGGCAGACAGGCGGGAATGATGATCTCCCGGAGTATCGTCAGGTCGCCTGCGCCATCGGTGCGGGCCGCGTCCTCCAACTCCTTGGGAATATCCAGCATGTAGCTGCGGATGATCCAGGTCACCAGCGACAGATTGACTGCGGCGTAGACCAGCATCAGCGCCCAGACGGAATCGAGCAGGCCGAGTTTCTTGAACAGGAAGAAGATCGGGATCGCCACGATCGCGGGCGCCATCATCCGGGTGGACAGGATATAGAAGCCGATATCCTCGCGCCCTTTGAACTCATAGCGCGACAAGGCGAAGGCGGCGGGGATCGCCAGCGCAAGATCGATGATCACCGAGCCGGTGACCGCCACAAGCGAGTTGCGCAGATATTTGCCGATCGGCCAGTCTTCCACCAGTTGACGCCAGGCGTCGAGCGAGAAGGTGGGAAAGTAGATCGGCGAGGTCGTAATGATCTCTGTTCTCGGTCGGAAGGCGATGGTCATGAACCACAGGATCGGGGCCAGGCACACGAGCGCCCAGGCGCCGAGGATCAGGTAACGGATCAGAAGGCTTTCGCCACGGGTTCTACGTACGGAAGCCATCAGCTCTTCCCCGAATGGAAGGCGCGCTTGACGATCGTCTGCGCCACGATAACAGTGATGATCAGCATCAGAACCGATGCGGCCGACGCATAACCGAAATTGAACATGCGGAAACCGGTGCGGTAGATGAAAAAGCTCATGGTTTCGGTCGTGCCGCCCGGCGTTCCCTGGGTCATGATGAAGACGTTGGCGAACATGGTGGTGATGTCGATGGCGCGCAGCGTCACGGCCACCACGATCACCGGCCGCATCATCGGCAGGGAGATGTTCCAGAAGATCGCTGGCCAAGATGCGCCGTCGAGACGCGCCGCTTCCTCGATTTCCTGATCCTGGCCCTGCAAAGCAGCGACGAAGATGATGAACAGGAAGGGGGTCCACTGCCAGACGTCGGCGACGATCAGCGTCAACCGCGCCAGCCAGACGGAACCAAGCCAGTCGACATTGCCGCTGACGATGCCGAGATGCATGAGGAGATCCGAAATCACCCGCCCGTCATTGAAAGCGAGCTTCCAGATGAAGGCGACGGCGGAGGGCATGAACAGCATCGGCATCAGGAACACGATGCGCCAACCGCGCACCATGCGATCCCGATAAGCGAAATAGGCGATCGCCAGCGCGATCACTGTTTGAAGGCAGAGTGAAATGCCGCCGATGATCAGCGTGTTGCCGAGTGCGGCCCAGAATTCGCGATCCTGGAGGATCTCGATGTAATTGTCGAAGCCCGCCCAGGTCCATTTGACGAATTTGACGACGAACAGGCTCTGATAGATCGCGAAAACACCCGGATAGAGCGTGATCGCCAGTAGATAGATCAGGGCAGGTGCGACGAGAAGGTAAGGGAATGCTGCCCGCAGCAGGGGCGAACGTCGCTTATATCGACGCGCAGGGGCGGCGCGATCCGCCCCTGCTGTCTGGCTGCTTGTGAAAGTCGCCATCATCACCTCAGAACGGCAGCGGCTTGCCGGCGCCGACATACATGCCGGGAGCCACATCCGCATAAGCGACCGGGCCCTTGCCGCCGCTGAAGCCGTTCTTTTCCATGATCTTTTTCCAGGCGTTCTGGCCGTTTTCCAGGGCTTCCTTCGCGGAAATCTGACCGGTGACAGCGCGGTTGATCTCGTTGCCGAGCGCCTGCTCCATTT
>NZ_JARXVM010000004.1 GCF_029892285.1 Rhizobium sp. SG_E_25_P2
CATAACCTGAAGGCCGCAGGTTCAAATCCTGCCCCCGCAACCAAAAGCAATTCCTAAAACGCCCAGTGATAAAATCACTGGGCGTTTTTGCGTTCCGGAAAATGCTCCCACCGGCAAGGCGGCGGAAACAGCAGCCGCCGTTTTGGCGCATCTGTTGGTTTCCCAATGAAGGTTTTCGGACCCGACTGTCCTGCCAACAGGCGCAAGCGCCCCTCGGCGATCACATTGCCACGTTCAATATTTCTTCTTGCGAACTATCTTGTTGCCGCGCGCCCCGCTGATGGTCGGGGTTCTTGCTCGATTCTCAGACACGAGGCTTTGCCACCGTTCGACGCGATCGGCGGCGATAGCGCCGCTTTTTACGGCCGCCTGAACTGCGCAGTCCGGCTCATGCGCATGGGTGCAATCGCGAAATCGGCAAAGCGGCGCAAGCTCCACGATGTCGGCGAACAGCGTGTCGATGCCATCGGTGACATCGCTGACATAGAGCGATCTGATCCCGGGCGTGTCGATGACCCAGCCGCCGCCGGGAGTGGCATGCAGGGATCGCGCGGTCGTGGTGTGACGGCCTTGCGCATCATATTCGCGGATTGTACCGGTTTTCTGCTTTGCGTCGGCCGCCGCGCCGGTCAGCGTGTTCACCAGCGTCGATTTTCCTACCCCGGAGGATCCGACGAGCGCGACCGTTTGGCCCGCGCCGCACCACGGGCTTAACAGAGTATTTGCATCGCTGGAGCGTCCGTTCAGGGCAATGACCGGCAGATCACGCTGCAGCGCCTCCGCCTGGGACTGAAACAGGCCTACGTCTTCGGCAATGTCGGCCTTCGTCAGCACGATGACCGGGTTGCTCCCAGCCTGGTTGGCCATGATCAGGTAGCGTTCCAGTCTTTCACTGTTGAAATCAGCATTGCAGGACGTCACGATTAACAGCGTATCGACGTTGGCGGCGACGAGTTGGAGACCCCGTCCTGTCTCTGGACGTCGCTGCAGAATGGTTTTTCGCTCGAGCCGGCGGACAAACATATTGGAGTGCGGATCTGCAAGCAGCCAATCGCCCACCGCGAATTCCGCCGTGTTGGCATTGGCTGGAAGCTCCAGTTCGACTGGCCCCGCGACACTGATGGCTTCGATGCGCGCCCGGTGAACCGATGCGACGCGCCGCGGCGCGAGGTCTGCTTCGTCAGGCTCGATCTGATCTTCGAAGAAGTCGGACCAACCGAGCAGTTCCAAGGCTGTGGGAAGACGGGAGTTTGTCAAATTCTGCGTCGCATTCGCTGAAGGAGTTGCAGATGGTTTTCGAAGGTTTCGCGCCTAGTTGCGCCGCGCCTCTCGCTTTGGCAAAGTATTCGCATAAGCGGCAGCCTCGCCGGGATAGGGGAAAGGCTCCAGCACCTGTCGGTCGCCGTCATAGACCTGAAAGGCGGGTCCATCGAGTTCCACGATCTTATACCCGTTCACATATTCAAACTTTGGCGTTTTCCAGCCCATAAGGGATCTCCGGTTTCGGCCCAATGTTTCAAACCTCCTGAGATGAGGTCCGATCTTCACACTCGGCAGGCTCTTGCTCTATCAGGTGTTTGCGCAAAAGACGAATTTATCTCTGCCAATCCGCTCTCCGCTGCCGATCTCAGGCAAAGCGAGGCGCGAGCCGCCGACGTGACGTGTGAGATAAAGACAATGCCGTGCAAACACCCGAAGATTGCCAATCACTGCCCCGGCCGCCGGCTTTCGCGCGCCTGCGCTATGCCCTACGATAGACGTCAGCCTGGCGCCGCGACAGGTCTTCCCAAACGGCGTGAGCGCCAAGATCCGGTTCTGTCGCCTCGGCCTGATGAGACATGGCTTTCGCAGCGGCCCTAAAATCGTCAAACCAGCCGGCCCCGACGGCGGCTGAAATGCCTGCGCCGAGCGCCGACGCCTCATCCGAAAGGCTGCGCCGTACGGGAAATCCGGTGGCGTCCGCCACCATCTTGCGCCACAGCGGGCTCGCCGCGCCGCCGCCGATGACATAGATCTCTTCAGCGCCGGGAGCGGCGGCTTGCATCAGTTTGAGCGCGCGGGCGAATTCGAGCGTGATGGCTTCAAGCGCGGCGCGATAGAGATGGCTCATCCGGTGGTTCGGCCCCAAGCCGACAAAAGAGGCGCGGGCTTCTTCGTCCCAATGCGGATCCATGCAGCCCATCAGATAGGTGCAGGCCAAAACGCCGTCGGCGCCGATTGGAATGTCCATCGCTTCGCGTTCGAGCCGCTGGAAGATCGCCGGATCGCTGCGTCCGCCGGCGAAATTGTCGATCAGCCAGTTGACGAAAAACGCGCCGGCCCGCTGTACGGCTTCCAGAAGATAACCCTCGCCCGTCGGGGAAATCAGCGTGCGCCAATAGGAACTTATCGCCGGGGTGGGCGACCAGACACCGCCGACCACAGCGGTTCCCAGATTGAGATAGACGGTTCGCGGGTCAATGGCGCTGACGCCGAGGCCAGCGCAATGGCCGTCGCCACCGGCAGCGTAGACGGCAAGACCTGAGGGAAGGCCGGTGGCCGCCGCTGCTTCTGGCGTAATCCGGCCGAGCAGCGCGCCGGGCCGATGCGCGACCGGCAGTTTTTCGAGCCCGATGCCGAGATGATCGAGGATCGGCCGCGACCATTCCTTCTTCTCGATATCGAAAATGCCGAACGGGTCGGCGCTCGTCCATGTCGCCGCCGGTTCCCCGGTCAGATGCATCACTAGAAAGTCGTGAACCGAAAGAATGTAGCGGGCTTGCTCGAGAAGCGCGGGCTCATGGGCGCGGTAGTGCCTGAGGCGAAAGACGCAGGGAATGACATCAACGGGTTTGCCTGAAACGCGATGGAGATAGTCGCGTCCAAGTTCATCCGAAAGCACATGCGTCATGTCGCGGGCGCGGCGATCCAGCCAGACGGTCGCCGGCGCCAGAGGCTTTCGATTCTCGTCCAACAGCGCCATTGTTTCGCGTTGGTTGGAAATCGCCAGTCCATCGATGCGGCTGGGATCGATCCCGGCGACGCATTTTCGCAGCGCTGTGCAGGCCGCAATCCACCACTCGCTGGAATCCTGCTCGGCGCGATAGGCGTCGGGCGTCAGCAATATGTGCGGCGCGCGGCCTTCGCTGCGTGGTTCCCCAGTTTGAGTCCAGGCGATGGCCTTGACCGACTGGGTCGACGAATCCATGCCGATGACATAGCGTTCGTTCGGATTCATGCGGCTCCTCCTTCCGCTAGACTTCCGTATGGTCGCCGACGCGGAGGCCGCGGCGGTCATCTCTCGAGCAAGGCTTCTCCCGTGGCCATGTCCGTGACCAGATGCGTTGCGTAACCGCCGGTGAGCGTGGCGAGAATCGCGTCGATCTTGCTCAATCCCCCGGCGACGCAGATGCGGTTCGGCGTCTGCTTCAGTTCATCCAGCGCAATGCCGACCATGCGGGCGTCATGCTGGCCGCCGACGCCGTCTCCCGCAGCGTTGATGAACCGGCCGATGATGACCGCCACCGCGCCGTCGCGCACATAGTCGTCGATCTCCTGCTGGCTGGCGATGCCAGATATGCGAACCGTGCTCTTTGCGCCAACATCGCCGACGCCAAACAGAATGCGGTTGGTCGAATGGATCAGGTCGAACTGTTTCTTGAGCACCGGCTCTTCCAGCAGCATGTCGCGCAATTCGCGGGTCGACAGCACGGCCGGGGCGAGCAGGTTGACGCAGCGCGCGCGGATGCGGCTCGACAACAGCGAGGTGCAGAGTTCCGGCGAAAAATCCGGTTCGCCTGTCGAACTGCCAGACACCTGCACCACGGTGAGATCATTGACGGGGTCGGGCAGGGTGATCTGGTTGGCGACCGACAACACGGTTCTCCCCCATGCGACGCCGATGACGTCTCCCTGCTTGATCTGGTCGGCCAGCACGCGGGCGCCCGCATCGCCGAGGCGGCGCACGAGGTCCCGATCTTCCCCGGTGGGAATGACCAGCGCGCCGTCGAGCCCGAAGCGGTCCATCAGCCGACGCGCGATTTCGGTGCGTCCGCTCGCCTGCGTATTGAGACGGATCGAGACGATGCCGCGTTCCCGCGCCTCTTGCAGATAGTTCACGATCGTCGCCCTGGACACGTTGAGCGCCTTGGCGATTTCGCTCTGGGTCATTTCATCCGCGTAATAGAGCCACGCCGCCCAGGTGACGGCGTCCTCGAATTCGGTCGGCTTTTCGGCCACGCCTTCCAGCATGTGTTTCCTCTAGCAGTCTTTTCATCTCCATCTGATGGCATTGGAAGACAAATGTCAATGTCGCCTGTCATCTGTGTTGACAAGTGTCACGAACTGGTGTCACTTGTATCCAAGCAATAAAAATTGGATGACGGGAATGGAAACGCTGAGGAACCGGGGCGCCGCAGATGGCGCGCCCATGGGCGGCTGGACCGCGCTTATCGATGACATCGTCGCAGGCGAATGGACCAATCCGGAAACGGGCGAACGTCCGTCCGTGCCCTATGACTCGATCGTCATCGCCGAAAGCCTTGATGGCCGGGAAGCCGAGCTGGTGAAGAGCCTCGAACTCGGCAAATCCTTCACTGTCGTTGCCGATCACGCGACCTGGGAAGCGATGGGCAGCCGCGTCGCCAAGGCCTTGGAAACGCTTGGCCCGGTCAAGACGGTCTTGCTCGATCACCCGCATGCCGACATGGCGACGGTCGCGGACTTGACGGAGCGGCTCAAGGGGGCCGAAGGGCTGGTGGCTGTTGGATCCGGCACCATCAATGACCTGGTGAAATATGTGACGGGGCTCGATGGCCGTCGTTATTGCGTGTTCGGCACGGCCGCGTCGATGAATGGCTACACGTCCACCACCGCCTCCATCACGCTGGACAGCGGGCTCAAGGTTTCCTTGCCGTCACATGCGCCGGCGGGTTTCTTTGTCGATTTGTCAGTGTCGGCTGCGGCGCCGACCTATCTGTCGGCGGCAGGATTTGCCGATTGCATCTGCCGGTCG
The DNA here is from genome assembly GCF_029892285.1 of Rhizobium sp. SG_E_25_P2. GTDB lineage: Bacteria > Pseudomonadota > Alphaproteobacteria > Rhizobiales > Rhizobiaceae > Rhizobium_E. Next base: position 4,994 of record NZ_JARXVM010000004.1, read on the forward strand.
GTGGCGCAGGTCGATTGGTGGATGTCGCACCGCTTGCTGGGTTCGGTCTACGCCAATTCGCCCTATCTGATTCAGGCCAATGACGAGATCGAACTCAATCGTCGCGCCGCCGGGATCGGCCAGGGCGATGTCGAGGCGAATGGCTATCTCTACCGCGTGCTGACGCTGTGCGGCCTCGGCGTGTCCTTCACCGGCATGTCCCATCATGGTTCGATGGGCGAGCACCAGATCTCGCATTACATCGATTGTTTTGCCGGCGACCGGCATCCGGGCACTTTGCATGGACAGCAGGTTGGCGTCGCATCCTTGACCATGGCGCGCATCCAGCGGCGCTTTCTCGACAGCGCGACGCCGCCGAGGATCGGACCGACGCGGATTGATCGCGACGACATGGTCAGGCGGATGGGCGCGGATGTGGCAAGCCAATGCCTGGCGGATATCGCCCCCAAGATCTACGATCAGCGCGCGGCGGACGAGATCAATGAACGTCTGGCCGACCTCTGGCCGACCCTGCGTCGCGAGCTTCAGGCCTTCGTCATTCCCGTCGACGAGATGACGCGCCTGCTGAAGGATGCGGGCGGCCCGACAACGGCGGCTGAGCTCGGCGTTCCCGTCGACTTTTATCGCGAAGCGGTGATCCATTGCCGGGAAATGCGCAATCGCTATTCGTTCCTCGATATCGCCGCCGACAGCGGCGTGCTCGAAGATCTCGCCGCAGCGGAGGTCTGAGCCATGCGCGCGGTCGCCGATATGCCCATCGAGACGGCCAGAAGCGTGACGACGCTGTTCGCCGATATCGACGACACCTTGACGACAGACGGACGACTGCCGGCCGCCGCCTATGCGGCGCTGGAAGCTCTTTCGGAAGCAGGCGTTTCGGTAGCGCCGATCACGGGTCGGCCAGCCGGCTGGTGCGACATGATCGCCAGAATGTGGCCCGTCGCGGGCGTAGTGGGCGAAAACGGCGCTTTCTATTTTTCCTATCATGCGAGCGATCGGCGCATGCGCCGAGTTTTCGCCACGCCCGACCAGCAACGCGCGGAAAATCGTCTGCGGCTGGAGCGGGTGCGCGCCCGGATTCTCGCCGAGGTCCCGGGGGCCGCGATCTCGGCCGATCAGCATTATCGGGAAGCCGATCTCGCCATCGATTTCTGCGAGGACGTGCCGCCGCTCGGCGCCGGCGAGGTCGATCGCATCAAGCGCATTTTCGAGGAGGAGGGCGCCGTCGCCAAAGTGTCTTCGATCCATGTCAATGGCTGGTTCGGCTCCTATGACAAGCTGACCATGACCCGGCGCTTCGCCATCGATGTGCTGGGCCTCGATATCGACGGCGCCAAGGACAGGATCGTCTTCGTCGGCGACAGCCCCAACGATGCGCCGATGTTCTCCTTCTTCCCGAATGCCTGCGGCGTCGCAAATGTGCTGAAATTCCTGGGGCGTATCGACGCCGAGCCGGCCTATGTAGCCAGCGCCGAGGGCGGGCAGGGTTTTGTCGAAGTCGCCGAACGCATTCTCGCGGCGCGATCGGGGAGGGCGGCGGCATGACGGCTCCTCTCTACGACATCGCGATTATTGGCGGCGGCATCAATGGCGCGGGCATCGCCCGTGACGCGGCGGGCCGTGGCCTCAAAGTGTTTCTTTGCGAGAAGTCCGATCTCGGCTCGGCCACATCTTCGGCCTCGACCAAGCTCATTCATGGCGGTCTGCGCTATCTCGAACATTACGAGTTCCGTCTGGTGCGGCATGCGCTGGCCGAACGTGAAGTGCTCTGGAGCATCGCCCCGCATATCATCTGGCCGCTTCGTTTCGTGCTGCCGCATCGCAAGGGGCTGCGCCCCGCATGGCTCTTGAGGCTGGGTCTCTTTCTCTACGACCATATCGGCGGTCGGAAGAAATTACCGGGGACGAAGACGCTACGCTTGAACCGCCATGAAGCGGGCGCGCCGTTGCGGGATGTCTCGTCGATCGGCTTCGAATATTCCGATTGCTGGGTGCAGGACAACCGGCTCGTCGTGCTCAACGCCCGCGACGCCGAAGAGCGGGGCGCTGAGATCCGCACCCGCACACGCTGCACCCGCGCATTCCGCGATAACGACATCTGGAAACTGTCGCTGGAAAATCTTGGCGACGGAACGGTGGAAACCATCAGGGCGAAAGCCGTGGTGAATGCCGCCGGCCCCTGGGTCGACCGAGTGCTGGCAACGGCCATCGGCCGCAATGCGCCGGGCTCCGTGCGCCTGGTTCAGGGCTCCCACATCGTCGTGCCCCGGCTCTACGACCACGACCGGTGCTACATTTTCCAGAATCCGGACGGGCGCATCATTTTCGCCATCCCTTATGAGGACGACTTCACGCTGATCGGCACCACCGATGTCGATTTCTCCGGCGATCCCTCGGCGGTGACCATCACGCAGAAGGAAATCGATTATCTCTGCGCGGCAGCCTCGTCCTATTTCAACCGCACGGTCGCTCCCGGCGATGTTGTCTGGACCTATTCCGGCGTCCGCCCGCTCTATGACGACGGCAAGGCCAATGCTCAGGAGACGACGCGGGACTATGTTCTGACGCTGGATGCCGAAGAGGGCCAGCCGCCGCTCCTCAACATTTTCGGCGGCAAGATCACCACCTATCGCTGCCTGGCGGAAGACGCCTTGGCGCGGCTTGCGGAGACGTTTCCGGAATGGAGCCGCGGTCACGGCTGGACGCGCCGACAGACTTTGCCGGGCGGCGATTTTCCCGCCGGCGAAGCCGGTCGCCTCGCTGTCGATCTCCAGCGCGACTACCCGTTCCTGACCGAGAAGCCGGCGCGACGGCTCGTCCGTCATTACGGCACGGAGGCGCGTCTCATTCTCGGCGGCGCACGGGCGGCGTCCGACCTCGGAAGAATGTTCGGTCCCGAACTGACCGAGGCCGAATGCCGCTTTCTGATGGAGCGGGAATATGCGCGGGACGCCGAAGACATCGCCTTTCGCCGCACCAAGGCAGGCATTCGCATGAGCCGCGAGGAGCTTGCCGCGCTCGGCGAATGGATGGCGACGGTAGACGACCGAATGTCGGCGCGAAAAGGCGTAGCTAATGGCTGAGACGGCGTCGCCATAGAGGGCGGCGCGCGCATGACCGGCGGACGAGGAGCCGCCGGGGTTTGAGAGGATGGGACGCGGCCTGTTTCCGCGTCCGGTCGGCATTCGCTCTTGGGAGGAGTACGGAATGTCCGTATTGCAGGTGAAACGCATCGCGATCTCGGATTCGCCATGGCCTTGGCTGGCGCCGCTTGTCGCGTTGCTCGTCGTCTTCACGATCTATCCGTTGCTCTACAATATCTGGCTGAGCTTTCACGAGTTCCTGCCGCGCAAACGCACGCTCGCTTTTGTCGGCTTCGACAATTGGATCCAGCTCTGGAACGATACGCGATTCTGGAGCGCGCTCGGCGTCACTTTCGTCTATTTCTTCATCGCCCTGATTTTCGAACTCGTGCTGGGCATGGCGATCGCTCTCTTGCTGGATGCTGAACTGCCGGGGTTCGGGGCGCTGCGCGCGGTGCTGTCGATGACGCTTGTCATCCCCCCCGCCATCGCCGGCATGATGTTCCTTCTCATGGAAGACCCGCAATTCGGCGTGATCACCTATTTCCTCAACCAACTCGGCCTTCTGGACAAGACGACGCCTATTCTCGCCACGTCCTCTTTGGCGTTGACCGGGGTGCTGGTCGCGGAGATCTGGCAATGGACGCCGTTCATGGTGCTGATTTTCATGGCCGGCCTGCGCTCGCTGCCCGCCGAGCCCTATGAGGCCGCGATGATCGACGGCGCTTCCGCCGTACAGATGTTCCGTCGCCTGACGCTGCCGATGATGAGCCGCGTCATCGCCGTCGCCATTCTGCTGCGCGGCATCGATCTGTTCCGCGTCTTCGACTATGTCTTCGTCATGACCTCGGGCGGTCCCGGCACCGCTACCTATACGGTCAGCCTGTATGCCTGGCAGCAGACCTTCAGCAATCTCAAATGGGGTTATGGCGCGACCCTCAGCCTGGTCAGCCTGCTGATCGTCATGGTCATGGCCAATCTGTTCATCAAGATCTTCAAGGTGAGGTGGTGACCATGCGCCAGAGCAGAACCGCAAGCACCGTTCGAACCATCGCCGGCTGGCTCGTTGTCGCGATCTTCTTTTTTCCGATTTTCTTCTGGACATCGGTCGCTTTCCGCGACGCTCGGGACATTTTCAGCTGGCCGCCGAAATTCATCGATTTCGACCCGACCGTGCGCAATTTCGAGAAGGTTTTCGGCATTTCGCTTGGTTTCGGCTACGGCACCCAGGAAACCGTCGATCCCGGCGGCGGCAATTTCTATATGGCCCCGCGTCTTCTCGATTCCATCATCGTGGCGACGTTTTCGACGATTCTGGCCATCGTGGTCGCCACGCTTGCCGCCTATTGCCTGTCGCGCATGCATTTCCGTGGCCGCCACGAATTCGTCAACTGGGTTTTGTCGACGCGCATGATGCCGCCGGTGGCGGTGGCCATTCCGATGTTCTTCATCTTCAAGCAGTTCAGCCTGCTCGACACCTATCTCGGCGTGATCCTCGTGCACGGGCTGATGAACCTGCCGCTCGCCGTGTTGCTGATGAAGAGTTTTTTCGACGATATCCCGGCGGAAATCGACGAAAGCGCGCTACTCGACGGCGCCTCGCGCTGGACCATCTTCCGCCGCATCGTTTTGCCGATGGCAAAGGGGGGCATCGCCGCCTCCGCCGTGCTCTGCTTCATCTTCAGCTGGACGGAGTTCCTGTTCGTCCTGACCCTGACGCAGACCGGCATCAAGACCGTTCCCGTCGTGTCCTCGACCTTTGTGACGTCGATCGGCACGGCATGGGGCAACATGGCCGCCTTGGGAGCGGCGGCCATCGTGCCAGCCTTCATCGTCATCCTGCTGGTTCAGCGGCACCTTGTGCGCGGCCTGACCATGGGATCGCTGAAGCAATGAACCGGCGGCCTGGAGGGGCCAGCCGAAACACCAATCCGGCCGACGCTTTCGTCGTTCGATAGAGGAGGAGAAGAGCATGAAAGACAGTTTGAGAAAATCATATCTGGCTTCGATCACGGACAAGTTCGTCCGCGGCCAGATGGGCCGGCGCGACTTCTTGCGCGCGGCCGGAAAGCTCGGATTGGGCGCCAGCGCGCTCGGCATGGGTTTTGGAAATCGTCCCTTCAGTATGGTTTCGAGCGCCCAGGCCGCCGAAGAACTGACGCCTAACCCGGAAATCCTCGCCTGGCTCAAGGATGTCGCCAAGCCGTTTGCCGGCACGACGCTGAAACTCGCGACGGAATCGACGCCGCCGTCCAACGCGATCAATGGCCAGCTGAAGAAGTATTTCGAGGAAGCGACCGGCATCAAGGTCGAAATCGAAGTGCTGCCGCTCGAACAGGTGCTGCAGAAGCTGACGCTCGACGTCGCCTCCTCGCTCGGCACCTATGATCTCTATTATATCGACCAGAGCTGGGCGGCGAGCTTCAGCCAGGATGTGTTCGATCCGCGCGAACAATATTCCGGCAAGGCGGACCTCGCCATGCCCAACTATAATCTCGACGACTTCCTGCCGGCGCTGGTGGACGGCATATCCAAATACGAGGATCGCTGGGTCGGCGTGCCCTATGACATCCCGATCTTCATCATGATTTACCGCAAGGACATCTACGACAAGTTCAGCCTCAAGGCGCCGGAGACGCTGGAAGAGCTGTACAGCAACTCCAAGATCATCACTGAGGAAATGGGGCCGACCGTCTATGGCACCTCCGGCCAGATGAAGTCGGGCCATTACAGTCTCGAATGCGACTGGACGGCCTGGCTCTGGGGGCATGGCGGCTCGATCTTCGGACCTGACGGCCAGTTTACCGGCAATGATGAAAGAGGCATCGCCGCGATGGAATACTGGACCAAGCTCAAGGCAACCATGCCTCCGGGCGTCGATGGTTGGACCTGGGACGGTCAGGGTCAGTCGGTGGCGCAGGGCGTTGCGGCCTCCATGTTGTCCTGGGGCGAGTTCTTCCCCTATTTCGACGATCCGACCCAGACCAAGGTTTCGGGACTCTGCGAAGTCGCGGTGCCGCCGCGCGCCTCGTCGCTGCGAACCGTCAAGGAAACCGGCTATGGCGAAATCCCCGGCGTCGGCCATCAGGGCGGCTCCTCGCTCGCCGTCTCACGGTATTCGAAGAATGTGGACGCGGCCTGGATCTTCATGCAATGGGCGACCTGCGCCGACACCCAGGCGTTGATCACCACGCTCGGCGGCGGCACAGGCCCAACGCGCGCCAGCGTCTATGACGATCCGCGCGTGCTTTCGCATGCGCGAGTCGGCGCCGGCACCACGCGCCATCTGCCGGTGGTGCGCGAAACCATTGCCAAGCATATGGGCTCGGAGCCGGATCTTCCGGAATGGGCGCAGCTGTCGAGCGACACGATCCCGGTTGGGCTCGGCAAGTATTTCGCCGGCAATTACGGTTCTCCCAAGGAAGCCATGGACGACATCGCCAAGCAGGTTGGCGAAGTCCTCAAGGGCTGATCCCGCGAAGCGGGCGCGGGGGAATTATCTCCCGCGCCCGTTCCCAGGTGTTGAACAGCAGCAATCCGAGAGTCTGACATGACAAGCAAACCTCTGATCGCCATCACTGGCGCAAGCTCCGGCATCGGCGAGGCGACCGCCAGGGCCTTCTCCGCAGCAGGCCATCCTCTGCTCCTGATGGCGCGCCGTCTGGATAGGCTGGCAGCGCTCGGTCTGCCGAATGCAGTGCTGAAGAAGGTCGATGTGCGCGACCGAACCGCAATTGCCGACGCCGTGCGCGATGCGGAAGCAATCCACGGCCCTGTCGATATGATGTTCGCCAATGCCGGCATCGCCCGGCTCGGCGACATCGCCAAGCAGCCGCCCGAGGAATGGGACGAGATGATCGACATCAACGCCAAGGGCGTGATGAACAGCGTGCATGCGGTGCTGAACGGCATGATCGCTCGCAAGACCGGCACCTTGATGATGATGAGCTCGATCGCCGGCCGAAAGGTCTATCCTGATCACACCGTCTATTGCGGCACCAAATATTTCGTCCATGCGATTTCCGAGAGCCTGCGCGCCTATCTTGCGCCGCATGACGTGCGGGTGATCGTGCTGTCGCCGGGGATCATCGACACGGAAGTGCTTGATCATGTGAAGGATGAGACGACGCTCGCCAATTACAAGGCCAACAAGGCGGCCATCGGCGGCGGCATCTCCGCCGACATCGTCGCGCAACGGATCCTTGACGCTTACCAACTGCCGCAACGGGCCATCGTGCAGGAAATCGTCATTACGCCGACCCGGCAGACATACTGACGCGCAGACCTTCTCTTTGATTGGAATTCGACATGGCCACCGTGGAATATAAGAACATAGGCAAGTCCTTCGGCGCCTTCACCATCATGCGGGATATTTCCTTCCTGATTGAAGACCACCAGTTCGTGGTGCTGCTCGGTCCCTCGGGATGCGGCAAGACCACGCTGTTGCGGATGACCGCCGGACTTGAAACGGTGACCGCCGGCGATCTGATGATCGGCGGCCGCAGGGTCAACGACGTGCATCCCCGCGACCGCGACATCGCCATGGTGTTTCAGAACTACGCCCTCTATCCGACCATGAAGGTCTATGAGAACATCGCTTTCAGCCTGGAAGTGGCCAAATTGCCGCCCGCCGAGATCAAGAAGCGGGTGGAGCGGGCGGCGGAAATCCTCAACCTGACGCCCTATCTGCAGCGCTATCCCAAGGAACTGTCCGGCGGCCAGCGCCAGCGCGTCGCCATGGGCCGCGCCATGGTGCGCGAAGCGGCCGTTTTCCTGTTCGACGAGCCGCTCTCCAATCTCGACGCCAAGCTGCGCGCACATATGCGCACCGAGATCCGCCAGCTGCACAACCGGCTCAAGACCACGACGATCTATGTGACCCACGACCAGATCGAGGCCATGACCATGGCCGACAAGATTGTGGTGATGCGCGCCGGCAAGATCGAGCAGATCGGCACGCCCGATGATGTCTATGATCGGCCGGCCAGCAAATATGTCGCCGACTTCATCGGCTCCTCGGCGATCAATTTCCTGACCGGCGTCGTGGTCTCGGACAATGGCGCGCCCGCCGTCGACACCAAAGCGGGGAGGGTGCGGATTGCGTCTTCTCATGCCGTCGAGCCCGGACGGCGCGTGGTGATCGGCATGCGACCGACCGATGTGACCGTTGACGAGGCAGGCGGGATCGCGGCGCGCTCGTTGCTCATCGAGCGCATGGGGCATGACGCGCAGCTCTGCTGCGAAGGCCCGGAGGGTCAGTTCCTCGCCATCGTCGACAAGGGCGCCCGTTTTGCCGGCGGACAGGATATGCGCTTTTCGATTGCGCCGGAGAAAGTGCACGTCTTCGACGCGGAAACCGAAAACCGGCTCTGAAGAGCCAGAAAACTGACAGTGATCCCGCCGGTCGCCGCGCGGGCAGGAAGGATATTGCCATGAAATCGAGATGGAACGACGGCGATTTCGCCTCCGTGGTGCAGGCCTATGTCGACAAGGGCGTCAATCGGGATCTCGCCATCCGCACTTATACGACGCGGCTGCTCGGCCAGGATCCTGAGCTCGTGCTGCATGGCGGCGGCAACACCTCCGTCAAGACGGTCATCGCCGATCGCGACGGCTCCGATGTCGATGTGCTCTGCGTCAAGGGCAGCGGCTGGGACATGGGCGTGATCGAACCGCAGGGGCTGCCGGCGGTTCGGCTCAAGCCGCTTCAGGACCTGGTGAAATTCGACAGTCTCTCGGATGAAGACATGGTGATGCTGCAGCGGCGGCTTCTGCTGGATCCCGCCGCGCCCAATCCCTCGGTCGAAGCCATTCTTCACGCCATCCTGCCGTTCAAGCATATCGACCACACCCATGCCAACGCCATCGTCTCTCTGACCAATCAGCCGCATGGCGAAGAGCTGGTGCGGGAGCTTTTCCCCGACAGCATCATCGTGCCCTATGTCATGCCCGGCTTCGTGCTGGCGAAAGTCTGCGACGAGGCGTTCCGCGCCCAGCCGCGCGGCGACAGCATGATCTTGCTCAAGCATGGGATTTTCACCTGGTCTGAAGATCCGCGCGAGGCCTATGAGGACATGATCGCCAAGATCGACACGGCGGAGCGCGGGCTGGCGCGCGGACGTGCGCGACCGTTCAAATCCTCTCCGGTCGTGAAACCTGTTGCGACTGCCGAGGACATTGCGCCCATTCTGCGGGGCGCTATCGCCATCGATACCGGGCAGGAAGGGGCGCCGAAGCGGTTCATCCTCGAGCACCGGGCAAACGACAGGATCCTCGACTTCTGTAACGCGGACAATGCCGGCGATCTCGTGCGGCGCGGCAACGCGACGCCCGAGCATGTGCTGCATATCAAGCGCTACGGCGTCGCGCTTCCCGCGCCGGATCCTGAAAAGCTGGACGATTGGGCGCGGGACGTCCGCGCCGCCGTCGCCCGCTATGCGGAGGAGTACAAGGCCTATTTCGAGCGCAACAATGTGCGGGTCGGCGGCATCAAGACCATGCTCGATCCGATGCCGCGCGTCTTCTATGTCCAGGGCGTCGGCCTGTTCGCCGCCGGTCAGACGGCCAAGAACGCCCGCATCGCCGCCGACGTCGCCGAAGCGACCATCGACGTGATCACCAAGGCCGAGGGCATCGAGGCGTTCGAAGCTCTGTCCGAAGAAGATCTGTTCGACATCGAATACTGGTCGCTGGAGCAGGCCAAGCTCGCGAAATCCGTCGAAAAACCATTGACCCGGCAAGTGGCGGTCGTCACGGGCGGCGCCGGCGGCCTGGGTCTTGCGATCGCCAAGGCGCTGAAAGCCGATGGCGCGGAAGTGGTTCTCGTCGACATCGCCGAGGAGGCGGTGAAAGCCGAGGCCAAAAAGCTGGGTGGGCTCGGCGTTGTGTGCGACGTGACGGACCCGGTTTCGGTGAGCACGGCGATCGGCAAGGCGGTAACCGCCTTCGGCGGCGTCGACATCGTCATTTCCAATGCCGGCGCCGCCTTCCAGGGCAAGCTCCTGGATGTCGCGGACGACATCTTCCGCAAGTCGATGGACCTCAATTTCTGGAGCCATCAACTCGTGTCGCGGGAAGCGGCGAAAGTGATGCGCAAGCAGCGCACGGGCGGCGCGATTGTCTTCAATATCTCCAAGCAGGCCGTCAATCCCGGTGCAGAATTTGCGCCTTACGGTGCGGCCAAGGCTGCGGCGCTGGCGTTGATGCGCCATTCGGCCATCGAATACGGGCCGATGGGCGTGACCTGCAACGCCGTCAATGCCGACCGCATCCGCACCGGCCTGATGACGGACGCCATGGTCGAGGAGCGCAGCCGCGCGCGCGGCGTCACGCCGCATGATTATATGCGTGGCAATCTTCTCGGACGTGAGGTGACGGGCGAGGATGTGGCGGAGGCCTTTTTGCATCTCATCAAGGCCCGCGCCACCACTGGCGCCGTCCTGACGGTTGACGGCGGCAATGTCGCCGCGATGATGCGGTGAGGCGATCATGGCGAAGATCGTAATCATCGGCGCCGGCGTCATGGGCTCGGCGCTTTCGGTCCCGGCGGCCGACAATGACCATAGTGTGACTCTTGTCGGTTCGCCCCTTGATGACGGGATCATTGACGTCCTGCGGACGCCCGGCGGCGTACATCCCAAGCTGGATGCGCGCCTGCCGGATGGGGTTCGACCGATCACGCATGCGCAACTCCAGGCGGCAGAGCTGGAAGACGCCGATGTGATCGTCGCCGGCGTCAGCAGCCCCGGCATCGGCTGGTTCGTCGATTATGTGGGACAGAGGTTGAACCGCCCCAAGCCGATCGCCTTCGTCACCAAGGGGCTTGATCTTGTCGGTGACACACTTGCGACCTATGCCGACACGTTGCCGCATCGCATGCCGTCCATGCGGACATTTATCGGCATCGGCGGGCCGTGCATCGCTCGTGAACTCGCCAATCGCCTGCCGACCTTGTCGATCTATGGCAGTGCGGATCACGAGGCGGCCAAATGGCTCCGCAGTCTGATGCAAACACCCTATTATCGGCTGGCGACAAGCGCTGACGCTACTGGTCTCGAAGCCTGCGCCGCCCTGAAAAACTTCTACGCCATCGGCGTCAGCGCCATGCAGACCCGGTATCCGGATGACAAGCGCGCGGATGGGCAGTCGAAGAACCCATGCGCCGGCGCTTTTTCCGTGGCCGTGCGGGAAATGACCGAAATTGCCGCTGCGCTGGGCGGCGACAGCGACACAGCTGTCGGTCTGGCGGGCCTAGGCGATTTGCATGTCACCGTCGGCGGCGGGCGCAACAGCAGGCTAGGACACGGTCTCGGTTCTGGCCGGACCGTCGCGGACGTTGTCGGCGCCGAATTGTCTGGAGAAACGGTCGAAGGAGTCGACACCGCCTGCTTACTGGCCCGTTGGCTGGAGAAACAGGACCGTTCGGCCGAGCGATTTCCTCTCGCCTCGGCGATCATAATGGCTGTGCTGGAAGAGCGCGCTTTCAGTTTCGATTTCGCGACGCTCCACTTGTCCGGTCCTGAGTTGTCGCCTGAAGGCTTGCTCCATGAACCGCAGGCGCCCTTGGCCAACAACTCCGGAAAATAGCCAGGATCATTGGACGTGTGGGACACAGGCATTTGCTCAGGCCCTGTTGGAACCTCGCCGGCATTATTTTCCCGATGCGTTGGCAAGCTGTTGACAAAATACGGCACATGATCAACAAATGTCAAAGTGACTGGTTGAGGAACCGCTAAAGTCACGCGTCGCCGCCGCGGGAGGAGCCGAGGGCGGCATTTCGGGAGGAGATCTCAATGACTGTGGATTCCGGTGACAAGACCGGCGCGCGTTTCGTCGTGCCGAGAAGAACGATACTGAAAGGCGCGGCGGTTGCCGGTCTTTCCGGCGCGATGTCCGCGCCGTTCATCAACCGCCTGATGGCTGCCGAAAGCCATCCGCTGGCGGGCAAGAAGATCGAGATGAACATTCTCGGCATCGCCGGCTGGTTGCCGTCTTCGCTCGGCGTGAAGATGTCGCCGCTGTTTGCCGATTATGTGAAGGAAAGATACGGTTACGACGTCAGTTTCGGCTTTGCCGAGGCGCCGTTCTCGGACCTGTTCCAGAAGGCGGCGACGTCGCTGGCGACCAAGAGCCAGGAATACAACATCATCATTTCCGACAGCCAATGGCTCGGCGCGCTCGCCAAGCCCGGCTGGATCCTGCAGCTCAACGACATCATCGCCAAGAACAAGAACCTGCAGCTCGACTGGTATTCCGACACCGTCGTCAACACCTATATGAAATATCCCGATGGCAGCGACCAGATCTGGGGCCTGCCGCAGGAAGGCGACACCAAGGCGCTTTACGTCCGCAAGGACCTCGTCGAGGATCCCAAGGAACAGGCTGCCTTCCAGGCCAAATACAATATGAAGCTCCCCTCGACCTTCGAGGAATATGAGAACCTCAACGCCGAAGACTATGAAAAGATCATGGAGTTCTTCACGCGTCCGGATCAGGGTCTCTGGGGCGCCGCCTGGCAATATAGCCGCGTCTACGATTTCTGCACCTGCCCGCAGCTCTCGATCATGTGGAGCCGAGGCGGCGACATCTGGGATCCGAACACCGGACAGGTCGAAGGCATTCTCAACACAGATGAGAACGCCAAGGCCATGGAGCTCTACAAATCCTGGCTCAAATACATGCCGCCTGGCGCGACGAACTTCGGCATCGCCGAGGAAATCGATGTCTGGACCCAGGGCAAGGTTGCGACCTGCCTGCAATGGGCGGCCGTCGGTCTCGCGATGATCACGCCCGAGAACAAGGACAAGGTGCTCGTCGTGCCGCCGCCGAAATTCGGCAAGGGCGACCAGGCCAAGCGCATCTATTGCATGGGCGGCCAGCCCTGGGTGCTCAACGCCTTCAATGACGACGAGAAGATGCGCGTCGCCATCGACTTCATGAACTGGTGGTATCTGCCCGAGACCACGCTGGAATTCGCCAAGCGCGGCGGCAACCCCACCGACAAGGCGACGCTCTCCAATCCGGATTTCGACAAGATCAATCCGTGGAACCGGGCCTACAAGTTCATGCTGGAAACCGGCCGGTCGCGCGACTTCTGGCACCATCCGCGCTATTCGGAAATGCTCGCTGTGCAGCAGGAAGGCTTCACCTCCTACATGACCGGCTCGACGGCCTCGGCCAAGCAGGCGCTCGACTATATCGCCTGCCAGCAGCAGCAGATCCTTTATGACGACGGCTTCGCCAAGGAAGGTCCCTCCGACGCCTGCTCGGCCGCAAGCCTCTGAGGTCTCGCGATCTCTGGGCATCCGCCGGTCGTCGATAGGGCGACCGGCGGACCTGGCTCTCGTTCAAGCGTCTCTCCCGGCGGCGGTCGGCATGACCTTACCGGCCGCCGCCAACCCCAACTATGAGCGCGCGCCGCGTCCTTTTCGGATCAGCGGGCGCTTGCCGCAATGGATGGAACATCATGGCGTCAACGAAATCGCCCCAGGCGTTCAAGGACGACAGGCGCGTCATCATCTTCGCGCTCCTGGCTCCGGTGCTCGCCTTCTTTATCGTGTTCAACACGATCCCGACGCTCTGGCTGCTGGGGCTTTCGTTTCACAAATTCTCGCTGCTGAATGGCACGCCGCCTGAATATTTTGGGTTTCGGAACTTTCAGGACATCTTCCGCAACAAGAACGGCATCTGGGGCGATCTCGGCCGGACATTCCTGTTCGTCGGCGTGGGCGTTGGAATACAGACCCTGCTTGGCATTCTGCTCGGTTTTCTGTTCTGGGGCTCCAAGAGCATGCCGGGCCGTCGATTGGCGCTCACTCTGCTCTTTACGCCGATGGTGCTGACCCCGGTCGCCACCGGCACCTTCTTTCGTTTCATCTATGATCCGACCTTCGGCGTCCTGAATGCGCTTGTCGGCTGGATGTCGCCGACCGGGACGATCGATTTCCTCGGCAATCCGCAGATCGCCTTTTGGGCGGTGCTCGCCGTCGACTGCTGGATGTGGACGCCGTTCATGACGCTGATGACATTGGCTGCGCTCGGCTCGGTGCCCAAGGCCGAACTTGAGGCTGCCGAAATCGACCGTCTGTCCTGGCCTAAGCGCGTCTCGCTCGTCATATGGCATCACGGCAAGTTCATTCTGATGCTCGGCGTCCTCTTGCGCACCATCGACAGCTTCAAGACGCTCGACTTGGTCATCCCTATGACCAAGGGCGGTCCCGGCCAGACGACGCGGCTTGTGGCGGTTGAGCTTAACAAGCAATCCTTCGAAAGCTTCAATATGGGCTGGTCATCCGCCTATTCGGTGCTGTTGCTGCTGATTTCGATCGCAATGACCTCGATGTTCATCTTCATACTCAATCGCCGCCGCAGAGGACGCTGACATGTCGGAAACTCTTCGCGCTCGTCTGTATCACGTCACGCTCTGGATCGTGTCGCTGCTGTTCTTCTCGCCGGTGGCCTGGATCATCCTGTCATCGTTCAAGACGCGGGAGGATATCCTTGCGACGCCGCCCAAGCTGTTTTTCTCGCCGACGCTCGCCAATTACGGCGACCTGTTCGTCACCAACACATCCTTTCTGCTGCAGCTCGGCAATTCGGTGCTGCTGTCGGCGGCGGCGGTGGTGATCGCGGTCTTCGTGTCGTTTCTCGCCGCCTTCTGCTTCTCGCGCTTCAAGCCGAAAGGCACCGATTTCCTGATGTTCCTGCTGTTGTCCATCCGCATGCTGCCGGGCCCGGCGGTCATTCTGCCGGTCTATCTCATGTATGTGGCCTTCGGCTGGAAGGACAATCATCTGGCGATGATCCTGTTCTATGCGATGTTTTCCATTCCCTTCTCGGTCTGGATTCTCAAGGGATTCCTCGACGGCGTGTCCACCCGCTTCGACGAAACAGGCCGTGTGAATGGCGGCTCCTGGGCGCATATCATCTTCCGGGTCGTGCTGCCGCAGGTGAAGCCGGGGCTCATCGCCGCCTTCATTTTCAACATGATCTTTGTCTGGAACGAGTTCCTGTTCAATTTCATCATCGGCGGCGTCTCGACGCAGAACATTCCCTATGCGCTCGCGGTCGGCGCCTATTCCGATGGCGGCCTCAACTGGACCTTCATCTCGGCGCTGACGTCGATCTACATTCTGCCGCCGGTGCTGTTCATCTACTTCTTCCAGAAATATCTGCTGGTCGGCATGACCTTCGGCACCGTGCGCGGGGAGGTGTGAGATGGAGCGCGAGGACATGAAACCCGCCAGCAGCTTTATCGATCGGCTCGAGACCGTGTTGATGGCGCTCATCCTTCTCGGCATCCTGCTGGTGGCCCAGCAATATTCGGTGCTGGTCTTCCGCATCGGCCTTGGCATCCTGGTCAGCGCGACCCTTCTGCAAATCGCGGTGGGCAACACCCCGCGCGACCTCACCGTCGCGAAAAGCCTGCTGCGCATCGTCATGCTGCTCGCGGTCGTCGCCCTCATCTTCGGTTTGGGCATTCTGCTTGCCCCCTATTTCGCTACGATCGGACGTTGACATGCATGCAGTGGAGTATCAGTCCGTCAGCAAGGCCTATCGCGGCGCATACGCGATCGACCAGGTGACGCTCGCGGTCGAGGAAGGCAGTTTCACGGTCGTTTGCGGCCCGCCCAAGTCCGGCAAATCCACCCTGTTTCGCCTGCTGGTCGGGCTGGAGCAGGTGGATGCGGGGCGCATCTTTCTCGGCGGCCGCGACATCACCCATGCGCCGCCTTCCGAGCGCAATGTCGGCTATGTGCCGCAAAGCTTCGCGCTCTATCCGCATCTCAATGTCTACGACAACATCGCCTATCCGCTTCATCTCTCGGGCGCGCCGCGCGAGGAGATCGCCCGCAAGGTGGATGCGACGGCCGGCATGCTCTCCATCACGCATCTGATGAAGAAGACGCCCGATCAGCTTTCGGGCGGTGAAAAGCAGCGCGTCGCTGTCGCGCGCGGGCTTGTGAGAGACGCAAAGGTCTTCGTGCTCGACGATCCGCTGGTCGGTCTCGACTATAAGCTCCGCGAGCGGCTGATGGATGATCTCAAGCAGCTTTGCGCGGAGCTTCGCACCACATTCTTCTACGCCACCTCGGATTCGCTCGAAGCGTTGACGCTCGCCCAATCGCTCGCCGTTCTCGACGCTGGCCGACTGGTGGAACACGCGCCCGCCGTCGATCTCTATCTCGAGCCGCAGCAGGCGCGCAGCCTGGAGATTGTCGGCTTTCCGCGCGCCAACCGGATCGATTGCGTCGCGCGAGACGGGCGCATCGATTTCGCCGGATTTTCCTTCGGCTTGCCCGCAGGCGTCTCAACATCAGAACTTCTGCTCGGCTTGCGGCCCGAACATGTGCTCGTGGGCGCGGCGGACGGTCGGGAGGGGAGGGTGACTATTGTCGAACATCTCGGCTCTGAAATCGTTCTCTATGCGGAGCTCGCCGGCGTGTCGCTGACTGCGGCCTATCCGGCTTCGGGCCAGCGCGCGCCCGAGATCGACAGCGCCGTCAGCATCGGCATCCGCGCCGAGGCCGTGATGATCTTCGATAAAAACTCCGGCCGCTTCCTCGGCCGTTGTCAGCCCCTTGCATGAGGAGAGGACCATGGCCCGCATCGTCATCGAGAACCTGACCAAAAAATTCGGCGCTTTCACCGCCATCCGCGACATGGACGCCGTCTTTGCCGATGGGCAGGTGACCTGCCTTCTCGGCCCGTCCGGCTGTGGCAAGACGACGCTCATGCGGATGATCGTCGGTCTGGAAAAGCCGACCTCCGGTCGCATCCTGTTCGACGACCGCGATATGGGCTCGCTGCCGCCGCGCAAGCGCAATGTCGGCATGGTCTTTCAATATCCGGTCATGTACCAGACCTTGTCGGTGGAAGAGAATATCTCCCTGCCGCTCGAACAGGACAAGACGCTGTCGGCGTCCGAGCGCACCCGCCGTATCGACGAGGTTCTCGACATTCTCGACATGCGCGACAAGCGCAAGCTGTTCATCGGCGATCTCGACGCCGGCAGCCGGCAGAAGGTCGCGGTCGGTCGGGCCGTGGCGCGGCGCTCCGATATCGTGCTGTTTGATGAACCCACCACCAATGTCGAAGTGCATGCCAAGCTTCTGCTGATCAGGGCGTTCAAGCTCGTGACCCAGCGGCTCAGGCAAACCATCGTCTATGTCACCCATGACCAGACCGAAGCGATGACGCTGGCGGATCGCGTGGCCCTGATGCGCGATGGCCGGATCATCCAGTATGACGCGCCGGCTCAGCTTTACGAGACGCCCGCCACCGAATTCGCCGGCTGGTTCCTGGGCAATCCCGGCATGAATTTTCCGCCGGCGCGGGTGAGGGGAGGGTGGTTGGAAACGCCGCTGGCGTCACTCCCGCTCAAGGCCGGCGAGGCGGCACCAATCGATGGCGAACTTCGGATCGGCGTCCGGCCCGAGCATGTGACCCTGTCGGGGGAGCCGAAAGCCGGCAGCGTGCCGGCGGTGATCCGCGACATGAATGTGACGATCGCCGGACGGTTCATCGTCACCCTCGATGTCGGGGGCGTGACGGTCAAGGCCAAGACCGACGGACGCCCTGATTTCGGGCGCGGCGCGACCGCCCATCTGCATGTCGATCCTGTTCATATGAGCCTTTACAGGGACGGAGTGCGGGTCGGCGCCCTGCCAGGCTATGCAGCATGACAATGAGGGCAAAACGGCGCCGGTTCGAAGCGTCGCCCGAGAGGAGGAAGCAACATGCATGATGTGTCGGTCATAGGCCTTTATATTCTGGATATTCTCGGGCGTCCCGTCGACGCTATCCCGCCGGGCGGGCAGGTCGATTTCATCGATGAAATCAGGCTGACGGTCGCCGGCACGGCCGGGGGAACCGTTGTCGACATCGCCAAGATGGGCCTAAACTGCCTGGCGGTCGGCGCTGTCGGCGACGACGAGAAAGCCGATTTCATGCTGGCGACCATGGAGAAATTCGGGATCGACATCGGCGGCATGCAGCGGCTGTCCAGCGTCCCATCCTCGGCGACCATCCTCAATGTCCGCCGCAACGGCGAGCGGCCGGCCCTTCACCAACGCGGCGCCTCCGATCATTTCGACGTGCCCGAAAGCGCGTATGACACGGTGCTGGCGCCGCCGATCATCCATCTCGGCGGCACCGGCCTGTTGCGCAAGCTGGATGGCGAGCCCAGCCGAAAGCTGCTCGCCGAAGCCAAGAAGCGCGGCCGGACCACGACTTTCGATCTCATCGCCGCCAATGCCGCGACGATTGCGGTGGTCGAGCCGCTTCTGCCCTATATCGACTATTTCATGCCGTCGATCGAAGAAGCCTGCGCCATGTCGGGCCAGAATACGGTCGAAGACGCCGCGCGCTTCTTTCTCGACAAGGGCGTGAACGCCTGCGTCTTCACCCTTGGCGGAGACGGCGCCTTCTATGCCGATCAGGCGGGCGCCCGGCTGACGCGTCCGGCCTATGCGATCGATGTCGTCGACACCACCGGCTGCGGCGACGCCTTCGACGCGGGCTATGTCGTGGCGTTGCATCACGGCATGGATCTGGAGACGCGGCTATCCTTCGCCCAGGCCTCGGCGGCGCTGGTGGCCACCGGGCTCGGCTCGGACGCTGGCATCCGTTCCTTCGACCAGGTGATGGATTTCATGAAAACTCAGCCGGTCCGCAGCGGCCGGTAGCGTGAAGGGGGCTCCCATGCAGACCAAGAAGATCATCAATGACGGCGCGAACGCGGTCGATGAAATGGTGGACGGCATTCTGGCCGCCCATCCCGAGATCCTGACCTGCGCCGAGGATAACCGACGCGCCATCGTTGCGCGCCAGGCACCGCGCAAGGGCAAGGTCGGCATCCTCATCGGCGGCGGATCGGGCCATGAGCCCACGTTTCTTGGCTTCGTGGGCAAGGGGCTGGCCGACGCCTGCGCGGTTGGCAATGTCTTCGCTTCGCCGCCGCCGGACCCGATCATGGCTTGCACCCGCGCGATCGATGGCGGCGCCGGCGTGATTTACCTCTATGGCAACTACGCCGGCGATGTCATGAATTTCGACATGGCTGCCGAAATGATGGCGCTCGACGATATCGAGGTGCGCACGGTGCTGACCACCGACGACATCGCCTCGGCGCCGCGCGATCAACGCGAAAAGCGCAGGGGCGTCGCCGGAAATTTCTTCATCTTCAAGCTTGCCGGCGCTGCAGCCGACAAGATGCTATCGCTGGACGAATGCGAGCGCATCGCGCGAAAAGCCAATGACTGCACCTTCACCATGGGGGTGGCGCTGTCGCCCTGCTCGCTGCCGCAGACGCGGAAATGGAATTTCTCCATAGGCGACGACGAAATGGAAGTGGGCATGGGCATCCATGGCGAGCCCGGCATTTCCCGCGAAACGCTCGCAAGCGCAGATGTCATCGTTGACGCCATCATGGACCGCATTCTTGCGGAAATGGGCGCTGCTTCAGGTGAAAAAGTCGCGGTGCTGATCAATTCGCTCGGCTCGACGCCGTTGATGGAGCTTTATATCATGAACCGGCGGGTCAGCCAGCGGCTCGCCGAGGCCGGACTAGAAGTCTACAAGACCTGGGTCGGACCCTATTGCACATCGCTGGAAATGGCGGGCGCTTCGGTGACGGTTCTGCATCTTGATGCCGAACTGACGGAAATGCTGGACCAGCCCTGCGACTGCGCGATGTTTCAGGTGAAGTGAGGAGTGCATGATGCAACTGACCGCCGCGGATTTCAAAGCCATGTTCCGCAAGATTTCGGCCCGCATCGAAGGCGAGCGAAATCATCTTTGCGAGCTCGACGGCCATATCGGCGACGCCGATCACGGCATCGCCATGGAGCAGGGCTTCGGCGCGATCGTCAAGGCGCTTGATACGCTCGCCGTCGACGCGGCGACGCCGACCGATGTGTTCAACACTGCCGCGAAATCCTTTCTGAACGCGGTTGGCGCCTCCTCCGGACCGCTTTACGCGACGGCCTTTCTGCGCGCCGGCGCGGCCTACAAGGGCAAGGATGCGTTGACGCTTGAAGAGGCGGCGTCGATGATCGAGGCGATGGCGCGCGGCATCGAGGAACGCGGCAAGGCCGAACTGGGCGACAAAACGATGATCGACGCCTGGAAGCCGGCCGCCATTGCGGTGGCGCAGGCGCGCGAGGCGGCGAAGCCGGTCACCGAAGCGCTGTCGGCGGCGCGCAAGGCGGCGGAGGATGGCGCGGAAGCGACGAAGGCGATGGTTGCGAGCAAAGGGAGGTCCTCGCGTCTTGGGGAGCGCTCCCTCGGTCATGTCGATCCGGGCGCGGCTTCGGCGGCCATCATCGTGGCTGAAATTTGCGAATTTCTCGATCGATAGGACCGCGCCGTCCTTGCAGGGGCTTCCATCAGGCTGCGTTTCCACGCATAGGCTTGCCGTGCAAGCGTGGGGCGGGCGCGGTTCTTTTCGGCCTGCTACTGGGAATAGAGCCTTGATGGCGGGCAGGGCAAAGGGGCGTCAAAGATAAACGGACATATATATGGCCAGGGAAAAGCCGACCGAGAGTAGCGCCTCAACAGCAATGGACATTCCGCTCCGCTTCGGGGCCGATCCCTATATCTGGGCTTGCTGGCTCTATTACGAGGAAGGGCTGACCCAAGGCGACATCGCGGCCACGATGGGCATCTCGCGCGCGACGGTCAACGCCTACCTCGCCGATGCGCGGGAGCGTGGCATCATCCAGATCAGTCTTGATCCCGCACAGCTGGCCTCCCTGCATCTCGCCCAGGAACTCAAGCGGCATTTCGGGCTGCATGACTGCATTGTCGCCCCGACGCGCGATGATGGAGATGCCCTGATCGACCGTCTCGGCGCGGTCGGCGCTCAGGCGCTCGAAAAAATCATCCGATCCGGGGATCGTCTGGCGGTCGTCTGGGGGCGTACCGTACTGGCGGTCGGCGAGCGATTAAAACTCTCGGGGCTTCAAGACGTCACGGTCTATCAGGCGACGGGCGGCACCGCCTCGACCTTGAACTCGACGCCGCAGCAATGCGCCTGGACGTTTGCCGCCGCCGTGGGCGGCCGGTGCGAAAATATCCTCGCCCCCATTCTCGTCTCCTCGGCGGAGGTTCGTCGATTGCTAGAGGAGGAGACCTTACTGAGCCAGCAACTGGCCCGGCTCTCCACCGTCAACAAGGCCATTTTCTCCATCGCCTCGCTGCGTCCGAATTCCACCGTGCATCAAAGCGGACTTCTCGACGCTCCCGGCGCGCTCCAGCATTATCTCGGCAACAAGGCGATCGGGGTTGTGGCGGGTCATTTCATCGACGAGCGGGGTCGTCGCGTCGCCGGTCCGCTGGACGAGAGGGTTATCGGCGTCTCCTTCGATCAGCTCAAATCCATTCCTGCCCGGATTGGGGTGGCAGGCGGGGCTGACAAGGTGCCGGCGATCCTCGGCGCCTTGCGGGGCCAACTCGTTACCGTCCTGATCACCGATGCGGTGACGGCCCGGGGAATTCTGCGCGCCGACGGCGTGACCGATATCGACTCCAAAATCGCGCCTCGCCAACGGATCGAGACGGGTCATGACTCGTCGCGCCGTGACAAGGTCAAGAAATTCATCAACGATCCGCAGGACGTGATCGATGAAATGGTCGCGGGCGCAATCAGCGCGCATGCCCGGCATCTGCGCCCGCTGCTCGACTATCCGCGCGCGCTGATCGCGCGCGAGGGGCCGCGCCCGGGCAAGGTAGGCATCGTGATCGGCGGTGGATCGGGCCACGAACCCTGCTTTTTCGGCTATGTCGGCAGGGGGCTCGCCGATGCGGTGGCGGTCGGAAACGTGTTCTCGTCGCCGCCTCCGGACCCCATTTTCGAATGCGTCAAGGCAGTCGATGGCGGCGCGGGCGTTCTGTTCGTCTATGGCAACTACCATGGCGACGTCATGAATTTCGACATGGCCGCCGAAATGGCGGCCGAGCATGGCGTCCCCGTCCGCACCGTCATCACCACCGACGACATCGCCTCCGCCAATGTGGAGGATCGCGAGGGCCGCCGCGGCGTGGCCGGAAATCTCTTTGCCTTCAAGGTTGCGGGCGCCGCCGCCGATCGCGGCATGGATCTCGACGCCTGCGCCGCGATTACCCGGCGTTCCAATCAACGCACTTTCACGCTGGGGGTCGCGCTTGAGCCCTGTTCGCTTCCGCAAACCCGGCGCTATAATTTCGAAATCGGCGCGGACGAGATGGAAATCGGCATGGGGATCCATGGCGAACCCGGCGTGATGCGCGAGAAGCTGAAGTCGGCCGATGACATCGTTGACATGGTGATGGACAAGATTTTCGCCGAAATGAAGCCCGGCTCAGGCGATCGCGTCGCCGTGCTGGTCAATTCCTTCGGCGCGACGCCGCTGATGGAGCTCTACATCCTCCATCGCCGCATCGAAGAGCGCCTGTCTGCCAAACAGGTGTCCATCGCGGTGAACTGGATCGGCCATTACTGCACCTCGATCGATATGGTCGGGGCCTCGATTTCCGTGTTGCATCTCGATGCGGAACTTGAGGAACTGCTGGCGCATCCTTGCGATGGCGCTGCGCTGCGTGTTTGAGATCGGCGTTCCAACATGCTGGCAGCACGCGCGGATTGCGCATGCGAAGTTCCGCCCGTCGATGACGCCTTGCGGAAATGGGCGCGATTCTAGGTTTCCGCGAGAACGAACGGCGCCACGCCGTATCATTCAAGCGCCGTCGTCGACGGATGTGACTACATCGACGCGTCGCCGATGACTGGCGCTCTCGGCTTATCGCCTTTCAACACACCGTCAATTTGACGCCGCCCAACCGCAGACTCTCCTGCAAGGCCTCTCCGGGCTGCTGGTCGGTAACGACTTCGTCGATATCGCGCCACGGCGCATAGCGGGCCGGAAACAAGCGATCCTGCTTCGAGTGGTCTGCCACGACCAGTGTGCGGGCAGCGCGCGACACCATGGCGGTATAAACCGCCCCACATTCCAGCAGGGCGTCCGAGGGGCCGTCCGGTCCCAACCCGCTGGCGCCGAGAATGGCGAAGTCCGCATAGAAGCCATTGAGAAATGAGACCGCGTAAGCCCCTACCGTCGCTCCCTCTGCGGCATGGTAATTGCCGGGCGACATCACCACTTTAATAGTGGGATTGATGGCGAGAACAGTGGCGACGCCGAAGGAATGGGTCAAAACGGTGATGTTCTTCATGTCCACTGCGATGCGTCTGGCCGTATGCACTGTCGTCGCGCCAGAGCCGATCATCAGCACCTGAGCGCCTTTGATGATTTGAACGGCGGCCCGCGCAATCCTTTCGCGTTCGGCGACGAACAGCGTGTGGCGTTCGGCGACTGCGGGTTCTGTCGACAGCGAGCGCACGGCGCCGCCATAGGTGCGGTTGAGCAATCCCTGTTCGGTTAACTCGTCCAGATCGCGACGAATGGTTTCCGTCGAAACGTCGAGGCGGCGCGCAAGTTCGGCGACGCGCAAGCTCGGGGCCTGGTTGAGTTCGGTGAGGATACGATCCTGGCGGATAGTTTTTGGTTTTTTCATTGTTGATCGCCCGCCTGCCATTTGCCGATGTTCTCGGCCACCCATTCCTGTCCGCCAGCCAGTACCGCATCATAAACCACCGCGCCGATCGCGCGACCGATATCGGTGTGGAGCCCCGCATAGGTCTGTCTTGGGCCAACGGAGGGGCAGGCGACCACAATACAGTCCGTGCCGGTTCCCGTCACCAGCAGTCCATCCCTCTTCAAGCCGAGATCGATAACCGCTGCGGTGCGCGCCTGGGCGGCGATGGACATGGCTTCGAGCAATCCGGCGTCATCGAGCGCTTGGTCGATTTGCGCGACCAGGTTGATCGTGCCGGCCTGCTCATGGCTCCTTTGGGCCGCGCCGACACGCCCCGCATTGGCCAGACCGACGGTCGCGAGGCAAAAGGCCTTTGCGGCGCCAAAGGCATGTCGCGCCTGATGGTGTTTGCGCACGTCCCGCGATGTCATCAATTGCACGGCGTCGGCGTGGCCGGCCGCTTCGAGCCGTTTTCGCAGCACGGTCGCGGGGTTGACGTCGATCGGTAGGTCGGCGTCGTCGACCTTGAGCCAGGCGACGGTGTGCGTCGTCACAGCGCCCGGTCGGGTCAGGGACCAACTCAGCATGCGCTGCCTGTCGGAAAAACGAACGGAGAGAACCCGCTCTGCAAGGGTGATTATCGGCGCGGTCATGGACGATGTTCTGTCAGGAAGGTCTCCTTGCGGCAAGTCTCTGTCTTGGGCGCTTTTCTTTATTTGCACGCATTGCAAAGTCTTCGCGGAAAGCCCGGAGATTTCTGGCGCAGCGGCCAGAGAGCGCGGAGTTTTGCAAGGCCTTGGCTTCGCACGTGGCGTCGCCGCAATTTGTTCCGATCAGGTTTCGGATCGTCTCCGGCGCAGGATCGCAATCGCCAGCCCCCCCGCCAGCAGCAAAGTCGCGGCCGACAAGGTGCTCATCGTGCCGAGCGCCGGCACCATCGGGGAGTAGCCGGCGACCATTTTCGAATAGAGCCATTTCGGAATCGTGGAATCGACGCCGGCTGTATAGAGGGACAGTGGAAAGTTGCCCCACGACAACAGGAAGGCGAACAGGGCTCCCGACCAGATCCCTGGCCACAGAATTGGGAGCGTGATCTCGCGAAGAATGAACCAGCGGCTTGCGCCGAGATCTCGGGCCGCCTCTTCGAGAGTGGGATCGAAAGAGTAAACCTGGATGGCGATTACGAGCGTCACCACTGGCGCGATCCAGACGAGATGCGCGATGACGGCCGTCTGCCAGCTCGGATTGATGCCGAGCGCGTTGAACCATAGCAACAGGGCCAGTCCCAATACGGGCTGCGGGAAGAAGACCGGCAACAAGATCGCCTTCTGGAAAAGCTTGCGTCCTTTCCAGTCATAGCGCGCGAAGGCCAGCGCGCCGAAGAAGGCGAGGACCACAGACGCCAGCGTCACGATGAAAGCAATCAGCAGGGAATTTTGAACGAGAGCCTGAATTTCGAGCGAAGACAGGGTCTTCGCCCACCATTCGGTCGAGATGACGCGGATTGGGAAGCCGAAGTAGCGGCCTTTCGACAAGCCTGCCATGGCGCCGCAAACAATGGGCAAATAAATCGCGGTGATCACAAACGCGGTCCAGAGCTTGATAAAGGCGCGCGTGCGGATCTGCGAGCGGGTTTCCATGCGCCTTACTTTCTTCCGAGAATGCGATCGAGATCGAGTTTTGACAGGACGAAAAGCGCAAGTCCGCTGACAATGGCCACGAGCAACAGCGCCAGCGCTGAACCCATCGGCCAATTCTGCGCATAGGTGAAGGCGACCTCGATATCCTGGGAAATCGGGATCACTGACTGTCCGCCGAGAATCTTGAATTCCGCAATCGCGCCGGCCGCCAACACGAAGGTCAACAGCATGCCGATCAGGATTCCGGGCATCGCAAGCGGAAGCTCGATCTCCCGCCAGATCATGATCCGGCCCGCGCCGAGATCGCGTGCGGCGTCGACCAGATCCCGCGGGATCATCGCGATCCCCAGTGACATCGGAAACAGCATGAACGGCAAATAGACATACAGCATGCCAAACAGGATCGCGCCGGGTGTATAGAGAATTTCCGGCCCGCCAGAAAAACCCAGCCATTTGAGGCCGCCGTCGAGGACGCCGTTCTTGATGAAGAACAGGACCCAGCCGTAAAGCCTGACATTTTCGGACACAAAAAGCGGAAAGACGAAGAAAACACTGACCAGGCCCGACCATTTGCCAAACAGCCGGTTCAAGCCATAGGCGATCGGATAGGCGATGACGGCAAGCAGCGCGACCGTGACCAGCGCATAGGCCAGCGACCAGGCGAAGGACATCCAAACCGTATTGGCGGGATCGAAGATGGCCGCGAAATTGGCGAGTGTGAAGGACCGAAACACATCGAAGCTTTTCGGCGCTGCAAAAGCATAGGCGGCGACGGTCAGGAGCGGCGCCAGAAATCCGAGACCGAGCAGTGTGGCGATCGGCAAGGCGGCGCGCAATCCGACCGGGAGTGACACCGGTTTCGGCTTTTCTTGCCCGGCCGAGATGGAGGCGACATCTGTCATTTCAGTCGCCCACTACGATCGCGTCACGGGCGTCCCATCCGATCGTCACCAGATCGCCGGCCGAAAGACCGGCGGACGCCGCCCGTGTGACCTCGACCAGGTAAACCCTTTGGCCTGAATGGACCTGATACTGGACGCGTGAGCCCAGGGAATATTCGTTGTAGATTTTTCCTGAAATCAGATTGTCCGCGCTGGAAGGACCGGTGACGAAGCGCATGGTTTCCGGCCGGACAATAACAGTGGCCTTGTCGCCGATGGCGTCACTCGTCCGAGTAACGACGATCGGCGCGCCATCCGCCAGGGACCAGTCGCCGCCAGGGTTGCGCCGCACCTCGAAACTGTTCACTTCGCCGAAGAATTCCGCGACGAAGCGCGTGGCGGGACGGGTGTATATTTCCTCCGGCGTTCCGATCTGCACGATGCGGCCGCGACTCATGACGCCAACGCGATCAGACATGACCATCGCTTCCTCAAGCGAATGGGTGATGTAGACAAATGTTTTGCCGCTTTCGCGATGCAAGTCCTTCAGTTCTTTCTCCAGGACTTTTTTGAGCTTGTAGTCGAGCGCCGACAACGGTTCGTCGAAGAACAGCACGTCGGGATCATAGGCGAAGGCTCGGGCGAGGGCGACACGCTGCTTTTCTCCGCCCGAGCAGCGCATGACATTCTTTGAATAGTAATGCTCCGGCAGGCGGACCATCCGCATCAGTTCGAGCGCGCGCGCCTTGCGTTCCGCCGGCGGCATCTTTCGCACCTTGAGCGGGAACTCGATATTTTCGCCAACCGTCTTGTGCGGAAACAGGGCGAGCGACTGGAAGACCAGGCATGTCGGCCGCTTGTCGGCGGGGACATGGTTGATCAGTTCGCCCCGCAGAGTGATATAGCCGTTCGACGGCGCCTCCATGCCGGCGAGCATGCGCAGAAGCGTCGTCTTCCCAGAACCGGACGGGCCGACGATGGTGACGAATTCTCCCTCCTTGATATCGACATTGACGCCGTCAACTGCGGCGAAATCGCCGAATGTCTTGCGCACGTCGACCAATTGCAGCACCGGCGCTGAAATCGTCGGCTTGAGGGCCTCCGTTTCGCGCGGCATGTCAGTCGATGTCGATGAAATCATGGCTGGGCTCATTTTCGCACTTTCCGAACAGAGTTGCGCTCAGCCGCGCAGGCGCTTGGCTGCGGTCATCAACTCGAGAGCCTTGTCGTAGTCGGGCACGATGTCGTATTCGGCTGACCGCGCCATATCTTCTTCCAGCGTGTCCCACTGAATGGCGTCCAGCTCATCCTTGGTGAACAGTTCGAAACATTTCGGATTGCCCATCTGGCTGACCGGATTGAAGGTGCCTTCCGCAAAGGCGACGGTATGAGCGATCTCGGGCGCCTGCACATATTTCAGAAACTCGATGGCAAGCGGCGACAGATTGGGATTGTTGACCGTCGAGGTGATTTCGATCCACGAAATTCCGCCCTTGCCGTCGATCGGCCCTTTCAGCGGGGTGATCGCGCGCAGGTTGGGATAGCCGTCCGCTCGGGCGGGCGATACGGAATAGGTGCCGCCGGTCATGTAGAGATCGATTTCGCCGGATACCAGGGCCTGGTTCAGCGAGGCCATGTCGCCCACCATCTTGGCGCCTTTGAACACCTTCTCCGCTGTGGTCGAGAAAAGCTTGAACTCGTCTTCGCTGTGGGACTTGAACGGGTTGATCCCCGCGATCAGGAAGATGTTGAACACATTCCAGTCGTCGGATTCCTGAATCCCGTATTTTCCCGCGATCGCCGGATCGTTGAACAGATCCCAGCCTTGTTCCTCCGCCGTCGCTTTGCTGACCTTGTCCATATTGACGACGAAACTATAGGGCCCGAAGCGCTGCGCCATGCCCAGAAGGTCGTTGCCGTCATCGCTCATCGCCCATCGATAGGGCGCCTTGAACTCCGGCAGCATGGTGTCGAAATAGGGTTCGAACTCTGCTCGCGGCAATGGCTTGATCAGTCCGGCGGGCGCCATCACCTTGCGCGCCCAGGGGTTGTTGACGTTGATCAGGTCCCAAATCTTGGTTTCGCCGGCGCGCAGGCGGTTGATCATGGTCGGATCATTGGTGAGGCTTTCCGCCTTAACCGTGGCCGTCTGGCTGGAGCGGAATGGATCGAGCACTTGGGCGGAATTGTAGCCTTCCCAGCACAGGATGTTCAACTCCTTCTCCCGAGCCGCAAAGGCGTTGGCTGCGTTGAAAAGCGGCCCGGAAAAAGCCGCCGCGCCCATCGCCTGGATCAGGTTTCGTCTCGAAATGCTCATCATCGTCGTTCCCCTGTCGTGGGGCCATCGATCCGGCCCGTGAAAAGTGATGTTGGAAGTGTGTCGCAATAATGTGTGATTTACAACATGAATTTTGTTCTTCATTGTGCATTGCGCGAAGGAGGCGCATTTTTTTCTTGGAAGAGGCTGGCGCGTCAATTGATGGGAATGTTCTGGCTAAATATCTGCAATATATGTGCATTTCTTTTGGGCAAAATCATCCGGAAGCTTGGCTACCTTTTGTGCTGAAGGTGAAAATTGGTGCATTGCCAAAAGGAAATGGTTGAAACTCCAACAATAAAGTGAGCGAAAATGTTGAAGTCACTACAAGGCAAAACGGTCATCGTCACCGGCGGCAGTCGCGGAATTGGCAAGGGTATCGCTCTCCGGTTTGGCGAGGCGGGATTGAACGTTCTCGTCGTATCGCGCAGCCAGTCCCATGCGGACACGGTCGCTGAAGACATTGGCGCCAACGCCTCCGGCTTCGCGGCCGATGTCAGCACCGAAGAAGGATGCCGGTTGATGGCCGAGGCTGCCATTGACCGGTTTGGCGGCATCGATGTTCTTTGCGCCAATGCCGGAATTTTCCCTGCGGCAAGACTCGGTGAAATGACCGCAGCCGACTTCGACCATGTGATATCGACCAACCTCAAGAGCACATTTCTGAGCGTCTCGGCGGTTCTGCCGGCTATGACGCGCGCGGGTTCTGGCCGAATTATCATCACCTCGTCGATCACGGGTCCGATCACCGGATATCCCGGTTGGGCGCATTACGGGGCAAGCAAGGCTGGCCAGCTTGGTTTCATGCGCACCGCCGCCATCGAGCTTGCGCCGAAGAACATCACCGTCAATGCGGTGATGCCCGGCAACATCATGACCGAGGGGCTGGAAGGGAACGGACCGGACTATATCGCGGCGATGGAGGCATCGGTGCCGTTGCGCCGTCTGGGGACGCCGGCGGATATCGCCAATGCAGCGCTGTTTTTTGCGTCAGAGGAGGCTGCCTATATTACGGGGCAGTCGATCGTCGTCGATGGAGGTCAGATTCTGCCGGAATCGCTGGGCGCGCTCGAGGCGATGGGCTGAGAAAGTGGGAGGGGCGGGCAAGTCTGCGCCCGACCTCCCGCAGTAGTCCAGCTTCCTCAGCGACCCCCGAGGATGTTGTCGAGGGTCGCTGTGAACAGATCGACATCGTTTCGGGCGAAACAGAGCGGCGGACGGATTTTCAGCGTCGCGCCAAATTTTCCGGCGGCGCCGATCAGGATGCCGTTCAGCTTCAACTGATTGATAACATGGGTCGCGAATACGGCGTCAGGCGCGCCGTGGACCGGCTCGACGAAATCGAGACCGAGAAACAGGCCCGCGCCTCTTATGTCGCCGATACAGGGATGTCGTTGCATCAGAGATCTGAGCGAATTGAGAAGATAGCCGCCGACATCATGGGCGCGGCCGATCAGATCTTCGTCGTCGATCACGTCCAGCACGGCCTTGCCCGCCGCAGCAGCCACGGGATTTCCGCCGAACGTGTTGAAATAGCCGGTTTGCTCGCAGAATTGCTCCAGATAATCGGGACGGGTGACCACGCCGCCCATCGGGAACCCATTGCCCATCGGCTTGCCCATGGTCACAATATCAGGCGTTAGGCCGTGGCGTTCGAAGCCCCAGAGCCCGCCACCGGTGCGACCGAAGCCAGGCTGCACTTCGTCCGCGATCAGCAGGCCGCCCGCGCGTCGGACCAGACCGACAGCTTTGGTCAAAAAGCCTGGCGGATCCGCGTAGATGCCGTCGCTCGAGAAGATCGTGTCGACGATAAGGGCAGCAAGTCCGATTCCTCGCTCCGCAAGCGCTGTGATCGCGGCATCCACCGACGCGGCGAAACTGTCTGCGACGTCGCCATCGGCGGGTGCGGCAGGCGCGGGAATGACGGCTACAAAAGGAGCGGGCTTGCGTTTGCGCAGCGACGATGGCGAGATTTCCGTCACCAGCGCCGTATTGCCGTGATAGGCCGTCTCGGTGACGATAAAGCCCTCCGCGCCCGTCACGATCCTGGCGATCCGCATGGCCAGATCATTGCTTTCGCTGCCGGTGCAAGTGAGCACTGCATTGTCGAGTCCCACTGGAAAGCGCGACAGCAGGTTTTCCGTATAGGCTTCGACGGTGCGATTGAGATAGCGTGTGTGTATGTTCAGTTGGGCGACCTGGCGGCTGATCGCCTCGACCACGCGCGGGTGGCAATGCCCGACCGACGGCACATTGTTGTAGACGTCGAGATAACGGCGTCCATCCTTGTCGTAGAGATAGGCGCCTTCGGCGCGCGCCATCTCGATGGGTTGCTCATAGAAGAGCACGGAGGACGCGCCGAAGCTCTTTTGGCGGCGTGCGACGCGTTCGGCGAGATCCGGCGGAAAGCCTTCCGCGCGTGACGCGTCGAAACGGTTGAGATCGAGTATTTCCTTGGTCGCGACGCTCATGGTCGTCCTTCAGCTTTGTGCGGCAAGATATCGCTCTGCGAGCGCCACCGTGCCATCCGTATACGCGGTCCCCATGGATTGGGCGGTCGGTGTCTCGGCATGAGAAGCGATCCAGGCCGTTAACTGCATGCGGCGCAGCATGATGAGCATCGGAAGAGCTTCTTCCTGATCTTTGTCGAACGGTGCTGTGCGCCGGTAGCCCTCCAGCCAGGCCGCCATCAAGTCGGGCACATAGGGTTCATGCTCGATGAAGCTGATGGACGCGGCGAAATCATAGGCAAACCAGGAGAGGCCGCAATCGTCGAAATCGATGACGCCGAGCCGATCGCCTTCGACCAGAAGGTTCGCCGCCCGCATGTCGCAATGAACGAGGCCGAAGCGGTCCGGTTGGTAGCCGTAGGACGATGTCTGTCGTTCAAGCAGCGCCACCGTTCGTTCCAGTGTCGCCTTGCCGTCATGCGTCAGCCCGAGCGCTTGACGCCAGTCTCCCCAATAGGCATGCGGCCCGATGATATGGTCGAAATTCCAGATTTTGCGCGCGAAAGAAGCCGGACGGATCCAGGCTCGGCTATGCACATGCAGACGCGCATTGATTTCGCCAAGCGCGCCGTACCATTTCACCAGGTCCGATTCCGCATCGGGCTCCTTGCCCGCCATATGGTCGAACGCCACCGCGTAACGTTGGGTGGCTCCATCCGAAAAGCTCTGAAGCAGACTGCCGTCGAGGGCTGTTATCGGTCTCGGCGTCTCGACCACAGCGTCTTGGCGCAGGGCGTCAATCCAGGCCAGTTCAGACAGGATTTCCTGTCGGCTGTGATAATCCGGCCTGTGGACGCGCACGATGATCTTGCGTCCCGCCTGGCTGTCCTCGACGAGAAAAGTTGCGTTTTCCGAGATTGTCAGCAGGCGCAGATCCGCTTCCCTGGAATAGCCCCATACCGGAGCCAAGCTTTTCACGCCTTCGGCGAGCCGGGAGAGAAAATCTGCATCATACAACAATTTGAGTGCCTCAATGATCCGCTTCGTGGCAAATCCAACAATATATATGTTGGAATTGCAACATGAAATCGAACCTTATGGAATATTTGGTGTGGGGATCCGGACGGAAGGCGGTAGCCAAAGTTCGTGAGCCGCCGGTCAAAGCCCTGTTGTGGGTTGCGAAAAGCCGATACGCCGCCCCGTCAAAGGAGAAGCGTCTTATGCTTTTCCTTTATGGTGACGGCGAATTTTTCCGGGCCGAGCTTCTGGAAAAAAGATCGGAACACGTCGATGAAGACCCTCAGGAATAGGGGTTTCATCGATCCGTACATATCGGCGATGATCAATGTGGGAGGCGGCAGGTCGTCGAGTATCGGCTTTCTCAGGATCGCGGGGCCATCGGCCGTGGCCCGACCGATCGGACGCATGTTCAGGATGGACATTCCGAGATTGGAGGCGACCGCCGAACGCACGGTTTCGTAAGAGCGCGTCCGGAACTTGACCTCGGGCCGCGTCGCCAGCACATCGAACAATGTGAGGAGATATGTGGATGTCTGGGGCAGGTCGAGCAGCACCAGGCGATGGTCGGCGAGATCGGAAATCCACAGAGCTTCCCGAGAAGCGAGGGGGCTGTCGGAATTGATCACCGCGTGAGCGGGCACTTTGCAGATGCGCGTGACCGAACCGATGATATCGGGACCAATGTCGTAGAGGACAACGAGGTCGACTTCGCCGCTGGCGAGCCATTCCTTCATTTGAACCTGATCGCCTTCCTGCAGAACGATGTCGACCTGGTCGCCCACCTCGTCGAGATAGACGCGCAGCATCTCTGGCATGAAGAGAGCGCCGAATGGCTCGAAACAGCCAATCCGGATCGCGCGCGGCACGCGCCCGCTGAGATCGCCCACGGCCCGACCAAATTCGGTTGCCGCGCCCAGCATGACCCGTGCCGCCTGGATATAGCGTTCACCCGAGGGTGTCACCACCACGCCGCGCGCCGGCTTGCGGTCGAAGATCTTGGATCCCAACTCGGCCTCGGCGATTGAAATGGCCGCGAGGATAGAGGATTGCGAAATGTTCAATGCTTTCGATGCGGCTTGCACGCTTCCGAGCCGGGCGACTTCGCTGACGTAACGCAACTGTCGAATGGTGAGATTCACAGAATGCACCTTACATAAAATAGATTATATTCTCTGATATTATACAGTTTATGCATTTCAGGAAAGTATGCAGACTGTCTCTATTCCAAAGCCAGCCGGCGGCCGCGGACCAGTCCAACTCGGTCAAGGTATCCCGCATGCAGTCAGTGAAATTGCCTGAGCGTGAAGGAGACGATCTGTGCCTCATGGGCGCGGAAAGCCTCGCCTCCGCTTACCGCCGGAAAGATCTGTCTCCCGTTGAGGTGGCCGCAGCCTGCCTGCGTCGCGCCGAAGAAACCAACCCTGCTCTCAACGCCTTCACCTTCATCGATCACGAAGGCGCTTTGCGCGCAGCACGGCAGTCGGAAGAGCGTTGGCTGCGCGGCGAACCGCTGTCCGAAAGCGATGGCGCGCCCACCACCCTCAAGGATATCGTCTGGGTCAGGGATTGGGTGGTCCGCTACGGCAGCGCCGTCACCTCCGCAAAACCTTACGAACAGGACGCGCCGTCGGTGACGCGGCTTCGCGACGCCGGCGCGGTGTTCATCGCGCAGACGACGACGCCCGAATTCGGCTGGAAAGCCGTGACCGACAGCAAGGCCTGCGGCGTCACCCGCAACCCCTATGATCCGACCAAGACGTCAGGCGGCTCATCCGGCGGCGCCGCAGTCGCGGCGGCCGTGGGGGCAGGGGTCTTCCATTTGGGCACCGATGGCGGCGGGTCTATCCGCATTCCCTCCGCCTTTTGCGGCGTCACGGGCCTGAAGCCGACCTTTTCTCGCGTTCCCGCCTATCCAGCCAGCGCCTTTGGCACGGTCGCCCATATCGGGCCGATGACGCGCACCGCGTCGGACGCTCTGGCGATGCTGGAGGTCATGTCGGGCCGGGATCTGCGCGACTGGAGCCAGGGCGTGGGACAGCTTCCCGAGATCGAACGCCGCCCGATCGCCCTCAAGGGTTTGAGGATCGGATACTGGACCAAACCGCCGGCTGGGCAGCTTGATCTGGAGGTCGGCGCCATCGTCGATAAAACGGTCGAGCTCCTGGTCGAACTGGGCGCCGTCGTCGAGCCCTTCGACCTTCCGAGCGTTGATCTGCTCGATCTTTTTCATCACCATTGGTTCACAGGCGCGGCCGCGAGGCTGGCGCTGATCCCGGAAGGGGAACGGCGCGACATTGATCCCGGCTTTCTCGACATTGCCGAGCAGGGGGCCCGTATGGATGCGCGCGCGCTCGTCGCCGCCCAGGTGCGTCGCGCCGAATTCGGCGCGCTGATGGATCAGGCGCTCGAAAAATTCGATTTCATCCTGTCTCCCGGCGTCACGGTTCCCGCCTTCGACGCCGGCCTCGAAGTTCCCGCTGGCTCCGGCCTGTCGCGGTGGACCGAATGGGCGAGTTTCAGCTTTCCCATCAATCTCACGCAGCAACCGGCGGCGGTGACGCCGATCGGTCTTACCAGCGCCGGGTTGCCTGTCGCTTTGCAGGTGGTCGGCGCGCGCGGCGCAGACGCTGCTGTTCTGTCATTCCTTTCCGCTCTTGAGGAGGTGCGCTGACGCCAAACGCCTTCTCGCATCCATTCATCTGAGACAACCAAATTCAAAAAAAGAGGGGTAACAAGCATGATGAATAGACGATCAGTTCTCCAGGGTTTCATGGGCGCCGGCGCTGCTGGCGCAGCGCTGCTCGCAGACATGAACAGCGAGGCGCGCGCCGCAGAAGGTGAGCCCATCGCCATCGGCTCAGCTTTGCCGATGTCTGGCATCGCTGCGGCTGACGGCATCGAGTTCAAGAACGGTCTCGATCTCGCCATCGAGGAAATCAACGCAGCCGGCGGCGTACTGGGACGTCCGCTCGAACTGCATGTCGAAGACACCAAGGAAATGGGCGCAGACCTGGTCAGCCAGGCCATGCAGCGCCTCATCGACCGGCATTCCGCGCCGCTGATCATCAATGGTTACAATCTCGGCACCAACATGATCGAGATGGACGTCGCCGCCGACAACGACGTCATCATGATGCACTACAACACGCTGATCTCGCATAACGAGAAGTTCAAGACGGATCCCGAGCGCTATTATGGCTCGTTCCAGGGCGATCCGCCGGAATATTGGTATGGTCCGGGCTGCCTGAACTTCCTGAAGACGCTTGCCGACGACGGCAAGTGGAAGGCTCCGAACAAGAAGATCGCCATCATCCCCTCGGCCAACGAATATTCCATCGTGATCGCCAACGCCATTCGCGACAAGGCCAAGGAATTCGGCTTCGAGGTCAGCCTGTTTGAGACGGTGCCGTTTCCAACCAATCAATGGGGACCGACGCTTGCGAAAATCCGCCAGGATCCGCCGGCTGCGATCATCGTCACGCATTTCCTGCCGCAGGATCTCGCGCAGTTCATGACGCAGTTTCTCACCGAGCCGACCAACAGCCTGATCTATATGCAATATGGACCGTCGCTGCCTGCCTTCCGGGAGATCGGCGGCGAGGCTGTCAACGGAGTCATCTATTCGACGGTGATCGGTTGCCTGCCGGACGAGTTCTCCAAGCCCTATCGCGAAACTTATCGCAAGAAGTTCGGTCCCAGCGCCGCCTATATCACGGGGTCGCAGACCTATGACGGCCTTTGGATGTGGGCTCTGTCCGCCGCCATTGCCGGCGGCCCCAGCGAACCCTTCAACAAGGAGCAGACGAAAAAGGTCGCGGGCGCCATGCGCAGGCTGGTCTATCGCGGCGTCAACGGCACCTATCGCGCCGATCCCGCCGGCCAGTCCTCCTATTGCTATCCGACGCAGGTGGCTGACCCCTCGCTGGGCATGCCGCACCAGTTCCTGCAGCATCAGGATTACAAGACCGATCCCAAACTGATTTCGCCTCCGCTTTACGCCACCGACAGCTTCCTTCTTCCACCCTGGATCAAGTGAGCCGAAGCGCCGCCTTCGGGCGGCGCACCAGCCTCGTTCTCAAGCGGGTCCGGTTTTTGCATCGGATCTCGACGAAGCGTTAGTGGAGTGAAATCATGGCTGAGCGAACCGCTCTGCTTGCCTGCGACACGATCGTGAAACGCTACGGTTCCCTGGCGGCCGTCGATGGGGTGTCTCTCACCGTCGCCGCCGGGGAGGTCGTCGGGATCGGCGGTCCGAATGGCGCGGGCAAGACCACCTTTTTCGACGTCGTAACCGGCGTCACGCCGGCGACGTCGGGGCAGGTCCTGTTCGAAGGCGCCGACGTGTCGCAACTAGATGCCGATCGCCTGTGCCAGATGGGCATGGCCCGGACCTTCCAGTTGAATGCGGCGTTTGAAAGCCTGACGGTCCGCGAAAATGTCGAGGTGGCCGCCTATTTCGGACGGCAACAGCGACGTTTTCCGGGGTTTCGGCTGGGGCGCGCCGCGCGCGCCGTCACGGACGAAGCGCTGGATTTCGTGGGACTGGCGGACAAGGCGGACGAGAAGGTCGGGCTGCTTCCGGTTCTCGACCGGAAACTGCTGATGATCGCCGGGGCCATGGCCACCAAACCCAAGATTCTTTTTCTCGATGAACCCGTGGGCGGATTGAATGCCTCCGAGATCGATCTGATCATCGGGCTTGTCCTGCGCATGCGCGAAACCGGCATGACCATCGTGCTCATCGAGCATGTCATGCGCTTTCTCCTCGCTTTGTCGACCCGCGTCGTCATCATGCATCATGGCAAACTGATCTTCGAAGGGCTTCCCAGCCAGGTGGCCGACGACGAAACCGTTGTCGAGACTTATCTGGGACAGGGCGCCAGAGCGCGTCTGAAGAAGTATTTCGATGCGACGCCTGCGGAGGTTCAGGCATGACGGCTGCCCCCTTGTTGCATCTCGACAATGTCAGGTCCGGCTATGATGGCGTCACGGTGCTGAAAGGCGTCGGATTTGAGATCAGGCGCGGCGAATTCGTCACCGTTGTCGGTCCCAATGGCCATGGCAAATCCACGCTGCTCAAGACCATTTCCGGTCTCGTGCCGCTGCGCGGCGGTTCGATCGAGCTGAACGGCGCGCCGCTTCCCGGCGAGGCGAGCCGCATTGCCGCATTGGGCGTGGCGCATGTTCCACAAGGCGACATGCTGTTTCCGGAAATGAGCGTCATCGAGAACCTGTTGATGGGCGCTTATCTTTCGCCGGGCCGCGCTGAGACCAACCGCAGGCTGGAGGAGGTTTTCGAGCTTCTCCCAAAACTTCGCGAGCGGCGACGGCAATTGGCCTCCACGCTTTCGGGCGGCGAGCGGCGCATGGTCGGCATCGGTCGCGGTCTGATGATGGGCGGCGAATTGATGTTGATCGACGAGCCCTCGCTCGGTCTCGCGCCGCTGATCATCGAGCAGATCTACGAGGTGATTTCGCGCCTCAGCAAATCGGGTCGCACCGTGCTTCTGGTGGAGGAGAACCCGGCCCGCGTTGCGGATCTCGCCGACCGTCTGCATCTGCTCGACGACGGCGAAATCGTCTGGTCGGGGCCGCCAGCGGAATTGCTCGAACGCGAAGAACTTCTCGCAACCTATCTGGGAGGCTGACCGTGGTCGACATTCTCTTGTCTGTTCTCGTTGCCGGCCTGACCTCAGGCGCACTGTATGCGCTGGCCACCATAGGCCTGTCGCTGGTCTGGGGCTCGATGGGCATGCTGAACATGGCGCATGCGGCGCTGCTGACGCTCGGCGGCTATGCTGCCTTTTCCGTGGTTTCCAGCCTTGGACTGCCGCCTGCGCTCGGCCTTGCCGCAGCGATTGTCGCGGGGGGCATAGCCGGCGCCGCGCTTTATTTCCTGCTGGTGCGGTTCCTGCTGAAAGCCGGAAAGGCCGAGTTTGAATCCAATGTGATGATCGCCACGGTGGGCGTCGGCATCGCCTTGGAGAACGCGATCCTGATGATCTATGGCGGCCAGCCGCTCAAGCAGCCGCTGTCTCTTTCGGGATCGCTGCGGTGGGGCGCTTTGAACATGCCCTATCAGAATATGCTGATCATCGTCGTCTCCCTCGTCGCCATGGGGGTGATCGCGCTCGCTCTCAATCACACCAGGCTCGGCCGCGCCATCCGCGCGACTGCGCAGAATAGGGACGCCGCCAGGCTGATGGGGGTTGCCGTCGATCGCGTCTATCTTCTGGTGCTGATGATCTCAGGGGCGGTCGCTGCGCTGTGCGGCGTGATGGTCAGTTCAATGACGCAGCTTTCGCCGCCGCTTGGTAATGACCCGATGCTCAAGGCCTTTATCATGTGCGTGATCGCCGGGCTCGGCAATCTCCCCGGCGCAGTCGCGGCGTCTTTCGGCCTGGCGCTCCTGGAAGCCTTTGTTCAATACGCCGCTGGCGCGCGCTGGGGCTTTCCCTCGCTGCTCTTCGTGGTGATCGCGGTGCTGATCTGGCGTCCCTCCGGACTGTTCGGACGCGCCCAGATCCGGAGGCTTTAGTTTGGCCATGACCAGCAACCTCACATTTTCGGGGAATTTAGGATGACGCGTTTATCGAACTCCGCCCGCGCCGATCTGTTGATTGCCTTGCTTCTCGTGATCGCGGCTGTGGCGCTGCCTTTCCTCGTCGACAGCCGCTATGTGATGGGGCAGGTCATTCTCGCCCTTTTCTATGCCATCATCGCCTCGCAATGGAATTTGCTGTTCGGCTTTGCGGGCGTCTTCTCGCTGGCGCAAATGGCCATCTTCGCCTTCGGCGGCTATGCCACCGCCATGCTCTGCTTTTATTTCGGCTGGAATGTCTGGGGCGCGCTTGTACCCGGCGCCCTCGGCGCTGTTGTCTTCTCGCTCGTCGTCGGCCTGGCCTGCCTGCGGTTGACCGGAGTCTATGTGGCGCTGCTGACGCTGGCGATCGCCCAGACCATGTATCTGCTGATCGTCACCGACACGGAATGCTTCGTCATGGTCGGCTCCACCTGCCGGCAGTTTACCGGCGGGGCGGTGGGCTTCGCCCGGTTCGGCGATCTCGGCACGCGGGCGCTGCTCAGGGCGCACTGGCTGGTCGGCAATTACGCCATCGTCGCGGCCCTGTTCTTCGCCACCATGGCCTTCACCTATGCGGTGGTGAAAAGCCCGATCGGGCTGGCGTTTCGGGCGCTCAAGGACAATCCGGCCTATGCAGTGGCCCGCGGCGTCAATCGCTTCCAGGCGCAATTGCTGGTGTTCGGCATTTCCGCCTTTTTCACCGGCCTTGCCGGCGGCCTCTACGCCGCGCATTTCCAGGCCATCGGGCCCGGCATCCTGTCCTTATCGCAACTGATGTTCATCATCGCCATCGCCGTGGTCGGCGGCGTCGGATCTTTCTGGGGACCGCTCGTCGGCACGATCGTGCTGGTCGCGGCCGATGAACTGATGCGCGAAGCCGGCGAATTCCGCACGCTTGGCCTCGGCCTCATCATCACCATCTCCATCCTTCTCATGCCCAAGGGCCTTACCGGACGGATCGCCGATCTCGTCCGCTGGGCGGCGCGCCGTCGAACATCGGCGCCCGCCGACCAAACGAAATCTCGGCCGGCCGAAGCCGGCGCATAATCAAGGGGAATGTCCATGTATGACACGATCATCGTCGGGGCCGGTTCCGCCGGCTGCGTGGCCGCCTATCGGCTGAGCGCCGATCCCAACCGCAAGGTTCTCATCCTCGAAGCCGGGCAAAGCGCGCCCATCGCCTCCGACATCCCGTCCGATTGGGTGACCATGTTCAACACCCGCGCCGATTGGGGTTACTACACCGAGCCTCAGGCAGGCTGCCGCGGCCGGCGCATTTTCTGGCCGCGCGGCAAGATGGTCGGCGGCTCGGGCGCGCTCAACGCCATGATCTATATTCGCGGATTGCCGTCGGATTATGACGCCTGGGAGGCGATGGGCTGCGAAGGCTGGGGCTGGAAGGACGTGTTTCCGGTGTTCCTCGCCTCAGAGAACAACGCCCATTTCCACAACAGCCCCTATCACGGCAATGATGGCCCTCTCTATATCGGCAATGTGCCCTATGTGGACAAACATGAGCGGATGTGGATCGAGGCGGCTGAAGCCGCCGGCTACGCTTTCAACCCTGATTACAATGCGGAAAAGCAGGAGGGCGTCGGCCTCTTCCAGTTCACCATCAAGGATGGCGAGCGC
The DNA here is from genome assembly GCF_029892285.1 of Rhizobium sp. SG_E_25_P2. Classification (GTDB taxonomy): domain Bacteria; phylum Pseudomonadota; class Alphaproteobacteria; order Rhizobiales; family Rhizobiaceae; genus Rhizobium_E. Next base: position 45,171 of record NZ_JARXVM010000004.1, read on the forward strand.
TGGGGCACCGGCAAGGCCTATCTCCGTCCCGCATTGGAGCGCCCCAATCTGACGCTCAAGAAGGGCGTGCTGGTGACCGGACTGATCATCGAACAAGGCCGAGTGACCGGCGTCAAATACCTCGTCAACGGCGTCCCCGAATCCGCCTATGCCAGCAGCGAGGTGGTCATGGCGGCCGGCGCCATCGGTTCCTGCCAGATCATGATGCTCTCTGGCATAGGGCCGGCGGCGGAACTGGAAGAGGCCGGCGTGAAGCCCGTTCATGATCTTCCGGGCGTCGGCAAGGATCTGCAGGACCATCTCAATATCCCGATTTCCTTCTACGCCAAGGAGCGGATGGGCATCGGGGCCTGGACGGCGGAGACGATTGAGGACAGTTTTGCGGAGTGGCGAGATTTCAAGACCGGCGTCCGAACCTCGCCCTGGGTTGCTTCAAGCGGCCATGTCTGCAGCCGCGACGGCGTCGAGCCCGACCTGCAACTTTATGGCGCCATGAGCCCGCATCGCGACTATGCGCGCTTCCTGGGCGGCCGTTCCGGCGTCACCGCGCATTGCACGCTGCAGAGGCCTAACAGTCGCGGAGAGATCAGGCTGCGCTCCGCCGATCCGACCGAACATCCCGCTATCGATCCCAGATATTTCATCTCCGATCCCGAGGGCGTCGATCTGGCGACGATGGTGGAAGGCGTCAAGATCAATCGCCGCATCCTCCAGCAGGCGCCGATCAAGGACCTGATCGATTACGAATTGTCGCCGAGCGCCGAATGCCAGACGGATGCGGAGATCGCCGATTACGTCCGTGGCCATATGACGACGCTCTACCATCCGTCGAGCACCTGCCGGATGGGCGTCGACCCGATGGCGGTCACCGACCCCGCCACGATGAAGGTGCACGGGCTCGAAGGTCTGCGCATTGCCGACGCCTCGGCGATCCCGAAAATGGTGTCCGGCAATCTCAATGCGCCCACCATCATGGTGGCCGAACGCGCCTGCCAGAAGATCCTTGCAGCCTGAGGAGCCAGTGATGACCATTGCACAAACTGCTGAGTACTGGCGCAACCAAGCCGAGGCGCTGAAATTTGAAGGACGATTGTTCATTGACGGCGATTTTGCTCCAGCCAAATCGGGCGCCGTGTTCGAAAGCATCAATCCCGCAAACGGCGGGGTGATTGCCGAAGTGTCGCGCGGCGACGCCGACGATATCGACCGCGCCGTCGCCTCCGGCCAGAAGGCGTATAAATCCGGTATATGGGCGCGCATGCCGCCTCGGCAGCGCATGGCTGTTTTGTTGCGTTTCGCCGATCTCATTGAAGCGCATGCCGGCGAATTCGCGATGATCGACACGATCGACATGGGCAAGCCGATCTCGGAGATGCTGACTGTCGATGTGCCGCTGGCGGTGCTGTGCTTCCGCTTCACCGGTGAATGCATCGACAAGGTGCAGGGCTCCGTCGGAGCGACGTCGCCGGATGTCCTGTCCTATGTTCTCAGGCAGCCGCTCGGCGTGGTCGGATGCATCGTTCCCTGGAATTACCCGCTGCTGATGACAGCGTGGAAGATCGCGCCGGCGCTGGCGGCGGGCAATTCCGTGGTGCTGAAGCCGGCCGAGCAATCGCCTTTGTCGGCCGTGTTGCTCGCCCGGCTGTTTATCGAAGCTGGCGGGCCGGCAGGCGTGCTGAATGTCGTCAACGGTTTCGGGCCGGAGGCCGGCAAAGCGCTGGCCCTCCACCCTGACGTCGAGAAAATCGCCTTCACGGGGTCGGTGGAAATCGGCAAGCTGATGATGGTCTATTCCGGCCAGTCCAATCTCAAGAAGGTTTCCACCGAATGCGGCGGCAAGTCCCCGCATGTGATCATGGCCGACGCCGCCAATCTGGAAACGGCCGCGACCTGGGCGGCGATGGGCATTTTCGGCAATCAGGGCGAAGTCTGCTGCGCGGGCTCGCGCATTCTCGTGCAGAAAAAGATCCTCGACGAGTTCGTCGATATCTTCCGGACAAAGGCTACAACGGGCTATGTTCCCGGTGATCCGCTCGATCCCTCAACCAGCATGGGGCCGATGGTTGATGTCAGCCAGCAGAAGCGCGTGCTGAATTACATCGACATCGGCAAACAGGCTGGCGCGCGATGCATTCTCGGCGGCGATGCGCCCTCGGGGCTCGAGCGTGGGGCCTTCGTAGCGCCGACCATCTTCACCGGCGTCGACAACACGATGACCATTGCGCGCGAGGAGATTTTCGGGCCGGTCGCTTCCATCATCGCCTTCGATGACTATGGCGAAGCGGTTCGGATCGCCAATGATACGAGTTTCGGTCTCGCCGCCGGCATCTGGACGTCCGATCTCGGCACGGCCCATCGTTTCGCCCGGGATGTCGAGGCCGGCATGGTCTATATCAACAGCTACATGAATGGCGACATGCAGTTTCCGTTCGGCGGCTGGAAGCAAAGCGGCAATGGCCGCGACAAATGCATGGACGCCTTGTTGTCCTATACCCAGACGAAAAGCGTATGGGCCACGATCGAGTGAGGAGAGAGCCGATGGCGACGGGTTGGAATTTCCACGAACTCTATCTGTGGCACGAGACGGGCAATGCGGCGATGTTCTTCCAGCCGTCTCTGACCATCGAGCCCGGCGAACATGCGGAAAACGCCTCGACCAAGCGGCGCTTCAAAAACCTGATGGAAGTGTCCGGTCTGACCGAAAAGCTCACCTCGGTGAAATCCGATCCGGTCAGCGATGACGATCTCGCGCGTTTTCACACCCGCGATTACATTGCGCGCATCAAGGCGCTGTCGGCGGATCGGGGCGGAGACGCCAGCTATCTCACCCCCTTCGGTCACGGCTCCTATGACATCGCCTGCCTTGCCGCAGGCGGAACCTATCAGGTCTTGGCCTCGGTGCTCTCGGGCGCGATCGCCAATGGCTATGCGCTGGTGCGACCGCCCGGCCATCACGCCGAAGCTGACAAGGGCATGGGCTTCTGCCTGTTCGGCAATGTCCCGGTCGCCATCCTCAAGGCCCGGGCGGAGCACGGCCAGGCGCGTGTCGCCACGGTGGATTGGGACGTCCATCACGGCAACGGCACCCAGGCCGCCTTCTACGCCGACCCTTCGGTGCTGACGATTTCGCTGCATCAGGAAGGGCTTTATCCGCATGACAGCGGAACCCTGGCGGAGCGCGGCGAGGGCAAGGGGGATGGCTTCAACATCAACATACCTCTCCCGGCAGGATCTGGTCACGGCGCCTATATCGCCGCATTTGAGCAGGTGGTGATCCCGGCTCTTTATCGCCACAAGCCTGATCTCATCGTCGTGCCCTCCGGTTTCGACGGCTCGGCGGCCGATCCTCTCGGGCGCATGATGCTGCATTCGGGGACCTATCGCGCCATGACGGCGATGCTGATGGCGGCGGCGGACGATCTCTGCGGAGGTCGCTTGGTGATGTCGCATGAAGGCGGATATTCCGCCGCCTATGTGCCCTATTGCGGACTTGCGGTCATGGAGCAGCTCTCAGGCGTCAAGACTGCTATCGATGATCCGTTCCTGCCGGTCTTCCAAAACTATCCCGGTCAGGAGCTTCGGCCCTGGCAGCAGAATGCGATCGACGAGGCGAGGCGCGCGGCTGGCTTGTGACGCCCGAGCTTTTTTGCAGGCGACATGCCGTTTTGGCTCCGTGCGACGAGGAAATATTCGGTCGGCGCCGCGTGCCGGCCCGGTCAATTGCCCCACACCACAGCTTCTTCATGCCGCTTGATGAGGTGTTTCAGGTTGTCGAAGCTCGCCTGAATGAAGGTTGAGAATTGTTCGACGGCGGGAGCGCGCAAAGCGTCGACGCGGCGGAGGATCGCCAAAGCGCGATCCGGATGCGGAATGCTGATCGGAAGCGCGGTGATGGTCTTTTCCTTGCGCTGGGCGAAGACGACGCTGTGCGGCATGACGGTCAGCGCATCGGCCGCCTTCAGATAGTTGACGACGCTCGCCAGCGAGCCGCCGGAATAGCGGATGCGGATTTCCGTTGCGCCGAAGGACAGCAGCAGCGCCCTGAGATCGGCCAGAAGCGGGCTGCCCGGCGGCGGCGCCACCCAGGGATAGTCCAGAAGATGGGCGGGTTGCAGACGGCGCTTCAAGAGTAGCGGATGCGTAACCCGGCAGGCGATGACATTCCTTCCCGGCAGGATCTGCTGAAAGGCGAGGCCCGAGCCTTCGTCCAGAATGTCGATCGGGCAGATAGCGAGGTCGATCTGGTCTGCTTTCAGCGCCGCGCGCAAATCTGGAAAATAGCCGTAGGACTGATCGATGCGCACTTCCGGATGGGTCGCCTGGAATTCCGCGCACATGCCGGCAATCAGCGAATCCATGAAAAACGGCGTGCCGCCGATCCTGACAACGCCGCTCTTGCCGACCCGGAAGCTCTCCATCAGATCGGACGCCTTGCGTGAGGCGGCGAGCATGACCTGGCCATGTTCGGCAAGCGCCAAGCCGAGCGGCGTTGGCTGCAATGGCCGACGGCCCCGGATGAACAGCGGTTCGCCGATACGCTTTTCGAGCATCGACAGCGTGCGCGACACCGCCGGCTGAGCCAGCCCCAAAAGGGCGGCGCCTTCGGTCACGCCGCCCGTCTTGACAACGGCGGCCAACTGTATCAGGTGCCTTTCATCGAACTTCATAACAAATCGTTATATTGATGCCGAAACAAATCATCAATCCTGCAATTCAGGCCTGCTAGTGTCTTCTCGACCAGCAATGCGGATTTGGGAGGAGATGCATGTCGCGGGCCGTCGAACTCATCACCTTCAACGAGACGACCTCGGCCGAGGCCTTCGCCAGCCGCTTCGCGGCGCCCGATGACGCCACCGCGCGTCTGCTGGCCGCCGTCGTTTCCCATGTGCATCTGTTGATCAAGGAATTCCGCCCGTCACAGGATCAGTGGCGCAAGGTGATCGAATTCCTGACCGATGTCGGCCATGCCGCCGACGAACGCCGCCAGGAATGGGTGCTATTTTCGGACCTGATCGGGGCCTCCGCCCTGGTCGAGGACATCAATACGCGTCGTCCCAAGGGAGCCACGCCGAATACGATCCGCGGGCCTTTCTTCCGGTCTGACACCCCTGAACGCGCCCCAGGCAATTCGATTTCGCTGGATGGGATCGGCGAGCAGCTTCTGGTCGAGGGCAGTGTCGAGGATCTCGACGGTCTGCCTGTTTCAGCCGCCGAAATCATCACCTGGCAGGCCAATGCCGAAGGTTTTTACGAGAACCAGCAGCCGGATCTTCAGCCAGAATTCAATCTGCGCGGACTGTTTCGCGTTGATGAGACCGGCCGCTTCCATTACCGAACCGTTCGGCCGGCCGGCTATGGCGTGCCCGATGACGGTCCCGTGGGGCGGCTTCTGACGCAGGCCGGCTATCCCCTGCGTCGGCCGGCGCATCTGCATTTCCTCGTGCGCGCGCCGGGCTTCGAGACCATCACCACGCATATCTATGATGCTGATGATCCCCGGCTTGGAGAGGACGCCCTGTTTGGCGTCCGTCCCGAGCTTGTCAAAACTTTCGAGCCGACCGAGATCGACGGACGCGCCGCATCGCGCGTCACGATCAAATTCGTCATGGTCAGGGCTCGGCCGGGGAGGGGAAAATGAAGGATTTCAGCTATCGCGGCAGTTCCGCTTGTATCGTGTTCGGCGCTGGCCGAAGCGCCGATGTGGCGATGTTTGTCGAGGCTTTGGACTGCAAGCGGGCGCTGGTGCTTGCCACCCCGCATCAGAAACAGGATGCGGAAGCGCTCTCCGTGCGGCTCGGCGCCCTGTCCGTCGGCGTCTTCGCCGGCGCCGTTATGCATACGCCGGTGGAGGTCACCGAGGCTGCGTTGCAGGTTGTTGCGGACACTGGCGCGGATTGCGTCGTCTCACTCGGCGGCGGCTCGACGACCGGCCTCGGCAAGGCGATCGCCTATCGGACGGACCTGCCGCAGATCGTGATCCCAACGACCTATGCCGGATCCGAGGTCACGCCCATCCTGGGTCAGACTGAAGCCGGCCGCAAGACAACGGTGCGACATGACCGCATCCTGCCCGAAGTGGTGATCTACGATCCCGACCTGACGCTCGGCCTGCCCACGGCCATGAGCGTGACCAGCGGCCTCAACGCCATGGCGCATGCGCTGGAAGGGCTCTATGCACAGGATCGCAATCCTGTCTCGACGCTGATGGCGGTCGAAGGCCTGCGCGCCTTTGCCGACAGCCTGCCCGTTTTCGTGAAAAGCCCCGGAGACGCCAAGGCGCGGGCCGAAGCGCTGTACGGCGCCTGGCTGTGCGGCACGGTGCTTGGCGCTGTCGGCATGGCGCTGCATCACAAGATCTGCCACACGCTGGGCGGCTCCTTCGACACGCCGCATGCCGAGACGCATGCGGTGATGTTGCCGCACACCGCCGCCTTCAATGCCGAGGCTGCGCGCGAGGAGCTTGCGCCGGCGGCGGCTATTTTTGGCGGCTCCATCGGCGGCGGTCTCTGGGATTTCGCCAAATCGATTGGCGCGCCGCTATCGCTTCGGGATTTCGGGCTCACCGAGGCCGATCTCGACCGCGCAGCCCTGATCGCCACTGAAAATCCCTACTGGAATCCGCGCCCGATCGACCGGACATCGATCCGGACGCTGCTGCAGCAGGCCTGGGAGGGCGTGAGGCCCGACTGATCGAGACATCTGACGCGCGAGGCGCGCTCTTTGGGAGGAGAGACGATGATGGGAGGAAACATGTTTACCAGACGCAAGTTCCTGAAAACGACGGCAGCCGGCGGCGCCGTTCTGGCCACATCGGGTTTGGCGGCGCCAGCGATTGCCCAGCAGGCGGCAGTCAAGCTCGGTTATGTCAGCCCGCAGACCGGTCCGCTCGCCGGCTTCGGCGAGGCTGACAAATTCGTGATCGACAGCTTTCTGGCTGCCACCAAGAAGATGGGCCTGAACTACGAGGTCGTCGTCAAGGACAGCCAGTCCAACCCCAACCGCGCCGCCGAAGTCGCCAAGGAACTGATCGTCGACGACGAGATCAATCTGATGCTGGTGTCGTCGACGCCGGAAACCACCAATCCGGTCTCGACCACCTGCGAGGCGGAGCAGGTACCGTGCTTGTCGACAGTCGCGCCCTGGCAACCCTGGTTCATCGGCCAGCAGGGCAATCCTGGCGATCCCGCCAGCTGGAAGCCGTTCAACTACGCCTATCACTTCTTCTGGGGGCTGGAAGACATCATTGCCGTGTTCACCGGCATGTGGAGCCAGATCGACACCAACAAGAAGGTTGGCGGCCTCTTCCCCAATGACGGCGACGGCAATGCCTGGGGAGACAAGGTCGTCGGCTTCCCGCCGGTTCTCGAAAAGCTCGGCTATGGCCTTACCGACACCGGCCGCTACCAGAATCTGACGGACGATTTCTCGGCCCAGATCAACGCATTCAAGCAGGCGGAAACGGAGATCCTGACCGGCGTGATGATCCCGCCGGATCTCACCACCTTCTGGAATCAGGCCAAGCAGCAAGGTTTGAAGCCGAAAATCGCCTCGATCGGCAAGGCGCTGCTGTTCCCGCAGACTGTCGAGGCGCTGGGCGACGCCGGTCACAATCTCTCGACGGAAGTGTGGTGGACGCCCTCGCATCCCTTCAAGTCGTCGTTGACGGGCGAGAGCGCCGCTGATGTCGCGAGCGCCTTCACCAAGGCGACAGGCCGGCCCTGGACGCAGCCGATCGGCTTTGCCCATGCGCTGTTCGAACTCGCCGTGGACGTCATGAAGCGGGTCGAGGATGTGGCTGATGGCGACGCCGTCGCCAAGGCCATCGGCGAAACCAAGCTCGACACGCTTGTTGGCCCGATTGCCTGGAACAGCGACAAGCTGCCGCCCTTCGCCCAGAAAAACGTTGCCAAGACCCCGCTCGTCGGCGGCCAGTGGCGGCTGAAGTCCGGCGGCGGCTACGATCTCGTCGTGGTCGAAAACGGGCTGGCTCCGAATGTGCCGCTCGGCGGCAAGATGGAAGCGCTGGGGTGATGATGGGTGGGGTCTCTGCGGATGCAGCACCCCCCTCTGTCCTGCCGGACATCTCCCCCTCAAGGGGGGAGATTGGCTGGCGGCGCCAGCTTCACTTACTCTCGACGCCAGTTGCTGGGCGTTCGTCTCGCCTCTCTGCAATCTCCCCCTTGAGGGGGAGATGTCCGGCAGGACAGAGGGGGGTGAACTCCAAAGCGCCCACACCAATCTTCTAACTGAGAAAGCCGACCATGCCGATCCTTGAACTCAACGGTGTTTCCAAATCCTTCGGGGCCCTGGTGGTCGCCGAGGATATCGGTTTTGCCGTCGAGCCCGGCGAGGCGCTGGGGGTGATCGGGCCGAACGGGGCGGGCAAGTCGACGCTGTTCAACCTGATCACCGGCAATCTGTCGGTCGCCAAGGGCGTCATTCACTTCGACGGCCGCGACGTGACCACACTGCCGCCGATGCAACGCTGCTTTGCCGGCATGGGCCGCACTTTCCAGATCCCGCAGCCATTCGAACGGTTGACAGTCTATGAGAATCTGCTGGTTGCCGGCGCCTTCGGCAGCGAGAAGACCGAGGCGGAAGTTGCCGATCTCTGCGCGGAAATTCTGGTCGAGACCGGGCTGATTGGCAAGGCGAACAAGCCGGCTGGCAGCCTGTCTCTGCTCGGGCGCAAGCGGCTGGAGCTGGCGCGCGCGCTGGCCACCCAGCCCAAGCTTCTGCTGCTCGATGAAATCGCCGGCGGCCTGACCGAAGGCGAATGCCGGCAGTTGGTCTCCACCATCAAGCGGGTGCATGAGCGGGGCATGACGATCATCTGGATCGAGCATGTGCTGCATGCACTGACCGCGGTGGCGGAGAAAATCCTGGTGCTCAATTTCGGCCGGGTGATCGGTCATGGCGATCCGCAAGCCATCATGAATTCGCGCGAGGTGCGCGAGATCTATCTGGGCATGGAGGTCTGAGCGATGAGCCTGATCGAGACGAAGAACCTCATGGCTTTTTATGGCGACTTCCAGGCCCTGTTCGGCGTGAACATCATCCTTCATCCCGGCGAAACCATCGCCGTGATCGGCGCAAATGGCGCAGGAAAATCGACATTGATGCGCTCGATCGCCGGCGTGCTGCGCAACGAGCCGGGCGCGATCCTGCATCGCGGCGAGACGATCGGCGCGCTTTCCGCGCCGGATGTGATGGCGCGCGGCGTGGCGCTGGTGCCGGAAGGGCGGCGGCTGTTTCCATCGCTGACCGTCGAGGAAAACCTGCTCGTGGGGCGTCATGGCCGCAAGGTCGATGGCCCCTGGACGTTGGACGGCGTCTACCAGTTGTTTCCGATCCTGAAGGAAAGGCGATGCAAACCCTCGACGGCGCTGTCGGGCGGGCAGCAGCAGATGGTGGCGATCGGTCGTGCGCTGATGTCCAATCCGGAAGTGCTGCTCTGCGACGAACTCAGCCTCGGGCTGGCGCCGGTGGTGATCAAGGACATCTACGCCGCCTTTCCGCGCATCCGCGAGACGGGAGCGGCCATCGTCATCGTCGAACAAGATATCGCCCAGGCGCTGAAAGTCGCCGATCGCGTCTATTGCATGATGGAGGGTCGGGTGACCCTTGAAGGGCGGCCGGGCGAGCTCGATCGCGCCGACATTCACGCGGCCTATTTCGGAGCGGACACCCATGAACTGGCTTGACACCATTCTCCAGGGCATTCTGCTCGGCGGGCTTTATGCGTTGTTTGCGGCTGGGCTTTCGCTCGTCTTCGGCATCATGCGGCTCGTCAATCTCGCCCATGGCGATCTGATCGTGCTGGCGGCCTTCCTCATCCTCGTGCTCGTTTCGACGCTCGGGCTCAATCCGTTTCTGGCGGCGCTGATCGCCGCGCCCTTGATGTTCGGCGCCGGCTATCTCCTGCAATATCATCTGCTCAATCGCACGCTTGGCAAGGACATCCTGCCGCCGCTGCTCGTGACCTTCGGTCTATCCATCGTCATCCAGAACGGCTTGCTGGAAAGCTTCACCGCTGACAGCCGGCGCATTTCAGCCGGCGCCCTCGAACAGGCGTCGATCTCGCTCGGTGGTATCAATGCCGGCGTCATGCCGCTCATGACCTTCGCCTCTGCGATCCTGGTAATCGTCGGCCTCAATCAGCTTATCTACAAGACGGCGCTCGGTCGGGCCTTCCGCGCCACCTCCGACGATGTGGTGACGGCGGGGCTGATGGGCATCCGGCCCAACCAGATCTTCGCCATTGCCACCGGGCTCGCCATGGTCATCGTCACCATCGCCGCACTCTATCTCGGCACGCGCGCCAATTTCGATCCGACCTCGGGTCCCGCACGGCTGATCTACGCTTTCGAGGCGGTGATTATCGGCGGGCTCGGTTCGCTCTGGGGAACGCTGGCTGGCGGCGTCATTCTCGGCGTGGCGCAGACGCTCGGCGCCGCGATCAATCCGGAATGGCAGATCCTGTCAGGCCATATCGCCTTCCTGCTCGTTCTGTTGTTCCGCCCCCGGGGTCTCTTCCCCCGAGCCGTCGATTGAGGCTGAGATGACCGTCCAGACCGAAACCCTCCCGAAGATGACGAGCCGACCGCAAGCCTGGCGGGTCGAGACACGCACCCGCGTCTCCCTGCTGTTTTCGATCGCCGCGATCCTTTTCGTGCTGTTGCTTGCGCTGGCGCCGTTCCTCGTGTCGCGCGGCGTGGTCCAGGATCTGTTCTTTATTTTCACCATGCTGGCGCTCGCCCAATGCTGGAACCTGCTGGCTGGCTATGCCGGTCTGATCTCCGTGGGACAGCAGCTTTTCGTGGGCTGCGGCGCCTATGCCTTGTTCGGCTTCGTGATCCTGTTGGGCCTTGATCCCATCCTGGCGATCCCCCTTGCTGGCCTGTTCGCCATGCTCATCGCGCTGCCAACCGCCTTCTTCGCCTTCCGGCTCTATGGTCCCTATTTCGCCATCGGCACCTGGGTCATAGCCGAGGTCGGCCGGCTGCTTTTTGCGCAATGGAAAGCGCTTGGCGGCGGCACCGGCACGTCGCTGCCGCGCGAGGCGACGCGAGACATGTTTGGTGTGTCGCTGCTCAAGGATTGGTTTAGCATGCGGCCTGCCGCTGCCTCAGACGCGATCGCCTTCTGGCTGGCGCTTCTTGTGCTCGTGCTGACGATTGGCTTTGCCTATCGGCTGCTGCGCTCAAAGCAGGGCCTGGGGCTCGCAGCCGTGCGCGACAATGAGACGGCGGCGCGCGCGCTGGGCGTCGACGCCCGCCGGCTGAAGCTCGCGATCTACCTTTCGACCGCTTTCATCACTGGTCTCGTCGGCGCGCTGATCTATCTTCAGAAGGCGCGGATCTCGCCGGATGCAGCCTTCTCGCTCACCGACTGGACGGCCTATGTCGTGTTCATCGTGGTGATCGGCGGCATCGGCGCGATCGAAGGACCGATCCTTGGGGTGATCCTGTTTTTCCTGCTGCAGAATGCGCTGTCGAGCTACGGCTCCTGGTATCTGCTGCTGCTCGGCGCCATCGCCATCATCACAATGCTGTTTGCGCCCAAGGGCATCTGGGGTCTGATCACCGACCGCACCGGCATCGAACTCTTTCCGGTCCGCCGCACCTTGCGGGGCGGGTCGCTCGAACACATGGAAAAGGGAGGGCCTCATGGCTGACATCAACACCGACGTTCTGATCATCGGCACCGGGCCGGCTGGCTCCGCCACCGCCGCATTGCTTGCGAGCTACGGCCTGGAGCCGATGGTGATCAATCGCTACCGCTGGCTCGCCACGACGCCGCGCGCCCACATCACCAATCAGCGCACGATGGAAGTGCTACGCGATCTCGGCCGCGACGTAGAGGATGAGGCCTATATGTATGCGACCGAACAGGATCTGATGGGCCAGAACGTGTTCTGCACGGCGGTCGCCGGTGAGGAAATCGGCCGCATGCAGAGCTGGGGCAACCATCCGCTGTCGCGCGCTGAGCATCTTCTCTCTTCCCCCGGCCGGATGAACGATCTCCCTCAGACCTATATGGAGCCGCTGCTCTTCAAGACCGCCTGCTCGCGCGGCGCGCAGGCGCGCATGTCGACGGAATATGTGAGCCATGTGCAGGACGCCGAAGGTGTGACCACCACCTGCCTCGACCGTCTCACGGGCAAGGAATTCACCGTCCGCTCGAAATTCCTCGTCGGCGCCGATGGCGGCAATTCCAAGGTCGCCGAACATGCCGGTCTCTCTTTCGAGGGCAAGATGGGCGTGGCCGGCTCGATGAACATCCTGTTCGAATGCGATCTGTCGCGCTATGTCGCCCATCGCCCCTCGGTGCTCTACTGGGTGTTGCAGCCCGGCGCCGATGTCGGCGGCATCGGCATGGGTCTGGTGCGCATGGTGCGCCCGTGGAACGAGTGGCTGATCGTCTGGGGCTATGACATCAACCAGCCGGCGCCGGCTGTTGACGACGCCTTCGCCACCAAGGTGGTTCGCGATCTCGTCGGCGTGCAGGACCTGCAGCCGAAGATCAAGTCGGTCTCCACCTGGACCGTCAACAATATGTATGCGACGACCATGTCGAGCGGTCGCGTCTTCTGCATGGGCGACGCGACGCATCGCCATCCGCCGTCCAACGGTCTCGGCTCCAACACCTCGATTCAGGACGCGTTCAATCTGGCCTGGAAGCTCGCCATGGTCATTCGCGGCCAGGCTGGCGAGAGGCTGCTAGACAGCTACCAGGCCGAGCGCGCGCCGGTCGCCAAGCAGATCGTCACCCGCGCCAACAAGTCGATCGAGGAATTCGGTCCGATCTTCAAGGCGCTCGGCCTGCTCGATTCCGTCGATCCGGTGAAAATGCAGGAAAATATGGACGCCCGCTGCGACGACACCGCCGACGGCGAACGCCAGCGCGACGCGATCCGTCAGGCGATCGCCGCCAAGGTCTATGAATTCGACGCCCATGGCGTGGAAATGAACCAGCGCTACACATCCGGCGCCGTGGCCACCGACGGTCAGCCTGAACCGGCCTTCGAGAAGGACGCGGAGCTGCATTACCAGCCCACTACCTGGCCGGGCGCGCGGCTCCCGCATGTCTGGCTCTATGGCCCGGAGGGCGAGAAGGTGTCGAGTCTGGACCTGACCGGCCACGGCGTCTTCACGCTGCTGACCGGCATCGGCGGCGACGGCTGGGCTGCGGCCGCAAAAGCACTGTCGAAGGAGTTGGGCCTGCAGATTACGGTGCACAAGATCGGCCCGCGTCAGACCTGGCAGGATTTTTCCGGCGACTGGGGGCGCGCCCGCGAGATCCGCGATTCCGGCGCGCTCTTGGTGCGTCCCGACCACCATATCGCCTGGCGGGCGGATGCGGCGGTCGCCGATCCCGAAGGTGAATTGCGTCGCGTTCTCAAGACCATCCTGGACCGGTGAGGGCGCGACATGGACACGCATGAAAAGGGCTATTTCACCGAGGAAAATTCCGTCGAGGTGGTGACCGGCCGCAACGCCAACGCCAACAGCGAGCGGCTGAAGCAGGTGATGGAGGTCGTCACCCGCAAGCTGCATGAGGCGGTCAAGGAGTTGGAGCCGACCCAGGACGAATGGATGGAGGCGATCCTGTTTCTCACTCGCACCGGCCAGATGTGCAACGAATGGCGGCAGGAGTTCATCCTGCTGTCGGACGTGCTCGGCGTCTCCATGCTGGTCGACGCGATCAACAACCGCAAGCCATCGGGCGCGTCTGAAAGCACGGTGCTCGGCCCTTTCCATGTGGCCGACGCGCCGGAATTGCCGATGGGCGCCAATATCTGCCTCGACGCCAAAGGCGAGGACATGGTGATCTCGGGCCGCATCCTCGACACCGAGGGCGCGCCGATCGCCAATGCTGTCATTGATGTCTGGCAGGCCAATGACGAAGGCTTTTACGATGTCCAGCAAAAGGGCGTGCAGCCGGACTTTAATCTGCGCGGCGTCTTTCGCACTGGCGCCGACGGGACCTATTGGTTCCGGGCGGTGAAGCCGAAATTCTACCCAATCCCCGACGATGGCCCGGTCGGCCAGTTGCTCGGCAAGCTCGGCCGCCATCCCTATCGTCCGGCGCATCTGCATTACATCATCAAGGCCGAGGGGTTTGAGACGCTGATCACCCACATCTTCGACCCCGACGATCCCTATATCCATTCGGATGCGGTGTTCGGCGTCAAGGAAAGCCTGCTGGCGAAATTTGTCCGCCAGGCGGACGCGCAACGCGCTGCAGAGTATGGGTTCACGGCGGAATTCTGGGAGGTGAAGCACGACTTTGTGCTGGTGGAGGGATGAAAAGGGGCGCGGCGACTTCTAGGGTTGCCCACAAGCGCCTCCTTGTGGACGCCAAGTTTGCCTCGCAAGTTGGATAGCCTTTGCCTATGCTGGCTCCTCATCGGATATGCAGAGGGCCGACTTGAAAATCGATCAGAGAACAACTCGGGCGATGAACCGGCGCCTGATCCTCAACCTTGTCCGCAAGGAAGGGGCGCTCAGCCGTGCAGATCTGGCCAATGCGACGGGGTTGAGCCCGGCTGCGGTGACCTTCGTGGTCACCGATCTTCTTGCCGAGGGTTATCTCATCGAAGGTGAGACGGCGCCAGGCGGCGGCGGGCGGCGTCCCGTTCCCTTGTCGATCAATTACCGCGGGCGTTTGGCGATCGGCGTCAAAATGAATATCGGCTCGCTCGACTGCGTGCTGACGGATCTGTCGACATCCGTGATTTCCTCGCTCTCCGTCCCATTCGACAATCCTGCCCCGGAGACGGTGCTCGACGCGGCTGAGAATGCCATCCAGCGATTGTTGCGCGCCGCTCCGGAGCACGCCGGACAGTTGACGGGTGTCGGATTTTCGATGCCGGGCACGATCGACATGCCGGCGGGCGTCTGCGTGTCCAGCAATCGTTTCGGCTGGAGGGACGTGCCTTTTGCGAAAATGCTGCGCGACCGGATCGGCGCGCCCGTTTGGATGGAGGATGACACGCTGGCTTTTGCGCTGGCCCAGCATCTTTTCGGTCTTGGCAGCCAGCACGCCATCTTTCTGGCGCTTGCGGTGGGTGTCGGGATCGGCTGCGCGACCGTTGCAAACGGTGTCGTGCTGCGCGGCGCCCATGGACGGGCCGGCAAACTCGGCCATAACACCCATCGTCTGGAGGGGCCGATGTGCGAATGTGGCCGCGCCGGCTGTCTGCAGACGTTTCATTCGGTTCCGGTAATCGTCGACGCCTGGCGGCGCGGCAAGGGGCTTGGGGCTGAAGCGGACCGCTACAGCATGAAGGAAGCGGCGCTTCAGGGCGACGACCTTGCCTGTGGTCTTCTGCAGCAGGCAGGCGAAGACATTGGCGTTCATTTGGCCAGTGTCATCAATTCCACCGATCCCGAAATTGTGGTGGTCGGCGGCGAGGCGGTGACATTCGGCGATCTTCTCTTCGATCCCATGCGCAGAATGCTCGACCGCTATTGCTATACGCGAGCGCCCGCCATCATTCCGGACGAGCGCGAGCATTTTTGGGCGGCGGGCGCTGCCGCGCTCGCCATTCAGGGCCTCTTCAATTTCGAGATGGCCGACAGCGGCTGATGTGAGGCGGAATGTAAAGAGCGGCGGAGCCTAAACTCCGCCGCTGGAGTGACGGCGCTTGCGCGCCGCCTGGGAGAGCTCTTGAACCTCAGGCGTAGGACAGGACCGCCGCGCCATATTCCGAAAGCGTCAGCGCGCCCTCGATCTTTTCGCCGGTCAGCAGATCGATCGATTGCGGCAGGCCGGACACCTGCTTCGGCGTATCCGTCACATTGAGAACGAAGAGCAGCTTGCGATTATCGGCGCTTCTCAACGTCACTTCGACGCCTTCAGGCAGATCCGTGACCAGCGGCAGGGCGCCGGCTTCCGCCAGCACCGCCTCGGAAAGCGCTGCGACCAGCTCGTCGCCGAGATAGCTTCCGAGATAGACCACGCGGCCCTTGCCGACGCGGCGGCTGGTGATGGCGGGTCGTTCCTTGGCGAACCAGGCGTTCCAGGTTGCGAGCGCCTCGACGTCGCCTTCGGTTTCCAGCAACTCATAGAGATGCTCGGCCTCGATCTCGCGGCCGCTGATGGTCAGACTGTATTTGCGGTCGGCGGATGACGAAGGCAGAACATTGGGCGGGATGAACAGGCCATGCTCGATCGGGAAGCGCTGGAAAAGCCCCGCGCCGTCTTTCGCCGTGAGACGGCCGAATTCCTCGACGCGGACGCCGCAGAGATCGGCGAGCGCGCCGCCGGGAGCGAGTTCGCGAATGATGTGGTTGTTCTCGTCGCGGGTTCCGGTCATGGCGCCGACGATCAGCGTGCCGCCATTTTCGACGAAGGCGCGGACCTTGGGCGTCCAGGCCTGATCCCACATCACCCAATGCGGAATGTAGAAGACCTTGAGGCGGCTGAGATCATCCTCGGGATGGATGAAGCCGCAGGGAATGCCGGCCTTGTAGCAGTGGCGATGCAGAAGCGCGGCATCATCGATCGGGGAGGGCAGGCCGATCGGATAGGTCTTGTGCGCTTCCTGATTGTCGAAGTCTGCGCCGGCGATACCGACATCCATCGCCACGGTCGTGCCGAGAAGCTGGTCCTTGATACGGGCGATGTCGGAGGCGAACTGCCTGGCCTCCTGATAGCGGCGGCGGGGGACGTCGTCGTGATCGATGAGACCCATCCAGTAGATTTCCGCGCCGAAATGGGCGGGCCGCCAGCGGAAGAACATCAGGCCGTCGGCGCCGCGCGCCACCGACGACAACGCCATGCGGCGCATCTCGCCCGGTTCCGGCGTCATGGTGGTGAAAGACGGCTGGCTACCGAAGCCGGAGGCCTGTTCCGGCACGATGAAATTGCCCGAATAGCTGCGGCAGATATCGAGCTGCAGCGCCTGCGTTGCGCCGTGACCGCCGGTGCGGCGGAACTCGTCATAGAGCATCGGATAGATGTCGAAGCCGATGAAATCGAGGTCCTGGCCGAACTGGCCGCGGAAATCGATGTCCGTGAGATTGCCGAGATTGTGGAAGATGAACCAGTCGCTGTTGGTTTCGCGCAGAATCTGCACCTGATCATGCTGGAAAGCCGCTGTCGCATGCGCAAGGAACCGGTGATAGTCCTGCACATGGCCCGGGCTCAGGAAGGACGGCGCCATCGGAAGCGGCAGCACCACCTGATCGAAATTGTCGTAAGCCGTGGCCCAGAAATCGCCGCCCCAGGCGAAGTTCAGCTTGTCGATCGTCTGATATCTGTGGCGCAGATAATTGCGGAAGGCGAGCGCGCAGGAATCCGAATAGGATTCCGACACGGTCGTGTTGAGTTCGTTGTCGGTCTGCCAGCCCACCACATGCGGGTTGTCGCGGTAGTGTTCGGCAAGCGCGCGGGTGATGCGGCGGCTATGCTCGCGCAGCACCGGGCTGGTGGTGTCGGCGTGCTGGCGCGAGCCATGCGAGGCGCGGCGGCCGTTGCGATCGACGCGCAGCACTTCCGGATAATTCATCGTCAACCAACGCGGCGGCGTCGCCGTCGGCGTGCAAAGGATCGTCTTGATGCCGCATTCGGCCAATATGGCGATGGCGCGGTCGAACAGGTCGAAATCGAACTTGCCCTCATAAGGCTCCCAGATATGCCAGGCGAACTCGCCCATGCGCACGGTATTGAAACCGGCGTCGCGCATGCGTTCTGCGTCGCGCCGCCAATAGCTCTCGTCCACATGCTCAGGATAATGCGGGACGCCGAGGAGGAAATCGTCGAGGTTCAGGGTGCGCCAGACGGATAGCGGCGCGGGGGGCGTGCGTTTCATGATCTGCTCCGGATTATCGGGATTTGATTTCGGGCTTGGGAGGCGTGAGCGTGACCCCGTCGGGGCCGAAGAGATAAGCGTCGACCGGATCGAAGCCGATGGCGATGTCTGCATTGGGCGCGAGTGAGACGGCGGAGCCCAGCTGGATCGTCACATTGTGGGTGCCGGTGTCCGAACCGCTGGTCACGAGCGGCGAGGCGTCGGCATAGACGACGGTTTCGCGGCCGAGATTTTCGACCAGCCGCACCTGCGCCTTGCACCCGACCGGCTTGCCGCCGTCGATCTCGAAAGCTTCCGGGCGGACGCCGATGACGACTTTTTCGCCGCGCTTCAGCGCAGCGCCAGGGCGAAGGGCGATATCCATCGTGGGAAGGCCCGCCACCTGGACACGAGCATGTGTGGTCGCGATATCGATTGCCTGGCCCTGCATAAAATTCATGCGCGGCGCGCCGAGAAAGCCCGCGACGAACTGGTTGACGGGGTTGGCGTAGAGCGAGAGAGGGCTGCCGACCTGTTCGATCGCGCCCTTGTTGAGCACGACGATGCGGCTGGCCATGGTCATGGCTTCCACCTGGTCATGCGTCACATAGATCATGGTCGAGCCGAGCTCGGCATGTAGCGTCGATAGCTCCACGCGCATCTGGGTGCGCAATGCGGCGTCGAGATTGGACAGAGGCTCGTCGAACAGGAAGACGTCGGGCGAGCGGGTGATCGCGCGGCCGATGGCGACGCGCTGCCTCTGTCCGCCCGACAATTGCTTGGGCCGCTTGTCGAGCTGTTCGGTGATGCGCAGGATCTCGGCTGCGCGGCGGACTGCGGCGTCGATTTCCGCCTTCGGGCGTTTGGCCATGCGCAGGCCAAAACCCATGTTCTCGGCGACCGTCATATGCGGATAAAGCGCGTAGGACTGGAACACCATGGCGATGCCGCGATCGCCGGGCTCCGCCGTCGTGACATCCTTGCCGCCGATCATAATCTTGCCGGTCTCGACGGTCTCGAGACCGGCGATCGTCTTGAGCAGCGTCGATTTTCCGCAGCCCGACGGGCCGACCATAACGATGAACTCGCCCTTTTCGATGGTGAGACTGATGGATTTCAGGGCGTGATAGTGGCCGTAATGCTTGTCCAGCCCGATGAGTTCGACGCTGTTCATGGAGTTCTCGCTCGATAAAGTGTTGGGGGCGGGGCGGGCGATCATCCTTTGACCGCTCCCATGGTGAGACCGGAGATGAAGTGTTTCTGCATCAGAAAGAACATCAGCACAGGCGGCACGGCGACGAGGATGGTGGCGGCCGACACGATATTCCACTGCGACACCCATTCGCCGCGGAGATTGGACAGGCCCGCCGTCACCGGCTTCACCGCGTCCGACTGCGTCAGCACGACGGCCCAGAAATAGTCGTTCCAGATGAAGGTGAAGACGAGGATGGCGAGCGCGGCCAGCGCCGGCCGCACCAGCGGCGCGACGATGTGGACCAGTGTCTGCCAGGGCGATGCGCCTTCGGCGCGGGCGGCCTGGAAGAGTTCGTCCGGCAGTGCGGCAATGAAATTGCGCATGAACAGCGTGGCGAAGCCAGTCTGGAAGGCGACGTGGAACAGGATCAGCGCCCAGAAGGTGTCATAGAGACTTGTCGCGACCATCAGGTCGCGGATCGGGATCATCATGATCTGTTGCGGCAGAAAATTGCCGCCGACGAACAGCGCGAAGATCGCCATGGCGCCCCGGAAAGGATAGCGCGACAGCACGAAGCCCGTCATGGTCGACAGCACCAGCACCGCGATGGTCGAGGGAATGGTGATGATCAGGCTGTTGATGAAATAGTCGAGCATCTTCGACTGCTGGAAGACCGCCGCGTAATTCTCGAACCACATCACCTTGGAGGGCCAGCCCCAGTAGTTGCCGGCCATTACATCGTCAAACGACCGGAATGAGGTCATGACCACGGCAAAGAGCGGCAGGAGCCAGAGGACGAGCACGAGTGCGACCAGCGCGCCATAGCTGAAGCGAGCGAACGGACGATTTTCCGGGATTGGACGGGGATACATGGTCACGCTCCTTTCTCGGCCCTGAGAAGGCCGCGGAGATACCAGGCGATGAACACCGCCATGATCAGGAACAGGATGGTGGCGATGGCCGCGCCATAACCAAAGCGATAGGAAAACAGCGACTGCTCATACATCTGATAGGCCAGCGTGGTGGACGAGCCGAAAGGGCCGCCCGCGGTCATGACCGAAATGGCGTCGAAGGAGCGCAGGGCGCCGACAATCGTGATCGCCACCGCGATGAAGGCGACCTGGGTCAGTTGCGGCAGCACCACATGCCAGAGCATTGCGAGACCGCGCGCGCCATCGACGCGGCCGGCGCCGATCAGTTCCTCGTCGAGATTGTTAAGACCGGCCAGAAACAGCACCATGCAGAAGGCGACTTGCGGCCAGAGCGCCGCGCCGACCACGGCGAAGGTCACGAGATTTTCGTCCGACAGCAGCGCCGGCGCCTCGGCGCCGAAGGCGCGAAAGAGAATGGCGAGAAGGCCAAAAGTCGGGTCATAGAACCAGGTGAAGATGACGCCGACGGTGACGGTTGCGAGCACGAGCGGCATGAAGAACAGCGATTTCATCAGCCGCATGCCGGCGATCTTCTGGTTGACCAGAAAAGCGATGGCGAGGCCTGCCGGCGGCGCGAGCAGAAACATCAGCAGCCAGATGAAATTGTTTTTCAGTGACACGTAGAACTGGGGATCATCGAGCAGTTCTCGATAATTGGCGAGGCCAATCCAGGACTTCGGTCCCATCCCGTCCCAGTCGAAGAACGAGATCCAGAATGTCTCGATCGACGACCAGATGATCACCACGAGAAACAGCAAAAGGCCAGGCGCAAGCAGGAGCGCCGGCGTGAGCCAGTTGCGATGGCGTCGCCACCAGTTGATCATTGTAAAGTCTCCTCGAAGGCGGGAGGCGTTGAGCCTCCCGCAAGTCGCGAACGCCTCAGCCGTAGATACGGGCGCGGGTGCGTTCGATCTGGGCGAGGATCTGGTCGCGGCGCTCAGGCTTGACCATGAATTCCTGGAAGCCCTTCATGCCCGCCTGGGCGAGATCGGGATCGCTGTCGCGATCGTAGAACTGCGACGTTCCCTTGACGGATTTCAGCGCCTCGAGCGACATCTTCAGGATCGGATCGTCGCTGACCGGGCAATCGCTGCGGGCCGGCACATTGCCTTCCGGCGCGAGATAGGCGCCAAGATTTTCGGGCTTGTAGAAATAAGCCAGGAATTCCTTGGCGGCGTCCTTGTTCTTGGCGCCCGAGGGGATGTGGATGGAGTCGACCGAGAAGTCCTCGTATTGATCGACGCCATCTTTCATCTTCGGGAAGGGCTTGAAGCGCACCTGGCCGAGATCTTCCGCAGGGAACGCGTATTTGATGAAGTTGCCGAGATCCATCATCGCGGCCTTCTTCTGCACCAGCGCCGCTGCAGCCGGATCCCAGGAATAGGACGTATGGTTGGGCGAGAAGAAGTCGGCCTTCACCAGGCGCTCCCACTGGTCGAACACCTCTTTAAGCGAACCGTCGGTGTATTTGATCTTGCCGGCCATCAGATCCATGTGGTGTTCAAGGCCGTTGACGCGCAGGTTCATGTGATCAAACCAGCCGCCGGCGGTCCACATGTCCTTGGTGCCGATGGTCATCGGCGTGAGACCCGCCTTCTTGGACTGTTCGGCCAGCGTGAAGAAGTCCTCGAACGTTTCCGGCGCCTTCAGGCCGAACTGGTCGAACGTGTCCTGGCGATAGAACAGACCCCAGAGAATGCCGCCGGTGGGCAGGCCGTACTGCTTGCCGTTGACGGTGACCGCGCTCATGGAGCTGCCCATCGGGCCAGCCCAGTTTTCCCTGGCGATCAGATCGGAGATGTCCTCGAACAGGTTCTTCTCGACGAAGGACCGCATGCGCTGGCCCGAGAACCAGAAGCAGACATCCGGCGGGCTGGCGACGAGATAATTGCGGATCGCGGTCTTATGCGCCTCGTGATCCATATTGTTGACGGTGACGGTGACGCCTGCCGCCTTGCCGAAATCGGCGGCGATCTTTTCGACAGCCTTGCGCTGGTCGGCGTTGCCGCGATTGGAAATGATGGTCAGTTGCCGCGCTTGCGCGATGGCCGGCGTAAACAAAGTCGTGGATGCGACGGCGCCCATGCCCGCAATGAAGGCGCGGCGCGTGGCGCGCAATGTGCTCAGATCGGATGTCATGTCTCTCTCCTCCGCCAGGAACCTCATCCTAGCGGCGGCAAATCATCAGAAAGGGTTGTCGCTGTCAAACATTAATTTATTAAATAAATTAAATGACTCGCGCTTGGCGGCACTGATCGAGCAGCGCATCCGGGATGCGGCGGCGCATGACACGGAAAGACGTCAACAGTCAGCCTGGCCCCGGAAAAGGCTGGCAAGGTCTCGGCAAAACGCTCCGGAACGCAAGTTGAGCGGCCCCGAACCGGACAGCAAGCATATCGCTCCATTCACATATGGCGCTGTATCTGCTTGTTTTGTCTCTGATCCTCTTTGCCATAGGCGACTGCGACGGCGGCGAAAACCTCTCCGACGCCGATCAACACGGGTTGATCGACGCCGATGGCGCGCATGGCGTCGGGAAGGCTTGCGAGCGCTCCCGCCCAGCGGCGCTCCGTTGTTCGGCTGACCGACGACATCACCACCACCGGCGTGTCGGCTGGCATGCCGCCCTCGCGCAGACGTTGCTCGATCCGCCCCGCCATGCGGCCGCCCATGTAGAACACGGTGGTCTGGTTGGGTGACGACAGCGACGGCCAATCAAGGGTCTTCGGCAAGTCATGGTGGCGCGAATGAGCTGTTACGAACCGAACCTGCTGGGCGTGATCGCGATGGGTGAGCGACGTCTTGAACGCAGCGGCCATGGCTGAGGCCGCAGTGACGCCGGGCACGACTTCCACTTCTATGCCCTCCCGTTGCAGCCTGAGGATTTCTTCCCCCGCTCGCCCGAATATCATGGGGTCGCCCGATTTGAGACGCACCACGCGCTTGCCGGCCTTGGCGAAGCGCACCATCATGTCGTTGATGTCATCCTGGCGACAGCTTTCGCGTCCGCCTCTCTTGCCAACCAAGAAGCGTTTCGCCTCACGTCGGGCAAGTTCCAGCACTTCCGGCGAAACGAGGTCATCAAAAAGGATGACGTCTGCGGCTTGCAAGGCGCGCATGGCCTTGAGCGTCAGCAGTTCGGCGTCGCCTGGGCCGGCCCCAACCAGCGTCACCGAGCCGACGGTCGCCGTTGGGGAAACATGGTCCAGAGACGATAGAAGGCGATGCGTCGCGTCTTCGTCCGGCGGTTCATTCGTCGAAAGGCTTCGGGCGGCGAAACGCTCCCAGAACAGGCGGCGGCTCAGGCCTGGCGGCAGTCTGTGGCTGACAGCTTTGCGAAGCGATTGCGCAAGCTCGGCCCATTGTTTCAGCGCTGGCGGAAGAAGCGTTTCGATCCGCTGGCGGATGGCCTGAGCCAGCACCGGCGCGGCCCCATCGGTGGAGATCGACACGATAACCGGCGAGCGATTGACGATGGAGCCGAACTGAAACTGGCAGAAGGCCGGCTTGTCGATCACGTTGACGGGGACGCCCGCCGCCCGCGCGGCGCAAAAAAACGCGCGCGCTTCTTCATCGCCATCAAGGTCAGCGAGGGCCAGCGCGGCGCCGGCGAAAATGTCGAAGCGCCAGGGATGCGCATGATGCCTGATGTCGGGCCGATCGAGCAGGGAGGCCATGGAATCGCTGAGTTCGGCCGTCGAACAGTAAAGATCGACCACGGCGCCGCAGGCCAGCAGGAGTTCCGTTTTCCATGCCGCGCCTTCGCCGCCGCCGGCCATGACCACGCGCTTGCCCGCGAGGTTCCAGAAGACCGGCAGCTTGGCCAGGGGTTCGATACGCGGCGCGGTGTCATTCGGCGGCAAGGATATGGATCGCATCGAGAATCCTCCTGATGTCAGGGCGGCATGAGCCGCAATTGGTTCCAGCGTTCAAGGCCGCGCCGATGGCCTCCACCGATCGGCAGCCGTCTTGCGCGGCAGCGTGTATCTCGTTCACGCCGACCGAAAAACAGGAGCAGACGATCGCGCCCTTGTCCGGCGTTCCGGCCGTTGGCCGACCGGCGATCAGCATGGAGCGCGCGTGGAAATCCGCATGGCGCTCGGTCAATTGTCCGGCGACCCATTGGCGTGAGACTTCGACGGGCCCCGGGGCGGTAAACAGGGCGGCGGCCAGTTGCTCGCCCTCAAAAGCGAGTAGTCGATGATCCCCCGCCTGCCTGTCATGATAGCCGGAAAGGTCATGATTTCCATTCAATCGCAGAGTTTGGCGCAGCCAGGCTTCCCAGCCATCGGCGGGTGGATCGCCCGCGAACTCCAATCGATAGCCGCCTTGCGTCTTCGCGATGGCCCAATAGGAAAACGGCAAGTCGATGGGACGTCTGGACGACACCAGAAAGCCATACGCCTCTGGCCGATAACGGCTCACGGAAACGCGCGCCATCTTCAAAGCTGGCTGACCGGAGATCGGATCGACGTGGGACGGGACGAGACTGTCGACCCGCGCGCTCGGCGCCGTCTCTCCAGTCCAATGCATCGGAACGAAGACCGAGCCGCGTATCTGGCGGTCGGTGATCAGCGCGCGGACAATGATCGAAACGCCTCCGGCGTTGTGAACGCTGACGAGATCGGCGTCGCCGATATCGTGATTGCGCGCATCGAGCGGATGGATCTCGCAAAACGGTTCGGCGATATGGGCGGAAAGACGCGGACTTTTGCCCGTCCGAGTCATCGTGTGCCACTGGTCGCGGATACGACCGGTGTTCAGCGTGAAGGGATGACGATGGTCCAACTCTTTCCGCGCCGCAGCGTGAACAGGCGTGAGTCGGGCTTTGCCATCGGCCGTGAAGAAACGCCCATCCGCGAAAAACCGGGCGCGAGGCTGTTCATTCTTCGGACAGGGCCATTGGAATGGCGCGAGGCTCTCATAGGCCTGTTCATCGATATCCGCATAGGCGCCGATGTCGAAATCGCGTTTCTCCCCGTTTTCGAAGGCGGACAACGCCGCGTGTTCCAGAAAGATCGCGGAAGGCGAGGCGTAGTCGAAAGCCGAGGTGAAACCCATGCGTTTGCCCACTTCCGCCAATTGCCTCCAGTCCGGTTGCGCTTCTCCGGGCGTCGCCAGAAAGGCCCGCTGCCTGGAGATTCGTCGTTCGGAATTCGTCACTGAGCCTGATTTCTCGCCCCAGCCGGCGGCCGGAAGCAAGACATGTGCGAGCCGGGCCGTATCGGTGTTTGTCTGGATGTCGGAAACCACCACGAAAGGGCATGATTGAAGCGCCCCGCGCACGAAGTTCGCGTCGGGCATGGATACGACAGGATTGGTGGACATGATCCAGATCGCCTTGATGCGTCCGTCCGCGACCGCTTTGAACATGTCGACCGCCTTGAGGCCGGGCTTGTCTGCCATTGTCGGCGCGTTCCAGAAGCGTTTCACCAGATCTCTGTGCTCGGGATCTTCGATCGCCATATGGGCGGCGAGCATATTGGCGAGCCCGCCGACTTCGCGTCCGCCCATGGCGTTCGGCTGGCCGGTGAGCGAAAACGGCCCCATGCCCGGCCGGCCGATGCGGCCTGTGGCTAGATGGCAATTGATGATGGCGTTGACCTTGTCCGTTCCGGAAGCCGACTGGTTGACGCCCTGGCTGTAGCAGGTGACGACGCGTTCCCGATCGCGGAACAGGCGGAAGAACTGGCGCAGCGCCAGAGACGACAGGCCGGTGGCCTCAGTGATCTCAGTCATATCGAGCCGCCCGGCCGCGACCAACGCCTCGCCGATGCCCGATGTGTGGTTGCCCACGAACTCCTCGTCGACGCCGCCGTTTTCCGCCAGATAGCTGAGCAGCCCGTTGAAGAGTGCGACGTCGCCATCCGGAAGCAACTGAAGATGCATGTCGGCGATGTCGGAGCTCGCTGTCCGGCGAGGGTCGATGACGACGACCTTCATCATGGGCCGGCTGGCTTTCGCTGCCGCCAGGCGCTGGTAGAGCACCGGGTGGCACCATGCCATGTTCGAGCCGACGAGAACCACGAGATCAGCCAGTTCGAGATCTTCATAGCAACCCGGCACGGTGTCCGAGCCGAAAGCGCGGCGATGGCCGGCGACCGAAGACGCCATGCACAGCCGCGAATTGGTGTCGATATTCGCCGAGCCGATGAAACCTTTCATCAGCTTGTTGGCGACGTAGTAATCTTCGGTCAGCATCTGCCCGGAAATGTAGAAGGCGACCGCGTCCGGCCCATGCTCGGCGATGGTCTGGCGGAAGCTCCAGGCGACGAGTTCGAGGGCCTCATCCCAGCTCTTTCTCACGCCGCCGACTTCCGGGTAGAGCGCCCGCCCGTCGAGATCGAGCGTTTCGGCCAGCGCCGATCCTTTGGAGCAGAGCCGACCGAAATTGGCCGGGTGCTCCGGATCGCCTTTTACGCTGACGCGACCGTCTTCCTCCACTCGAGCAATGACGCCGCAGCCGACGCCGCAATAAGGGCAGGTTGTTTTCACATCATGCGGCATAGGAGTTTTTTCCATAACGTGCCCTGAAGGGCGGGGGCTGCCGAACGTCTTTGGTTCCCGCGACTAGTTGCATCACTTGATCTGAGTGTGTATATAAATGCGCATCAAAAGAGGCGTTCATGGAGTGCGACAGCCGAAAGATCATCCAGCGTCTCAAGGACGACGGTTTCGAGCTGGTGGCGGTCAAGGGATCGCACCACAAGTTCCGCAAGGACGGTCGAACCGTCATTGTCCCCCACCCCAAGAAGGACCTGCCCATCGGCACTGCGCGCAGCATTGCCCGGCAGGCAGGATGGATATGACCATGCGCAGCTATTTCGCCCTCGTTCACAAAGACCCGCAATCGGCGTTCGGGATCGCGTTCCCTGATCTTCCGCAGGTGTTTTCGGCGGCGGACGAGGAGGCGGATATTATCGGCAACGCCATCGAGGCGCTGCAGCTCTGGGCGGAGGACGAAACCTTGCCTGACGCCTCGTCCCTGGAGGCGATCCTGGCGCGCGACGATGTGCGCCAGGAGCTGGCCGAGGGCGCGTTTCTGATCCGCATTCCGTTGATTGAGGATGACAGCCGCATCGTGCGCGCCAATGTCACGTTTGAAGCCGGCACGCTCAGAGCCATCGACGAGACGGCGGCGCGGCGCGGGCTGACGCGTTCTGCCTTCCTCGCCAGTTGCGCCCGCAAAGAGATCGAGGCGGCGAGCTGACATCATTCCGCCGCCATCATCACGGGTGTAAGTCGGATCGACAGACGTCCGTCGATGTTGCGCACCGGCATGGTGCGGACCGCGCCGTCATCCGCGCCGAGCGCTTGGCCGCTTTCAAGCGAAATCACCCAGTTGTGCAGCGGGCAGGTGACGGATTTGCCATGCACGATGCCCTGGCTGAGCGGCCCGCCTTTGTGCGGGCATTGATCCTCGATGGCGAAAACCTCGTTTTCGGCCGTGCGGAAGACGGCGATCTTGCCTTGCGGCGTCTTCACACAGCGGGCGCCGCGTAGCGGAATGTCGTCGATATGGCCGATGGCGATCCAGTTGCTGTCCATGATCTCACTCCGCCGCCTGATGGAAGCCGATAGTCGCCATCGGCTTGAACTCGTGCTTGTCCTTGCCGGAGACGCGTTCCGACCAGGGATCGACCTGGGCGAATGTTTGGCTGAAGACGAAGCGGTCGAAATAGGCGCGCCGCTTGTCGTGATCCGCCATGATCTGCCGGCGGATCTCGTCATGGCCGATGCGTTTTGCCCATTTGTAGATGCGTTCGAGATAGCGCCCCTGCTCGCGATACATCTGCGTCAGCGCCACGATATGCTCCAGCGCCTCGTCTTCGGTCTTCACGAGGCCGAGAATATCGGTGCCCTTGATGTCGAGCCCGGCGGCGCCGGCAAAATGGATCTCGAAGCCGGAATCCACGCAGATGACGCCGATATCCTTGCAGGTCGCTTCCGCGCAGTTGCGCGGACAGCCCGATACGGCGAGCTTGAGCTTTGCAGGCGTCCAGGAGCCCCACATGAATTTTTCGATGCGGATGCCGAGCCCGGTCGAATCCTGCGTGCCGAAGCGGCACCATTGTTCGCCGACACAGGTCTTCACCGTGCGCAGGCCCTTGGCGTAGGCCTGGCCGGAGATAAAACCGGCCTTGCCCAGATCGGCCCAGACGGCGGGCAGATCTTCCTTCTCGATGCCCAGGAGATCGATGCGCTGGCCGCCAGTGACCTTCACAAGCGGTATCTCGAACTTGTCGACCACGTCGGCAATCGCGCGCAATTCCGCAGCGTTGGTCACGCCGCCCCACATCCGCGGCACAACCGAATAGGTGCCATCCTTCTGGATATTGGCGTGAACGCGCTCATTGACGAAACGCGACTGGTAGTCGTCGGCATATTCGTCTGGCCAATCGCATACGAGATAGTAGTTGAGCGCCGGTCGGCATTTGGCGCAGCCGCAGGAGGTTTTCCACTCCAGCTCCTGCATGACGGCCGGAATTGTCTTCAGACCCTTGGCCTTGATCAGCCGGCGGACATCGTCATGACCCAGCTCCGTGCAGCCGCACATCGGGGTGACAGCGGCGGGATTATAGGCGTCGCCCAGCGTCAGCGACATCAGCTGTTCGACAAGGCCGGTGCAATTGCCGCAGGAGGCGGAGGCCTTGGTGTGGGCGCGGACGCCGTCGAGCGTCGTCAGGCCCTTGGCCGTGATCGCCGAGGTGATCTTGCCCTTGCAGACGCCGTTGCAGCCGCAGATTTCCGCATCATCCGGCAAGGCTGCAACGGCCGCCATAGGGTCCAGCGGAGCGCCCCCCTGAAACGACTGGCCGAAGATCAGGGTTTCGCGCATGGCCGAAACATCGGTTCCGCGCTTCATCAGGTCGAAGAACCAGGAGCCATCCGCAGTATCGCCATAGAGCACGGCGCCGAGGATCTTGTTGTCCTTGAGCACGAGGCGCTTGTAGACGCCGGCCGAGGCATCGCGCAGCACGATCTCTTCCCGATCCGGCGCCTCCGCGAAGTCGCCGGCGGAGAACAGGTTGATGCCGGTAACCTTGAGCTTTGTATTGACGACGGAGCCATGATATTCGGATGATCCGCCGGTCAGCCGATCGGCGAGAACCCGGGCTGCCTCATAAAGCGGCGCAACCAGGCCGTAGCACGTCCCGCGATGTTCCGCGCATTCGCCGAGCGCGAAGATATTGGGGTCCGAGGTCATCATGCCGTCATCGACGACGATGCCGCGGTTGACGGCGAGACTTGCGTCCTTGGCGAGGCTGGACGCCGGACGAATGCCGACCGCCATCACCACCATGTCGCCCGAGATGACGCGGCCATCCTCAAGCTCGATGCCCTCGACCTTTTCTGCGCCGAGGATCTGCTTGGTGTTGGCTTTGGTGATGATCTCGATGCCGCGTTCGGTCAGCGCCTTTTCGAGCAGATAGGCCGCAGCCGGGTCGAGCTGCCGCTCCATGATCGTCGGCATCAGATGGATGACTGTGACCTCCATGCCCTGGCGCTTCAGGCCGTAGGCGGCCTCAAGCCCGAGAAGCCCCGCGCCGATGACGATCGCACGCCCCTTGCCCTTGGCGATCTCCAGCATCTTCTCGACGTCGTCGAGGTCGCGGTAAGCCAGTACGCCGGGCAATTGATGGCCGGGAACCGGGATGATGAACGGCAGCGACCCCGTGGCGATCACCAGCCTGTCATAGGATGCCGTCACGCCGTTGGCGGCGGTGACTGTCTTGGCATGCCGGTCGATCTCGGTGACTTTCGCCCCCTTGTTCAGGGTCACGCCATGGGCTGCGTACCAGGCGTCGTCATGGATGACGATGTCCTCATAGGTCTTTTCCCCGGAGAGAACCGGCGAAAGCATGATGCGGTCATAATTGACCCGCGGTTCGGCGTTGAAAATGGTCACCTCGAACAGGCCCGAGGCTTTTTCGAACAGCTCTTCCAGCATACGGCCGGGGGCCATGCCATTGCCGATGATCACAAGTTTTTGCGCCATGGTTCTTACTCCGCGGCTTCGACGAAGCGGTGACGTTCGTAGAGGAACTTGAGCACGGCTTCGCGGGATTTGAGATAGGTTCGGTCGGCGGCCAGCGCGATGCGGTCGCGCGGGCGGGGGATCGGGACGTCCAGAATCTCGCCGATGCGGGCGGCGGGGCCGTTTGTCATCATGACGATGCGATCAGACAGGAGCACGGCCTCGTCGACGTCATGGGTGATCATGATCATCGTATTGCCGAGCCGGGAATGGATCTCCATCACCGCATCCTGAAGATGGGCTCGGGTCAGCGCATCGAGCGCGCCGAAGGGCTCGTCGAGCAACAGGATTTTTGGCTCCATGGCTAGCGCCCGGGCAATGCCGACGCGCTGCTTCATGCCGCCGGAGATTTCGGCGGGCCGCTTGTCTTTCGCATGCGCCATCTGCACGAGGTCGAGATTGCGCATCACCCATTCATGCTTTTCGGCACGGCTTTTCTTGCCGGCGAAAACCTTGGCGACGGCGAGATTGACATTTTCGTAGACGGTCAGCCAGGGCAGCAGCGAATGGTTCTGGAAGACGACGGCGCGTTCGGGACCGGGCGCGTTGACCTCCTGGTTTTCCAAGAGCACGGCTCCCGCCGTGACCCGCGTCAATCCAGCGATCAGGTTGAGAAGGGTCGATTTTCCGCAGCCGGAATGGCCGATGATCGAGACGAATTCGCCCTTGTCGATGGTCAGCGTCACGTCCTTGAGCACGTCGGTGCGGGCGCCGCCGCGTTCGAAGCTTTTGTCGATATGGTCGATCTTGAGATAGGCGGTCATGGGCTCGTCTCCTCAGTTCTTGGCGGTGCCGCGGGTGACGACGCTGCCGACGAGGGCGACGAGCTTGTCGAGGACAAAGCCGGTCACGCCGATATAAGCGAGCGCCACGATGATGTCGGAGAGGCGAGAAGAATTCCACGCATCCCAGATGAAGAAACCGATGCCGACGCCGCCGGTCAGCATTTCAGCCGCCACGATCGCCAGCCAGGACAGGCCGACGCCGATCCGCAAGCCGGTGAAGATGTAGGGGGCTGCGGCCGGAATCATGATCTTGAAGAAGAACTCCAGCGGGTTGAGCCGGAGCACACGCGCGATGTTGCGATAATCGTCGGGGATGTTGCGCACGCCGACGGCGGTGTTGATGATCACAGGCCAGATCGAGGTAATGAAGATCACAAAGATTGCCGATGGATTGCTGTCCTGAAAGGCGGCGAGCGACAGCGGCAGCCAGGCAAGCGGCGGCACGGTGCGCAGGATCTGGAAGATCGGATCGAGTCCGCGCATGGCCCAGACCGACTGGCCGACCACCGCGCCGAGCAAGACGCCGGCGATGGCCGCGAGCCCGAAACCGACTGCAACCCTCTGCAGCGAGACGAGAACTCGCCAGGCCAAGCCGATATCCTGCGATCCATAGTCGAAGAACGGATAGGCGATCAGATCATAGCTGTCGATCCAGACCTGCGATGGCGGCGGAAGCGTCGCGCCGGGGCCGGAACAGAGGATCTGCCAGAGTCCGAGAAGGGCGATCAGCACCAGCATCGGCGGCAGGACGGAGCGCATCACGCTTCCGATGGGGCCGTGTAGTTTCAGGCGCGGCGCGGGACGCCGGGTCATCTGGACGACGGCTCCTCCGCCTTGCGCGGCGGCGATGGCCGCTATTGGCTCGGAAATGCTTTTTCGGGCGGTTGCAGTCATGAAATGGTCCTCTTTCGAGCAATGTCGGTCGGCGCGATGGCGCCCCCGCCGGCATAGGGCGAGGGACAAGAGCGCATCAGGCGCTGGCCTTGATGGTCAGGCTGTCGAGATAGGCTGCTGGATTTTCAGGATCGAAAACCTTGCCGTCGAAGAATGTCTCCGGCCCGCGCGACGTGGAGGCTGGAATGTCTGCGGCGGCAATGCCGAGATCCTTGGCGGCGGCGCGCCAGATGTCCTCGCGGTTCACCTTGTCGACCAAAGCCTTGATATCGGTGTCGGGCGCGAATTTGCCCCAGCGGACATTTTCGGTCAGGAACCAGGCGTCATGGCTCTTGAAAGGATAGGAGGCGTGATCCTTCCAGAATTTCATCTCAAGGCCGGTGTTTTCGATCTTGCGGCCATTGCCGTAATTGATCGTGCCCTTGAGGCGGCCTGCGACATCCTTTGGCGGCACATTGAACCACTGACGTTTGCCGAGGATGGTCGAGAGTTCTTCCTTGTTGTCCATGCTGTCGGCCCAGATCTGGGCTTCCATCACGGCCATCATCAGCGCCTTGGTCGCGTTCGGGTGCTTCTCGATCCAGTCGGAACGGAGCGCCAGCGCCTTTTCCGGATGGCCCTTCCAGAGTTCGCCTGTGGTGCAGGCGGTAAAGCCGATGCCCTGATTGACGAGTTGCTCGTTCCAGGGCTCGCCGACGCAGAAGGCGTCCATGTTGCCGACCTTCATATTGGCGACCATCTGCGGCGGCGGCACGACGATGGTGGAGACATCCTTGTCCGGATCGATGCCGCCGGCGGCGAGCCAGTAACGGATCCACAGGTCATGCGTGCCGCCGGGGAAGGTCATGGCGACCTTGATCTCGTCGCCAGCGGCCTTCTTGGCCGCGAAAGCCTCCTTCAGCTTGGACGCATCGAGCTGGACGCCGGTGTCAGCATATTGTTTTGCGACGGAGATGCCCTGGCTGTCGAGATTGAGGCGGGCGATGATCGACATCGGCACCGGCACCTTGTTCTGCGTCACCTTGCCGGTCGAGATCAGGTAGGGCATCGGCGTCAGGATATGCGCGCCGTCGATGCCGTTGGCTTCGCCGCCGAGCACGAGATTGTCGCGTGTCGCGCCCCAGGACGCCTGCTTCAACACCTCGACATCGGGCAGGCCATGCTTTTCGAACAGGCCCTTCTCCTTGGCGATGATCAGCGGGGCTGCGTCGGTGAGCGCGATGAAACCGAGCTTGACGCCCGTGACCTCAGGTCCGGACGTGGCGGCAAAAGCGCCAGACGGGAAGGCGAGGCGGATTGCGCCTGCGAGCGTCGCCGCAGAGCCGGCCTTGAGGATTTGACGGCGGCTGATGGTCATTCCTGTGGTCTTCGTCATGGTTCTTCGGTCCCTCTGGAGTGCGACGGAAATCGGAAAACAAAAAAACGCCGCGTGCTGATCTGCCAGGTCCGGGCGGGAGGAGCCGGACGACAAAAAAGCCTGCGACGTCGATGTCTGATGGTTTTACGCGCCAGATCTGGCGCTCATCCGTCCTGCGATCGCCATTGACCGCGGACAGAGCCATCTATGCAACTTGCATGCCAGATGCTCCAGTGTCGGCTTAAGCATTCGCAAATATAGAGTTTTAGGCGATGATGATGATTGGCTTGCGCAACGGCGAATGCATGGAGTTGCCCGTTCGCCAGCCTTGCAATGCATGCAAATGCCTCAGGAATGTGCATTGCGATCTGTCAGGCTTCAGCAATTCCATCCGGGGCCGCCGCGCTCGAACGCACGGCGAAGCGTTGGACATACGCCTCGACGTTCTCTGGATCGAAGCGCTGGCCGTCCATGAAGCCGTCGTAACCCGGAGCGCTCCTTTCTGTCTCGTCCGTCGGAACTGAGGCGTCCGCGCCCAAGGCCATGCGATAGAGATCGGGTCGGAAGGCGCTCTGCGCCCGCGCCAGCCCCTCGATGGCGAATGAGGTCTGACCCCAGCGGATCATCTGGCTGTAGATCCAGGTCGCCTGATCGAGTCGCGGATAGTTCGCTTCTCCCCGATGGAAGAGGAAATAGTCGGGAATGACCCTGGTTGTGCCCTGGGCGTCGAGGCTGAATTCGCCGCTGAGGACGCGACGAATGATGCCTTTGGGCGCTGCGATATAGGCGGGAGCGGCGAGAATTTCCGCGAGCTCGTCATGGTGGCTGGTTTCGTCGCACCAGCGCGCCGCCCGATCCAGGGCGACGATCAGGCGGCAGACCGTGTCGCTGTTGGCCTCGGCCCAATCGGGCCTCATGCCCAGCACTTTTTCCGGAGCCAGGGGCCAGATGTCCTGTTTGGCCGCCACGATCCGTCCTGCGCCGCGTTCGGATGCGATCATGTTCCAGGGGGCTCCGACGCAGAAACCGTCGATTTCGCCCGCAGCCAGCGCATCTGAGGTCAAAGGTGGTGGCACCACGACCAATTTCACATCGCGATCGGGGTCGATTCCACCCGCCGCCAGCCAGTAGCGAAACTCGTAATTGTGCGAGGAAAACGGATAGGTCATGCCGAGCGTTGGCGCGGGTTCTCCGCGTGCCCGCATTTCGGCGAGCAATTTCGCCAGCGCTCTGGCATTCGCCAGCGCGCTTGCGTCGTCCGTGAGGCCGGTTGCGGATTTCATGCGCAGGAAAATGCGAGCTGACAGCGTGATGGCATTGCCGCCCCGACCGAACGAGAACGGCGCGATGGTCGGCGAAGGGTTGGACCCCAGCCCCAGCATGGACGCGACCGGCATTGGCGAAAGCATATGGGCGACGTCGAACTGCCTGAAGGCAAGGCGGTCGCGTACATTGGCCCACGATACGTCGCGCACCAGATCGAGGCGCAGTCCCTCTTTTTCGGCGAAGCCCAATTCCGCCGCAACGATGAGAATCGACGCGTCCATCAAGGGGATGAAGCCCGCCCGAATGGTTTTTTGCGCGCCTTCGCGAACCAAGGCGGGGGTCTTCGCTGTGTCGTCGCCCAATGTCGTGGCCATTAGTTTGCTCTCCAGCATTCGTCGATCAGCGCCCAGCTCACAGCAGCAGACTCGCGGCCGTAACGACGCTTTGGGCGATGTCCGCCAGCTTTTTCTTCTCGTTCATGGCCGTCTGCCGAAGCAGCGCGAAAGCCTCTTCTTCACCGAGTCCGCGCATTTTCATGAGGATGCCCTTGGCGCGTTCAATGACTTTGCGCTCTTCGAGCGCATTGCGCGCCTCCGCCAGTTCTCGCTGCAGGCGGCTGAACGCGTTGAACCGGCTCACCGCCATGTCGAGGATCGGCTTGATCCGCTCTTTCTTCAATCCGTCGACCACATAGGCGGACACGCCGGCATCGACGGCCGCCTCGATGGCGGCGGAATCGGATCTGTCGACGAACATGGCGATCGGCCGGGACACCGAACGGCTGAGTTGAAACATGTGCTCCATCATATCCCGGTTGGGGTTTTCGATGTCGATGATGATCACATCCGGATCCAGCGTCTCGATCAGTCGCGCGACGCCCTGCATCTCGTGGATCACCCGCACATTGAGATGGCCGGCCTCGTTGAGTCCTTCCTCGATGATCGAGGCGCGGATCGCATTTTCATCGATGACCAGCACGGTCAGATCGGTGGCAAGCTTCGCCATGATCAGCGGGTTGCCCCGGCGAGATAAGCGGCGAAGGGCGCGCTCGCGGCTGACAAGGCGGCGGTCGAAGAACGCAATCTGCCGACGAGGCAGGCGACGGCTGTGCTGATAACGATCGCGATCACGCCCGTTGCGAGATCGGTTTTGGCGACGATCAGGGAAATCAAGGTCAGAAACAGGCTGCAGGCGACCGTCGCCCTGGCAAGGCTTGCGCGTGAGGACGAAACGCCGGGCGACCAGGTCGCGACGACGTGCGCCCAACACAATCCGGTCACGATGCAGAGGATGGGCGTGAAGTCTGCCAATGCGATCTCCCTATAGATATGCCTTGGTTTTAAGCAATTTTCACGCCAGATCTCCGGCGCAGATGTTGCGATGGAGTAAGACTTATCGACTTTTCTGCTTTCCGTCTCAGAACAAAACGCCCGTCTATCGTCGGGTCCCGGTATCCGACGCCGGGGAAGATGCTCTGCGGCCATGATCTTGCACTCCCGACCGTGAGCGCTGAAGGGCCATAGGGTTCAGCCGGCATGCTCC
Source organism: Rhizobium sp. SG_E_25_P2 (assembly GCF_029892285.1). GTDB lineage: Bacteria > Pseudomonadota > Alphaproteobacteria > Rhizobiales > Rhizobiaceae > Rhizobium_E. Next base: position 80,981 of record NZ_JARXVM010000004.1, read on the forward strand.
CCTGTGACAGCGATGTCCAGCGGACACCGGCAAAACCCCGGGTCGTTTTCTGCATTGAAGGAGAAGGGCAGGCGCCGTTCAGATGTTTTCCTTGAGCAGCACTTCGATCCGGATTTTTTCCTGCGAGGCGATCGGTTCTCGCTGTTCGAGCCGCGCCCGCATGATGCGGATCGCGCTGCGCACGGCGTGGCCGGGGTCTTGGGCGATGATGGCGTCGATGCGCTCGTCCTTCAGCGCCTCTTCGCTGAACGGTGTCCGCTCATGCACGACAATGGTCAGCCGTTGGGGATCGATATGCTGCTCCACCGCGGCGACCGGGGCGCGAGCCTCCGAACTCAGCACATAAACGGCGCGCACATCCTGATGATGTTCGAGCACCCGGCGGATCACCTGGCGCGCGCGTTTTTCGTCGCCATATGTTTCGAGCGAGGGCAGGGGACAGAGATGCGGGAAGCGGCTGTTGAGGATGCTGTCAAAGCCGCGACGCCGTTCGATGCTGTCCTGCGCCATCATGGTTTCGGCCACGACCATGATCTTGCCGGGCTTGTCGCCGAGAAAGCGTCCGATGATCTTGCCTGCGGTTGCGCCGGCGGCATGGTTGTTGACCCCGACGAAATCGGCGTCATCCAGTTTCTCCTGACCTGACAGGAATTGCACCACCTTGACGCCGCGTTCGATCAGCCGCGCCATCGCGTCGCGCGCCTGGGGCGATTCCGGCGCCATGATGGCGACGCCGTCGAGGAGGTCGGGGGAGAGTCCGGAGAGATAGTTCGCCAGCGCATGCGGATCGCCGACCGGAACCTGGGCGACATCGATATCGGTCAGATCGGCGCGGAGCGCGTCGCGGGCCTCTTCGACCTGACTGAGAAGCTCGCGGAGATACTGGTCGCCCGCGATCGGCAGCACGAACCGGAAACGATAGACCCGATTGCGCGCCAGATTGACGGCGGCCGGATTGCGGATGAATCCGATCCGCTCGATCGCCTCATTGACCTTGCGCGCCGCCTTTTCGCTGACATTCGGCCGGTCATTGAGCACGCGATCCACCGTCGCGAGGCTGACGCCCGCGGCTTCGGCGAGATCTTTGGCGGTGGGTCTCATCATGGCATATGCAGTTCACTAGGGTCTTTGGAAAAAGACTTTTCCAACAATTTCAAGCGAAAAGCAACAAATTGAGGTGCGCACCTCAAAATTAACTTGCCTTGAGGTGCGCACCTCAATTATAGACTCCGATCAGGAGATGACGATGCACGGCAGGCGCGGAAACCGCGTCCAGGCTTTGGAGGAGGCCGCCGGATCGCGCATGTCCAGAGGTCGCCGCCTCGAGGGGCGGCATTTCTCCCGATGGAGGTCGGGAGCCATTGAGGGAGGAGAAGGTCATGACATCGGCATTCATGAAATCCACTGTTGCCGCCGGCGCGCTCATCGCCGCCAGCCTGACGGGAACGACGGCCGCCAAGGCGGACGAACTGACGCTCTGCTGGGCGGCCTGGGATCCGGCCAATGCGCTGGTGGAGCTGAGCAAGGATTTCGAGGCGAAATCCGGCCACAAGATGAAGTTCGAATTCGTGCCATGGCCGAATTTCGCCGACCGCATGCTCAATGAGCTCAATTCCGGCGGCAAACTCTGCGACCTGATGATCGGCGACAGCCAGTGGATCGGCGGCGCGGCCGAGAATGGTCAATATGTGAAGCTCAACGATTTCTTCGACAAGGAAGGAATCAAGATGGAGAATTTCATTCCCGCCACCGTGGTCGGCTATGCCGAATGGCCGAAGAACACGCCCAACTACTGGGCGCTGCCGGCCTTTGGCGACGTGGTGGGTTGGACCTATCGCAAGGACTGGTTCTCACGTCCTGAACTGCGCGACGAGTTCAAGAAGAAGTATGGCCGCGACCTCGAAGTACCCAGGACATTCGCCGAACTGAAGGACATCGCCGAATTCTTCCAGAAGCGCGAGATCGACGGCAAAACCGTCTATGGCGCCGCGATCTATACCGAACGCGGCTCTGAAGGCATCACCATGGGCGCGATGGATGTGCTCTACAGTTTCGGCTTCGAATATCAGAATCCGCAAAAGCCCTATGAGATGGAAGGCTTCGTCAATTCACCGCAGGCGATCGCCGGCCTCGAATATTACAAGTCGCTCTATGATTGCTGCACGCCGCCGGGCTCCTCCGACGCCTATATGTCGGAAAATATCGACGCCTATAAATCCGGGCAGGTGGCGTTGCAAATGAACTTCGCCTTCATCTGGCCGGGCATCAACGCCGACCCGAATGTCGGCGGCGACAAGTCCGGTTATTTCCCGAACCCCGCCGGCCCCGACGGCAAGCAGTTCGCCCAGTTGGGCGGCCAGGGCATTTCGGTGGTCGCGGCGTCGAGCAAGCAGCAGGCGGCGCTCGACTACATCAAGTGGTTCGCTCAATCGGAAATCCAGCAGAAATGGTGGTCGCTCGGCGGCTATTCCGCCCTGCGCTCGGTGGTCGAGGATCCGTCTTTCGCCACCAGCCAGCCTTACGCGCAGACCTTCCTCGATTCCATGGCGATCGTGAAGGATTTCTGGGCCGAGCCCTCCTACGCCTCGCTGCTGCAGGCGTCGCAGAAACGTTTCCACGACTATGCGATCGCAGGCCAGGGTACGGCCAAGGAAGCGCTTGACGGCCTGGTCAAGGATTGGACCGAAGTCTTCGAGGACGAAGGCAAGCTCTGATCTCTCCCGGATCGCTCAGGCGGTCCCCAGCGGAGCCGACATTGTCGGCTCCGCACCGAACAGCCATTGATGTCAGTCTTCAGAACAGGTGCAGCCATGTCCGATCGCGCCATCGATCGCCTCGCGCGCGTTACGCCGCCCGGGGTTTCCAGTCGGGTCCGAGGCATGTCCGATCGCGCCATCGCCTGGATCTTCGTGACGCCCACGATCCTCTTGCTGCTCGCGGTCAATATCTTCCCGCTCATCTGGACAATCAGGCTGAGCTTCACCAACTTCCGCGTCAACCGCCCCAATGAAGCGCCGACTTTCGTTGGCCTCAAGAATTATGAGCGCATCCTCACCGACAGCGACATCTGGCAGACGATGCAGGCCACCGCGCATTTCCTGTTCTGGACCATTGCCCTGCAAGTGCTGATCGGCTTTTCGCTGGCCTATCTGATCAACAAGAAGTTTCGCGGCAACGATCTCTGGACCACGATCATCGTGCTGCCGATGATGCTGAGCCCGGCGGTGGTCGGCAATTTCTGGACCTTTCTCTACCAGCCGCAGATCGGCCTGTTCAATTATGTCGTCGGCTTCTTCACCGGGCTTGACCCGTCGAGCTTCACCATGATCGGCGATGTTTCGCTCGCCCCCTGGTCGATCGTCATCGTCGACACCTGGATGTGGACGCCTTTCGTGATGCTGATCTGCCTGGCGGGGTTGCGCTCCATTCCCGACAGCATCTATGAGGCGGCCGAATGCGATCGAGCCAGCAAATGGCGGCAGTTCTGGACGATCACCATTCCGCTGGTGCTGCCCTTCCTGATGCTGGCGATCCTGTTTCGCGGCATCGAGAATTTCAAGATGTTCGACCTCGTCGTGCAACTGACCGGCGGCGGCCCGGGCTCGATCACCGAACTCACCTCGATCAATCTCAAGCGCGAGGCGTTTGAGAAATGGCGCACCGGCTACGCCTCGGCCTATGCGGTGATCCTGTTCGTAACGGTGTTCGGCCTCGCCTCGATCTATGTGAAGGCGCTCAACAAGGTGAAAGAACGATGAGCAGCTATTCCGTCACCGAACCCTCGCTTCGGCAAAAATGGGTGGCCGGCGCCTTGGTGATCTTCTACGCGGTCGTCACCATCATGCCGCTCGTCTGGATCATCGCCACCGGCTTCAAGACGCCGTCCGACGCCATCGCTTATCCGCCCAAGGTATTGTTCACGCCGACGCTCGAAGGCTACGTCAATCTCTTCACCACCCGCACGCGGGTCTCGGAAGAGGATCTCAAGGCGCTGGGCGAGCCGAAGACCTGGTATGAGGCGCTGGTGCGCAAGGATGGTCTGGTGATCGCGGGTCCCTCGCGCTACGGCGAGCGCTTCTACAATTCGGTGGTGATCGGCTTTGGCTCGACGCTGCTGTGCATCGTGCTGGGCACGGCCGCCGCCTATGCCTTTTCCCGCTTCAAAGTGCCGCTCAAGGATGATCTCCTGTTCTTCATCCTGTCGACGCGCATGATGCCGCCGATCGCCGTGGCGATCCCGATCTTCCTGATGTTCCGCTCGCTGGGGCTCAGCGACACCCATGCCGGGCTGATCCTGCTCTACACCGCCGTCAACCTGTCGCTGTCGGTCTGGCTGCTCAAGGGCTTCATCGACGAAATCCCGATCGAATATGAAGAGGCGGCGCTGATCGACGGCTACACCCGCTTCCAGGCCTTCTACAAGGTCGTGCTGCCGCAGGCGGTGACCGGCATCGCCTCGACCGCGATCTTCTGCCTGATCTTCGCCTGGAACGAATACGCCTTCGCGGTGCTACTGACGTCTGGCACGGCGCAGACAGCGCCGCCTTTCATCCCTACCATCATCGGCGTCAGCGGCCAGGATTGGCCGGCGGTCGCGGCGGGAGCGACATTGTTCCTCGTGCCGGTCGTGGTCTTCACCATTCTGCTACGCAAGCATCTGCTGCGCGGCATCACATTCGGGGCGGTGAGAAAATGAGCCGGTTTCTAACGGGACTGCGCCGCTTCAGGCGCAATGAATGGGAGTTGCTCGCGTCCACCCTCATCGCGCTTGGCGTGCTGATGATGATGCAGCCCTTCGCCATGGCGCTCTACAGCTATTCCTTCCTGGTGACGCTGGTGGGAACTGTGATGTTCGTTATCGTCAGTCATTTTCCGGAGTAGAACATGGCGCAGATCAGAATCGACAGGCTGCGCAAGGAGTTCGGAAGCTTCACGGCGGTGCAGTCTTCGAGCTTCACCATTGAGGATGGCGAATTCTTCATGCTGCTCGGCCCCTCCGGCTGCGGCAAGACCACGACGCTTCGCATGATGGCGGGGCTCGAACTGCCGAGCAGCGGTGAAATCTTCATCGATGGTGACGAAGTCGGCATGAAACGGGCCAGCCAGCGCGACATCGCTTTCGTCTTCCAGATGTTCGCGCTTTATCCGCATATGAATGTCCGCCGCAACATCGCCTATCCGCTGTTGAGCCAGGGCGTGCCCAAACCCGAGGTCAAGACGCGGGTCGAAGACGTCGCGCGTATCCTGAGGATCGAATCCATCCTCGATAAGCCGGTCGGAGGCCTGTCGGGCGGCGACCGCCAGCGCGTTGCGCTCGGCCGCGCCATCGTCCGCCGCCCCAAGGCCTTCTTCATGGATGAACCGCTCGGCGCGCTCGACGCGGAATTCCGCGAACATATGGCGGAGGAGTTGCGCGCGCTGCATGACCGGATCGGCGCCACCACTGTCTATGTCACCCATGATCAGCTGGAAGCCATGCAGATGGGCGACAAGATCGCGGTGATGAACCATGGCGTCGTTGAACAACTGGGCCCGCCGCAGCAGATCTATGACTGGCCGGCGACGCGCTTCGTCGCCGACTTCATCGGGTCGCCGCCGATGAATTTCCTTGAATTCCAGGGCATGATCGGCATCGGCGGCGATCACGTGCATCTCGATGGCCAGAGGATTGCCGTGCCCAAATCGCGGCAAGGGGCCGAGGGCGCGCTGACATTAGGCGTTCGCCCCGAACATATCCGGCTTTCCGACGCTTCCCCCTATCGCGCCCGGATCGAGGCGACGGAATATCTGGGAACCACCCAGATCGTGCGCCTCGCCACCGCCAATGGGCCGATCAAGGCGCGGATTTCCTCATCCGAGATTGTCCGGACCGGCGAGACGGTCGGCCTCGACTTCGACAGCCGCACGGTGACCCTGTTCGCCGGCGAGCGCGGCCGCGCTCTGGTGTCCGAAGCCAATGAAGGAGTGCTCGTCCATGGCTGAGGTGGTGTTGCAATCGATCAGCAAGAGCTTTTCCGGCCATCAGGCGCTGGACGACGTCTCCATGACCGTGGCGGATGGCTCCTTCGTCGTCCTGCTCGGCCCCACCGGCGCCGGCAAGACCACGACGTTGCGCATCATATCGGGACTGGAAGAACCCGAGAGTGGCGATGTGCGGATCGGCGGCCGCTCGATGAAGGGTCTTTCGCCCGCCGAGCGCAATGTCGCGATGGTCTTCCAGCAATATTCGCTCTATCCGCATCTGACGGTGCGGGAAAACCTCGCTTTTCCGCTGCGCTCGCCGCTTTTGAAAACGCCGGCCGCCGAAATCGAGCGCAAAGTGGCTGCTGTGGCCGAGACGCTGCGCATCTCGCACAAACTTGACAACAAGGCGACCGCGCTTTCCGGCGGGGAAATGCAGCGGGTTTCGATAGGCCGGGCGCTGGTGCGCAATCCGCAGATCTATCTGATGGATGAGCCGCTGAGTTCGCTGGACGCGAAACTGCGCGCCGATCTCCGCGTCGAACTGAAGAGCATTCAGGCCAATTCCGGCGCGACGCTGCTTTATGTCACCCATGATCAGGTTGAGGCCATGACCATGGCGACGCATGTCGGCGTTCTCGATCATGGTCGACTGGTGCAGTTCGGTCCGCCGCGCGAGGTCTATGAGCAGCCGGTGAGCCTGTACGCCGCAGCTAGGCTGGGCCAGCCGCGCATCAACATTATGCCCGCAGATCTCTTCCCGTCCATGCCGGCCCGCGCTGTTCATATCGGGCTCAGGCCTGAGCATATCAGGCTCGGGCAGGGGGAGGAGGGGCTTGTCAACCGGGTCGAACGGCTCGGCGACCAGACGCGTTTGCATCTTTCCTTCCGGGGGCAGAGCATCGTAACAGTCGTCGAACCACATACCGCCTTGCGGAGCGGCGATCTTGTCAAGATCGAGCCCATCGCCCCGCTCTATTTCGACGCCGACGGCGCGCGACTGATTTAAGGGAGGACCTCATGGCGCAGTTCATCAACAAGAAGGAAGAGGTTGTCACCGAGGCCGTGGATGGCCTTTTGGCCACATCCTCCGTGCCGCTCGCCCGGCTCGACGGCTATCCGCATATCCGTGTCGTGGTGCGGGCCGATTGGGACAAGTCCAGGGTAGCCTTGGTGTCGGGCGGCGGCTCGGGCCATGAGCCTGCCCATGCAGGTTTCGTCGGCGAGGGCATGCTGACGGCGGCTGTTTGCGGCGACGTTTTCGCCTCGCCGAGCGTCGATGCGGTGCTGGCCGGCATCCTTGCGGTGACCGGACCGGCAGGCTGCCTGCTGATCGTCAAGAACTATACCGGCGATCGGCTGAATTTCGGTCTCGCCGCCGAACGCGCCCGCGCCTTCGGCCTCAGTGTCGAAATCGTCATTGTCGATGACGACATCGCGCTGCCGGATCTGCCGCAGGCGCGCGGCGTCGCTGGCACGCTGTTCGTTCACAAGATCGCCGGCGCGCTCGCAGAAGACGGCGCGGATCTCGAAACAGTCGCTGCGGCGGCGCGTAAAGTGATCGCCGGCGTCAAGAGCATCGGCATGTCGCTCGACACCTGCACGGTGCCGGGTTCGCCCAAGGAAGATCGCATTCCCGCCGGCATGGCGGAACTGGGGCTCGGCATTCACGGCGAGGCCGGGGTTGAACAGGTGGATTTCTCCGGCGCGCAATCGGCGATGGCTGCTGTCACCGGCAAACTTGGAGCCGCGATCGGCAAGGCGCGCCATGTGGCGCTGATCAACAATCTCGGCGGCGCTTCCGTGCTGGAAATGTCGGTGCTCGCCCATGAACTGATCCGTTCCGCAATCGGCGCTGATATCAGCCATGTCGTCGGACCCGCAGCGATGATGACCTCGCTGGATATGCGGGGCTTTTCCATCTCGCTCTATCCGGCCGATGAGAGTGAAATTGCGGCGCTGGCGCGCCCTGTCGGGCCTTCCGCCTGGCCAGGCCTGTCGCCGGTTCGCCCTGTCAATGTGATCGCCCTGCCGGACGGGCTGGCGCCGGTGATGCCGCTTGCCTCCGACCATGCGCCGACGCGGGCTTTCCTTACCGAATGCTGCAATGTGCTGATCGCCTGCGAGCAGGATCTGAACGCGCTCGACGCCCGCTCCGGCGATGGCGATACAGGCTCGACGCTTGCGGGCGCGGCGCGCGCGCTGGTCAAGGCGATGGATCGGCTGCCTCTTTCCGATCACACCCAATTGCTCCGGGCAATCGGGCTCGAACTCAGCCAGACGATGGGCGGTTCGTCCGGCGTGTTGCTGGCGATCTTCTTCGCCGCTGCCGGCGACGGCGCATCAAGCGGCCTGCCGCTGCGCGAGGCGCTGAAAGCCGGTTTGCTGCGCATGCAGGAGATCGGCGGCGCCCGTGTCGGCGACCGCACCATGATCGATGCGCTCGCGCCGGCTCTCGACGCCTTGGAGCAAGGTTTCGGTCCCGCCGCCGAGGCGGCCCGGGGCGGGGCGAACCACACGGCGACGCTGGTCAAAGCCAAGGCCGGCCGCGCCGCCTACATCAACGCCAAGCAATTGGTGGGGCACGCCGATCCGGGCGCGGAGGCCGTGGCGCGGCTGTTCGAATATCTGGCGCGGGTGGTGTAGCGGCGGCGGGGCGCCGCCGTTCCCTCATGCCGATTTGGCTTCTGCCTGGCGCCGTGCGCGCATGGCGCGGTAGCTGAACAGAAACAGCGCGAAAACCGTGACGAGAAAGGGAATGGAGACCACCAGTTCGGCCGGAATCCAGGCGAAGATTCCCGGCATGACAATCGACAGCGCCTCGAATACTCCGAACAGCAGCGCGGCGAGCATGGCGCCGACCGGATGGCGCGCGCCGAGCAGCACCGCCCCCAGCGCGATGAAGCCGCGGCCTGCGGTCATGTCGCGGGTGAAGCCGATATAGTTGAACATCGCGAGCTGCGCTCCGCCGAGACCGGCAAATGCGCCTGACGCCACAAGCGCCCAGACCCTGACCTTGTCGACCGCGATGCCAGCGGCTTGCGGCGAGGCGGGGTATTCGCCGACCGCCCGCAGCCAGAGCCCTTGCGGCATGTGATAGAGGAAGAACCAGAGCACCGCCACGGACAGCACGGCGAGCCAGCTCAGCAGCGAATGACCCGAAAGCATGCCGGATAACACCCCGCCGATCACCGGGATGGCCGAAAGGAAGGACAGATCGAGCGCCGGAATGGCCTTGGACGCCAGATTGATCGAGGTGCCCTTGTCGCCGCCGGTGGCGATGGAGAGCGCAAAGACGGTGCCGCCGGCGGCCAGTATGTTGATTGCGAAACCGGCGAGGATGATGTCCGCTTTGAGTTTCAGATGAAAGAAGGCGATGACGCCGCCAAACAGCGAGCCGATCAACACCGCCGCGCCGACCGCGACATACCAGGGCGCGTAGACGGAGACGACCACGGCCGTCAACGCCGCGATCAGCATCATGCCTTCGAGCGCGACATTGAGAGCGCCCGAGAGGTCGGAGATCAGGCCGCCGAGAGTTGCAAACAGCAAGGGCGTCGAGGCCCTGACGACCGTGACGAAAAAGGCGTAGGAAAACATGGCCGCGAGCAGATCGATCATGCCTTTGCCTCGCTCGCATCGGACGCTGGCCGGCCGATCAGCCGCGACACCAGCTTCTTGCCGTTGAGGGTGAAGGAGGAGGCGACGAGCAGGATGATGATCGCCTGCACCACCGAAATCACTTCGGTGGGAACATCGGTGCGGATGCCCATGATCAAAGCGCCCTGCCTGAGATAACCATAGAAGATCGCCACGACGGGCACGGCGAGCGGTCTGGCTTTCGCGACGATGGCGATGAGGATGCCCTCAAAAGCGAGATTGCCCTCAAACAGCACCGTGAGCTTTCCATAGGCCTGACCCTGCACGAACATCGCCCCGAGCAGGCCGCCAAGCGCTCCGGACGCCGTCATGGCCGACACCATGATGAAGGTCGCCTTGATGCCGGCATATTCGGCAAAACGGGCGTTGTGGCCGACCAACCGCAATTTGAGCCCCCATGTGGTGCGGTAAAGCGCAAACCAGGCCGCCGCCACCGCCAATAGCGCCAGAACCAGGCCAAGATCGATCCGGGTCCGCGCCAAGAGCGCGGGAAATACCGAACTGTCGGGGAAATCGGCTGTCGCCAGCAGGCCGGGACCCGCAACCAGCGGGCCGCGTGCAAGATAGGTCACCAGATTGATCGCGATGTAATTCAGCATCAAGGACGACACGATCTCGTTGGCGCCCAGCCGCGCTTTGGCGTAGCCGGGGATGAAGCCATACATCGCTCCGCCGATCATGGCGGCGATGACGGCCAGCGGCAGTCCGACCCAGGTCGCGCCGGCCGGCGACAAGGCCACGAGCGCGGCAAACAGGCCGCCGATATAGACCTGGCCCTGCACGCCCATGGCGAATTGCCGGGCCTGGAACACGAGGCTGAAGGCGAGACCGGTCACTGTGAGCTTGGCGATTTCGTCCACCCAAAGGCCGATGGTTCGCTTCGAGGTCAGCGGCCCGCTCAGAAAGGTCCCGAAAGTCTCGACGGGCGTGTCGGATGTCGCGACAACGATGAGGAAGGCGATGATGAGCGCTATCGATAGCGCAGTCACGGCGCGGAGCGTCTCCCGCCATATGTTGCCTGAGAGTGTGTTGTTTCCAGCGCTCATAGCGAGCCCGCCCTGATTTCCGCCGCGCTCTGGCGGTCCAGTCCCAACATATAGCTCCCCAGCGCCGTGGATGTGACGTCTTCGCCATTCTCAAGGGCGGCGACGATTTCCCCGTGGTAGAAGACCAGAAAGCGGTCGGACAGCGCCATCAATTCCGAAAGATCCGCCGAACTCAGCAACACGCCGGCTCCCTTGTCGCGCGCTTCCGTAATGGTTTTCCAAATGAACTGCGTCGCGCCGAGGTCGACGCCGCGCGTCGGCTGCGACACGAGCAGCACTTTCGGCTGCTCCATCAGCTCGCGCGCCACCACCACTTTCTGCATGTTGCCGCCAGAAAGCGTTCCGGCTGCAGCTTGGGAGCCAGTGGCGCGAATGGCGAATTTCTCGATCAGATCCACGGCGTTCTTTTCGATCGCCGTGAGATCGAGAAGGCCGTAGCGGGCGAAGGCCGTATCGTCGAGACGGGTGGCGGCCATGTTCTCGGCGAGCGTCGCGCCGACCGCCAGGCCCTCGGCGATGCGATCCTGCGGGATATGGGCAAGCCCCGCCGCTCGCCGCTGCCGGACCGGGGCGCCGAGAATATCTTCCCCGTCGAGCAACGCCGCGCCGGCTTGCGCCGGACGGAGACCGGCGACGGCCTCCATGAGTTCTTGCTGTCCATTGCCTTCGATCCCGACAAGCCCGACGATTTCGCCGGCGCGGAGCCGGAAATCAATGTTCCTGCAAGCGGGTTTGCCGTTTTCCTTGGCGACCGAGAGACCGGCGACTTCCAGCGCGACCTTGTCTTTCGCGGTAGCGGCGCGGTCAACCTTGAGCGCCACGTCTCGACCGACCAGCAGTGTGGCGAGTTCTTTCTCGGTGATATCGCGGGTCTTGACCTGTGCGACCGTGCGGCCGCCGCGCATCACGGTGATGCGGTCCGAAATATCCAGCACTTCCGGCAGTTTGTGGGCGATGAAAATGACAGTGCGGCCCTGGGCCACAAGCGAGCGGACAGCGGCGAACAGTTCCTCCACTTCCTGTGGTGCAAGGACGGCGGTTGGCTCATCCAGGATCAGAATGCGGGCGTCGCGATAGAGCGCCTTCAGGATTTCGACACGCTGCTGCTGACCGACCGGGATCGAGCCGACCGGGGGAAGGGGATCTACAGTCAGACGGAATTTCTCCGAAAGCGCCTGGACTTCGGCGATCGCCTGCTTGCGGTCGAAGCGCAGGCCGCGTTTCGGCTCGGATCCCATCACCACGTTTTCATAGACGGAGAAGGACGGCACCAGCGAGAAATGCTGGAACACCATGCCGACGCCCGCGGCTATGGCCGCATTCGGATTGGGGAACGCCACCGGCTTGCCGTCGAGCATGAGCACGCCTTTGTCCGGTTGTTCGATGCCGAACAGGATTTTCATCAGCGTCGATTTGCCCGCGCCGTTCTCGCCGACCACGGCATGCACCTCGCCCGGCATCACGGTCAGTTCGACATCCTGATTTGCGACGGCCCCGCCGGGATAAGTTTTCCAGATACCGCGCGCTTCGAGCAAGGCTTCCATATGTCTGCAGTCCCCCGAATGATCGGTCGAGCCGGCGCCCACGATCAGGGCACCGGCTCAATCCGCATCACTTCATCGTCGTTTCGACCGTGATTTCGCCCGATGCGATCTTCTTTTCGAGCGCATCGACTTCGCTGCGCACGTCGGCGGGCACGATCTTTTCATAATAGGCGTTCTTGGAAATCGCTACCGCGCCTTCCTTGAGGCCGAGAAGCTCCATCGTGCCATAGGGCGCTTTGCCCGCGATCGTCTCCTCAAGCGCGAGATAGAGCGACTGGCCGACCTTCTTCTCAACCGAGGTGAAGATCACGTCGGCCTGCGCCGGATCGGTGGCGGCGAAGATCTCCGCCTGGTCGCTGTCGACGCCGACGCCGAGCTTCTTGGCGTCGCGAACGGCTTGCAACGCGCCGATGCCGGTCGCTCCTGCGATTGGGAAGATCACATCCGCACCCTGGCCGAGTTGGGCGAGCGCCAGTTCCTTGCCTTTGGCCGGGTCGGAGAAGGTGTTGGCGACGGCGCGCAGCACCTTGATGTCGGGTTTTGCCGCCTTGGCGCCCTGTTCAAAACCGACGGCGAAATCGGTCACCGTCTTGAATTCCATGCCGAGGATCTCGCCCAGCGTGCCGGTGGTGGACACTTTGGCGGCCGCGTAGCCCGCGAGATAGCCAGCGGTTGAGGTCAGATACTGGATGCCCAGGACATTCGCGCAGCAGCCGGTGGAGAAATCAGGGGAATCGTCGAAGACGATGAATTTCTTTTCCGGGTAATCCTTGGCCATTTCGGCGATGAAGCCGGTCATCTCGAACGTGCCGGCGATCAGGACGTCATAATCGGAATCGGCGGCGTCGGCGAGCGCGGGCTGCCAGCGGTCCTTCTGATAGCCCACTTCGATGATCTTCACCGTCACGGGCAGTTTTTCCTCGGCGAGTTTCATCCCGGCTGCGGCAGAATCGAAGAAGCTCTTGTCGCCGAGCGAGCCATGCAGGACGAGCGCGACCTTGAGCGGATTGTCCTTGGTGTAATCCTCGGCGAAAACGGGCGCGGTCAGCGCGCCGGAGAAAGCGGCGAATGCGATCGCCGCCGCGGTCGTGTTGAGAAATGTCAGGCGTGTCATATGGTTCTCCTTCTGGGGTTCTTATTTGTGGTCGTCGGGCGCTATCGATCGAGCGTAAAGGGCCTCAAGCCTGGCGGCGTCGACGGTTTCGACGATCCTGACCGTGGTTTTGCGGGTTCGTCCGGCGGGATCGACGATCGTCATTCCGCGCGCCGGACCCTGGGCAAGCTCGATTTCGACTGCGGCCTGCCAGCTCGTCATGATCGCCTCCGGTTCGACGACAACCGCCGCCGCGAGGGGATCGACGAAGAACATCCGGTCGCCACGTCCGCGGCGGATGGCGTTGGCGCGCAAATGTCTCGCCAAAGCCAGCGACAGCCGCGCCGCCTTCGCCTCGGTCTCGATGGAATAAAGCGCATCGACCGTCTCACCCGTCAGCGAATGGGCAAGACAGCTTTCCCAGGGAACGAGCGTGATCGTCATGCCGGCGGAAAACACGATCTCGGCCGCTTCCGGATCGGCGTAAATGTTGAACTCGGCCGCAGGCGTGATATTGCCGCGGCCCTCGCGGGTGCCGCCCATGATCGTCAACCGTCCGATGCCGTCGGCAATCGTCGGATCCAGCCGCAGCGCCAGAGCCAGATTGGTGAGCGGCCCGATCATCAGGAGATCGATGAGGTCACCGGTTTTCGCCGCATCTTTCAGGCTGCGGCGTAAGAAATCGACGGCGTGTTCGCATTCCGCCCTTGCCTGTATTGTCGGTCGCGGAGCGCCGCCAAGCCCGTCTTCGCCATGCACATCGGCGGCATTCACCGCCCTGCCGATCAGCGGGCCTATGGCGCCCTTGTAGACCGGAGGTTCAAGCGTGAGCGTCGCGAGCACGGCCAGAATGTTGTCGGTCGCTGTATCGAGATCGACATTGCCGAACACGGTGGTGACGGCGAAGGGTGGACGCCCGGCGCCGGCGAGCATCATCAGCGCCTGCGCGTCATCGACGCCGCCGTCGGTGTCGAGGATCAGCCTGCGCGCGCTCATGCGGCGGCTCGGCGCGCGTCAACGCGGTTCCAGAAGGCGCGGTAGCCTCTGCGATAATCGGCGCGGATCTCAGCATAGGCCCGGCGGGTAAGCCTGCGGTCGCTCAGGAGGCGTTCGCCGCCGATCCAGACGTCGCGCACGTCGCGGCCGCTGCCGGAATAGACGAGCAGGGCGGCGATGTCTGGGCAATCCGAATAGCCGGGAGCATCAAGGTCGATGGCGATGATATCGGCGGCCTTGCCGGGTTCGAGAGAGCCGATTTCGTCTTCGAGTCCCAGCGCGCGGGCGCCCTCGATCGTCGCCATGCGGATCAGATCGCGGCTGGAAATCACTTGCGCCACGCCTTCGCGATGGCCGGCAAGCAGGCCGGCCACGCGCATCTCTGCAATCATGTCATAGGAATTGTTGGCGGCGACATTGTCGGTTCCGATCGCCACCACGACGCCCGCCTCGCGCAACGCCCGCACCGGACAAATGCCCTTGCGGCCGGAACGCAACGACGCGCTGGCGCAATGGGCGACCGAGGCCTGAGGCGCGCGCGCGAAAATGGCGATATCGTCGTCGGAAAGATCGAGGCAATGGGCGGCGTGGACGCGGGCTTGGAAGAAACCATCGCGTTCAAGCGCGGCGGTCGCGGTCAATCCATAACGCGCCATGGTTTCTTCATTGTCCTCCGGGCCGGCGGCCATATGCAGATGCAGGCCGACGCCATAACGCGTCGCGACGGCCGTTTCTTCTCTCAGCAGATCTTCGGAATTGTCGACATAGGGGGCATGCGGCCCGAGCCAGGGGATCACCCTGCCTCCCGCAGTCCTCTGACGTTCGAGAAAGGCGATCGCCTTGGCCATTTCCTCGCGGCCCTTTTGCTCGTCGCCGAGTTGGACCACGCCATAGGCGACGACGGCGCGCATGCCGCTCCGCCCGATCGCATCGGCGATGTCTTCGGCGAAAAAATACTGCTCGCAAAAGGTCGTCGTGCCGGAAAGCAGCATTTCGGCGCAGGACAAGTCTACGGCCGGTCCAACATCCTCAGGCAGCATCGCGAGTTCGGGTTCGCGAATGGCGTTGCGCCAGCCCTCCATGGTCAAGAGACTTTGCCCCTCCGCGCGACCGCGAAACAGGACCATCGCCGCATGGGTATGCGCGTTGACGAAACCGGGCATGACGAGCTTGCCGTTAAAATCCAGGGCTTCGTCGAATTCAGCCGACGCGGGCCTGCTGGACGCCGTTCCGACGCCGCTGATGCGGCCATCGACAAAGCTGATCCAGCCATCGTCGAGAACTCTGTCCTCGGAATCCACGGTTAGGAGCGTTGCGCCGAAAATGAGTGTAGAAGCCATTATTTCATGCCAGTAAAGCGATTTACAACATCATTGCGCTCGTACTAGACTATAGGACAGTCGCAACTGTCAACTGGCCGCCTCGTGGGTTTGCATATTAATTCCGCTTCTTTTTGAATGGATTAAAATTTGTGCATGCAAAGATACGGCGGACTCCATCCACGTTGTGGAACGACAGGCGGCGGCGCGCCAGCGCAGCTCCGCGACGGCGAAGCGACATTACGGAACACAGACGCGCGACGAGGGCGAAATGGAGACGGAAGGCCCGGATGATCTGTTCATCAATGGCGAAGACGAGATCAAGATACGCCAACGCCTGACGCTGGTCGCGCTGGGAAAACATCGAGCCGACCGGGTGCTGCGCGTGGGCCGGCTGCTGGATGTGCATGGCCGTGAATGGCTCGATGATCAGGAAATCGTCGTCAGCGGTCGACGGATCGCTTATGTCGGTCCCGCCGGGACCTGGTCGGGCGAAGCAGCAGATCATATCCACGAACCAGAACTCTTCGCCGTTCCAGGCTTTGGCGAGGTTCACAAACATATTGAAAGCTCGCATCTGACGCCGGAATACGAGGCGGCGATGGTGCTGCCCTTCGGCAATACCTGGACCTGCGAGGCGAGCCATGAGTTTTCCAATGTTGACGGGTCGAACAATCTCGAATTCTGGATGACCGCGCGCCGGCATGGCTCGCCGCTCAAGATTTTTCCGTTGCCGGGTTCCGCGACGCCGCCGACGGCCTATGAATGGGGCGGCGGTCATTATGGCCATGCCGAGCAGACCCAATTCATGCGGTCCTCGCTGATGGTGGCGGGGCTGGACGAGGTTATGGACTGGCCGTCGGTCTGGGATCCCGGCAATCCGTCGCATCAGCGGATCTGGGGCATGATCCGAGCGACGTTCGAGCAACGCGGCGTTGTCGAGGGGCATGCGGCCGGCATGCGAGATCCGGCCGAGATCAGCGCCTTCGCCGCCGCCGGCATGGCGTCGGATCACGAGGCCTGGACGACCGAGGAAGTGCTCGACAAGCTCCGCCGCGGCCTGTTCATCGAGTTGCGGCCGCATTCGCTCCCGGAGGTGGTGCGGGATCTGATCGGGGGCGGACAGTCGGATTGGTCGCAATTCGCCTTCTGCACCGATGACCGATCCTGCTCCGATACTCTCCGGCTCGGGGCCACCGACTACAATGTCCGGCTTGCGATCGAAAACGGTCTGGCGCCGGAGATCGCCATTCAATGCGTCACGATCAATCCGGCGCGGCACATGCGGTTGACGCCCTGGGTCGGTTCGCTTGCGCCAGGGCGTTACGCCGACATCGTCCTGCTCGACGACGTGCGAAGCCTGTCGATCCGCAAGGTCTGGGCGGATGGCCGGCTGGTTGCGGAAGGCGGGACCTATCTCGGCAAAACGCCGACGATCGCCTGGCCGGAATGGGCGACCCGCACTGTTCATATCAACAGGCGCATGACGGAGGCGGATTTCGCCATCCGGGCGGTTCCGGGCCGGAAGACCATGACGTCAGCCTTGTTGAGACCCTTTCACTGGCATGACGATTTTCTCACCATGGATCTGCCAGTGGAAAAAGGCGAGGTCCAGCGGGACGCCGCCCGCAACGTCACCAAATTCGCGATTGTCGACCGGT
Organism: Rhizobium sp. SG_E_25_P2; assembly: GCF_029892285.1. GTDB lineage: Bacteria > Pseudomonadota > Alphaproteobacteria > Rhizobiales > Rhizobiaceae > Rhizobium_E. The sequence goes on from NZ_JARXVM010000004.1 coordinate 98,261, forward strand.
TTTCCGGCGAGGGGCGGACCGCCAGCATGTTCTGGCTTGGAACCGGTCCGTCGACGCCCGATTGCGCCCTCGCCTGTTCCATGGGCCATGACAAGCACAATATCTGGGTCGTCGGATCGTCAGATTCGGCGATGGCGAAGGCAGTCAATGCGCTGATCGACATGCAGGGCGGTTGGGCGCTTGTGGACCGCGGACGACTTGCGGCCACGGTCCGCTATGAGGTGGGAGGCCTGATGACCCAGCGTTCGCCGGAAGCCTTGCATGCTGAGATGCAGGCGTTGTACGCGGCGGCGGACAAGATCGACTGGATGTATGAGCCGACATTTTCGCCGCGATGGGGCCCTGGTTTTCCGGAGCGGCTTGCCTTCGCCACGCTCACCTGCTCGCCCTGGCGATGGGTGTTGGTCGCGCCGGGGCCGCTCGCGCCCGAGGGCTTCGTCAATGTCCGGACCGGGGAGACGCATCCGATCGTCTGGTGATGCCCTGCGGGAGGGGGAGGAGATATGGTGAAACCACCATCATTGCAGGATGTCGCGACAGCCGCGGGCCTGTCGCCGGCCACCGTGTCGCGCTATCTGAACGGTTCGCTGTCGCTGCCGCCCGACACCGCGGCGCGCATCGACGCGGCGATCGAGGCTCTGAAATACCAGCCCAATCCCTATGCCCGCAGCTTGAGCCGCGGGCGGTCCGATACGATCGGGCTGTTGGTCCCGGAAATCGACAATCCGTTTTTTGCTCGGCTGGCCGCCGCCGTCGAGCGCGAGGCCGATGCGGCGGGATTGGCGCTGATGCTCTATTCGAGCCTCAACCGCAAGGACCGCGAATTGCACTACCTTGAGCGGTTGCGGCGCAATTTCGTGGACGGATTGATCTTCGCCACCAATCATGTCGATGACGGCGATCTGGCTGCCGCCATCGCCCAGTCGAGCAATGTGGTGGTCGTCGACGAAGACGTCGCTGGCGTCGCCGCGCCGAAAGTGTTTTCCGACAATGTCGCCGGCGGTCGTCTTGCCGCCGAACATATGATCGCCCTCGGGCATCGGCGGCTCGCCTTTATCGGCGGGCCGGAGGGATTGATGAGTTCGCAGGAACGGTTCTCGGGTTTCCGGGACGAGGCGAAGCGGGCAGGAGCGGGCGTCGAGGCGGCGTTTTTCGGCCCCTATACCCTTGACCATGGTCGCGAGGCGCTGTGCAGGCTGCTCAAGGAGCACCCCGAGGTCACCGGCGCTTTCATCGCGAGCGACGAACTCCTGTTCGGCGCTCTCGAAACCATGCGCAACAGGTCCGTCTCCGTAGGCAGGGACCTCGGCCTCGTGACTTTTGATGATGCGGGACCGCTGGCCTTTTTCGATCCGCCGATCACCGCCATCCGCCAGGATGTCGGTGGATTGGCGCGCGAGGCCGTGCGGGCCTTGCGCGAAAGGCTTGGCGGCACACCGGACAATCCGGTTTGTCGCCTGCCGGTCGAACTGGTGGTGCGAAAATCGGTCCATGCGCTGAACGCGGCGTCATCGACCGGCTAGCCATTGAGCGAGACCGCTCCAGAACGCGGCGTAATGGGTCCATCCGGTGAAGTCCGGCGAACCCCAATGCGGCGAGCAATCCGAGGCGAAGGCCGCCGTCCGGCCATCACCGTGATGTCCCAGCGTGAGGAACGGGTCAGCGCCGACAGATAGCAGCACTTCGGCGTCCTGCTTGGCGACCAGGCGCTGATAGCCGAGGAAATGCGGCCAAGTCCCGGTCAGGCCGTCAACGACCGGATGCGAAGCACCGACAGTCGGATGCACGCCTTCAGGGCATTCGACCCGGTCGTCATGGCCCAGCATGCGCACCGGCAACACATCGGCCAGCACAGTGTTGTGGTAGCAGGCATTGCCGCCGAAGCCGGAAAAGCTCATGAAGCCGCCGACCATCAGCAGGCCGCCGCCGGCGGCCACGTAATCGGCCATGACCTTGAGCGGGTTCGGGCGGCGCTGCGACCTGAGAAGCGTGTCTGGATGCAGCAGAAACGTGTCGGCGCCGATATCTGAGAGGATCACGACATCATAGGCGGACAGGCCCTCGACAGTGACCGGAAACCGTTCGGGGACCAGGTGATTGGGCATGTAGTCGACCTGGTGGCCTTCGCGCTCCAGCGCCGAGATCAGCGGTTTGCCGCCTTCCTCATAAGCGCCGGTCGTATAAAGCGAGAAGCCCTTGAGATGCAGGCCGAGCGAGGTCCAGGATTCCCCCGCGAGCAGGATTTTGAGCGCCATGATATTTTCCTCCCGATTGATCACCAAACGATGGGATGTTTCTGTCCCGTCTGGACATTGACGAAACCGTCCGGCGCATTTTCATGCGGCGCCACCAGCACCCAACGCCAGGGCGCGCAGGTCAGGGTCGCGAAAATCAGATGTTCCGGAAAGCCCGGCTTCCAGTTCTTGTTCACCGACGGCTCGTACATCCAGTCAAGCGCGTCGGCGACGGCGAGAAAGCGCTGCATGTCCGCGTCCAGCGCTTCGGCCGGCCGCGCCGTCATCAATCCGCCGATCTCGAAGACGACTTCGGCGACGATCTCGCCTTTCCGGGCGAGAACCCAGCCGCCGCCATTGTCGGACAGGCGGTTGACGGCTAGCGCCATCGCCGCATCCGAGGAGCCGATGGTCCAAACATTATGGGAATCATGCGCGACCGAACAGGCAAGCGCGGTGTCTGGATCGCCAGGGCCGCAGCCGATCCAGAACATCGACGCCAGGGCCGCCTTGCCGGAATAGCGATCAATGACCGAGAATTTGGAGATCTTGCGCGCGGGATCGCGCTGAACGGCGCCATCATCCGCCGGCAGTTCCATGGTCAGGAACTCCTGATTCCAGTGGAAGGGACGCAACACCGCGGCGTTCATCGTCTTGCGCCCGGGCGGTGCGACGATCTTGAAATCGTCTTCGGTCAGCGCCCGGCCGATATTGATCGTATCTCGCGCCCAATCTGGCCAATCGATGGCAAGCGGCGGCCCACAATAGGCGCCTTTGTCTCCCACCAATTGGCCATCGGAAAACACTTTGGCGATGCCCACGCGCTCCACATCGTCGAGCAACACGATGTCGGCATAGCGACCCGGCGTGATCGAGCCGACCCAGGCGTCGATCCGCATGTGCCGGGCGGGATGCAGCGTCGCGCATTGATAGGCGATCTCGGGCTGAACGCCATGCTCGATGGCGTGGCGGATATTGTAGTCGCTCGCGCCGAGGCGCAGCGTGTCGGAGGCGCTGCGGTCATCGGTGGTGAAGGCGATGTTGGACCAGTCGGCAAGGCCCGCCTGCAGCAGGCCCGGCAGCACTTCCGGATAGTTGAACGGGCGGATCTCGATAAAGACGCCGCGATTGAGTTTCGCCCAGGCTTCCTCGATGGTCCAGACTTCATGATCCGACATCAGCCCGGCGGCGGCATAGGCGCTGGCGTCATGCGGCTCCATCAGGCCGGAGCCATGTCCTTCGACCACGCCGCGATTTTCGATCGTGGCGCGGATCATCCCCCAGAGCCGGTCATAAGAGGGATTTTCCGGATTCCAGACGGCGGGCCAGTCCATGACCTCGTCGAGACTGACAACCGAAAGATCGTTCTTCAGGAACAAGCTTTGCTCGTCATAGCCATAATATCCGCCGGATGTCTCCCAGCCGCTCGGCGGAACCGCCGAGCCCGGCTGGATGAAAATCTTGTGCGTGCATCCAGCCCGGCGGGCGCGCTGCCAGAATTCCGTGTTGCGGCCGCCATTGACATTGGCGAATTCATGGCTCGCTTCGCAAGTCCAGGTGTTGCCCCGCGGCAGGACCATCGCCGCCTCGTATTCCGGCGTCAGATGCGAGCTTTCTATATGTTTGTGCACCTCGCCGAAACCGGGAACGGCGGCGAGATCCGGAAAATGCAGCCGTTCCGTCACCTCGCCGCGATAGGTGCCGGCAGGACCGACATAGGCGATGCGACGACCTTTGACGACGATTTCCTGATCCGCCGCCCAGAGTCGCGAATGTACGTTGAGCAGGCGGCCAATCCGGATCACTCTGTCAGCCGGCCGCTTTCCGAGCGCTGTCAGCGTCAGGTCTTGACGGATGGCGATATCGTCGGAGGCGTTGAGAATGAGGTCGATTGGAAGGCCCATGGATGCGTCTCCAGTGTTGCTGCACCGCAGAATATGCAAGAAACACAGCTTGTAAAGCGCTTTATCGATGGATTTTTCGCTTAGGAGCTTGCTGTGGCCGCAAAGTCGGCGCTTGATCCGCCCTTGACACGTCTTGTGGTCATGGCATGTAGAACAACTGATTTATCAATTTGGCTTGAGCCCTTTCAGATGCCGACGGACACGCATGATCTGATCGCGGCGATTTACGCCGCCACCTTGTCGCCGAGCGACTTCCACAGGGTATTCGACAATCTGGATTCGCTGCTATTCCTGGGGGAAGACAGTGCACTTGATAGGAAAACCGTACTGAGCGATGTGGCGCTGTCTCATATCGACATGGCGCGCTCCATCCAGGAGCGGATCGGCAATGCGCGGACGCAGCATCAGAAGCTTGCCGCAATTGTGGAGGCGGTTCCAAACCCCTCCTATATCGTTTCCAAGACGGAAGCCGTGGTTGCCGCCAACGCTATGGCTTCAACAAAATACGGGCCAGCTCCAGCGTCACTCAAGAATCTGATCGCCGTCGGCGATGTGCAGAAACATCTTCGCGACTATCTCCGGCGCGATGGAGCGGGCGCGCCCATGGCGATCGCCGGACAGTCTGATCCGTCGCGAAAAGGCCAGACCAGCGTTATCATCAGCCGGATCGATGCCGAGGTCACGGGCGGTATCGAACATATGTATCTGTTGTCGATCATCGACTTCGGCTTTGACGAAGCCGTCACTGAACTTTTCCGGGCGGCCTATGGCCTCACCCATGCGGAATGCCAGGTGGCGGTGCTGGTGGCGAGCGGCTTGCGTCTCACCGATATCGCGGTCGAGCGTGATGTGGCGCTGGATACAGTGCGCAGCCAGATCAAGACGATCAAAAACAAGACCTCGACGCGCGACCTTCCTGCGCTCGTCAGACTGTTATGCGGCTTTTCCGCCAGTGTGGCGGCGCAGAACGGGCGGCAAGGCGGCGATATCAGAGCCAACCCCGCCGCGCCCATGAAAATCCGGCGACAGATTTCCCTGAAGAGCGGCCGCCAACTCGATTTTGTCGAACAAGGCGCCGCGGACGGAAAGCCTGTTCTGATGTTTCACAATCTGCCTTATGGCGTGGAACTGCCAACGGCGGCAATCAAGCAGGCGCATGCCGAGGGGTTGCGCTTCATCGCGCCGTTTCGCCCGGGCATGGGCGCGACCGATTATCTCCAGCACGCCAATATGGAGGAGCTTCTTGATAAAGCGGCTGATGATTGCGAAGAGCTCCTGCGCCATCGCGGGGTTTCGTCGGTGGTCGCCGTCAGCCATGCTGCCGGGTCGCCGTTCGCCCTGCGCTTTGCCTCACGCTATCCCGAACGCGTCAGCCGTTTGATCGGCGTTTCACAGGCGCCGGGCTGGCGTCCGGAGTTCATCCATGATCTGCCGCAAAGGCAGCGCTTCGTGGTGCGGCTCGCCAAGCACTTTCCGCAGGTTCTCCCCGTCGTGGCCTGGTCGATGATCGCCTGCCTGGACAGTCCCTACGCAACCGAATTCGTGCGACATGGCTGTCGGGATGGCCGCGCCGACAGTCGCGCGGTTGAAGATCAGGAAATTGTCGATTTGATTGCCCAGGGTTCGGTCGACGCCCTCAAGCGCGGCGTTGCCGGCTTCTGTCAGGAATGTCTGATCATACAGCGCAACGCAGTCGAAGAAGCCAGGCGTTCGCCGCACAAGTTTCATATCCTTCACGGCGACGACGACCGCATCATCCCGCTGGCGCATAGCCGCGCCTTTGTCGAGAATGTGCCGGGGACGACGATCGAGATCATCAAGGATGCGGGCCAATTGCTGTTTTTCAGCCATTGGCGACATGTCTTCGACGCGATCACCAAAAAGCGGCGGCACATGCGTGAGCCTGAAGCAATCCAATACGCGTAAAGGTCGGCCTGATTTTCAGGGCAGCGACGCGCCGTTTGCCGTCAGATAGACCGCGTAGAGCGACGTCGTCCCGCAAATGAACAGCCGGTTGCGCTTTTCGCCGCCGAAGGCGACATTGGAGACGAATTCGGGAATGCGGATCTTGCCGATCAAGGTTCCATCCGGATCGTAGCAGTGGACGCCATCGGCTGCGCTCGTCCAGATCCGCCCCGACCGATCCACTCGGAAGCCGTCGAACAGGCCAGCGGTGCAGACCGCGAAGACGCCCTTGTCCACCAGCATATTGTCTTCGGTGACCTGGAACTTGCGGATATGACGCGGGCCATCTTCGAGATGTGAAGCGCCTGTGTCGGCGATATAGAGAATGCGTTCGTCGGGAGAAAAGGCCAGGCCGTTCGGCTTTTCGAAATCGGTTGCGACCGCCGCGATCGAGCCATCCGGATCGACACGATAGACATGGCAGCCATCCTGTTCCTGCTCGGCGTAGTCGCCTTCATAGTCATGCAGGATGCCGTAGGAAGGATCGGTGAACCAGATGGAGCCCTCCGATTTGACCACGACGTCGTTGGGAGAATTCAGGCTTTTGCCGCCAGAGCGATCGGCGATCACCTCGATTCGACCGTTAAAGCCCGTGCGGGTGACGCGGCGTGTCAGATGCTCGCAACTCACCAGCCGCCCCTCAGCGTCCACCGTATTGCCGTTGGAATTGTTCGACGGCGTCCTGAACTCGGAGACTTGGCCCGAGGCCTCGTCATAGCGCAGCATGCGGTTGTTCGGAATGTCGGAAAACACCAGATAGCGCCCGGCCGGGAACCATGCTGGCCCTTCGAGCCAGCGTCCCCCCGTCCAGAGCCGCTCGATGCGGGCGTGACCGACGAAGCAGGCGCTAAATCTCGGATCCAGAATTTCAAAACCCGCGCCTTCGATCTCCCCAAACATGGCTTGCCTCCTCCGCATGCAAAATCTATGTTATCGATAATCGGATTGGCGCAGAGATCAAGATCTTTCTCCCCGCCGTTCAACGCCAAACACATCGCGAGAGGCCCGCACGCGTGAAAAAATCTCCGCCGCCCGCGAAGCTGCAACGCCAGCAGGTCGCTCCTGGAAAGGCCACCATGGCCGATGTCGCGCGCCATGCCGGCGTCTCCGCCATGACCGTCTCGCGGGCATTGCGCAACGATCCCAGAGTGTCCCGGGAGTTGCGCGAGCGGATCGACGCCGCCGTCAACGCATTGGGATATGTGCTCGACCAATCGGCGGGCAGCCTGTCCTCAGGCCGCACCGGTTTCATCGCCGCCTTGGTGCCCTCGATCAACAACTCCAACTTCTCCGACACCGCGCGCGGCCTCACCGACGCGCTCGAAAAAAGCGGCCTTCAACTCCTTCTCGGCTACACCGAATATTCGATGGAAAAAGAGGAAACGCTGATTGAATCCATGCTGCGGCGACGTCCGGAGGGCATCGTGCTGACCGGTGGCGCTCATACGCCGCGCGCCCGCAAGATGCTCGAAAATGCAGGGATTCCAGTGGTCGAGACCTGGGAGCTGCCGACAGATCCGATCGATCAGGTGGTCGGTTTTTCCAACAGCGAGGCGATGGCCACGCTGGTCCGGACGCTGGCCTCTCAGCGCGGCTATAAAAAATTCGCCTATATCGGCGGTACGACCGAGCGGGATACGCGCGGCAACCAGCGCAAGGAAGGCTTTCTCAAGGCGCTGGCCGAGATGGGCCTGCCGCAGGGACGTGTGATTTCCTTCGGCATCCCGCCGATCTCGACGGAGCAGGGCAGTCAGGCGATCGCCTCGGTGCTGGAGCGCTGGCCCGACACCGACGTTGTGCTCTGCGTCTCTGACCTCTCCGCTTTCGGAGCGCTGATGGAATGTCAGCGGCGCGGCATGAAGGTGCCCGGCGACATCGCCATTGCCGGTTTCGGTGACTACGAGATTTCCGCTTCCTGTTTTCCGCGCATCACCACCGTCGATGTCGACTGTTACGGTATCGGTCGTCTGGCGGCTGAGCGGGTGTTGCGCTCTCTGCAGTCAGGGGCGGATGGCGCGGCCGATGAACTGATCCTGACGCCTTATCGCGTCGTGTTGCGCGAAAGCGCCTGAGAAGGAAAGATCCATGAATCCTGTTCGCCAGACCCTGTCGCTGTCGCATGCCGGCGCCATGGCCGCGCTCGCCGCCGCCGTCGCAAAGGCCGAGGAGATAGGCATTCCCCAGAACATCGTCATCGTCGATACAAGCGGCGTTTTTCTGGCCGGTATTCGCATGGATGGCGCGAAATATCTGTCGATCGACACGGCAACCGGCAAGGCGCGGTTCTCGGCCTCTCACAATGCTCCGTCCGGCCATCAGGCTTTTGAGACCAGCGTGACCTTTGGTCTGGCGACCAAGGGCGGCACAGCCAATCTGCCGGGCGGATTGCCGATCCGTTTCGACGGCGTGCTGGTCGGCGGCATCGGCGTGGGGTCGGGCACGGGCGACCAGGATCTCGACGTGGCCCGCGCCGCGCTCACGGCAATCGGCGCGGACCAGATTTAGATCAGAAGGCGATCTGCACCTTCATCGAGCGGGACCGATCGCTTGCGAGCTCAAAGGCTTGCTGGGCTTCGTCGAGCGGCAGGACACCCGTTAGCAGCGGCTTGAGATCGACGCGCTTCTTATTGATGAGATCGACCGCGAGGCCGAACTCTTCATGGAAGCGGAACGCGCCGCGAATCTCGATTTCCTTGGACACGACCATGTTCTGCGGCAGCGAGATATCGCCGCCGAGACCCAGTTGCACCAGAACGCCGCGTGGCGCCAACGCTTCCAGCCCCGCGCGCACGGCGCGTTCATTGCCCGAGGCTTCGAACATCACGTCGAATGTGCCCTTGTCGACGCCATCATAGGCGGCGAGATCCTCGGGCCGTTCGGCGACATTGATCGTGCGATCGGCGCCGATTTTCGCCGCCAGCGCGAGCACGCCGTCGGCGACATCGGTTGCGACGATTTCACGGGCGCCATGCGCGCGCGCCGCGATGATCGCCAGAGAACCGATCGGGCCGCAGCCGGTCACCAGAACACGTTTCCCCAGAAGGCTGCCGGCGCGATTGACGGCGTGCAGGCAGACGGCGAAAGGCTCGGCCATCGCCGCTTCATGGATCGATACGCCCTCTTCGATTCGGTGGCACTGCCAGGCTTCGGCAATCAACTGCTGGCGGAACGCGCCCTGGATATGCGGAAACGGCATGGCCGAGCCGTAAAAGCGCATGTTGAGGCACTGGTTCTGCTGGCCCTTGAGGCAATATCGGCAGCTGTTGCAGGGCCGGCTCGGCGAAACCGCGACGCGGTCGCCGACCGCGAGGCCGGAGACGCCGGCGCCGAGGCTCGCGACGCGCCCCGCCACCTCATGGCCGAGAATCATCGGCTCGCGCAGGCGCACCGCGCCAAAACCGCCATGATTGAAGTAATGCAAATCGGAGCCGCAGATGCCGCCGGCCTCAAGCGTGATCTCGACCTGACCGGCGCCTGCCGTTTCAAGCGGACGATCCTCGACGCGCAGATCGCGGGCGGCGTGAATGACGATGGCTTTCATGTCGTCGCTCCTCAAACCACCGGTGTGATCAACGGCTTGCCGGCGAAATGCGCGGCGAGATTGTCGCGCACGAGCTGGCCCATCGCCTTGCGGGTTTCCACAGTGCCGGAGGCGTGATGCGGCTGAAGCAATGCATTCGGCAGCGCCAGAAAGCGCGGATCGATGCGGGGCTCATTGTGGAAGACATCCAACGCTGCGCCCCTGATCACCTTGTTTTCCAAGGCCTCGAGCAGCGCGGGCTCGTCGACTGTGGTGCCGCGCGAGACATTGATGAGATAGCTGTCCGGGCCGAGCGCTGCGAGAACATCGGCGTTGATAATGCCAAAGGTCGAAGGGCCGCCGGCGATCGTTACGATCAGGAAATCCGACCAGGCCGCAAGCGCCTTGAGATCAGGCTCGAAATCCCAGGGCAGGTCGTCGCGCGCCTGGGTGTCGAAATAGCGGATTTCGCAATCGAAACCGGCGGCGCGCTTGGCGGTGGCGGCGCCGACGCGGCCCATGCCTGCAATGCCGACTTTCTTGCCGAAGAAGCGGGTCACCAGACCCATATTGGCTTTGGCCCATTGCCCCGACAGCACATAGTCATGCCCTTCGCGGATTTGCCGGGCGATAGCCAGGCTGAGCCCGATGGCGATATCGGCCACATCGCCGGTCAGCACGTCGGGCGTATTGGTCACGCGAATCCCGCGGCTCTTGGCGTAAGCGAGATCGATGGCGTCGGTGCCGACGCCGTAGCAGGACACGATTTCGAGATTCGGCAGCTTCGACATCAGCTCCGCCGAAGCGCCGAGTTCGCCGCGTGTGGCGATGGCCCGCACCGAGCTTGCGGCTGAGGCGATCAGCGCATCGCGATCGTCGGCTTCCCAGACTTTGAACAGCGTATAGCGCTGTTCGAGATCTTCCATATCCCACTGGGGATAGGCTCCCATCATGAGAATATTTTGCGTGTTCATGGCGTCCTCCCGTTTTTCTGTGTGCGCCGTCTTGCGCATGTTAGCGATATCATATAACTCGTATCGCCATGTCAAGGCCGCCTCGCAAGGGATGGTCAAGCGGAACGGGATGAGGGAAAAATCCGGTTCGGCGACAGGTGAGGAGGAGTTTCATGTCCGATTTGTTCAATCTTGGCGGCGCGCTTGCCGTCGTCACCGGCTCTAGCCAGGGCATCGGCCTGGCTTTGGCGGAAGGGCTTGCTGCGCATGGCGCGCGCGTCGTCATCAATGGCCGCGGCGCCGAGAAGGTTGACCGCGCGGTCGCCTCGCTTGGGGATAAGGGCTATGAGGCGCATGGCCGGGTTTTCGATGTGACGAGCCCAAGCGTGGCCTCCGCTATCGATGCGATCGAGGCCGAAATCGGTCCGATCGACATTCTCATCAACAATGCCGGCATGCAGTTTCGCGCGCCGCTTGAGGATTTTCCCGCCGACAAATGGGATGAGCTGCTGAGAACAAATATCTCCAGCGTCTTCTACACCGGCCAGGCGGTGGCCCGGCATATGATCACGCGCGGTCGTGGCAAGATCATCAATATCGGTTCGGTGCAGAGCGAGCTCGCCCGCCCGTCAATCGCGCCCTACACCGCGACCAAGGGCGCGGTGAAGAACCTGACGCGCGGCATGTGCGCCGATTGGGCAAAGCACGGCCTGCAGATCAACGGCATCGGTCCCGGCTATTTCAAGACGCCGCTGAATCAGGCGCTGGTGGATAATCCTGAATTTTCCGGCTGGCTTGAAAAGCGCACCCCTGCCGGCCGTTGGGGCGATGTCGAGGAGCTGATCGGCGCCGCCGTGTTTCTCGCAAGCCCCGCATCCTCATTCGTCAACGGACACATGCTCTATGTCGATGGCGGCATCACCACCTGCCTCTGAAGCCATGGCCGTCGTGGTTATGGGTGTTTCGGGTTGCGGCAAGTCCTCCATCGGCGAGATGCTGGCTGGTAAGCTGGACGGCGCCTTCATCGAGGGCGACGCGCTGCATCCGGCTGAAAACATCGCCAAGATGTCGGCGGGCACGCCGCTGACGGATGCGGACCGGTTTCCCTGGCTCGACCGTATTGCGGCGCAGATGTCGGCTCGCCTTGAGGGTGGCCAGCCGGTGGTGGCGTCCTGCTCGGCGCTGAAAAAAATCTATCGCGATCGCCTGAGGGCGGCCGCTCCAGGGCATGTACGCTTTGTGTTTCTCAAGGGAGATCAGGCGCTTTTGCATGCGAGAATGTCGACGCGGCCAGGCCATTTCATGCCGGCCTCGCTCTTGACCTCGCAACTGGCGACGCTCGAAGATCCCAGCGGGGAAGAGGGTGTCGTGACCATCGATATTGCGCTTGCGCCGGAGGAGATCGTGGCGCGGGCGCTGGATGAAATCAGGCAATCCGCAGCCTGAAGCGGAACGAGGGAGGACATGATGTCGGACGGTAAAAAAACAGCAGTGGCGTTGATCGGGGCAGGGATCATGGGATCGGCCATCACCCGCAGGCTGCTGGAGACAGGGCATCAGGTTCATGTCTTCGACCTCGATGCAACCAAGGTCGGTGCGCTGGTCGCAGATGGCGCGGTCGCCGCCGAAACGGCTGCGGTCGCGACGCGCGCAGCCGATTTCACCATCCTCAGCCTCAACAGCGCCGCGATCGTGCGCGCGGCGGTCTTTGGCCGGAATGGCGTTGCCGAAGGCGCTTCGGCCGATAAGCTTCTGATTGATATGTCGTCGATCGATCCGGTCGATACGGCACAGATGTCAGCGCAACTGAAGGCGGATACGGGCATGGCCTGGGTGGATTGCCCGCTGTCGGGCGGCGCGCCCGGCGCGCTTGCCGGCCGGCTGACGATCATGGCGGGCGGCGCGGCCGAAGATTTCGAGCGCGCCCGCGACGTGATGCGCCATCTCGCGGCCAATTATACGCTGATGGGGCCTTCCGGCGCCGGACAGACCGTCAAGCTGATCAACCAGTTGTTCTGCGGCGTGATGTTCCAGGCGGTGGCGGAGGCGGTGAAGCTCGCCGAAGCGGGCGGCGTGGATGCGAGCCAGATCCCGGCGGCGCTTGCGGGCGGCCGGGCCGACAACCGTATCATGCAGGAATTCATGGCGAAATTCGCCGCCCGCGATTACAGCCCGACCGGCCGCATCGACAATATGCTGAAAGACCTGAATTCCCTGCAGGCGTTTGCGCTGAAAACAGGCGTGCCCCTGCCGATGACCGCCCAGGTCGTTGAGGTCAACCGTCTGCTCTGCGCGGCCGGGCTTGGGCCGAAAGATTCCGCCGAGGCCATGCGCCTTCTGGATGGCGATTTTACCTGATCTGATCATTGTTTTTCCGTTCGCCGGCCCGATAGGGGCTTGACTACAACTCTGTGATATCGCTAACATGACTTCACTTGCGGTACTTTGGGAGGAGCGCCGTTGACTGACAAGGCATTGCTGGAGTTCCGCTCCATCACCAAGATTTTCGGCGGCACGCGCGCGCTGAGTTCCGTCTCGCTCGATCTGAGAGAGGGCGAGATCGTCGCGCTGCTCGGCGAAAACGGCGCGGGCAAATCCACGCTCATCAAGACGCTCGCAGGAATTTACAAGCCAGACGAAGGCGAGATCCGCTTTCGCGGCGCGGCCTATCATCATCGCCCGCCCAAGCCGAACGAGCGCCAGCCGGTGGCCTTCATCCATCAGGATCTCGGTCTCATCGAATGGATGACGGTCGGCGAAAATGTCGGTCTCGCCCAGGGCTTTTCGATGCGCTCCGGCGTGATTGACTGGAAAGCGACCGAGGCGAGGGCGCTTGAGGCTCTACGGCTGGTCGGCTGCACCTTCGATCCCTCGACACGCGTCTCGCAGCTGAGCCGCACGGAGAAATCGCTCGTCGCCATCGCCCGCGCCCTTGCCGTCGAGGCAGATATTCTCGTTCTCGACGAGCCGACCGCCAGCCTGCCGGCCGATGAGGTGGAGCGGCTGTTCGCCGCCATCCGCCCGCTCAAGGCGCGCGGCGTCAGCATGATCTATGTGTCGCATCGTCTCGACGAAGTGTTCCGCATCGCCGACCGCGTGGCGGTTCTGCGCGATGGCAAGCTCGTCGGCCAAAAGGCCGTCAGCGACACTAATCCCTCCGAACTGATCGAAATGATCGTCGGCAGGCCTGCGACCGAACTGTTCTTCAAGGCGGGCACTGTAGCCGCCGAGCCAGTAGTCCGCATCCGCGACCTCGTCTGCGAGGGTGGCGCGCCGGTGAGTTTCGATGTTCGCCGCGGCGAATTGCTCGGTCTTGTCGGCCTTCGCGGCGCGGGCCATGAACTTGTCGGCCGGGCCCTGTTCGGCGCAGAACCTTTTTCCGGCGATGTTACTGTTCATGGCGAGACGCCGGATCTCTCCTCGTCGATTGCGGCCATGCATTCGGGGGTCGGCCTGATTGCCCGCGACCGCACCGAGGAATCGGCGGCAATGTCGCTGTCGATCCGCGAAAACACCTTCATCAATCCGGGCGCAGCCGGCAGGGGACTGTTCTCCTTCCTGTCGCCGCGTCGGGAGGCGGACAAAGCGCGCGAAATCGGCGCGTCCGTCGGTCTTCGTCCCAACGATCCCGATCTCGCCATCGAGGCTCTGTCGGGCGGCAATCAGCAGAAGGTGATCGTCGGCCGCTGGCTGGCGACCGGACGCAAGCTGCTGATCGCCGAGGATCCGACTGCCGGCGTCGATGTCGGCGCCAAGGCCGATATCTACCGACTGATCGCCCGCGCGCTCGAAACTGGGCTGGCGGTGATCGTGGTCTCCACCGATTTCGAGGAAATCGCCCATATCTGCCACCGCGCGCTGGTTTTCTCGCGCGGGGCCATCGTCCGCGAATTGAGCGGCGATCAACTGTCCGTCCAATCCGTCATCGCCGCCGCATCGGCATCCGAAGCGGCCTGACCGCGAGCGAGGAGTAACCATCATGCAATCCATTCAATCCACCGCGCTCGAGCCGACGCGCAGCGAGATGCGCGGCCTGACCTTCGGCGAGAAAGTGATGCGCCTGCTGCCGGTCTATGGCCTGGTGATCCTGACGCTCGCGCTGATCCTGATCTTTTCGCTGATGTTGCCGACGACGTTCCCCACGCTTCTCAACCTGCGTTCGATCATTTCGAATAAGGCGATCATCGCCATCCTGGCGCTGGCGGCGATGATCCCCATGGCGGCCGGTCGCATCGACCTGACCATCGGCTATGGCATCGTTCTCTGGCACGTGCTGGCGATTTCGCTGCAGACCATGTTTGGGCTGCCCTGGCCGGTCGCGGTGCTGATCGTGCTGTCGCTCGGCGTCATCTGCGGTTTCCTGAACGGGCTGCTGGTCGAAGTCGCCAAGATCGACTCTTTCATCGCAACCCTCGGCACTGGCACGGTGCTTTACGCCATCGCGCTCTGGCATACCGGCGGCCGCCAGGTCGTGGGCATGCTTCCGGAAGGCTTCTATGCGCTGAACGGCACCATGGTGCTCGGCCTGCCGATCACCGGCTTCTATGTGCTGGCGCTGGCCGCGCTGCTCTATATCGTGCTCGAATATTTGCCGATCGGACGTTACGTCTACGCCATCGGCGCCAATCCCAAGGCGGCGGCGCTCAACGGAATTCCGGTCCGCAAATTCGTCATCGGCGCCTTCATTTCGTCAGGCTTCCTGTCGGCGCTCGCCGGCGTGTTGCTCGCCTCGAAACTGCGCATCGGCCAGGCGAGCGTCGGTCTCGAATATCTGCTGCCAGCGCTGGTCGGCGCCTTTCTGGGCTCGACCACCATCAAGCCGGGCCGCGTCAATGTCTGGGGCACGCTCGTTGGCGTTGCGATCCTCGCGGTCGGGATCTCCGGCATCCAGCAGATGGGCGGCGCTTTCTTTGTGGAGCCGTTGTTCAACGGCGTCACGCTTCTCGTCGCCATCGGCATTGCCGGCTACGCGCAACGCAAGAAAGGCGCGGTGATCAAGCGCGCGCCGGAACCATCAAAACCCGCGGTCTGAGGAGGCCGTGCATCATCAACAGGAGGAGGAAACCATGAATCGTAGAACATTTCTGAAGGCCGGCGTCGCCACGCTCGCACTCGCCGCGGCGCTTCCCGCGCTGGCGGATCCGATGACGGACGCCAAGGCCGTCGTCGAAAAATACGCCACCAAGGTCGACAAATGGGATGGCCCGACCACCGGTCCCAAGGCCCAGACCGGCAAGAATATCGTCATTCTCGTGGGGGACATGAAGAATGGCGGCCAGCTCGGCGTCGTCAACGGTATTCAGGAAGCCGCAACCGCAATCGGTTGGACCGTGACCGTGCTGGACGGCGCAGGCTCGATCGACGCCCGCACGGCCGCCTTCGGCCAGGCTATGGCGCTCTCGCCGAACGGCATCATCATCAATGGCTTCGACGCCGTCGAACAGGCGCCGGCGATGGAACAGGCGAAGGCCGCCAAGATCCCGATGGTGTCCTGGCATGCCGCTTCCGCAGTCGGTCCGGTTCCGGAAGTCGGCGTCTTCGCCAATGTCACCACCGACGCCATGGAAGTCTCTAAGGCTGCCGCGAATTACGCCTATGTCGACGCCGGCGGCAAGCCGGGCGTGATCATCTTTACCGACTCGACCTACGCCATCGCCATCGCCAAGGCCGACCGCATGAAGGAAGAGATCGAAAAGCTCGGTGGAACGGTGCTCGAATATGTCGATACGCCGATTGCTGAGACCTCGCAGCGTATGCCGCAGCTGACTGTGGCGCTTCTGCAGAAATACGGCGCCGCCTGGACGCATTCGCTGGCGATCAACGATCTCTATTTCGACTTCATGGGGCCGGCTCTGTCGGGCGCGGGCATTCCCGGCGACGGGGCGCCGATCAATGTCGCTGCCGGCGACGGCTCGGAAAGCGCCTATCAGCGCATCCGCGCCAAGCAGTATCAGAAGGTCACGGTGGCCGAGCCGCTCAATCTGCAGGGCTGGCAGTTGGTCGACGAACTGAACCGCGCTTTCGCTGGCGAGGGCTGGTCGGGTTATGTGTCGCCGCTGCATGTGGTGACCTCTGATAATGTCGAATTCGATGGCGGCCCGAAGAACACCTTCGATCCCGACAACGGCTATCGCGACGCCTACAAGAAGGTCTGGGGCGTCTAAGCCTCGACGGTCCGGGCGACGTCGCATCGCCCGGGCCTCTTCCCAACCGGCCCAGGGCCGTATTTCTCAGGATATGTCATGATTATTCGCTATGCCCTTTTCGAGGGCGAGATCCATGCCGGCATGGAAGAAGAGTTCCGCGCCTTCGTCAAGGAGAAGCTCGTGCCGCTCTGGACACGCTTTCCCGGCGCAGAAGAGATCCGCGTTCTCGATGGGCTCGACCGTGACGAGGGCGCGCCCGTCTACGCCATGGCGCTCGCGATCCGTTATCCCGACATGGCCGCCGTCGAGCAGGCGCTGGCTTCCGACGTTCGCGTCGAAAGCCGCGCGGTGACCGGAGAGCTTCTCAAGATGTTCACCGGCAAGGTGCATCATCACCTGTTTTCGGCAAACGAATACGCGCCGGCGTAACGGCCGCATCTCGGCTTTGCCGGGCAGATCAGTCAGCAGTCCAAAAACGAGCCGCTCAATGAAAACGGCCCTCTTTCCAATCCGGAAAGAGGGCCGTTTGTTGTCAGGCTATGGCTGGTCGCCGATTACGCCAGATCGAAGCGGTCGGCGTTCATCACCTTGGTCCAGGCGGCGGCGAAGTCGTGCACGAACTTCTCCTTGCTGTCGTCCTGGGCGTAGACTTCGGCATAGGCGCGCAGGATGGAGTTCGAGCCGAACACCAGATCGACGCGTGTCGCCGTCCACTTCACCGCGCCGGTCTTGCGGTCACGGATCTCGTAGAGATTGTCGCCGGTCGGAACCCAGGTGTAGGCCATGTCCGTCAGGTTCACGAAGAAGTCGGTCGTCAACGCGCCTTCGCGATCCGTGAAGACGCCGTGCTTGGCGCCGCCATAGTTCGCGCCGATTGCACGCATGCCGCCGATCAACGCCACCATTTCCGGCGCGCTGAGGCCCATCAGTTGGGCGCGGTCGAGCAGCATTTCCTCGGGGCTGACCACATAGTCCTGCTTCTGCCAGTTGCGGAAGCCATCGGCCAGCGGTTCGAGATAGCTGAACGAGTCGACATCCACCTGATCCTGGCTCGCGTCGCCGCGGCCCGGAGCGAAGGGCAGTTCGAGAGCGACGCCGGCGGCCTTGGCGGCCTGTTCGACGCCGACATTGCCGGCGAGAACGATGACGTCGGCGATGCTGGCGCCGGTCTCAGCGGCGATCGGCTCAAGAGCCGCCAGAACCGAGGCGAGACGCGCAGGCTCATTGCCGGCCCAGTCCTTCTGCGGAGCCAGGCGAATACGGGCGCCGTTGGCGCCGCCGCGCATGTCTGAGCCGCGATAGGTGCGGGCGCTGTCCCAGGCGGTGGAGACGAGGTCCGCAACCGAAAGACCGGAAGCGGCAATCTTCGCCTTGACGGCTGCGACGTCGTAATCGCTGCGACCGGCGGGGGTTGGGTCCTGCCAGATCAGATCCTCGGCCGGAACGTCCGGACCGATATAGCGGGTCTTCGGACCCATGTCGCGATGGGTCAGCTTGAACCAGGCGCGGGCAAAGGCGTCGGAGAACGCGTCGAAGTCGTTCATGAAGCGCAGCGAGATCTCCCGATAGATCGGGTCGACCTTCAGCGCCATGTCGGCGTCGGTCATCATCGGATTGTGACGGATCGACGGATCCTCGACATCGACGGGCTTGTCTTCTTCCGCGATGTTGACCGGCTCCCACTGCATCGCGCCAGCCGGGCTCTTGCGCAGCTCCCAGTCATGCTTGAACAGCATTTCGAAGAAGCCGTTGTCCCACTGGGTCGGATGGGTGGTCCAGGCGCCTTCGAGGCCGCTGACCACTGTGTCGCGACCGATGCCGCGGCCGTTGACATTCATCCAGCCGAGACCCTGGAATTCCGGATCAGCCGTTTCCGGGTCGGGGCTGAGATTGGTCGCCGCGCCATTGCCATGGGTCTTGCCGACAGTGTGACCGCCTGCGGTCAGCGCTACGGTTTCAGCATCGTCCATGCCCATGCGGGCGAAGGTTTCGCGCATCATCGCCGCCGTCGCCAGCGGATCGGACTTGCCGTTCACGCCTTCCGGATTGACATAGATGAGGCCCATCTGCACGGCCGCGAGCGGATTGGCCAGCGTATCCGGCTTGGTCACATCGCCGTAGCGGCCGTCGCTGGGCGCCAGCCATTCCTTCTCGTCACCCCAATAGGTGTCCTTTTCCGGATGCCAGATATCTTCGCGGCCGAAGGCGAAGCCGAAGGTCTTGAGCCCGGCGACATCATAGGCGATCGTGCCGGCGAGCATGATGAGGTCGGCCCAGCTGATCTTGTTGCCGTACTTCTTCTTGATCGGCCACAGCAGACGGCGGCCCTTGTCGGTGTTGACGTTATCCGGCCAGGAATTGAGCGGGGCAAAACGCTGGTTGCCGGTGCCGCCGCCGCCGCGGCCATCGGTCACGCGGTAGGAGCCGGCGGAATGCCAGGCGGTGCGGGCGAACATGCCCACATAGCTACCCCAGTCGGCGGGCCACCAATCCTGGCTGTCGGTGACGAGCGCCCGCACATCGGCCTTGAGCGCTTCCACATCGAGCGTCTTCAGCTCTTCGCGGTAATTGAAATTCTTGCCCAGCGGATTGGTCTTGACGTCATGCTGATGCAGGATGTCGAGATTGAGCGCATTCGGCCACCAGTCGGTGTTGGTCGTCTGGCGTGAGGTATGGCCGCCATGCGCGACCGGACATTTGCCGACGATTTTCGGATGTTCGTTCATGTCGTTTTCCTTCCCTTCGTGCTGCCTGGGAGTGCCGCAGCCGCCCGTTCTGTTGTCGGGTCCCTCAACCCGTGAACTTCTTCTACATCATCGCAGTCATAAAATATAATTGCATTTTCTAAAGATCGCGATAGGAAAAACTAATGACGAACCTTTCGATGAGACATCTCAGATATTTCGACGCCCTGGCGCGTCACGGTCATTTCGGGCGGGCGGCCGCCGATTGCGCCGTGACCCAGCCGGCTTTGTCGGTGCAGATCAAGGAACTTGAGGAATTGCTCGGCGCGCCGTTGGTTGAACGCGGCGCGCGGCAGATCCGGTTGACGGCGCTCGGCGAGACGGTGGCGGCCCGGGCCCGCGATGTTCTCACCTCGGTGGATGAAATCGCCAATCTTACCCGCGGCGCGAACGGTGATTTCATGCGGGAATTGCGACTCGGGGTGATCCCCACCGTCGCGCCCTATCTGTTGCCAGCGTTGATCAAGGCGCTTGCGAAGCGCTATCCGGATCTCGACGTCCGTCCGCGCGAAACGGTGACGCAGCGGCTCATTGCCGATCTCGGCGACGGTAAACTGGACGCGGCCATCGTCGCGCTGCCGGTGTCGGAGCCTTCCCTGACCGAAACGCCATTGTTCGAGGAAGAGTTCGTGCTGGTGCGGTCGCTGGACGATGCCGTCAAGCCCGTCCCCAATCCGCAGGCTCTGCGCGAAATGCGTCTCCTGCTTCTTGAGGAGGGGCATTGTTTCCGTGACCAGGCTCTATCCTTCTGCGATATCGCGCCGCCCGCGCCGCGCGATCTGATGGAGGGGAGTTCGCTTTCGACCTTGGTGCAGATGGTTGGCGCGGGAATTGGCATCACGCTCATTCCGCAGATGGCGGTGGCCATCGACACCCGGTCGGCGGCGGTCTCGATCGCCCGTCTCAGCGACCCCAGCCCATCACGGATGGTGGGCATGGTCTGGCGCAAGAGCAACCCTCTGGGCACACAATTGCTGCAGATTTCCGACCTCGTCCGTGAAGAGGGATTGCGTCTCTTGTCCGACATCGCCGAGCGGGGAGCCTGAGCTCGGCAAACGCGGAGAATTTGATGAGGCAGTATGGCTGACTAAAAAATCACCAGCTAATCGCCTTGACACATTTTTGGGCCACCATTAACAATTTCTACCAATTGGTAAAAAATGGGGAACCACAAAATGTCTAGCCAATTCAAACTGTCGCGTCGCTCTGTGCTCGCCTCGGGCCTCGCGCTCGGCGCATCCTCCTTCATTCCCTCCGTGCGCGCCGCCGAACCGATCAAGGTCGCCGGCATTCACGGTTCGCCGGTTGAAAACGCCTGGAACTCGGTGCTGCATAAGGCAATGCAGGACGCCGCCAAGGAAGGCGCGATCGAATATGTGTTTTCCGAAGGCGTATCCGGCACCGATTATCCGCGCGCCATGCGCGAATATGCCGAACAGGGCGCAAAGCTGATCATCGGCGAAACCTTCCCGGTCGAAAAGCAGGCTCGTGAAGTGGCGGCTGACTATCCCGAGACCGCCTTCGTGATGGGGTCGAGCGGCAAGGAAGCCGGCAAGAATTTCGGCGTGTTCGGCACCTGGAATTTTGACGGCGCCTATCTCGCCGGCATGCTAGCCGGCAAGATGACCAAGTCGAATGTGGTCGGTTCGGTCGGCGCCATGCCGATCCCGGAAGTCAACATGCTGATCAACGCCTTTGCGGCGGGCGTGAAGGCGGTCAATCCGGACGCCAAGCATCTGGTCACCTTCATCGGCACCTTCTTTGATCCGCCTAAGGCGCGCGAAGCGGGTCTGGCGCAGATCGACGCCGGCGCCGACATCCTGTTCGGCGAACGCATCGGCACCGCTGACGCCGCCAAGGAGCGCGGCATCAAGTCGGTCGGTTCGCTGATCGATTACACGCCGCGTTATCCTGATACGGTGTTCGCCAATGCGCTGTGGAATTTCCGCCCGATCCTCAACGCCGCGCTCGCCGATATCGCCGCCGGCAAGCCGACCGGTCGCGATTACACCGCTTACGGTCTGATGAAGGAAGGCGGCAGCGACATCGTTTACGTCAAGGGCGTAGCTCCCGCCGACGCCGAGGCGGCGATGGAGAAGGTGCGCACGGACATCAAGTCCGGCGCCTTTGAAGTTCCCCGGATCATGGACGAGCCCAAGTAAGCCTTGATCATGCAGGAAGACGCCACCAGCCTCGCGGAGGCGATCGCAAATGGTCGCCTCGCCTCTGTCGAGGCGATGCGGGCTTGCCTCTCGGCAGCCGATAGGGCTGCCGATCTGGGTTCCATCGCCTATCGCGACGACGGCAAAGGCCTTGCCGCCGCCCAGGCGGTCGATGCGATGCCATTGTCCTCTCCCGAACGTGCGGCCATGCCCTTCGCTGGCGTTCCCACGCTCGGCAAGGATCTTGGCGGCCCTTTTGCCGGCTTTCCGATGGCGGCCGGGTCGCGGCTCATGGCGAGGCGCGGCGGTTTTGTTGATTCCGATCTTGCGGAACGGTACCGGAGCGCGGGCTTCTGTCTGTTCGGCCTGACCACCAGCCCGGAATTCGGCCTGTCGCTCGCCAGCGAACCGGCCATCGGTCCCATCGCCCGCAATCCGCTGGCGCCGGATCTCTCGGCCGGAGGCTCCTCTGGCGGAGCCGCAGCTGCGGTCGCGTCGGGCATTGTCAGCATCGCGCACGCCACCGACGCGGGCGGATCGATCCGCGTGCCCTCCGCCTGCTGCGGTCTCGTCGGCTTGAAGCCTAGCCGGGGGCTAATGCCGGCCGGCCCGCATTTCGGCAATCATCTCGCGGGGCTGGCCACCGAACTCGCCATCTGCCGCTCGGTGCGCGACAGCGCCGCCATGCTTACACTCTTGTCCGGCGAGGCGAGGGGGCCATTTCCACCCGTGGCGCTGGCTGCTCCCGGCGATGGGCCGCTGCGCATAGGTCTCCTGACCGACACCGGAGACGAGTTTCCCACCGATCCGGACCGCGCCCAGGCGATCGAAGACGCCGCCCGTTGTCTGGAGCAGGACGGCCACCGCATCGTCCCCATCTCGTTTTCGCAGATTGAAGCGGCGGCGGCCAGCAGCCGGCGCGCCTTCGTCGATATCGTCTGCATCAACCTCGCCGATACGATCGCACAGTTTAATCTCGACGCGACCAAGACCGAGCGGCTGACCCAGGCTGTGATTGAGCGCGGCCTCGGCATGAGCGCCGGCGCGGTGTGGCGCAGCTTCAACGCCATGGTCATCGTCAGCCGCGACCTCTGGCGTCTGTTCGACGGGATCGATTGCCTGCTCACGCCGATCCTGTCGTCCGCGCCGCTGCCGGTCGGCTCTTTCCCCAGCGATCACGCCGATACGGATCTGCATTTCGACCGCATGGCCGCGTTTTCGCCGCTTGCAGCGCTGGCCAACGCGTCGGGCTTCCCGGCTCTGACCCTGCCCTTCGGCCGCGACGCCAGGGGATTGCCGCTGCCGGTGCAATTGATGGCCCCGATGGGCGGCGATCACAGGCTCTTGCGTCTCGCCTCGCGTCTGGAGCAGGATGAACGCTGGACGCATCCTTTCCCGATCGCAGGATTGACCGCATGAGCGCTTCCGTTCTCGACATTGTCGGCGTCAGCAAGCGGTTTGGCGACAATCTTGCCAATGACGATATTTCGCTTTCGCTGGGTCGGGGCGAGATCGTTGCGCTGCTCGGCGAAAACGGCGCCGGCAAGACCACGCTGATGAGCATCCTGTTCGGCCATTATACGCCCGACAGCGGCCATATCCTTATCGACGGTCGCGATCTGCCGCCGGGCAAGCCGCGCGATGCCATCCGCGCCGGCATCGGCATGGTGCATCAGCATTTTTCGCTGGCCCCCAATCTGACCGTGCTCGAAAACGTCATGACCGGAACCGAAAGCCTGTGGTCGCTCGGCTCAAAACGCGCCGAGGGCCGGGCCAAGCTGATGGCGATTTCCGAGCGCTTCGGTCTGAAGACCGATCCCGACGCCCGGCTGGGCGATCTCTCGGTCGGCGAGCAGCAGCGCGTCGAGATCCTCAAGGCGCTTTATAACGACGCCCGCATTCTGGTGCTCGACGAGCCGACCGCGGTTCTGACCCAGATCGAGGCGGAACGTCTGTTCGCCATTCTCAAGGACATGGCGCGCCAGGGTCTGTCGCTGATCTTCATTTCGCACAAGCTCGACGAAGTGATGTCCACCGCCGACCGCGTCGTCGTGCTGCGCGGTGGACGGCTGGTCGCCGAACGCAAGGCGGCGGAGACCAGCAAATCCGAACTCGCCGAACTGATGGTCGGGCGCAGCGTGTCGCGTCCGGTCCGAGAGGCCTCGACGCCGGGCGAGATCGTGCTTGAGGCGGTCGGCGTCACCATCCGTCAGGGCGGTGTCGACAAGCTCAAGGCGGTGGATTTCCGTCTGCGCGCCGGAGAGGTTCTCGGCGTCATCGGCGTATCCGGCAATGGTCAGGCGCAGCTGGCGCAGATGCTGTCGGGAACGTTGCCCCGGACGTCAGGCGACATCCTCCTGTTCGGCCAGACCGTTGAACGGCTGACGGTGTCAGATGCGGTCGCGGCTGGTATTGGCCGCATCCCCGAAGATCGCAACAAGGACGGCGCGATCGGCGAAATGGCGATCTGGGAAAATGCTGTTCTGGAACGCCTGTCGAAATTCTCGAAAAACGGTCTGGTCGACCGCAAGGCGGGCGCCGCTTTTGCACAGGATATTATCAGCCAGTTCGACGTGCGCGGAGGCTCGCCAACCAGCCGCATCCGGCTGTTGTCGGGCGGCAATATGCAGAAGCTCATTCTGGGCCGCAATCTCATCGAACGACCGAAGATCCTGATTGCCGCGCAGCCGGCCCGCGGGCTCGACGAAGGCGCGGTCGCCGCTGTACATGCGCGCATTCTGGAGGCGCGCCGCCAGGGCGCGGCGGTCCTGTTGATTTCCGAAGATCTCGACGAAGTCATGGCGCTCGCCGATCGCATCCAGGCTATTGTCGGCGGCAGGCTGTCGCCGCCGATCTCCGCCGAACAGGCATCGACGCGAAAACTCGGGCTGATGATGGCGGGCGAATGGGAGAGTGAGGTGGCGCATGCGGTTTGAACGCCGTGAACACCGACCGCTGGCGCTGGTCGTGGCAACGCCGCTGATCGCCATCGCCGCCGCCATGGCGATCGCCGGCGTGCTGATCGCGATTGCCGGCGCGCCGGTTCTGGAGGCCTATTGGTTGATCCTCAAGGGCGCCTATGGCTCCAGGTTATCCGCCACGGAGACGCTGACCCGCGCGGCGCCGCTGATTCTGACCGGGCTTGCCGCAGCCGTCGCGTTTCGCGCCCGCCTCTGGAATATCGGCGGCGAAGGCCAGCTTTATCTCGGCGCCATCGCGGTCGCATGGATGAGTTCGCATCTTCTCGGCGACCTGCATCCTGCCGTTCAGATACCTCTTTTGCTGGTCTTCGGCGCCATTGCCGGCATGGTCTTGCTGCTGGCGCCGCTCTGGCTGAGATTGCGCTTTTCGGTCGATGAAGTGGTGACGACGCTGCTTCTGAATTTCGTCGCAGTCCTCTTCGTCTCGATGCTGATCGACACGGTGCTCAAGGATCCCATGGCCTTTGGCTGGCCGCAGTCGCAATCGGTCACCGATCAGGCGATGCTGCCGAAGCTCTTGTCGCGGTCGCGGCTGCATCTCGGCCTGGTGATTGCGATCGCGCTGGCCTTCGTCCTGCATTTCGTTCAGTCGCGCACGGTGTTCGGCATGCAGTCGCGGGCGGCTGGTCTCAATCCGCAAGGCGCGGTCTTTGCCGGCGTGCCGCTCGGACGCACGCTGGTGATCGTCGCCTGCCTGTCGGGAGGGCTCGCGGGTCTTGCGGGCGCAATCGAGGTGATGGGCGTCAAGGGTTACGTGACCACGGATCTGTCGCCGGGGTATGGCTATTCTGGCATCGTCGTCGCCATGCTCGCCAATCTCAATCCGCTCGGCGTCGTGCTGGCCGGACTGTTCACCGCCACCATGTTCGTCGGCGCTGATGGTATGAGCCGCAGCCTCGGCATCCCCAGCTATATCGCCGATGTGATCGTGGCGCTGTCGCTGCTCACCATGCTGATCGCCGTCTTTTTCACCCAATACAGGATCCGCCGATGAGCGCGCTGTTCGACATCGTCGCCTCCGCCGGTCTCTGGGCCGCCGTGCTCAGGATTGCGACGCCCCTGATCCTCGGTACGCTCGGCGCGCTGCTGTGCGAGCGAGCGGGCGTGCTCAATCTGGGCATCGAGGGGATCATGACCTTCGGCGCGATGATCGGCTGGCTCGCGGTCTATAACGGCGCCGATCTCTGGACCGGATTCCTGATTGCGGGGATCGCCGGCGGCGTCTTCGGTCTGCTGCATGCCGGCCTGACCGTGACGCTCGGCCTGTCGCAGCATGTCTCCGGCCTGGGCGTCACGCTGTTTGCGTCGAGTTTCAGTTACTACGTCTTTCGCCTCATGGTGCCGGTCGCCGGCACGCCGCCGACGATCGAGCCATTTCAACCGATTGCGATCCCCGGGCTGAGCGATATTCCCTTCATCGGACCGGCGCTGTTTTCCCAGACGCCGCCCACATACGCCGCCATTCTTCTCGCAATCGTGCTGGCCTATATGCTGTTTCGCACCCCGCTCGGGCTGGCGATCCGGATGACGGGGGAAAATCCGCATGCGGCGGATGCGCAGGGCGTCAATCCCATGGCGGTGCGTTATGGCGCCGTCATCGCCGGCAGCGCCCTGATGGGCATGGCGGGAGCGTTTCTGACGCTGTCGGCTTTCAACAGCTTTTTCCCGACCATGGTGCAGGGGCGTGGCTGGATCTGCATCGCGCTCGTGGTGTTTTCGTCCTGGCGGCCCGAGCGGGCGCTGTTGGGCGCGCTGCTGTTTGCTTTCTTCGACGGCTTTCAGCTCAGGCTGCAGACGACGCTCGGCGGCGCGGTGCCCTATCAACTGTTCCTGATGATCCCCTATATCCTGTCGATTGCGGCGCTGGCGGTCATGGCCCGGCGCGCGCGCGTTCCCCAGGCGCTGATGCAACCCTATCGGCGCGGCGAGCGCTGACCTCCGGAGAGTGACCATGTTCGATCTGATCATCCGCAACGCCAATCTGCCCGATGGCCGCCAGGGCTGGGATATCGGTCTCAAGGGCGGCAAGATCACCGCGATCGAGAAGAGTATCGCCGCTGAGGCGGGCGAGGAGATCGACGCGTCAGGCCGCCTCGTCAGCCCGCCCTTCTGCGATCCGCATTTCCACATGGATGCGACGCTGTCGCTCGGCATGCCCCGGATGAATGTATCCGGCACGCTTCTGGAGGGCATTGCGCTATGGGGCGAGTTGCGGCCGCTGCTCACCAAGGAGGCGCTGGTCGAGCGCGCCCTGCGCTATTGCGATCTCGCCGTAAGCCAGGGGCTTCTCTATATCCGCAGCCATGTCGACACCTCTGATCCCCGGCTGGTCACGGCCGAGGCATTGATCGAGGTCCGCGAGCGCGTCGCGCCCTATATCACGCTCCAGCTCGTCGCTTTTCCGCAGGATGGCTATTACCGCGCGCCCGAGGGCGAGAAGTCGCTGGAACGCGCGCTGGACATGGGCATCGACATTGTCGGCGGCATCCCGCATTTCGAACGCACCATGGATGACGGGCGCCGCTCGCTGGAAGCGCTCTGCCGTATCGCCGCCGAACGCGGCCTGCCGGTCGATATTCACTGCGACGAGACCGACGATCCCATGTCCCGGCATATCGAGACGCTGGCGGCTGAGGCGATCCGCTACGGACTGCAAGGCCGTGTCGCCGGCTCGCATCTCACCTCCATGCATTCCATGGACAATTACTATGTCTCGAAACTCATTCCGCTGATGGCGGAGGCCGAGATCAACGTCATCCCCAATCCGCTGATCAACATCATGCTGCAGGGGCGGCACGACACCTATCCGAAACGTCGCGGCATGACGCGGGTGCGCGAATTGATGGCGGCTGGCCTCAACGTGTCCTTCGGCCAGGATTGCACCATGGACCCCTGGTATTCGATGGGCTCGGCCGACATGCTCGAAGTCGGGCACATGGCCATCCATGTGGCGCAGATGGGCGGCATCGAGGACAAGAAGAGGATCTTCGAGGCGCTGACCGTCAATTCCGCCAAGACAATGGGGCTGGAAGGCTATGGCCTGGAGGTCGGCTGCAACGCCGATCTCGTGGTGCTGCAGGCAGCCGATGTGATCGAGGCGCTCCGGCTGAAGCCGACGCGGCTCTATGTCGTCAAGAGCGGCAAGGTCATTTCCCGCTCGGCGCCGCGCATCGGCGAATTGTTCCTCGACGGTCGCCCTGGAAGTATCGATCCGGGGCGTGACTACGTGCCGAAAATGGCTTGAGGATGATGGCGCTCCCGAAGGAGCGCCACGAGATCAGCCGACAAAGGCCCTTTCGACCACGAAGGTGGAAGGGGCATTGTTCGCGCCCTCTTCGAGACCAAAACCTTCGAGCACTGATTTGGTCTCGTTGAGCATCGCCATGGAGCCGCAGATCATCGCCCGGTCGGTTTCGGGCGAGATCGCGGGCAGGCCGAGATCGGCAAACAGTTTGCCATTGCGCATGAGATCGGTGACGCGGCCCATGCGAGGGGACGCTTCGCGGGTCGTTGTGGTGTAGAGGCGCAGCTTGCCGGCCGAGCATTCGCCGACCAGCGGGTCCTCCGCCAGGCCTTCCACCAGCTCCGTGATGTAAGTGAGCTCGGCGACCTCGCGGCAGGTCTGCACCAGAATGACCTCTTCGAACTTCTCGTAGGTTTCAGGATCGCGCACAAGGCTTGCAAATGGCGCGACGCCGGTGCCGGTCGAAAAGAGGTAGAGTCGCTTTCCGGGCAGCAGCGCGTCCAGCACCAGCGTGCCCGTCGGCTTCTTGCGCATCAGCACAGTGTCGCCCGGAACGATTTTCTGGAGATGTTCGGTCAGCGGACCGTTCTCCACCTTGATGGAGAAAAACTCCACTTCCTCGTCCCAGGACGGGCTCGCCACGGAATAGGCGCGGTAGACGGGCTTTTCGGCGTTGGGCAGGCCGATCATCACGAATTCGCCGGAGCGGAAGCGGAAAGCGGCGGGACGGGTGATCCGGAAGGAAAACAGACGGTCGGTGTAATGCTTCACGCTGACCACGCGCTCGGCGAAGACATTGTCGGGAATGGGGAAAGCGGGTGCGGAGACGAGGGCGTCCATGACGGGCTCCTGTGGAGAGATTGTTTGTGTGCGAATTAAATGCATGCACGTTGACTGAGGAGGGCGTCAGGCGGCCCTCAGGCCGCCTTTGCAGATCGCGCCGCTTTCGTCGCCGCGATATCGACATCGCCGGTCGCATCGAGCGCCACGCCGAATAGAGCCAAGGCTTGGTCAACAGTGTAGCGTCCGAGCCTGACATCGCGGGCCACGGCTTCCGGGTCTCGTTCGAACGGATTGCCGTAGCCGCCGCCGCCGGGGGTCTGCACCCGCACCCGGTCGCCGGCTTTCAGCGGAATGTCCTGCGCTTTGGACAGATGCTCGGGCGTCATGGCGACGCCGTCGCGATAGAGCGTCACCTGGTTGGTCGCGCCATCCTTGCCGCCGAGCGCGCCCGGAGGTCCGAAGCGGCCGTGATCCATCACGAAGCTCGCGGTGGCCAGTCCGCGCCGGAGTTCGATCTCATAGTCTAGACCGAAACCGCCGCGATGGCGGCCCGCGCCGCCCGAGCCTTCGCGAAGCGCATAGCGGTGATAGAGCACCGGATATTGCTGCTCCATGATTTCCACGGGCGGCGCCTTGGAAATGCCGATGGTCGAGCAGCCATTGGCGAGCCCGTCGTGATCGGCGTTGCCGCCGTAACCGCCGCCGGAGATCTGATACATGACATAGCCCTGGCCGCGTTCGGGATCATGGCCGCCAAGCGCGAAATTGCCGGAACTTCCGGCAGGCGAGGCCGTCACCCGGTCCGGCAGCGCCTCTACCAGCGCCGCAAACACCGCTTCGGCGATGCGCTGGCTGACTTCGGCGGCGCAGCCCGAGACCGGTCGGGGATAATGCGCGTCGAGGAACGTGCCTTCCGGGCGGATCACCGTCAGCGGCTCAAACGCGCCGGCCGAGATCGGCACATCCGGAAAAATGTGGCGCATGGCGAGATAGACGGAGGACAGCGTCGTCGCCAGCACCGAATTCATCGGGCCGATGCAGGGTTTTGAAGATCCGGTGAAATCGAAGGTCAGTTTGCCCTGGTGGGCTGTGACCGTCAGGCGGATTTCAAGCGGTTCATTGACCACGCCATCGCTGTCGACATAGGCGGTCGAGCGGTAAACGCCATCCGGGATCAGGCGGATATTGGCGCGCATCTGATCGGCCGCGCGACGGCGCAATTCGGCAATCGCCTCGGTTACTGTCGCGTCGCCATAGCGATCCAGCAGCCGCACAAGGCGCTTCTCGCCGACGAGAAGGGCAGCGGCCTGCGCCTTGACGTCGCCGATGCGCTGGTCGGCCACACGGATATTCGAGCAGATGATTGCATAGATTTCCGTGTCGAGTTCGCCTTGCTTGAACAGGCGCACGGGCGGTAGACGCAGGCCTTCCTGCTCGACGGATGTCGCTGACGCCGAAAAGCCGCCCGGCACCGCGCCGCCGGTATCCGGCCAATGGCCGGTGTTGGACAGCCAGCAGAAGATCTCGCCATTGCGATAGACGGGCATGGCGAAGCGCACATCCATCAGATGCGTGCCGCCGAGATAGGGATCGTTGACGATATAGATGTCTCCAGGCCTTGGAGCGGCCGCCTTGCCGGCGGCGATCATCTCGATCAGCACGCGGGTGGAATATTGCATCGTGCCGACGAACACCGGCAGGCCGCTCGATCCCTGCGCGATCAGCGCGCCATCGACGGCGGAATAGATGCCGTCGGAGCGGTCATTGGCTTCGGCGATGACAGGCGAGAAGGCGGCGCGGGAGAAGGACAGGTCCATCTCGTCGCAGACCTGCTGCAGGCCGGATTGAATGACGGAGAGCGTGATGGGATCGATGCCTTGGGTCATGGCTCAGCCTCCGATGGTGATGATGATGTTGCCGTCGGCGTCCTGACGAGCGACGTCGCCGGGCTCGATGACGATGGTCGTGTCCATCTGCTCGATGATGGCAGGACCTTCGACGACGGCGTCGGCGGGCAGATGGTCGCGCCAGTAGACCGGCGTCTCTACGAAGCCGCCGAAAAACACCGGACGTCTGCCGGTCTCGGCTTCGGCGAGGCTTTGCTTGCGACCCGAGGCGTCGATCAGCGCCGAGAGATCGATCTCCTCACGGCGTCCGATGACCGATGTATTGACATTGACGAGATTGGCGCGGATTTCCGGCAGCGCCACATGGAAGCGGGCGAAATAGGCTTCTTCAAAGCGCTGCTGCAGCTCTTCGCGGCTCGGCGTGGGATTGGGCAACGGCACGCGCAGCACATGCGTCTGGCCGATGAACTGCATGTCGACCGAGCGCATCTCGCGGATTTCGCGGATTTGCACGGCTTCCTTGGCGATCAGGCTGCGGCCTTCCTCGCTCTGGCGGGCGAAGATCTGGTGGACAGTGTCGATATCGGCGACGGCCAGGGGACGATTGACGGTCTGCACGAAATCATGCCGGAGATCGGCCACTACGCAGCCCAGCGCATTGGTGATGCCGGGTCTTGAGGGCGCGAGCACCTTGGGAATGCCGAGTTCCCTGGCGATGGCCGAGGCATGCAGGGGCCCCGCGCCGCCGAAGGCGAAGAGGGCGAAATCGCGCGGATCTTCGCCGAGGCTGACCGAGACCATGCGCACGGCGTCGGACATGCGGGCATTGGCGATGCGGATCACGGCGTCGGCGGCCTGGATCGCGTCGAGGCCAAGCCTGTCGCCGATTTCGCGGGCGAATGCGGCTTCGACATCGGCGAGCGTCACCCCGCCCGGCACCTTGTTGAGGCGCGAGGGGTTGAGGCGGCCGAGCAGAAGATTGGCGTCGGAAATGGTCGGTCTTGTTCCGCCCTTGCCATAACAGATAGGGCCGGGTGTGGCGCCAGCGCTTTCCGGGCCGACCTGCAGCAGGCCCGCTTCCGTGACGCGGGCGATCGAGCCGCCGCCGGCGCCGACGGTGCGCACATCCACCATCGGCACATGGATCGGCATGGCGTATTCCACCTCGATCTCGTTGGAGACGGTGGGTTCGGCGTCGCGGATCAGCGCGACATCGGTGGAGGTGCCGCCCATGTCATAGGTGATCAGGTTGGGCATGCCGGCGCGCCGACCGGTATAGGCGGCGGCCATCACGCCCGAGGCCGGGCCGGACATCACCGTCTTGGCCGCCTCATTGGCGACCCGGCGGGCGGAGACCATGCCGCCATTGCCGTTCATCACCAGCACGTCATGGCGATAGCCGCGCGCAGCGAGCGTATCGGCGAGACGCTCGACATAGCGGCGCAACAGCGGCTGCACCGAGGCGTTGACGGCGGCGGTGACGCCGCGCTCATATTCGCGGCTTTCCGACAGGAGCGCGTGCCCGAGCGTGATATTGCCGTTCGGCCAGACCTCGCGGGCGATTTCGCCGGCCCGGAGTTCATGGGCGGGATTGGCGTAGGCATGCAGGAAGTGAATGACCAGCGACTCACAGCCTTTGTCGGCGAGGTCCTTCAGCGCCGAACGAAGCGCTTCCTCGTCGAGCGGCGTCACCACCGTCCCGCGCGCGTCCATGCGCTCGGGAACCTCCATGCGAAGATCCCGCGGGATGATCGGACGAAAGTCGCCCTTCATGCCATAGGCCTGCGGCCGGGTGCGGCGGCCAAGCTCGAGCACGTCGCGGAAGCCCAGGGTGGTGATCATCCCGGTCTTGCAGAGCTGGCGTTCGAGCACGGCGTTGGTGGTTGTGGTCGTGCCATGCACGATGAGATCCAGAGCGGCGAAATCGGCCTCTGCCGCCTCAAGCGCATGGATCACGCCGAAGGCCTGATTGTCGAGCGTCGTCGGCGTTTTCGCCAGCCGCACCGTGCCGGTTGCAGCGTCGAACAGCACGAGATCGGTGAATGTGCCGCCGACATCGACGCCGGCGACGATCGATTGGCTGGAGGATGGAGTCCTGGCGTCGGTCGCCGATGCGGGGGGCTGAGACACGGCTGTTCCTTGGTTTTTATTGTTTGTATACAAATGATATTGTCAGCCGTCTTTCCGGCTGTCAAGCAAGGGCAGTCAGCGCAGACCGTCCTTGCCTTCGATTTCCTGGACCTTCAGTCCGCCGATACGGGGCAGGGGGCGACCGCTGTCCGTCAAGGCCACCGCGACCATGATTTCTCCGGCTCTCGGACTATCGGCGAGCCTGATATCCATGCCATCGAAATGCGAGCGCACATAAGCGGCATCCTTGTGTCCCAAGGGAATGTCGAGCGTCTGCCCCGGGCCGCCACGCTTCTTGGACGAGGGCACCAGAGCCGCGCCCTTTTCGACGGCGGCGCGAAGCGGCTTGCCCAAAGCGGGATGGAGGATGGCGGCGGCATGTTCGAGTTCGCCGTCCTCGCCCACCATCGCCGCCTTGCCGTAACTTTCGACGGCGCCCGGCTCGATGCCCAACGCTTCGACGCAGCGCCGGCCGAGGAGATCGCCCAGTTCTGCGCCGATGTCGATCAGGTCGGTCAGATCCTCGACATAGCGGCCCGCGAAGGGGTTGCGGATCACCCCCACCGCCGCGACCTTGCGGGTCGGAGGGGTGATCTCGCGGCCCATTTCCTGGCGCAACTCCTCGACGAAGACAGCGATTTTCCGGATTTCGGCCTTCACCGCAGTCCGTCCTCGCCCTTGATGTCCTCAGCCTTCAAGCCGCCGACGCGGGCATGGATGCGG
Organism: Rhizobium sp. SG_E_25_P2; assembly: GCF_029892285.1. Classification (GTDB taxonomy): domain Bacteria; phylum Pseudomonadota; class Alphaproteobacteria; order Rhizobiales; family Rhizobiaceae; genus Rhizobium_E. The sequence goes on from NZ_JARXVM010000004.1 coordinate 131,597, forward strand.
GCGCCGGTGGTCATGACAAGGCAGAGCACGATCTCATTGGCGCGCGGCGCATCCGACACGCCAACTTCCATGGCGTCGAAATGGCTGCGCACATAGGAGGCGTTGATATGGGTCACAGGCACGTCAAGCCGGGTTCCCGGGCCGCCGACTTTCTTGGTCGAGGGCACAATGGCCTTGGCGTCGCCGAGCGCTTCGCGCATGGCGTAGCCGCCCGGCACATGCCAAAGCGCGCCATGTTCCAATTCTCCGCCCTGGCCGACGATCGCGCCCTTGCCATAGGCCTCGATATCATTGACGTCGCCGCCGAGACAATCGATCAGCTTGCGCGCCATCTCGAGACCAAGCGGCTCGAGATCCTTCATGAAGCCCGCAATCTCCGGCTCATAACGGCCGGCGAAAGGATTCTCGATCACGGCCATGACCGCGCCGCGCTTGAGCGGCGTTTCCGAAACCGGGCCGCCCTCGTGGAAGACGTCTTCGACGATGGTGGCGATCTTGCGCACTTTGGGTTCAGGCATAGAGTTTTTCCTCCGGAATGGGGATGTGCGGGGCAGAAGGGTGGGGCGGCGCAACGAGTCGGCCATGGTGGCCGAGAAACAATGCCGACCGCTCGACGAGAGTCCGTGAGCGAAGGTTTTCAGCCATCGCCTCGCCTTTGTCGAGCGCGAACGTAATGTCCTGATTTGTGAGCGCGCCGACGCCCGTCGTCACCAGACGCGCGCCGAGATCGCTGTCGTCGACGACAGTGTCTGCGGGCGCCCTGAAAACGGCGGGGTGACCAGGAAGATCGACGGCGTTGGCGATGATCGTGGCTGCCGCGTCAGCGCTCGCAGCACTCTCGGAAAGCGTGGTCACGGAATCGGCGATGCCCATGGACAGCGACCGTCCACCGCGTCCAGACGTAGCGACGCCCCGGCAGCGATGTTCGGCGGTCACGCTGAAATCGCCGAGATCTGCGCCATCCTCGCGGGCAATCTTCACCCGGAATGACGCGTCCTGTTCCAGATGCAGCGCGATGTCGCCGCCATTGTTGACATAGATGCGGTTGGGGCGGTTCTCGACGGGAAAGCCTGAGATCATCGCAGCCAGGATTTCGTCGGCCACCGCGCCCGCCACCGCAGCCATCGGTGTGATGAAGAATTCACTGGCGAAAGGCATCACAGCGCGCCACATGCGCTTGGCGACCGCGCCCTGAGGCTCAACACCATCTGGCAGAGCCTGGCACTTGAGAAGGGGAAGTTCCGCCACGAGTTCGTCGAGAACCGTCTTGAAGCGGCGATGCGCAAGCGCGAAGGCATGCGCCCGCTGATAGGCTTCGAGTTCCAGCGAATGCGCGCCATCGACGCCGATCACCAGATCGATCGGACCGTGCTGCAAATGCAGACGTCCGTTCTGATGTCCATCGAGATAGGCGGCTAACGGTCCCGGCATGATGTTTTGGCCTTTCAGGCGCCCCAACGGAAATTCTTGCCGTCCATCGGCCAGACGCTGTCCTCGGTCGAGGCGATCCGCCGCTCGGCCTGCTCGACGGCGCGCTCTACAGGAATGACGGCGTCCATATGGCCGCCCAGCGCCCGGTAGTCCTCGAGCCGCATGGTGAATTCGATCGGCGCGACAATGGCCGGCGTCGGCACATAGCCGAAACTGTTGGTCGGCATCTTGGTGACGTCGGCCATCACGGTGATGCCGCCGCCCGGCCAGACATAAGCGGGCGCTCCGCCCACCGAAACATAGGTCAGCGCATCTTTGACCGACCGCGTCAGCCGCACCGGATTGGTGGTGACGCCCGCGCGCAGGCTGCCGCCGGCGCCGCCGATGAACAGCACCGAGGTCATCGCCGGTTCGCAGTTTTCGGCGACGATCTCGACCGTTTCCTGCACTGCGGAGGGCAGGATGTCCTGCAGAACCGGCTGCAGGTTTTCATCAAGGATGTAGTAGCCGTATTGCTCGCCGGTGGTGGAGACCATCAGCAGGCGCAGGCCGGGATAGGCGACCTTGGGGTCGAAATCGCCGAGAATGGCGAGCGGATCGGAAATATTGGTGCCGCCCCAGCCGGTGCCGGGTTCTGCGACCTGGAAATAGCGGCCCGGCGTCGAACGGCGGCCCTTGATCTTGATGCCGGTGGGCGCGACGTCGAGAAGTTTGCCTGCCTGATGTTCAGAAAGGACGCCGGTGATATGGTCGTCGACCACCACGACCTCGTCCACCATGTCCTTCCACTGCTTGGCGAACATGCCGATCGTTGCGGAGCCGCAGCCCACGCGCATGCGGCTTTCCTCGACGCCATTGATGATGGGGGGACAGCCGGCCGTAAGCCGGAGCGTCGCGCCGCCGTCGATGACGAGGTCGACGCTTTCGCGGTTACAGAGGCGCAGGATCGTGTCGCAGGTGACGCGGCCCTCTTTCTTGGAGCCGCCGGTCAGATGATGCACGCCGCCGATCGACAGCATCTGCGAGCCATATTCGCCCGTGGTCACATGGCCGACGGGTTCGCCATCCACCAGCACTTTGGCGGTCTCGGGGCCGATGAAGCGATCGGTGTCGATCTTTATCTTGGCGCCGCAATAGGAGAAGATGCCTTCGGTAACCACGGTCACCATATCGACGCCAGCATGGGTCTGCGACACAATGAAGGGGGCCGGTTTGTAATCGGGATAGGTGGTGCCTGCGCCGACAGCGGTGACGAAGGGCGTCGAGGCGTGGACGAGGTCGCCATTCCACTCTTCCGAGGGCTCGTTGGGCAGGAAAGCCACCACCTTGCCGCCATCGTCGATGGTGTTTTCGATAATGGTCAGGGGATCAACGCGGATGAGCTCGCCGCCGACATTGGCGTAGCGGTCGCAGGCGCCGGAACGACCGTCGGCGATGTAGCACATGACCGGACAGGCGTCGCAGCGGATCTTTCCATTCACGGCGCTTTCGACTTGCTGTTTGACCATCGAAAATTCCCCCGGGCGCCAATTGAAAGCGGCGCGCTCAATTTATTTGTATACAAACAAACTAGGTCTGCTTTGCCGAAGCTGTCAAGCGCTGTTTCGCGCCATTTTCATGCTGTCTGCCGATAGAGCGCGATTGTCGTGCGATTGACAATCAACTCGCCGTCGCTAAACCGGGAAAACGGAGCGAGGATTTCTTGTCCTCAGATGGGAGCGCCAATGTCGACGAAACCGGATATTTCCGCCGCGCCCCTGGCCGTGGATTATCGCGTTGATCAGCAGATCGGCTTTATGCTTCGGCAGGCAAATCAGCGCCATGTCGCGATTTTTGCGGCGCGGATGGGCGACAAGCTGACCACCATGCAATGGTCTGCCCTCATCAAACTCCGGGAAATCCAGCCCTCGTCGCAGAACCAGCTCGGGCGCGAGATCGCCATGGATGCGGCGACGACCAAAGGCGTCATCGATCGGCTGGTGGCGCGTGGATATGTCTCGACCTCGCCGGATCCAGAGGATGGCCGCCGTGTGATCCTGTCTTTGACCGAGGCCGGCGATGAGGCGGTGGAGCGCAATCTCGCCTCCGCGCAGACTGTCACCGAAGAGACGCTGGCGCCGTTAAGTGTTGAGGAGCGCTCGACCTTGCTCAGCCTGATCCGCAAGCTCTGCTGACTGACGTCGCTTCGCCGTGAACAGGACAAGAATTCATTTGCGCACGAATGATTTCTTGTTATCATCCCGGCGATGGATGCGATCGAAAAAAACCAAAAGGGGAACGCCGCAATCCTGAGCCCAATCCCTTGCCGGGATCAAGGCCGGATTTACGCGCGATGTCCCACCGAACAGGCGGGTGCGCGATGTCTTCACCCCCGCTGACGCTCACAATCAACGGCGATGCCCGTGAGTTTTCCCTGCCGGTGGACACGCCGCTCATTTATGTCTTGCGCAATGATTGCGGGTTGAATGGCCCCAAATTCGGCTGCGGTCTCGGCGAATGCGGCGCCTGCGCCGTGTTGCTCGACGGTCGGCCGGTGCGATCCTGCGCGACGCCGCTTGCGGCCGTCGCAAAGCGTGAGGTGACGACGCTTGAGGGGCTGTCGCGCAATGGGCAGCCGCATCCTGTGCAGCAAGCCTTCATCGACATGCAGGCCGCGCAATGCGGCTATTGCCTCAACGGCATGATCATCGCGACGGTCGGGCTCCTGGCACGCAATCCCGATCCGACTGAAGCCGAAATTCGCACGGCACTCCGCCGCCATCTCTGTCGCTGCGGAACGCATATGGAAATCCTGGCGGCCGTCAGGCTGGCCCGTGCGCGATTGGATGCCCCTGAAACTGCGGAGACTGAAGCATCATGACTGCGCCGCGCGAAGCCAGCCGGGACGCCTATCTCGCCATGTCCGACGCGCTGCTGGTGGTCAGGCCGGGAGGCTCGAACCAGCCTGACATCTATCTCGCCATGACGGCGGCGGGCGAGGTGGTCGGATTCAACGGCCATGTCGATCTCGGCACCGGCATCCGCACTGCGCTCGCCCAGATCATCGCCGAAGAACTGGATGTCGCGTTCGAGAGCGTGCGCATGGTGCTGGGCGCGACCAGCGCCGCCCCCGATCAAGGCCCCACCATCGCCAGCGAAACGATCCAGATCACCGCGATCCCGCTCAGGCAGGCCGCAGCGTCAGCGCGCCGCCGGCTAGTGCAGGCGGCGGCGGAGCTATGGGGCGTCGAGCCCGAGGAGATTTCAGTTTCCGAGGGCGTATTGAGCCATGGCGACCGCCGAAACTCCTATGCGGAGCTGCTCCTCGGCTGGCGCGAGCGGATCGAGATCGACCCGATAGCGCCTTTGAAGTCGGGAGCCGAATTCCGCATCGTCGGCCAGTCGCAGCCGCGCAATGATATTCCGGCCAAGGCGACGGGCGACTGGGTCTATGTGCACGATGTCAGGCTGCCGGACATGCTGCATGGCCGCGTCATCCGCCCGCCCTATGTTGGCTTCGATCATGGCGAAGGCGTCGGCGCGAGCCTGCTGGGCGTTGATGAAGCCTCTGTCGCCCAAATGCCGGGTCTGGTGTCCGTGGTCGTGGTCGGCGATTTCGTCGGCGTCGTCGCCGAACGCGAGGAACAGGCCGCAGCCATCGCCAAGGCGCTGAAACTGACATGGCGTGAGCCGCCGAAACGCCCGGATCTCAACGCGCCGGAACAGCCGCTGCGCGACAATCCCGCCTCGCGTCGGCTGTTGAAGGAGAGCGGCGATGTCGATCTGGCGCTCGACGGCGCCTCGCCCCGTATGGACCGCACCTATGTCTGGCCCTATCAGATGCATGGCTCGATCGGTCCGTCCTGCGCCGTGGCCGACTGGACTCCTGAACGCCTCACCGTCTGGTCCGGGACGCAAAATCCCTATTTCATGCGCCGCGATCTTGCCCGCCTCATGGATTTGCCCGAGGACGCGATCGTGGTGGAGCGCCATGAGGCGGCGGGCTGTTACGGCCGCAATTGCGCCGATGACGTGACCGCTGACGCAGCACTTCTGTCGCGCGCCGTGGGGCGTCCTGTCCGCGTGCAGTTGACGCGTGAGCAGGAACATGGCTGGGAGCCGAAGGGTGCGGCGCAAGTCATCGATGTGCGCGGCGGCCTGGATCTCGAAGGCGGTCCGATCGCCTATGATTTCGAGACCCGCTATCCCTCCAATCTCGCCCCGACGCTGGCGCTGGTGCTGACCGGCAAGACGACCGGCAACGACACCGTCGAAATGGGCGACCGCACGGCGATCCCGCCTTATGCTGTCGGCAATATGCGCATCGCCGTGCATGACATGCCGCCGATCGCGCGGGCCTCCTGGTTTCGCGGCGTCTCCGCCATGCCGAATTCCTTCGCGCATGAAAGCTTTTTCGACGAACTCGCCGCCGCCGCTGGCGTCGATCCCGTCGAATACCGGCTCCGCTATCTGACCGATCCCAGGGCAATCGATCTGGTGCGCGCCGTAGCGGAAAAAGCCAAGTGGAAACCTCGCACCCGCTGGGGCAGCGAAGGCGGAGAGGGCGACCTGCTCTATGGCCGAGGCTTTGCCTACGCCCTTTACGTTCACGGAAAGTTTCCTGGAACACCAGCGGCCTGGTCGGCCTGGGTGGCCGATGTCGCCGTCAACAAGCGCACCGGTCAGGTGACCGTGACGCGGGTGACGGTGGGCCAGGATTCCGGCCTGATGATCAATCCGGACGGCGTTCGCCATCAGATCCACGGCAATGTCATCCAGTCCGTCAGCCGCGTGCTGAAAGAAAAGGTGACGTTCACCGAGACCGGCGTCGAGAGCCTGGAATGGGGCGGCTATCCGATCCTCACATTCGAGGAGACGCCCGATATCGATGTGCTGATGATCCCGCGTCCGGACGAGCCGCCAATGGGCGTCGGCGAATCCGCATCCGTTCCGAGCGCTGCGGCGATCGTCAATGCGGTCTATGACGCCACGGGCCTGCGCTTCCGCGAATTGCCGTTGACGCCCGACCGGATACTCGCCGGACTGGGCCGGCAGGCCTTGCCTCCTTCCGGCAACGACGGTGGCAAAAAGCGGATGTCCTGGTTCCGCCGCAGCTTCGGCTTCGCCGGGCTGGCGGGGTTGGCCGTCTTCGGACTGGCGACCGCTTCGCCCTGGCGGCCGTCGATCGCGGCCATTCAACGGCCCGATCCGGCCGTGTTCAGTCCCGCTTCAGTCGAGCGCGGCCGTCTGGTCGCCGCCGCCGGCGGCTGTGCGACCTGTCATGCTGGCGCCGATGGCGCGGCCTTGGCCGGCGGTCGGGCGTTCGAGACGCCGTTCGGCACGGTGCGCGCCGCCAATATCTCTCCGGATGAGACCCATGGCATCGGCGGCTGGTCCTATCCCGCCTTTGCCCGCGCCGTCCGCGAGGGCGTCAGCCGAGACGGGTCTCATCTCTATCCCGCCCATCCCTACACCTCTTTTGTCAGTGTATCCGATCAGGATCTTCAGGATCTCTACGCTTTCGTAATGAGCGCGCCGGCCGCGCATCAGCCTGCTGCCCAATCGGAGATGAAGCCGCCCTTTAATATCAGAGGATTGATGGCTGGCTGGAATACGTTGTTTCTCGGCGCCAAGACCGTCGCCTATGACCCCGCCAAGGGCGAAGCCTGGAACCGGGGCGCTTATCTGGTCGAAGGACTGGGCCATTGCTCCGCCTGCCATACGGACCGCAATATGCTGGGCGCCGAGCGCAGCGGCGATGCCCATCTCGCCGGCGGCTTTGCCGATGGCTGGGCGGCGCCGGCAATCAATGGCCCGGGCGAGGGCGCCGTTCCCTGGACCAAGGCTGCGCTCTATGACTATCTCCGCCGCGGTCATTCCGATGATCATGGCGGCGCCGGCGGGCCTATGGCGCAGGTCGTCGCCTCGCTCTCGGCATTGCCGGACAAGGATATCGAGGCGATGGCGACCTATCTGTCGAGCATGGCGCCTGAGCCTTCCGCACAAGACGTTGCGAGCGCCAAGCGCCAGGCGCTTGATCGCGCCGCAGCGGCGGAAAGCGCGGCGGCGCTAGCTTTTCCGGAAGGCCAGCGCCTGTTCGACGGCGCGTGTTCTTCTTGCCACGAGGGCGATGGAGCATTGACGAGCCTGGCCCTCAACACCAACCTTCTGAGCGGAGGCCCCGACAATGTGCTGCAGGCGATCCTGCATGGCGCGCCGGCGCCAGCCGGATTGAAGGAGCGGCTGGACGCCGACGGGCAGCCCATGGCTATGCCGTCCTTTGCCGGCAGTCTGTCGGATCGGCAGATCGGTGAATTGGCTCAGTATCTCCGCGCCCGCTTCGCCTCGAACCAGCCACCTTGGCGGATCGAGCCGGAAAACATTTCGGCGATGCGGGCCGCGCATGCCGCGCATTGACGGAATTCACGCTGATCAGCATGCTGTGTGGCGCACAAATTTGCCGCATTGCCGGCTTGCCGAAAAGCAAATAGAGAGGGCGCATGACCCGTTTTCGGCCCCGCAAAGACCTTCGAAACGTCGTGATGACCCTGCGCCTTGTCTGCGCGCTGGCCATTGCGATGATCGGCTTTGCGCATCAGCCGGTGTTTGCGGCGCAAGCATTCGGATACGACGTTTCGGTTCTCCCGGACGGCGAAATCGCCGCCATGTGCCTGTCTTCGTCTGAAGAGGGCGTCAAGAAAGGCGCTGTCGGAAATGGGATGTGCGAAGCCTGCCGGCTGTCGGCGGCTTGCCTGCTTCCGGCGCCGTCCGATGTCCATGCCGCCGTCATCCGCACGGCACTTGCCTTTCCAGCTGGGAATGGGCGGGAAGGCCCGCCTCTCGACGTCCTGTCCTATCGTGGCGCGCCGCGCGCCTCTCCCTGTGTCTGAGGGCTCGGCCGCTTGCGCCCGACAAGGGTGGAGCCGGCCTGTCAATGCGAGCGTCCGGTTTTAAGCCTGTCCTGCTCGCTCCGGTTCACAGAATTTACGCATAGGATCGTCACCATGAAAAAGTCACTCATTCGCGCCGCGCTGATGGCCGCTTTGTTCGCCGCAGCGCCGGCTCTCGCCCATGAATACAAACTGGGCCAGCTCGAGATCGATCATCCCTATTCCCGCGCCATGTTGCCGGGCGCTGTCGTTGGCGGCGGTTACCTGAAGATCGTCAATCACGGCGCGGCGGACCGGCTGCTTCGCGTCACCACGCCCCGCGCCGAATCTTCGCAATTGCACGAGATGCAGATGGGCGACGACGTCATGACCATGCAGGAAATGTCCGACGGCGCCGAAATTCCCGCCCATGGCGTTCTCGAATTGAAGCCCGGCGCCTTCCATGTGATGTTCATGAATGTCGCCCAGCCCTTCAAGGAAGGCGAGCGCGTCAAGGCGACGCTCTATTTCGAAAAAGCCGGCGCTGTCGATGTCGACTTCGTTGTTGGCGCGCCGGCTGGCGATCCGCCCGCCCATGCCGATCACGATGGCGGCCATGATCATATGGCGCATCAGCATGCTCAGGCGGATGCAAACGCCCATCATGATCATTCCGCCCATCAGATGCAGGCCGCCTCCGGCGATCCCGCACAGGACATTCCGGCGATCATGAAGGCGATGTTCGAAACCCCTGACACGCCCCTGTCCGTCGAACCTGTGGTGGTTGAGGGCGATTGGGCTGTCGCCGGCTGGGCGCAACAGGATCGCGGCGGTCGCGCGCTTCTCAAGAAGAAGGGCGACGGCTGGGCGATCCAGATCTGCAGCGGCGATAGTCTCAAACAGGCGGATGCGCTTGAAAAGGCTGGCATCTCCAAGCCGGACGCCGAGGCTTTGGCGGCCAAGGTCATCGATGCCGAGAAGAATTTCGACGTCGCGAAACTGGCGCTGTTCGCCAGTTTCGAAGGCACGGTGGTGGTCGATGGCGGCGAGCATGACCATGGCGCCACCGGAGGCCATCAGGATCACGCGCAATGACCAAGACCAATCCCTTCCTGATCGTGGTTCTGGCCGTCATCGGCCTGTTCATGTCAGCGCTGATCGGCATCATCGCCTGGGTGGCGGCGGATGATTACAGGCCAGGCCCGTTCCGCGAAACCTTCACGCTGATCAATGATCGCGGCGAGACGGTGACGGAAAAGATGTTCCGGGGACGGCCCTCGCTCGTCTATTTCGGCTATACGCATTGCCCGGAAGTCTGCCCGACCACGCTGTACGACGTCTCGGTCTGGTTGAAGAAACTGGGTCCGGAAGGGGCGGGTCTACAGGTCTATTTCATCACCATCGATCCCGAGCGCGACACCCAGCAATTGCTGCATGGCTATGTCAACGCGTTCACCAACCGCATCACCGGGGTAACAGGCGATCCCAGGGAGATCCAGAAGGTGGTCGATGGCTGGATGATCCATGCCTCGAAATCGGCGAGCAAGAATGGCGACTATCACATGAGCCATACGACGTCGCTCCTGTTGATCGGCTCGGATGCCCGGCTGAAATATCTGCTTCCCTATGGCACGGAAGACAGTGTCGCGGTCGACCGCATCCGGGATTTCCTGAAGCGCGACCGTCGCGCGGCGGAAGCCAACAGTTAGAGATTGATCTCAGCATGACATATGAAGCCGCGCGCCTTGTGACGCGCGGCTTTTCTCTTGCCTATCTCAGGCTGCTCGCCGCTGTTCCCAGGCGATTCCGAGTTCACGGGCATCGGCTTGGCGGTTGAGCTTGAATTGTCCCACCAGTTCCGAAAGCCCGGTCGAATCCTGCGCCAGCGAATGGCTGATCGCGGTCGTCTCCTCCACCATGGCGGCATTCTGCTGGGTCATCTGGTCGATCGAATTCACCGCTGCTGAGATTTCCTGCAGCCCGATCGACTGTTCGCGCGAGGCGGTGTCGATGGCGTTGATCTTGAGATCGATATCGTTGACGAAGGCGGCGATGCGCGTCAACGCCTGGCCGGTCTCGTCCACGAGACGGACGCCGGAGGAGACCTGTTCGCTCGAACTCTTGATGAGCGCGGAGATTTCCTTGGCCGCCTGCGCCGAACGTTGCGCCAGTTCCCGCACCTCCTGGGCGACCACCGCGAAACCCTTGCCGGCGTCGCCGGCGCGGGCGGCTTCGACGCCGGCGTTCAGTGCGAGAAGATTGGTCTGAAAGGCGATCTGGTCGATCACGGCGATGATCTGGCCGATCTTGCCAGACGAGTCCTCGATCCGGCGCATGGCGTCGACAGCTTCAGTCACCACATCCTGGGACGTCTGGGCGCAGGCGCGCGCATCGCCCACCAGCATGCGGGTCTCGGAGGCGCGTTCCGCCGAAGACTTGACCGTCGATGTCACCTCGTCGAGCGAAGCGGAGGTCTGCTCCAGCGCCGCCGCCTGCTGTTCCGTGCGCTTGGCGAGGTTGCCGGCCGAATCCTTCATCTCCTCGGCATTGCCGGAGACCTGCGCGGTCTTGGCCAGCACCTGTTCGAGCGCGCGCTGGAAGGTGGCGATCGAATTGTTGAAATAATGCCGAAGCGGCTCGAAACGCGGCGCGAAAGCGTGGTCGATCGTCACCCGCATGTCGCAGGCCGCAAGCCGTTCGAGGCCGGCGCCGAGTTCATCGACCACCTGCTTCAATTCTCCGGCTTCCGTCTGCATCAGTTCTTCGCGGGCGCGCTTTTCGTCCTCGATCCGGTCATTCTGCTCGGCGATCTTGCGCAACCTGTCCTGGACGCGGGCGCTGACGGAATCGCGCAGCGTTTCCAGCGCCCGCGACATGTCGCCGAATTCGCTGCGATCCTTCGCGCCGCTGATCGGCGCGTCAAACTCTTCCGATGCGATGCGCTGCATGGAGCGCATCAGCGATTTCATTGGCGCGATAACGCTGCGGATGACGGTGAAGGCAAAGCCCTGCAGGATGATCATGCCGATGATGCTGACCAGCCCCTGCTGACGGCCGATCTCCCAACGGCGGGCATGGAGATCGTCGACATAGACGCCCGTGCCGATGACCCAGCCCCAGGGTTCGAACAGGGTGACATGCGACAGTTTTTCGGCGGGCTCGGCCTCGCCGGGTTTGGGCCATTGATAGGTGACGAAGCCGGACTTCTCGTCGCGGGCCACCCGCGTGAATTCGGTGAACACGGCAAGACCGGTCGGGTCTTTCATGCCGCTGACATCCTTGCCGTTCAGTTCCGGCTTGGTCGGGTGCATGATCATCGTCTGGTCGAGATCGTTGATCCACACATAGCCGTTTTCGCCATAGCGCAGCGCGCCAATGTTCTCCATGGCGCGGGTCTGGGCCTGGTCGCGTGTCAGTTTGCCCGCCGTTTCCAGCGCATGAGCCGCCTTGGCGATGGCCATGGCGTTGTCGTCGATGGACGATAGCAGCATCCGCCGGTCCGCCATCATTTGGGCGTCCGTCGTCGTCAGGCTGAAATAGAAGACGCCGGCGAGCACGAGAAAGGCGAGCGTCACAAGGGCGTAGAGTCTTGAGGAAACCGAAAAGTTTTGCATGGTCAGTCCTGAAATGCAGGTGGACGAATGCGGGCGACAAGACACGGGTCAATCCACCAGCGCCATGACTTTCGTCAATCCAGCCGACCGGAAGAGGGTCGGAAGCGGAATTATTTGATTGTGGTATAAAAATAGTTTCTTGCAATTTTAAGGGCGACCTGAACTCTTCAGATCGCCCCAGGGCGCCGCATCATTCCGCCGCTTGCGGCAGCGGTTCAGGCCGATGGTGATCCAGCTCAGTCACCACATCATTCTTGGTCGCATCTTTAGTTCCGTCCTCCTTCTTCGCTCGGCCGAAGAATAGCGCATAGCCGGCGGGCAGCACGAAGATGGTCAGAAGCGTGGCGACAAGGATGCCGCCCATCATCGCAAAGGCGAGCGGTCCCCAGAAGACGCCGCGTGAGATCGGGATCAGCGCCAGCACGGCGGTGAGCGCGGTCAGCGTGATCGGCCGGAAACGCCTGACGGCGGCGCCAATAATCGCTTCGGATCGCTCCATGCCGGCCGCGATATCCTGGTCGATCTGGTCAACAAGAATGATCGAATTGCGGATGATGATGCCGAGCAGGGCGATGACGCCGAGGATGGCGACGAAGCCGAACGGCGCGCCGCTGATCAAAAGCGCGGCGGCGGCGCCGATGATGCCCAGGGGACCGGTCGCGAGCACCAGCATCGCCTTGCCGAAATGCTGCAGCTGGATCATCAGCAACACCACGATGATGGCGAGCATGATCGGCGCCTTGGCGGCGATCGAGGCCTGGCTTTCGGCGGAATCCTCAGGCCCGCCCTGGATTTCGACCCGATAGCCCGCCGGCAGCGCGGCGCGGAGATCGGTCATGCCGGCATACATGGCCGTCACCACGTCGTTGGCCTGGACGTCGTCGGGCAGCGTGGCGCGCACGGTGATCGTCGGCAGGCGGTCGCGGCGCCATTCGATGCCCTGTTCGATGACAGGCTCCACCTTGGCGATCTGCGATAGCGGCACGAAGGTTCCGAGATCGGTGGGAATAGAGATGCTCTGCACCGCCGACAGCAGCTTGCGATTGGCTTCGGGCTCGCGGGCGACGATCGACACGGTTTCCTCGCCATCGCGGAAATCATCGAGCGGCGCGCCTGACATCGTCGCCTGCAACATCTGGCGGATACGTTGCGAGGTGACGCCGAGGGCGCGGGCGCGGTCCTGGTCGACGACCAGTTTCATGGCTGTCACAGGCTCCAGCCAGTCGTCATGCACGGCGCCGAGTTGTGGATTGGCTATGAAGCGTTCCTTGACCTGATCTGCGATGCGGCGCACCTCTGCTCTGTCAGGACCCATCACCCGCATCTGCACCGGCCAGCCGGTCGGCGGACCCAGGAACAGACGGTCGACCTTGCCGCGGATCGAGGGGAAGTCGCTGGCGAGGATGCCGCGCAGCTTGACGATCAGCCTTTCGCGGGCCGGTTCGTCATTCGCCATCACCAGAAGCTGGGCGTAATTAGGATTGCGCAATTGCTGATCGAGCGGCAGGAAGAAGCGCGGCGCGCCTTCGCCGATATAGGTGGCGACGAATTTCTTGTCCTTGTCGTCGGCGATTTTGGCTTCGAGCAATTTCGCCTGGCGCTCCACTTCCGTGATGCTGGTTCCCTCCGGCAGCCAGAGATCGACGAGAATTTCCGGACGCGACGATTGCGGGAAAAAGTTCTTTGGAATGAACTGGAACGCCCAAAGGCTTGCGCCGAACGTGAGAAGAGTCAGCGTCAGCACGATCGTCTTGTAACGCACAGCCCAGGCGACCGTGTGGTGGAGTCCGCGATAAAAGCGGGTGTCGAACACATCTTTATGCTCGCCGGCATGCGCCCGCTGCTTGAGGATCATGTGCCCGAGCCAGGGCGTGAAATAGACGGCGACGAACCAGGAGAGCACCAGCGCGATGCCGACGACGTAGAAGAGCGAGCGCACATATTCGCCGGCGGTGGATTCCGCAAAACCCACGGGAATGAAGCCGGCGGTGGTGATCAATGTGCCCGTGAGCATGGGAAAAGCGGTGGAGGAATAAGCGAAGCTCGCGGCCTCGAGTTTCGGCAGGCCTTCCTCCAGCTTGCGCTCCATCAACTCCACGACGATCATCGCGTCGTCGACCAGAAGGCCGAGCGCAATGATCAGCGCGCCCAACGAGATGCGCTGAAGATCGATGCCGAGCTGATGCATGATGGCGAAAGTCGCGGCCAGCACCAAGGGAATGGTGATGGCGATGACGATGCCCGAGCGCCAGCCGATCGACAGGAAGGAGACGATCAGCACGATCACCAACGCTTCGCCCAGCGCCTTCATGAATTCGCCGACGGCTTCGGTCACCACATGCGGCTGATTGGCGATCTGGTCGACCTTGACGCCATAGGGCAGCGATGCCGCGAACCGTTGATAGGTCTCCTCGATCTTGGCTCCGACATCGGTGACCTTGAAGCCCTTGCTCATCACCACGCCGACCTGGACGCTGTCGGCGCCGTTGAAGCGGAACTTGCGCTGGACGGGGTCTTCGAGCCCTTGATAGACGGTGGCGATGTCGCCGAGGCGGGTCACCTCGCTGCCCGCGCGGAGGCGCAGTTCACGGATGGCGGCGACGCGATCCACCGCGCCATCGACGGAAATTCGCACCGATCTCAGGCCGGTGTCGACGGAGCCGGAGGGATCGACGCCATTCTGGCCTTTCAGCGCATTCTGGATATTGGTGAGCGTCAGTCCGCGTTCCGCGAGTGCTTGGGAGGAGATGTCGATATAGATCTTCTCAGGCTGGTCGCCGAGGATGACCGCCTTTTCGACGCCGGGCGTGGTCAACAGCATGTCGCGGGCCTGGATGGCGAAAGCCTTCAGCTCCGGGTAGGAATAGCCGTCGCCGCTCAGGGAATGCAGTGTGACATAGGTGTCGCCGAATTCGTCGTTGAAATAGGGGCCGAGCAATCCCGACGGCAATTCATTGGCGATGTCGCCGACTTTCTTGCGCGCCTGATAGAAGGACTCAGCGACGTCCTCGCCGGTGGTGTCGCCCTTGATCTGCAGGGTGATGATAGCGCTGCCGGCGCGGGTGTAGGATTTGACCCAGTCGAGATGCGGGGTTTCCTGCAGCTTGCGCTCGATCTTGTTGACGACCTGATCCTGCATGTCCTGGATCGATGCGCCCGGCCACACAGCCTGGACGACCATCACCCGAAAGGTGAAGTCGGGATCTTCCTTCTGCCCCATGTTCAAGAGGCCGAATACGCCGGTCAGCAGAATGAGGCCGAACAGAAAGCGCGCTATGCTCGGATGGCCGATGGCCCAGCGCGACAGGTTGAACTTTTCCTTCTCAGGGGATGTCGTCTGCATGGCCGGGCTCCGTCTGGATATCAGGATCAGTTGAGGATGTTTTCAGCCAGCGCCCCGACATCGGGAAGCTTTACGATCAGATTTTCGCGCATGAACTGGGTGCCCGCCGCGACCACGAGGTCGCCTGCCTTCAGGCCCGAAGTCACGCCGACGCCGTCATCAGTAAATCCGGCCACTTCGACGGCGCGCGCATGCACGGTCGCCTTGGCGGGATCGACCGTCCAGACGATCTTGGCGCCATCCTTTTCAGCGAGTGCGGTCAGAGGCACGGCATAGGCTGCCGTTTCCGCCTTTGCCTCCGCTTCGATCATGGCGGTCATGCCGATCAGCACCCGGTCATTGGCCGGCAGGCTGATGCGGACGGAGAAGGTGCGCGACTGCGGATCGGCGCTGCCGGAGACTTCGCGCACCTGGCCCGTCAACGTCAGCGCGTCGTCGGCCCAGAAGCGCGCCTTGACTGTTTTCCCTGGGCGGAATTCGGAAATCTCGGTCTCGGGAACGGCGATCTGTACTTCCTTTTCGTCGTCGGCGACGACGGTGAGAACGGGCGAGCCGGCGCTGACGACCTGGCCGCGATCGGCATTGACCGCAGAGACGATGCCATCGCGGTCCGACGCCAATTCGGCATAGGCAAGCTGGTTCTGGGCCTGTTCGAGCGCCGATTGCGCCGCTGTTCTGGTCGCTGCGGCCTGATCATAACTCAATTGCGCCTGTTCGAGTTGCGCCTTGGGAACGGCGTTCTTGGCAAACAGCGTCCTGGCGCGGCGATTGGCCAGGTCGGCGGTCTCCAACGCCTTTTGCGCAGAGCGCAAATCAGCCTCAGCCGATTGCACTGCGAGCTGATAATCGGTCGGATCGAGACGGGCGAGCACGTCGCCCTTCTTCACCCGATCGCCGATATCCACCTTGCGCTCGATCACCTTGCCTGCGACGCGGAAACCGAGGTTCATTTCGGTGCGGGATTTGACTGAACCGGAATAGGAGAGTGTGCGTGTGGCTGCAGCTGGTGCGATCTCCACCACTTTGACCGGTCGGATCACTGCAGCCGGTGCCTCAGCCTTCTCCTCGGTGCAGCCGACGAGAGCGAGGGAACCGATCGCGAGACCGGCGAGAAGAACAGATGTCCTGATGCGCATGCGGTTCAGCGTGGTCATGGATGCCTCCGGTCGTTACTTGAGCGCGGCAAGCGCGAATTCGATGAGCTGTTCGGGCGTCGCCCGGTTGGTCTTGGCCATGCATTGCGCCACCATCTGCGGATGGCAAAGCACGACGGTCGCTCCGCCAAAGCAGCGCGCGGCGATCTCGGGATCCTGATCGCGAAATTCCCCGGCTTCGATACCCTGGCGGATCGCTTCAGTCAGAAGTACGTGCAGGCGATTGATGTGCTGGTCGATGACATGCCAGTCGCGCTCCAGCGCCACGACCACCATTTCATGCACTTTCTCTTCGTCGAGCATGGTCTCGACAGTCATGCGGTGTTGCGCATGCCCCCATTGCCGCAGGCGCTCGGTGGCGCTGATCGGCTGGGACAGGATCTGTCGCGCCATGTCGTGTGAGCCCATCAGCATCCGCCCGCAGATCGCTTGGTGGATCTCAACCTTGGAGGTGAAGAACCGGTAGATATTGGCCGGCGACATGCCGAGATCGCGGGCGATATCCGCCACATTGGTCTTGGCGTAGCCGTAATGGCGAAACAGCCGCTCCGCCGCATCAAGGATGCGGGTGACGGTTTCGTTCTTCGAAACATCGGCTGCAAGCTCTGGCGTATCAATCACGACTGACGTCTTTCGAATTACGTGTGACGAAATATATAAATCGTCAGTAGACATAATTTTAGCGCGTGTCAATGGATGATGCAGCGCGGGTTCTGGTCCCGGGCGGTAAGGGCAACAAAAAACCCGCCGGAAAGCGGCGGGCTCGTGTCGTAGTGGTGCTGGAAAAGCTCAGGCGTGGTGAAAGACTTCCTCCATCGAGGCCCACCATTCCCCCTCTTTCCGCGTCTCAAGCGGCTTCTGGCAGGGCATGCAGACGGCCCACCAATCCTGCGTCACCGGATCGGCGGCCATGATCTTCATGTCGGCGTCGAAATCCTCCCCATGATATTCGAAATAGGAGAAGAGCAGGTTTTCCGGCTCCTTGAGGAAGATAGAATAGTTGCGGATGTGGCATTGGCTGATCATCCTGAGGACATCGGGCCAGACCGCGGCATGCAGACGCTTGTACTCCTCGATCTTATCGGCGTTGAGGCCGATCACCATTCCCATCCGCTGCATGCTGTCCTCCCTCAGGCAATAACGCGATTGAAGTCCGGGATCGCCCGGCGGCGGATTTCCTGCCAGTCCCAGTCGATCCCGAGGCCCGGCGCGGAGGGCGCGATCGCCATGCCGCTTTCGATCTTCATCTTCTCGCCGGTGATCTCGTCGAGTTGGGGAATATACTCGACATATTTGCCGTTCGGAACGGCGCAAGCGAGGCTGACATGCAGTTCCATCAGAAAATGCGGACAGATCGGGATATTATAGGCTTCCGCCGCATGCGCGACCTTGAGCCAGGGCGTGATGCCGCCGATGCGTCCGACATCGACCTGGACGATCGAGCAGGCGCCCCGCTGCATATATTCGCGGAAATGCCGGATGGAGTAGAGCGATTCACCGATGGCGATCGGCGTCGAGGTCGAGGCGGACAGCCTGACATGGCCGTCGATATCGTCAGCGGCCAGGGGCTCCTCGATCCAGGCGAGATCGAGATCGGCGAAGCGACCCGAACGCCGGATGGCTTCGTCGAGCCCAAAACCCTGATTGGCGTCCGTCATGATCTCATAGCCGTCGCCGAGGGCGGCGCGCATGGCTTCCAACCGCTCGACATCCTCGGCGGCGCGGGGCTTGCCGATCTTGACCTTGGAGCCAGTGAAACCTTTTTCGCGCGCGGCCAGAGCATCTTCGATCAGCGCCTGCTTGTCGATATGCAGCCAGCCGCCTTCGGTGGTGTAGAGCGGCCGGCGATCGGAAGCGCCGCCGGCGAGTTTCCAGAGCGGCAGCCCATCTTCCGGGCGCGCAGATCCCAGAGCGCCGTGTCGATGGCTGCAAGCGCAATGGCGGTGATCGCGCCGATCGTGGTGGCATGGGTGTAGAATTCCAGATCGCGCCAGATCGCCTCGATCCGGTCGGCGTCCTGGCCGATGATGCGCGGCGCGAGATGATCGGCGAGCAGCCGCATCACCGAGGAGCCGCCGGTGCCGATCGTGTAACTATAGCCCGCGCCGGTCGCGCCATCGCTGTCGGTGACGATGACTACAGGCGTTTCCTGGCTAACGAAGCTCTGGATCGCATCGGTGCGCTTCACTTTCGGCGCGAGGTCGACCATCAGCAGTTCGACTTTTTCGATTTTCGCCATGGTTCAGACCCTCAGGCTCGCGCCTGTTACGGCGTCGAACAGATGCGCCTGCGAAAGATCCACGCTCATGGCGATCACTTCGCCGGATTTCAGCGTGCGCGGATTGAGCATGCGCGCCACCCATTCCTTGCCGGCGAAGGTCACGAAGACCAGGGTCTCGTTGCCGAGCGGCTCGGTGATCGACACCGGCAGATCGAGAGCCGCGACTTCATGGGCTTCGCCCGAATGCAGGCCATGGCCGGCGGGGTAGAAATCGTCAGGTCGGATGCCGAACACCACTTTCTGTCCTGGTCGCAGCCGGTCGCGGAAGGCCTGCGGAATGGGCAGCGCATCGCCATTGGCGAAGACGAGCCGGCCCTGATCCACCGTCGCCTCGACGAGATTCATTGGCGGCGAGCCAATGAAGCCGGCGACGAAGCGGCTGGCGGGGCGCTTGAACACGTCTTCGGGCGTTCCCGCCTGCTCGATGCGGCCGTCGCGCATGATGACGATGCGGTCGGCAAGCGTCATTGCCTCCACCTGGTCATGGGTTACATAGATGACCGTCGACTGCACTTTTGCATGCAGTTTCTTGATCTCGGTGCGCATCTGCGTGCGCAGCTTGGCGTCCAGATTGGACAGCGGCTCATCAAACAGGAAGACTTCGGGATGGCGCACGATGGCGCGGCCCATGGCGACGCGCTGGCGCTGGCCGCCAGACAATTGCGCCGGCCGCCGCTCCAAGAGTTGTTCGAGATCGAGAGTCTTGGCAGCGTCGGCGACGCGGGCGGCGATCTCATCCTTGGAAGCGCCGGCGATCTTGAGCGAAAAGCCCATATTCTCCGCCACCGTCATATGCGGATAGAGCGCATAGGACTGGAACACCATGGAGATGTTGCGGGCGCGCGGCGGCAGGTCGTTGACCACTCTGCCGCCGATTTCGATCTCGCCGCCGGAAATGTCTTCCAGACCGGCGATCATGCGCAGCGTCGTCGACTTGCCGCAGCCGGAGGGGCCGACCAGCGCGATGAATTCGCGATCGGCGACATCGAGATTGATGCCATGGACGATTTCAAAGGCGCCGTAGCGCTTGACGAGGTTTCTGAGTGTGACGGGAGCCATGATTTACCCTTTGACCGCGCCGGATGTCAGGCCGGAGACGAGATGTTTCTGGACGGCGAAGGTGAGCGCGAGCGCAGGCAGGATCATCACCACGGCCAGCGCGCACATGCCGCGCCAGTCGATGGTGAATTCCGCCGTGTAATCGAGCAGCCCGACCGGCAGGGTCTTGGAATTGACCGAGCGGGTGAGGTTCGACGCCAGCGCGAACTCGTTCCAGGAGGTGAGAAAGGCGAAGATGCCGGCGGACGCGATGCCGGGTCCGGCGAGCGGAAACTCGACCTGCCAGAAGGCCTGCCAGCGCGTGCAGCCGTCGATCTGGGCGGCTTCGGCGAGGTCTTTCGGCACCTGCCGGAAGAAGCCGTCGATCAGCCAGATCGTGAAGGGCACGTTGAGCGCCACATAAGCGAGGATCAGGCCCATATGCGTGTCGAGAAGGCCAAGCTTGGCGTAGACGAAGAACAGCGGCAGCGACAGCGCGATGCCCGGAACGGTGCGGGTCAGCATCAGTCCGAGAAACCAGCCGGCCTTGCCCTTGAAGGAGAAGCGGGCGAAGGCGTAACCGCCGGACATGCCGATGGCGAGCGCGATCACCGTGGAGGTGATCGAGATGATCAGCGAATTGCGGAAATACTCGATGACCGGAATGCCGCCTTTGCCGACGCCTGAGAACATCGCGACATAGGCGTCGAAGGAGATTTCGCTGGGGATCCAGACCGGCGGCTTTGCCATGATTTCAACAGTCGGGCGGAGCGACGACAGCACGATCCAGAAGCCGGGCAGGCAGATGACCATCATCGCCAGGAACAGGCCGATGAGATGCCCGGCCTTGAGGAGCCGACGGCGGATGCGGTGGCTTGAATTGACGTCCATGATCACCACTCCGTCCCGACCTGGGCGCGGGCAAGCGCGAGTTTCTTGTAAAAATAGACCGTGAAGACGATCGACAGCAGGATCGAGAAATAGGCCATGGCGTTGGCCATCCCCATCTTGGCGTCGGCATAGGCCGTGCGTGAGACCAGCGTCCAGAGAAGCTCGGTGCGCTTGGCGGGGCCGCCATCGGTCATGATCTTGACGATGTCATAGGCGCGCGCCACATCGAGCGAGCGGATGGTCATGGCGATGAAGGCGAAGGGCATCACGAAGGGCCAGGTGACATAGCGGAAGGTCTGCCAGGGCGTGCAGCCGTCGACTTTGGCCGCCTCGATCGGCTCCTTCGGCATGGCGAGCAGGCCCGCCAGGATGAGGATTGCAAAGACGGAGGTGGACGACCAGACTTCCGCGACCACGATCGAGAAGAAGGCGAGTTGGCCGTCGATCAGCCAGGGAATGGCCTGGTCGGTCAGGCCCAGCGATTGCAAAGCGTTGTTCACCAGGCCGACATTGTCGTTGAACATGAATTTGAACTGGAAGCCGACGAGCAGCGGCGAAAACATCATCGGCAGCATCATCAGCGTGCGCAGGATGCGCTGGCCGGAGACGGCCTTTTCCACCAGCATCGCCAGTCCGAGGCCGAGCAGCATTTCGAGATTGAGCGCCACGGTGAGCAACAGCACGGTGCGGCCGAAAGCCGTCCAGAATTCGAGATCGGCCAGCAGCCGCGCATAATTGCGCAGGCCGATGAACACCCAGAATGTCTCCGGCTTGGTCAGCCGGAACGGTGTGAAGCTCGAATAGAAGGACAAAATCAGGGGCGCGATCACCACGGCCGCCAGCACGATTACGGCCGGCAGCAGCAGAAGAACGGGCGCCGAAAGTTTAAAACCTCTCATGCGAGGGCTCCGGCCGATATGCGTGATAACAAGGGAGAGGCGCGACCGCGGGAAGCGGTCGCGCCCATGTCGGAAACGCTCAGAGAGCGCCGGCGTCTTCGAGGATGGCCACCGCCTTGGCGGCGGCGTCGTCCAGCGCCTGCTTGGAGGTCTTGTCGCCGAGAATGGCGGCCTGAAGCTCCGGATAGACGGCGTTGGAGATCTCGATCCACTGCGCGGTCTGCGGCACCGGGAAAGCGTGCTTGGCGGCTTCCTGGAAAGCGGTCAGCACTTCCTTCTTGTAGGGATCGCTCGCGGCCTCGGCTACATCCCATTCCCAGACGGCGGTGCGGGTCGGCAGCGGGCCTGCGGCGGCTTCGAGCTTCTGGCTGTCCTCATTGGTCAGGAACCAGACGAGCGAGGCGGCCGCATCCTTGTTGGCGCAGGATTCGGTCACCGAGAAGCCGTGATGACCCGACCAGCCGGTGCGGATGCCGGCCGAACCCATCGGCTGAACCTTCACGCCGACATTGCCGGCGACCTTGGAGGACTTGGGATCGTTGAAGAAAGTCGCCCAGCCCGGCCAATCGAGATTGAGCGCCACAGTGCCCGAGGCGAAGCCCTGGCCGAGATCGTCCCAGAGATAGTTGGTCGTGCCGGCTGGAACCGCCTTGTTCTTGTACATACGCACGAACCAGTCGAGCGCGCGCACGCCGGCGTCGGAATTGAAGGCCGGCTTGCCTTCGCCGTCGAGATACTGGCCGCCCTCGGCCACCAGCATTTCGTAGAAGCGACCGTTGATCGCCTCTTCCTTGCCGGCGAACTGGGTGCCGTAGAAATCCGGCGGGCTCGCGAAGAATTCCGCCTGGTCGGCGAGGTCGGCCCAG
Organism: Rhizobium sp. SG_E_25_P2; assembly: GCF_029892285.1. Lineage (GTDB taxonomy): Bacteria > Pseudomonadota > Alphaproteobacteria > Rhizobiales > Rhizobiaceae > Rhizobium_E. The sequence continues at coordinate 153,962 of NZ_JARXVM010000004.1, forward strand.
GTGTCCGGCGGGGTCAGGTCACGGCCATATTTTTCCTTGAAGGCCTTCTTCTTGGCTTCGTCCTGATAAAGGCTCTTCTGGTAATAGAGCGCCGAGACGTCGAACTGCGCGCGCGGCAGCATCACCAGCTTGCCGTCGAGCGTCGAGGCCTTGATATTGGCCGGCACGAAGGCGTCGATTTCTTCCTTCGGCAGCAATGCGCCGAGATCGGTGTAGATATCGGGATATTGCGGGGCGAAGGACGAGTGGTTCGAGCCCACGCACCAGGTCACGCTGCTGGATGCGATGTCCGACTTGATTTCCTTGTCGAGTTCGAAGTGGTTCTTCTTCGAGAGAATGTTTACCTTGGCGCCGGTCGCCTTCTCCCATTCGCCTATCCGCGCATAGAGCGCCTCATATTGCTGACCGCCGATCAGCTTGGCGTCGATCGTGACGCCGTCGAACTTTCCCGGCAGATCCGCGGCCTGAGCAAACCCGCCCAGCAACATCAAGGAGACGACTCCGGCGGAGACGCCGGACAGCAATTTCACCATGACTTCCTCCCAGTTTGACAATGGCGGCCCCCTCCGGACCTGGCCCATCAAACCCTCACCCATGAAGGTTTCATTTATATGTAAACAGTGAATCCGACATGCGTCAAGCCGGGATTGTGTTTGCGGAACAAAAGCGCCCGGAACACGCGCGTTCGCGGCCGCCCAGGCGGACGTCGCTTCCGTGGTATTTTGGGGAATTGAGAAAGAAGACGCAGCAAAGAAGGCCCGTGCGGTTCAACGCCGATGAAATCGCGGCCTATAGACGGCCCTGTCTCATGGAGGGCGCGGAAGAAAGCGCGCAAAAAAAATAGCCCGGGCGCTGGGCCCGGGCCATGATCGAAAGCGAAAACTTGGGGATCAGGACTTCAGATACCAGCCCCAGGTTTCGGATGCGTCGAAGCTGGTGATCTGCTTGGTCTCCAGATAGTTTTCCAGCCCCCAGCGGCCCAGTTCGCGGCCGATGCCAGATTGCTTGTAGCCGCCCCAGGGCGCTTCGGTGAAGGTCGGCTGCGAGCAGTTGACCCAGACGATGCCGGCGCGGAAAGCGCGGGCGACGCGCTCACATCGGGCAAGATCATCCGACATCACCGCAGCTGCGAGGCCAAAGCGGCTGTCATTGGCCATGCGGATGGCGTCCGCCTCGTCCTTGAACGGCTTGACGCAGACGACGGGTCCAAAGATCTCTTCCCGCCAAAGGCTGTTGCCCTCGGCGAGTTCGGTGATGATGGTCGGCTCAAGAAAGTAGCCGGTCTGCAAGGTCGCCGGCGGCTTGCCGCCTGTGGCCACGACAGCGCCTTCCGCCATTCCTTGTTCGATCATGGCAAGGATCTTGTCGCGCTGGCCCTTCGATACGAGCGGGCCGAGCAGCACGCCCTCAGTGAGGCCGTCGCCCATGGTGATCTTCTGCGTCTCCTCGGTCAGTCGCGCCAGCAAGGCCGGATAGAGGCTTTCTTCGACGAGCACCCTCGAGGTCGCCGAGCAGACCTGACCCTGATTCCAGAAGATGCCGAACATGATCCATTCGACGGCCTTGTCGATGTCGCAATCAGCGAAGACCACGAAAGGCGATTTGCCGCCGAGTTCGAGGCTGACATTCTTGATGTCGCGCGCCGCCGTCGCCATGATCTTGGAACCGGTCGGCACCGAGCCGGTGAAGGCGAGCTTGTCGACGCCGGGATGTTCCGACAGCGGCTGACCGGCGTCCGCTCCGAAGCCGGTGACGATGTTGAGCACGCCAGCGGGAAGGCCGACCTCCTCGGCGATCGCCCCCAGTTCGAGGGCGGTGAGGGGCGTCAGCTCCGACGGCTTCAGCACCATGGCGCAACCCGCCGCCAAAGCAGGGGCGACTTTCCAGGATGCCATCAGCAGCGGATAGTTCCAGGGGATGATCGCGCCGGCGACGCCGATCGGCTCGCGGACGACCTTTGACGTGAAGCGGGCGTCGCCGAGCGGAATGGCTTCCTCGGGATGGGCGTCCAGTTGTTCGGCGAGACCGGCATAGAAGGCGAAGCAGCCGGCGGCGTCCTCGATGTCCCACACCGCTTCTGGCAGCGGCTTGCCGTTATCCATCACCTCGATCCGTGCGAGATCCTGTTTCCGTTCGAGGATCTTGTCAGAGATGGCGCGCAGATAGCGGGCGCGCTCGGCGCCAGTCATGCGCGGCCAGGGGCCGCTGTCGAAGGCGCGGCGCGCGGCCTTCACCGCGAGATCGATATCGCCCGCGCCGCCGGCCGGCGCCGTGGCGAATTCTTGTTCGGTGGCCGGATTGATCACCGGAAATGCGCCGCCGCCGAGCGGGGCGACCCATTGGCCGTCGATGAAGAGCTTGTCGCGCATAAAGCCTCCTTGCAGAAGTCAGCGCCGCGCCGCGCGCGTCGCCTTGGTGTCGCTGATGGTGTCGAGGATGCGGCGGGCGGCGAGCGTCGCGCCGGAATGGGCCTGCATGGTCGCGGCATTCGCCTTGAGGCGCGCCTGCATCGCCTCGTTGCCGATCAGGCGCAGAATCGCGCCGGAGAGATCTTGGGACGACCAGTCGTAGCGAGCGAGCTTTTCACCCACCTGGGTTTCTTCTGCGCGGCGGGCATTGTCATGGCCGTCCCAGCAATAGGGCATGACCAGTGACGGGACGCCGAAATAAAGCGCCTCGCAAAAGCTGTTATTGCCGCCGTGATGGATGAACAGGCTGGATTGACGCACGACGGACGGCTGCGGAAACCAGCTGTCGACATAGACATTGTCGGGCACATCGGAATAGTCGTCGCGCCAAGGCCCCGCATTGACCAGGAAACGGCAGGGCAGATGGGCGAAGACATCGATCATCCGCTTCATCATCTCGACATCCATGGCGCCGAGCGAGCCAAAGCTGACCAGCGCGAGCGGCGCATCATTGTGGCTGGCGAAACGCGGCGGCGCATAATCCACCTCGCGACGGACGCAGCCGTCGAGAAAGACGAAACGGTCAGGATCGAGAGGACTTTTGCGTTCCCGGCGGATGATCTCAGGCGCGAGCAGCAGATTGAGCCAGGGCGACGGGTCGAGGAAGGACGGCGAGGGCGGCGCCTTTACGCCGCAGTCGCCGAGAAAGGATGCGAAACGGCGATGCGCCGGCGCGGTGACCTTGGCGTAAGCGCTGGAAAACTCTTCCCAGCTCCTGTTCGGCTCGCCCCCCAGGCCCGAGAGATAGGGCGGCACTGAAACGTCGGCGATCTCTGTTTCGGCGCAGGAGACGATCCTGATCCAGGGAACGCCGGCTGTGGCGATGGCCGGAAACATCACCACATTGTCGAGCACGATCGCATCCGGTTTCAGCCGCGCCAGCAATTGGCGCAGCGGCTCTTCAGCCTTCACGGCGGTGTCGACGATGGCGTCCCAGGTCGGCCCCACATAACTGGTCAGTTGCTCATAGGGCGACTGCCGGAACGCGTCCTGATGGCGGGCGATGAAGTCGGTCCAATCGGTTGCGTCTGCACCGTCGTCGCTGCCCAGCTGATATTCGGCGAAACCGTATTCGGCAAAGACGCCGCGAAAGCCGGGGTGACAGATGAAGACCGGATTGGCGCCCATGTCTCTCAACGCCTGAGCCACGCCGACGCAATTGAGCGCCGCGCCGAAGCTGGCTTCCGGAAACAGGGCGATTGTCTTTGCTGCGCTCATTACTGTGTTTGGACTGCGTTTCTAGCGTGTGGCGAGTTTGAGGGCGGGCGGAACGCCGCGCCCGGCGAGTCGCGGCCGCTGGGATTGCGATAGCTGCAGATGCACGCGCATCAGATCCGCCGCAAGCGTCATTTGGCCCCGTTCGATCTGTTCGAGGATCTGCAGATGCTCGGTGTTGGATTGCATCAGCCTGAATGTGCCGACATGATTGGCGGCCGGCAGCGCGAAACGCCGGCGGTGATGCGCGTTCAACGCTTCGGCCATGAAGGGATTGCCGCAGCTCTTGGCGATCAGCAGGTGAAAGTCCATGTCGGTGCGTTCAAACAGTCGCCGGTCGAACTGCCGCTCGTCCATCGCTTTCAGCGCCAGCATGGATTGGCGAAGCGAAAAGATCGCGGTCGCGTCGCGCTTGAAGTCCGGCATGGTCAGCGCCAGTGGTTCAGCCGCAAGACGGAATTCGAAACTCTTGACCAGCGCTTCCGCGCCGACAGCGAACTGCTTCAAAATCCATTGCTGGCCTGATCCGCGTTCGGCGAGATTGTCTTCCGACAGTTTGATCAGCGCATTTTGTACCGCCTGCCTGCCGGCCTCATAGCGGCGTTGCAGGCTTGCGACCGTCTGGACGTCGCCAATCCGGCCCGCCGCGAGATCGCGCAGGATTGCCGCATGCAGGTCTTCTTCCGAGGCGTCGGCGAAATCGGTCTCGGTCCGCGCCAGCATCACCGGGTCGGCTGCAAACCTGTAACCGCCGTCCGTATCGGGCAGGACCAGACCTTTCTCCGCCAGGATCTGCAGGGCCTTGCGCACCGGAGTTCTAGAGACATTGCAAAGGCTTGCGATCGCTTGTTCAGCCATGCGCTCACCCGGCGACATGCCGCGCTCGGTGGCGATCTCCAGTATTTTCTGCGCCAATTCGACATGGCGTCGGTTGGGTTTTTTCGGCGTGTCCGTCATGCGCTCTTGTCCGGTTCAATGGGTATGCTGCCTGCGAAACCAGTGCTTTGCAAGCGTCTCCCACGGCTTCCAGCGTAAAATTTGCGCAGCGCACGATTTGCTATTGACGTATTTTTTTTTGAAATAATACTGTAGCGCATCGGGCGAACAGATCGCAACAAGCGGCGGCGCCGATGCTGAGGCTGGAACAATTCAACAAGGGAGCTTCCCGTGATTGCGAAAATTCGATCTGGTTCGCGGAACTGGACCGCGACACTCTTGGCCGCGACCATGCTCGCCTCCGGCGCCGGCATGGCCAGCGCCGCCGACCTGGTGATCTCCAACTGGGCTGGCTATATGGCCCCCGACATCGCCGAGACCTTCAAGAAGGCGACCGGGCTTGAGGTCGAGATCGTCAATCACGCCACCAATGAAGAAGTCATGGGCAAACTGATGGCGAGCGGCGGCAAGGGCTACGACATCGTCTTCGTGTCCTCGCCCTTTGCCGAAATCCTCAATGGCCAGGGCCTGGCCGAGCCGATCGACAAGGCTGCCGTTCCGAACCTCGCCAATCTCTATCCGGAAGCCGCAAGCCTCGCTTACGATCCCGGCGCGAATTTCTCCGTCCCCTATACCTGGGGCACGACCGGCCTTTGCTATCGCTCCGATCTGGTGAAAACCACGCCGGACAGCTGGATGAATCTGCTGAAGCCGTCTGACGATCTCAAGGGCAAGGTCACAATGCTGGCGACCGACCGCTGGCTGATGGCGGCAGGCCTGTTCGCGCTGGGCTATTCGGCCAATGAAAAGGATCCGGCCAAGATCGAGGAAGCCAAGAACCTGCTGATCGAGGCGAAAAAGACCTTGCTCGCCTATGACGACACGACCTTCTATTCCAAGCTCGTTTCCGGCGAAGCCTCGCTGGTGCATGCCTGGGACGGCTGGTGCAATTACGGCATCACCGACAACAAGGACATCAAGTTCGTGACGCCGAAGGAAGGCTCGGATCTCTGGGTCGACACGATGGTGGTGATGAAATCATCAGAGCATAAGGATGCGGCGATGAAGTTCATCAACTTCATGCTCGACGCCAAGAACCATGCCTGGGCCGCCGCCAACATCCTCTACAAGGTGCCGAACAAGGCCGCCATGGAAAGCCTCGATCCGGCGCTGATCACAGCCTATCCGAATATGGGCATGACGCCGGCGGAACTCACCAAGTTCGAACTGCTGCGCGATCTCGGCGATGCGCAGAAGGATTATTCCAAGGCGGTCAGCGAGATCAAGGCCGCCAACTGACGGTCTGCCTCTGAAGACCCGGCGGGGTTCTCTGAATCCTGCCGGCGCCGAGGCGAAAGCGAGGCGGGCCGTGTTCGCCTCGGCCAATCTCATCCCATTGTCAGACTGTGAATCGAAACCCCGTGTCCTCCAAGGCTGCACGTTCTAATCTCATGGCTGCGCCCGCCGTCGCCTGGCTTCTCCTGTTCATGGTGACGCCCTGCGCGCTGGTGCTCGCCTATGCCTTTTTCGAAAGAGGCCCGTGGGGCGGCGTCGTCTTCAATTTCAATTTTGACAATTTCATCAGGGTCGCCGATCCGCTTTACGCCAAGATCTTCCTGTCTTCGGCGCGGATTGCCGCGATCACCACACTGATCGCCATTCTCATCGCCTATCCCGCCGCCTACGCCATCAACCGCGCGCCGCGCTCGCGCCAGGCGTTGCTGCTGTTCTTCGCGGTGCTGCCCTTCTGGAGCAATTATCTGATCCGCACCTATGCCTGGATCGTGCTGCTCAACCGCGAGGGCCTGTTCAACAATCTGCTGCGCTGGCTGGGATACGAGGGCGAGCCGCTGTCGCTGCTCTACACCGAAGGCGCTGTGATCACCGGCCTCGTCTACAATTACCTGCCCTTCGTGATCCTGGCGATCTACTCCTCGCTGTCGCGCCTGAGCCCGGATTACGCCGAAGCGTCGCGCGATCTCGGGGCCGGCCCCGTCAGAACCTTCCTGCGGGTGATCCTGCCCTTGACGCTGCCGGGCGTCGCCGCCGGCGGCGTGTTCGTCTTCGTGCTGTCGATCGGGAATTTCGTCACGCCGGCGCTGCTCGGCGGCGGACGCTTCCAGATGATCGGCAATGTCGTCTACGACCAGTTCCTCACCGCCAATGACTGGCCTTTCGGCGCGGCGCTCGGCATGGCGCTGATTGCGGTGATGGTGGCGCTGCTCACCCTTCAGGCCAAGGCCGCCTCCCGCGCCGCCGGCGAAGTCAGGGAGGCCGAGGCATGAAGACCCGTTCGCTGCCCTTCCGGCTGATCCTCGTCGCCGTCTTCGGCTTTCTCTATCTGCCGATCGCCGTGCTGGTGCTGCTGTCTTTCAACGAGGCCGGCCTGCCGACCGCCTGGTCCGGCTTTTCGCTGAAATGGTATGCATCTCTCGCCGAGAACAAGGACATTCTCGGCGCAGCCTGGAACACATTGGTGGTCGGCGTTTTCGCCACGGTGATCTCCACCGTGCTCGGCACGATGCTGGCGATCGGCATCGAAAGCCGGAGGCGAAAGAGCGCCTCGCTGGAAGCGCTGATCTTCGCGCCGATGGTGATCCCGGACATCGTGCTCGCGGTGGCGCTGCTCACCTTCTTCTCGCGCCTCGACATCACGCTCGGCCTGCACACGATCGTCATCAGCCATGTGATCTTCGATCTCGCTTTCGTCAGCTCCATCGTCCGCGCCCGGCTCAAGCATTTCGACTATTCGATCGTGGAGGCGTCGCGCGATCTCGGCGCCTCGCCTTGGACGACCTTCTGGCGGATCACCTTCCCGGTGCTGGCCCCGGCCATCATCGCCGGCGCGCTTCTGGCTTTCACCCTGTCGGTGGATGAATTCATCATCGCCTTCTTCACGGCCGGCGCCGGCCGCGGCTCGATCACGCTGCCGATCCAGATCTATTCGATGATCCGCTTCGGCGTGACGCCCGAGATCAACGCGCTCGCGACCATCGTTATGGGGGTCAGCGCGCTCGCGCTCATCCTTTCCCAATGGCTCAACAAAGAACAGATGCAATGACCGATACCGCCCCCCAGACGATCCTGTCGATCGACAGCCTCAGCAAGGATTTCGGGCCGGTGCGCGCGGTCGATCGCATCGAGCTCGATATCCGGCGCAACGAATTCTTCGCGCTGCTCGGCCCGTCGGGCTGCGGAAAATCGACGCTATTGCGCATGCTGGCTGGTTTTGAAGCGCCAAGTTCGGGTCGCGTATTGCTCGACGGCGCCGACATCACGTCGCTGCCGCCGGAGAAGCGGCCGCTCAACCTGATGTTCCAGTCCTATGCGCTGTTTCCGCATATGACGGTCGCCAAGAACCTCGCTTATGGGTTGGAAATGGACGGTCTGCCCAAGGCCGAGATTGCTTCCCGCGTCGAGGAGATGATGGCGGTCACTGATCTCGGTGAATTCGCCGCCCGCAAGCCGGAGCAGCTGTCGGGCGGCCAGCGCCAGCGCGTGGCGCTCGCCCGCGCGCTCATCAAGCGGCCCAAGGTGCTGCTGCTCGACGAACCGCTCGGCGCGCTCGACAAGAAACTGCGCGAGCGCATGCAGCTCGAATTGAAGCGCCTCCAGCACGAGGTTGGCATCACCTTCATCATCGTCACCCATGATCAGGAGGAAGCGCTGGTGATGGCTGACCGCATGGCGATCCTGAGGGATGGCCGCCTGCTGCAATGCGGCTCGCCCGAGGAAATCTACGAGCGCCCGGTCGACCGTTTCGTCGCTAATTTCATCGGCGTCATGAATTTCATCGACGGCCGGGTCTCCGGCGGCCGCTTCGGCGCGCCCGGGCTGGATATCGCCGCGCCCGGCATGGTCGATGGGCCTGCGGCGCTGGCAATCCGGCCCGAGGATCTGGAGCTTGCGGGCGGGGTGGACGCCGAAGCGGTGATCGAGGGTGTCGTGGTCGATATCGCCTATCACGGTCTCGACCGTGTGCTGCATGTGAAAACGCAGGCGAGCCAGACGCCGCTTCAGTTGCGCGTCGCCGCCCGCAATCCGGCAGGGCATGCGGCGGGCGAGACAGTGCGTCTCGCTTTGCGCCCGGAGCGCTGCAAATTCTTCAACGAAAAATCAGAACCGAAAGAGGGTTGAGATGTCCAAGACGATTGCATTTTTCCCGGAAGCGGCCTTCGGGCCAGCGCTGAATTCCGTCGGCATCGCCCAGGCTGTCGAGGCGCTGGGCCACAAGGCCGTGTTCCTGTCCGATCCAGGTTTCGTTTCGGTCTATGAAGGCTATGGATTTGAGGCGCATCCGGTCAATCTTTCCGAACCGATGCCGCCCGAGCAGATGGCGAAGTTCTGGGAAGACTTCATCAACGGCCATATCCCGAACTTCCGCAAGAGCCCCTATGACCAGATCGACAATTATGTGAAGGATTGCTGGACGGCGATCGTCGACAGCGCCAAATGGGCCGAGAAGGATCTGCCGGGCGTGCTCGCCAAGATCAATCCAGACATGATCTGCGTCGACAATGTCATCCTGTTTCCGGCGGTCAAGCATTTCGGCAAACCCTGGGTGCGCATCATCTCCTGCTCGGAAAACGAAATCGAGGATCCGAAGATCCCGCCGCATCTCTCCGGCTGCCGTCAGGACGATTACGAGGGCCACAAGGCCTATCGCGACCACTTCAACGAGGTGATCAAGCCGATCCATGACGATTACAACGCCTTCCTCGCCTCAACGGGCGAAGCGGCCTATCCGATCGGCCAGTTCTTCGAAGCCTCGCCTTACATGAACCTGCTGCTCTATCCGGAATCGGCAAAGTTCGATCGCGAACATCCGCTCGATCCCAACCAGTTCCAGTATCTCGAAGGCTGCGTCCGCAAGGAAAAGTCCTATGAGGCGCCGACGTTCGCGATCAACAACGACAAGCCGCTGATCTACATTTCCTTCGGCTCGCTCGGCGCCGGCGACACCGATCTCCTGAAGCGGCTGATCGAGACGATCGGCAAGCTGCCCTACCGGGCGCTCGTCAATGTCGGCGACTACAAGGACCAGTATGAAAACGTGCCGGGCAATGTGGTCATCGAAAGCTGGTTCCCGCAGCCCTCGGTCATCCCGCAGGTCGACGCGGCCATTCATCACGGCGGCAATAACTCCTTCACCGAATGCCTCTATTTCGGCAAACCCGCCATCATCATGCCCTATGTCTGGGACGGTCATGACAACGCCACGCGCGTCGACGAAACCGGCCACGGCTTCAAGATGCCGCGCTACGACTGGACCGACGAGGAACTGGCCGCCAAGCTCGACCACATGATCAACGATCCCAAGATGAAGGCGAAGCTTCAGGCCACCTCGGCGCATATGCAGTCGCAGAACGGTCCGCAGAAGGCGGCGGTCATTCTGGATCAGTTGGTGAAGACGGGGGCGTATCGTGCTTGATATATCCGCATCACACGTAGGTGGTCGAGGCTACCCCCCTCTGGTCTGCCGACCATCTCCCCCTCAAGGGGGGAGATTGGATGGTGGTGCCGGCATCCCCCATCCTCGACGTCTGTTGCTGGGGGATGGTCGATCCTCTTGTCAATCTCCCCCCTTGAGGGGGAGATGTCCGGCAGGACAGAGGGGGGTAATGCTGGCTCCAACCACCCCGGAGGTCCTCCATTGACCGACACCCTCAAATCCACCGCCCCGCATATCCACAACGCCACCAGTTTCGACGATCTCGTCGATTGGGGTGTGCAATCGGACGCCATTGAGGGCCAATCGACATCCACAGGGCGGCTGCTGTTCAAAGGGCCGAACAACCAGCCGGAAACCGGCATCTGGGTCTGCACGCCCGGCCGCTGGCGATTGTCCATCCCGCGCGACGAATTCTGCCATTTCGTCTCGGGCTCGGCCACCTATCGTTCGGATGACGGCGAGGTGGTCGAGGTCTCGGCGGCAACCGCGGTGATGTTCAAGGCGGGCTGGACCGGCGAATGCACGGTGCATGAGACCATGCGCAATATCTACATGCTGGTATGAGGTTGAGATGACCACACCCCACTGGGCGAAAGCCGACGCCGTGGCGCTCGAAGACTGGGGCGCGTCGACGACCGCCACCGAAGGCAATCCGGTCATGGCCGGCAAGATCCTCAGCGTGAACGCGGATGGATCGAGCGAATGCGGCATCTGGTCCTGCACGCCGGGAACCCGGAAGATCACGATTGCCAGCGACGAGTTCTGCGTCTTTCTGGGCGGCAAGGGCCTCTATATCAGTGAAGACGGCGAGGAGATCGCCGTCGAAGCCGGTTCGATCGTTTTCTTTCCCAGAGGTTGGACCGGAACCTCCATCATCACCGAAACTCTGTCCAAGGCTTTCATGAGCCGCTGACTGCAAGGAATAGACATGACCTCCGCACCCCTTATGTACAAGCCGCTCGAACAGGACAACCTGGTCGATTGGGGCACGATCCCCACCATGATCGAAGGCGTCAGCCACGTCTCCGGCAAGCTCATTCACAAGGGCCCGAACGGCGAAAGCGAATGCGGCTTGTGGATCTGCACGCCCGGCAAATGGGAATGCCATGTGACGCGCGACGAATTCTGCCACTTCCTCGAGGGACGTTCGACCTATGTGCATGAAAGCGGCGAGGTGATCGAAATCACCCCTGATACCGCCGCCTTCTTCCCCAAGGATTGGAAGGGCGTCTGCACCGTCCATGAGACGATCAAGAAAGTCTACATGATCCGCTGAGCAAGCGGGACGGCCTTAACGGCCAGTCAGGACCAGATATGCAGGACTTATTGAAACCCGTCCATTTCGTGGACGGCGGCTACCGGCCGAGCCTGGGCGCCCGCGCCGATGTGATCGACCCGGCGACGCTTGCCGTGGTCGGCGCGTTTGCCGAAACCACAGACGCCGAGCTCGACGCAGCGCTGGCGCTTGCGACCGCCGCGCAAAAGAGCTGGGCGAAGATTGACGCCAAGACGCGCGCCGCGATCCTGCACCGGATCGCCAACCGCATCGAGACGACCGATATGCGCCGCTGCGCCGAGGTGATGTCGCGGGAAATGGGCAAGCCCTATCCCGAGGCGATCGGCGAAGTCGCCAATTGCGCCGGCGCCTTCCGCTATTTCGCCGAGATCGCCAGAGACGAAGCGGGCAAGGTGGCGGGAACGACGCAGACCGGCTCGTTTCAATATGCGCGCTACGAGCCGCTGGGCGTCTCCGTTCACATCATGCCCTTCAACTTCCCGATCCTGTTGATGTGCTGGACGGTCGCCGCCTCGCTCGCCTCGGGCAATGCTTGCATCATCAAGCCCGCGCCGGCGACGACGCTGTCGACATTGATTTTCATGGAGGTCTTCGCCGATCTGCCAGCCGGCCTGATCGCCTGCCTGCCGGGCGGCGCGGAGATTGCCAAGGCGCTGGTTGCGTCGAAGAAGACGCATGCCGTCGCCTTCACCGGTTCGGCGGAGGCGGGCAGGGCGGTGGCCATGGCCGCCGCTGGCGCAATGAAGCCTGCGGTGATCGAGGGCGGCGGCTCGGATCCGATGATCATCACCGCGCATGCGCCGCTCGATGTCGCCGCCGCCGGCGCGGTCACGGCCGCTTTCCACATGTCGGGCCAGGTCTGCACCTCGGCCGAGCGCTTCTTCGTTGTCGACGCCGTGCATGACGCCTTCATCGAGCAATTCGTCGCCGAGACCCGCCGGTTGCGGATCGGCAACGGCCTCGACAAGGCAGAGATCGGCCCTCTCGTCTCCAAGGCGGCGCGCGACAAGGTGATCCGTCTGGTCGAGGACGCCAAATCCAAGGGCGCAACGGCTGTTATCGGCGGCAAGATCCCCGAGGACCAGCCGGTGGGCTGGTTCTATGAGCCGACCATCCTGACCGGCTGCACGCCCGACATGGCGATCATGCAGGAGGAATGCTTCGGCCCGGTCGCGGCCGTGATGCGCGTGCAGGATTTCGACGAGGCTATAACCCGCGCCAATGACAGCGAATTCGGTCTCGGCGCATCGGTGTTCACCACCTCGCTCGAAGAGGCGATGGAGGCGGCCGAACGGCTGGAGGCCGGCATGGTCTGGGTCAACAATCCGTTGATCGACAATGACGCGCTGCCCTTCGGCGGCTGGAAGCGCTCGGGCCTGGGACGGGAACTCTCACGGCTTGGCCTAGACGCCTTCCGGCGCTCCAAGATGGTCATCATCGACCACAAGCCAGTGCGTCAGGGCTGGTGGTATCCCTATCCCGACGACTGGTTCTACGAGACGGGCGGCCGCAAGCACGTCTGACACAACGACATTTCAGCAGGAACGACATCATGATCATCAGCCTTCTCGGCGGCGCCGGCCTTATGGGCGCGGGCATCGTGCGCGACCTTCTTTCCGATCGCGCCATCATCGACATCAAGACCGTCCGAATCTGCGACGCGCAACGCGAGCGGATGGAGGCGCTGAAAGCCGAACTCGACGACATCAGGATCGAGCTTTTCGATCTCGACGTCACCAAGCCGGATGCGCTGGCCAGCGCTGTGGCTGGCGCCGATCTCTGCATCAACTGCGTGCCGACCCTGCTAGGCCACCAGATGACCATCTTCGAAGCCGCGCTGGCGGCCAAGGTCGCCTATATGGATCTCGGGGGCTTGGGCACCTACACCGTCAAGCAGATCGCCGAGCATGAGCGCTTCAAGGCGGCCGGCGTGACGGCGGTGGTCGGCTGCGGCGCCGATCCCGGCATGTCCAACGTCATCTGCCGCGCCGTCGCCGACGAACTCGACGAGATCGACACGATCAATCTCTATTGGGCGGCGGAACTGGTCGGCGAGGAGAACCCGGTTCTCGTGCCGCCCTATAGCGTCTCGACGGTGCTGGCCGAATACGCCCATGAAAGCACGCAGTTCTATGACGGCAAGCATGTGACCTGCCCGCCGATGAGCGGCTCTGAATATCTCGACCTTCCCGAGCCCTGGGGCCGGTGCGAATTCATGCATTCGCCGCATTCCGAACAGCTCACCGTGCCCTTGGCCGACGGCATTCGCGAAAAGGGTATCAAGGAATTTTCTTGGAAGCTGCATCTGCCGCATCGCGAGCATGAAGCCTGGGTCGGCCTCGTCAAAGCCGGTTTCGGCGATTTCGACGATCCGGTCGAGGTTGGCGGCGTCAAGGTGCGTCCGCTCGACGTGCTCAACAAGGTCATCGAGCGCAATATCAAGAAGAACGCCGCCCGTATGCCGGAGCAGGAAAGCCACGAAATCCATTTCGCCATCGGCCGTGGCCGCAAGGATGGCGTCGCGCGCACGGTGACCGTCGAAGTCGTGGTCAAGCCGGATGCGATGTATGCGCCCTATGTCGACGCCTGCACCTCGATGAACGGTTCGATCGCCGCGCAACTGATCCTCGCCAATCCGAAAAAGCCGGGCGTCTGGGCGCCGGAAGCCTATTTCGACATCCCGCCCTATTTCGTTGAATTGGAGAAGCGCAAGTTCATACTGTCGACGCGGGTTGAATAGGCGCGTTGCGTCCGGGGCCGGCAATCGCCTATGTGACGTCTACGCCATGACGGCGCGACAGGCGATTCCCGGTCAGGATGCTCGATGCACGAAAATAGAAGCACGGACAGGCTTTTTAGCGATCAAGGCCAGCGCAACCCGCTCTCGGTCCTGAAGGAAATCTACGGCTATCCTGCCTTTCGCGGCAAGCAGGCTGATGTCATCGAGACTGTCACCGCCGGCGGCGACGCCGTCGTGCTGTTTCCGACAGGGGCGGGCAAGTCACTCTGCTTTCAGATCCCGGCGCTGTGCCGCCCCGGTCTTGGCGTGGTGGTCTCGCCGCTGATCGCCTTGATGCGCGATCAGGTCGAGGCGCTCAAGCAGTTGGGCGTCCGCGCGGCCGCGCTGAATTCGGCCATGAGCCGCGAGGATTACCTTGACACTCGCCGCGCCATATCGCGCGGCGAACTGGATCTTCTCTATGTGACGCCGGAGCGCATCGTCACGCCGGCCTTCAAGGAACTGGTCGGGTCGTCCAAAATTTCGCTTTTTGCCATCGATGAGGCGCATTGCGTGTCGCAATGGGGCCATGACTTCCGGCCGGAATATCGCGAGCTCGGTAAGCTCGGTGAAGACTATCCTGGCGTGCCCAGAGTGGCGCTGACTGCCACCGCCGATCCGCATACCCGCGAGGACATCATCCGCGGCCTCGGCCTTGAGGGCGCGGAGGTCTTCACCACCTCGTTCGACCGCCCGAACATCTCTTATGAAATCGTCGAGCGCGACCAGCCGCGCCAGCAATTGCTGCAGTTCCTGTCGCGTCACAAGGGATCGAGCGGCATCGTCTATTGCTTGTCCCGCGCCAAGGTGGAAGACACCGCCGAATGGCTTGATGGTCAGGGCATCCGGGCGCTCGCTTACCACGCTGGCATGGACAGGGCTGTTCGCGACGCGCATCAGGACGCCTTTCTCAAGGAGGAAGATCTCTGCCTCGTCGCCACGGTCGCCTTCGGCATGGGCATCGACAAGCCGAATGTGCGCTATGTCGCCCATCTCGACCTGCCGGGCTCGGTCGAGGCCTATTATCAGGAAACGGGCCGCGCGGGTCGCGACGGTCTGCCGTCCGACGTCTGGATGGCTTACGGCATGGCCGATGTCATCCAGCGCGGCCGCATGATCGATGAAGGCGGGGCAAGCGACGAGATCAAGCGCATCGAGCGCGGCAAGCTCAATGCGCTGCTCGCCATCTGCGAAACGGCAGGATGCCGGCGCCAGGCGATCCTCAATCATTTCGGCGAAGCCCATGCCGGCGGTTGCGGCAATTGCGACACCTGCTTGAAACCGGTCGACACCTGGGACGGCACCGAGGCCGCCATCAAGGCGCTGGCCGCCGTCTATCGTACCGGCGAGCGTTTTGGCGTCGGCCATCTCATCGACGTGCTCTTGGGCGTCGTCAATGAGAAAACTCAACGCTTCGGCCATGTCGACATGCCGGTGTTTGGCGTTGGCAAGGACATCGCGGCCAAGACCTGGCAATCGGTCTATCGGCAGCTGCTCGCGGCCGGCTATGTCGGCGTCGATCACAGCGCTTTCGGCGCGATCAAGCTCGACGAGCGGGCGCGCGCGGTGTTTCGCAAGGAAGAAACAGTGCGCTTCCGCGTCGACCGTCCCACCAAGGGCAAGGCGGCGCGCAAGGCGTCAGCCAGTTCCAGCCAGGCCCGCTCGTCGCTTGATGTCGCTGATGGCGAGCTGTTCGAGGCGCTGAGGGCCGCGCGCAGCGCCATTGCCAGGGAGCTCGCTATCCCGCCTTATCTCGTCTTTCCAGACACGACGCTCGTGGCGCTCGCCACCGACCGACCTGATACGCCCGAAGCCATGCTGGCTATCTCCGGCGTCGGCCAATCCAAGCTGGAAAAGTATGGCGAGGCCTTTCTGGCGGTGATTGCAGAGCATCAAAGATAGGTCTTTGACTTTTGTCAGCGTTCGTGAATAATGTCAGAAACGCTGCGCAAAGGGAGATGCGAGGGACATGCGGTCCACAGACCAGATCATGCACAAGGCCGCCTGGCTTTATTACATGCACGGGCTCCGGCAGGACGAGGTCGCCAAGCAGCTCAATATTTCTCGCGCCTCGATCGCCACCTATCTCAGGCGCGCCCGCGAGATCGGCATCGTCAATATCTCCACGTCGACGCAGCTGTTCTCTGATGACGTTCTGGCGCGCAAGCTCGAAGACGCGCTGAGCCTGGAGACCGTCTGGATCGTGCCGGAGGACCGGTTGGCCATCGATCCGGCGGCGGAAATGCCTGTTGTGGCGGCCGCCGTCTTTCTCGAACTGATCAACAAGGGCGACCGGATCGGCGTGGCCTGGGGCCGGACGGTCTATCATCTCGCCGATGTCATGCCCTATGCCGATCTCCAAGGCGTCACCGTCGTGCAACTCTGCGGCAATCTCGGCGCGCCCTATAATTACCGTCCCGACCAGTGCACGACAGAAATCGGCCGGCGGCTCAATGCTGAAGGCATCAATCTCTATGCGCCGCTGGTGCTGAGTTCCGAGCGCCTGGCGAGCGATCTGCGCAACGAGCCTGTCATCCGCGAACAGCTCGCCTCGATCGCCGACTGTCAGCTGGTGCTCTATTCGGTCGGCGGCATCGAAAGCGACAGCCATCTGGTGCGCTGCGGCGCACTGACGCCAGAGGAAATGCAGGCTCTAGGAGAGGGCGGCGCGGGAGGGGTCATCGCCGGCCAGGTCATCGATCATGAGGGCCGCTGGCTCGACTGTCCGCACAATCGCCGCTGCATTTCGGCGGATCTGGAGATCATCAAGACGATCCCCAAGCGGATGATGGTGGTGGAGGAGGATTCCAAATTCCAGCCGCTGGTGGCCGCCATCAAGGGCGGCTTCGTCTCGCATCTCGTGGTGACGCATTCCATGGCGATGCGGCTTCTGGCCCGCTGGGAGGCTGAGGGACCACAGCGCAGCTGAGAGCTAGGCAATTAGAATTCTCCGCCCGGCCCGGATGCCGGGCGGAATCATGTTGAGGAGGAAACTATGGACAATCTCTGGAACGACCAGGACGCCGAGCGCATGGTCGAAACCTATGCGCCCAAGGGCGTCAATCGCGATCTCGCGCTGCGCACCTATACGACGCGACTTCTCGGCGGCGTGCCGAAACTCGTTCTGCATGGCGGCGGCAATACGTCGGTCAAGACCACCGTCACCGATCTGGTCGGCGATGAATGGGACGTGCTCTGCGTCAAGGGCAGCGGCTGGGACATGGGAGTCATCGAGCCCGCTGGCCTGCCGGCGGTCAAGATCGCGCCGCTGCTCAAGGCCCGCAAGCTCGATCGTCTGTCAGACGAAGACATGGTGACGCTGCAGCGCGCCAATCTCATCGATCCATCCTCGCCCAATCCCTCGGTGGAAGCGCTTCTGCACGCCTTCATTCCGCATAAATTCGTCGATCACACCCATTCCACCGGCGTGCTCGCGATTGCAGATCTCTCCGACAGCATGGCGCGCAGCAAGGAACTCTATGGCGACAAGATGGGCTATGTGCCCTATGTCATGCCGGGCTTCGCGCTCGCCAAACTGGCCGCCGAAGTCTATGACCGGAATCCAGACGTCGAGGGGCTGATCCTCGACAAGCATGGCATCTTCACCTTCGGCGCGACTGCGAAGGAAGCCTATGACCGGATGATCCACTATGTGAGCATGGCCGAGGACTATGTCCGCGCCCATGGCCGCAACCCCTTCACGCCTGTGACGCTGCCGAGCGCGCTCGCCAAGCCCGAGGATATCGCGCCGATGCTGCGCGGAGCCGTCGCCGTGCCCAAGGGCGAGGGCCGTTTCGACCGCATGGTCAGCGCGTTCCGCACCTCTCCCGACATCCTCGCTTTCGTCAACGCGGCCGAGGTCGAAGACATGGCGCGACGCGGCGTGTCGACGCCGGATCTCTCCATCCGCATCAAGACCGGACCGGTGGTGCTGGCCGCGCCCGAAGCCGGCAAGCTCGACGCCTACAAGTCCGACATCGCCGCCCGCGTTGCCGGCTTCATCGAGGATTACACCAATTATTTCAAGGCCAATGACGGCCGCGACGGCGTCAAGAAGATCATGCTCGATCCCATGCCGCGCCTGACGCTGGTTCCCGGTCTCGGCCTGTTCGGCCATGGCCGCACGCTGAAGGACGCGAAGATCGCCGCAGATGTCGCGGAAACCTGGATCGAGACCGCCCGCGACGCCGAATCCATCGGCCGTTTCGAGCCTGTCAGCAAGCCTGACCTCTTCGATCTCGAATATTGGTCTCTGGAACAGGCCAAGCTCGCCGGCGCCAAGCCGAAGCCGTTCACCGGTCAGGTGGCGCTGGTCACCGGCGGCGCGGGCGCGATCGGCGCGGCTGTCGCCAAGGCCTTCGCCCGCGAAGGCGCCCATGTCGTGGTGCTCGATCTCGATGGCGCCAAGGCTGCGGATGCGGCCAAGGCGGCCGGCAATATGTCGATCGGCGTCGCCTGCGACGTCACCGACCCGGCGTCGGTTCGCGCCGCTTTCGATAAGGCTGTCGCGACCTATGGCGGCGTCGATATCGTGATATCCAATGCCGGCGCGGCCTGGGAGAGCCCGATCGCCACCATGGACGATGCACTGCTGCGCAAGAGTTTCGAACTCAACTTCTTCGCTCATCAGACCGTGGCGCAGAATGCTGTGCGCATCATGAAGGAGCAGGGCACGGGCGGCGCGCTTCTGTTCAACGCCAGCAAGCAGGCAATCAATCCGGGCGCAAAATTCGGCGCTTACGGTCTGGCCAAGGCGGCGACCTTGTTCCTGTCGCGGCAATATGCGCTGGAGCATGGCGCTGCCGGCATCCGCGTCAACGCGGTGAATGCCGACCGGATCCGCTCCGGCCTGCTCAACGACGATATGATCGCCAACCGCGCCGCAGCCCGCGGCCTGTCCGTCAAGGATTACATGGGCGGCAATCTGCTCGGCCTCGAAGTGACCGCCGAGGATGTCGCCCAGGCCTTCGTCCACCATGCCCTGGCGGAGCGGACAACGGCCGATGTCACGACCGTGGATGGCGGGAATATTGCCGCGATCCTGAGGTAACCGGCTCCGTTAGCCCAGATCAGTATGTATGAAATCGTTCCCCTTGTAGAGGAGGGGAACGCGTTCAGCCTTTGCGCATGCATAGCTGAAACAGTCGCCAAGATTTAGGCTTGCGCGATGGCCGACTACTTTGCCGTACACACGAGCAGCCATCAAGGCAAGCACGCCAATCTCGGTTGTGATACCAACTTCCCGAACGCCAATTTCAACGAGCATTCCATTCACGAGCATTTCAGCTTCACCAAGGGCTTGCCCTCGGTTGTTGGCGTATGAGTCTGGACTTCGAGCAAAAGCAAGAACGGCTTCAAATTTTGAGAGTGGAGAAACCAAAAACTCCCCAGAGCACTCGTCCATGCGATCCGCAATGGCTTTCCACCCCGGCTCCCGCGCAAGAAGCGCAACGATGACCGAAGCGTCCAAGAACATTAGATGTCACCCCACATCTCGTCGAAGAACGCCTTCATATCAAAATTCGGATCACGGGGCCCCATCTTCGCTGCCAGCGCTTGCGACGCAGCGAGCCGTTCGCGCATCGGCCTCTTTTCGCTGACGCGCCTCAGTTCATTTTCAAGCGCTTGCTTGACGGCATCCTTCTTGGTCGGCGCGTTGGTCACCTTTTGAAGCTCGCTTGCCAAAGCATCGACTGTCTCGTCGCGAATGAATAGAGCCATGAAGAGCCCTCCAGATATCTCTCTTCTCATAGCAGATAGATGGGCGTGGTAAAATGCCTCGCTCAGAGATGAGCCGCCCAAGCTCTCAAAAGCAAAAAAGCCCAGCCGGGGCGAACCGGCTGGGCTCATTTTACATGCCGTCGAACTTAAACTTACTTCGCGTTCGGGTTCGGCATCCAGGCGGGCATTACGACATCGGCATGGGCGAACTGCGGCAATTTCGCGCCGAGTTCCTCGACATTCTTGATGTCCTTGTCGAGCAGATCCTTCTGGGTGATCAGCGTCGGCGGAACGATGACGCTTTTGCCGGGGTCTTCGCCGGTGAGCATCATGGCCAGCGCGCGGACCGATACCTGGCCGACGACTGCGGGATTGGTGGCGGCGGTGGCGGCCCAGGCGGAGCCCGGTTCGCGCATCGCGGCGATGTCGGAGGTCGAGATGTCGGCGGAATAGATCTTCACGCTGGAGGACATGCCGGCTTCGTCGACGGCGATCTTCACGCCCTTGGCGAATTCGTCATAGGGCGCGAACATCACGGTGATGTCGGGATTGGCCGAAATGACCGAACGCGCCTGGTTGGCGACGGAGTTGGCGATCGGATTGTCGAGCGTACCGAACATCGCCTTTTCCTTGATGCCCGGATATTTCGCCTTGAACTCTTTCCAGGTTTCGTCGCGGCGGTCGAGCGGCGCGATGCCGGCGACATAGACATAGCCGGCGTTGAAGCTCTCGCCATTGTCCTTGATCGCCTGTTCAAGGGCGAGACGGGCGAGGTCGCGGTCGGACTGTTCGATCTGCGGGATCTTGTCGTTTTCGACATTGACGTCAAAAGCCACGACCTTGATGCCGGCGGCCACTGCGCGCTGGGCGGCTTCCTTCATGGATTCGGTCAGGCCGTGCTGGATGATGATGCCCTGCACGCCCATGGCGATGGCCTGGTCGACCATGTCAGCTTGGAGTGCGGCGTCCTGACGGCTGTCGAGCACGCGCAGGTCGATGCCGAGCGCCTTGGACTGGGCTTCCACGCCCGCCAGATAGGACTGGAAGAAATCGCCGGTCGAGAGATAGCGGACCAGCGCGATCTTGGCGCCGGGCTTGTCGAACGGGGCGGGCATATCGGCTGCGAGTGCCGCGCCTCCCAACGCGGCGGCGCCGATGACGCCGAGGGTGAGTTTTCCGAGCAGTCTGCGGGTGATCGTCATAGGGCTCCTCCACTTATTGACGGTCTGGTGTCTGTTCTTGCGCCTGCCGTCGGATAAAAGTCCTGCGGCAGGCGATGGTCCGGGCCGGTCACCGCTTGCGGTGCGACAGCGCGAAGGTGAAGACGAGAGCGACGACGAGCACGCCGCCCTTGACGAAATCCTGGGTGTAATAGGGCGCGTTCATCATCGTCAGGCCCTGCAAGAGCACGCCGACAAACAATGCGCCGATTGCTGTGCCGAAGGCGTTGGGCTTGGCCGCGCCGAGCACCGCGAAACCGATCAGCGCCGCCGCGACCGCATCCAGCAAAAGATTGTTGCCCGAGGCGATGTCGCCGCGTCCCAGGCGGGCGGCAAGCAGGATGCCGCCGATCGAGGCGAAGACGCCGGAGATGACATAGGCGCTGATCTTGTAGGCGTTGACCGGCGCGCCGGCGAGCGAGGCAGCGCGCTCATTCGAGCCGACGGCGTACATCATGCGGCCGAAGCGGGTGTATTCGAGGAAGAACCAGATGACGATCGCCAGCACGATCAACACCACCACCGACACCGGCAACAGGTTCGGCAGGATGAAATCGAAGCGATGGCGGCCGAGCGCCAGGAAGGCGGGCGAGAACGTGCCGTTCGCCACGGTTCCATCCGGCAGGCTCATGCCGGTGGCGATCGAGCGGCCCTCGGTTGGAATGCGCTGCAGGCCGACCAGCAGGAACATCATGCCGAGCGTCGCCAGGAGATCCGGCACGCGCATATAGACAATCAGCACACTGTTGACGAGGCCGACGGCGACGCCGATCAGAATGCAGACGAGGGTGGCGGTCATCGCATCGCCGCCCATCACCACCATCACATAGGACGAGGCCATCATCGCCGTGGTGGCGACCGAGCCGATCGACAAGTCGAAGCCGCCCACCACCAGCGTGGCGGTGACGCCCAACGCCAGAATGCCGGTGATCGACACCGATTGCAGGATGAAGACGGCGCTTTGCGGCGAAGCGAAGCCGTCGGTCGACACGCAGAAGAACAGGATGAGGCCGAGCAGCAGCACGAGGAAGCCATATTTGATGGCGAGCTCGCGGCCGGTCAGCTTGCGGGCCTGCATCGGCCGGTGGGTGAGGGGGGACGTGACGTTCGTCTGTTCGGTCATGATCAGGCAACCATATGATTTTGGCCCGCGATCTGAGCGAGCAATTTGTCGAGATCGATATCGGCGTTTTGATGTTCGCCGACGATCGTGTGTTCCGACATCACGAGAATGCGGTCGGCGACCTCGAAGGCCTCGTCGAGTTCGGTCAGAAACACGACGGTGGTGCGTCCTTCAGCCGAGGCGCGTAGTTTCGCGCCGATATCACGGCGGGCGGCGATGTCGACGCCCTGGAAGGGCTCGTCGAGGATCAGGAGACGCGAGGCTTGCGACAGCCAGCGTCCGACCATCACCTTCTGCTGATTGCCGCCTGACAAAGTGTTCATTTCGTCGAATTCGTTGCGGCAGACCACGCCCAGTTCGCGGATCTGCCGCTGCGCCATGTCGCGTTCACGGCGCCTGTTGGTGACGCCGAAGGTCGAGATGCGCCGCAGAAACGGCAGGCTGATGTTTTCGTAGATGTTGAAGCCCGGCACGATGCCGTTGTCACCACGATCCTTGGCGATGAGAAACACGCCTTTGTCGATCGCAGCCCGTGTCGATGACGGGTGATAGGCCGCGCCATCCAGGCGCATCTGGCCTGCGAAAGGTCGGCGTGCGCCGAACAGGGTTTCGGCAAGCACCGTCTTGCCGACGCCGACAAGGCCGGTGATCGCCACCACTTCGCCCGCGCCGAAGGATAGCGAGAGAGGCTTCGATGTCGGCGTAATCTGCAAGCTGTCAGCCGTGAAAACGGGCCGCGTCGCCGCGCGCAGCGTGATGTCGCCGGCCGAGACTTTCTTGCCGAGCATGGCGTTGACAGCGCCTTCGTAATCGAGCTCCGGCCCTTCGAAAAGGCCGGCGATGCGGCCGTCGCGCAGGCTGACGATGGTGTCGGCAAGCCGGCGGATGTCGGACATGCGGTGTGAGATGTAGAGGATGGCGACGCCGCGCGCCTTGAGACGCTCGACGAGTTCAAACAGCCGCTCGGCCTCGGCGCTCGACAGCGACGAGGTCGGCTCGTCGAGGATCAGCACTTTCGGTTCATGCGCCATGGCCCGTGCGATCGCCACCATCTGGCGGTCTGCGAGCGAGAGATCGTTGATATTGGCGGAGAGATCGAGCGACAGGCCCATGCGCTCGGCCACAGCCTGGGCTTCGCGCTTCACCCGGCGCGGATTGAAGATCAGCCGCGCGCCGCGACCGTTCAGTCGGTCGAGCGTCAGATTGGTGGCGACGTCGAGATCGGCCACCACGCCGTCATTGATATTCTGATGCACGGTCACGACGCCTGCGCGCATGGCTTCAGCCGGCGTCACCGGCGCATAGCTCGCACCCGCCAGCGACATCGTTCCGCCATCATGGTCGTAGACCCCGCTGACGATACGCACCAGCGTGGATTTTCCGGCGCCATTGGCGCCCATCAAGACCGTCACCGCTCCAGCGCGCAATTCGAGATCGACCCCGCCCAGAACATGGACGCGACCAAACGATTTGCGCAAGCCGGCGATGCGGAACACCGCTTCTTGCACCATGAACTCCTCCCTTGTCCGCACTCTAAAAGCGCATTTAATCAAATGTCAAGGCCATTGACATTTGCTAGCATGGCAATTTAGGAAATGGGGGAGGGCCGGTTTCGCGCAAGGAGGCGCGCCCGGACCCACGGGAGGAAAAGCATGCAAACATTCGAGGCGCTGAACGCCGAGACGCTGCCCGTTCGTCTTGGCTCCTACGCCGTCCTGACCGACCGTATCGGCTCGGCTGCTGATGGCTGGACCGTTCGCGAAGTGGGTGACGGCAATCTCAATCTGGTCTTTATCGTCGAAGGCGCAAAGGGCAGCCTGATCGTCAAGCAGGCGCTGCCTTATGTGCGCTTGGTCGGCGAAAGCTGGCCCTTGCCGCTCAAACGGTCCTATTTCGAATACAACGCGCTGATCCGACAGGCCGAACGCGATCCGGGCATGACCCCGGACGTGCTGTTCTTCGATCGCGAACAGGCGATCATCGTTATGGAGTTCCTGACGCCGCACATCATTCTGCGGCGCGCGCTGATCGAAGGTCAGCAGCTTCCCAAGATCGGCCGCGATCTCGGCCTGTTCCTGGCGCGCACACTGTTTCGCGGCTCTGATCTCGCCATGGAGGCGCGCAAGCGCAAGGAAGACCTGGCGCTGTTCGCCGACAATGTCGAATTATGCGACATCACCGAGAACCTTGTGTTCTCCGATCCCTATTACGAGGCCGTACTCAACCGGCATACGACGCCGCAGCTCGACGGCATCGTGGCCGAACTCCGCGCCGACCGCGATCTCAAGGTCGAGGCGCAGCGGTTGAAACACAAATTCGTCGCCCATGCCGAAACGCTGCTGCATGGTGATCTGCATACCGGCTCGGTGATGGTGACCCCGGACAATACCCGGGTCATCGATCCCGAGTTCGCCTTTTATGGGCCTATGGCCTTTGACGTCGGCATGCTGCTCGCTAATTTCTGGATGAGCTATTTCTCGCAGGCGGGCCATGAAAAGGCCGGTGACCGCGAGGAGATGCGCGCCTATCTGCTCGGCGTCGTTGTCGAGATCTGGGACGTGTTCCGCGCCGAATTCGCTCATCTCTGGCGCACCGAGCGCAAGGGCATCCTGTATCAGGCCGCTCTCTTTGAAAATCGCGGCGATCCGCTCGGGGCCGAACAGGCGCTGGACGAAGTTCTGCACGCAATCTGGGACGACATGCTTGGATTTGCAGGCATCGAGATTCACCGGCGCATTCTCGGCCTGGCGCACAACGCCGATTTTGAAACCATTGAGGATGCGGATCTCCGCGCCCGTTGTGAAACCAAGGCGCTCAAGCTGGGCCGCCACCTCGCCGTCAACAGGCACAGGATCCACGGCCTCGCCGAGATCCATGCGCTCGCCGAACGGCTGGAAAAGGAGATTGTCTCGTGAAAGTCGGAGACCGCCACTACCGCACCATCTGGATGAACGAAGACGGCCGCTCCATCGACGTCATCGACCAGCGCTGGCTGCCGCATGAATTCCGCGTCGTCACGCTGAAGACCGTCGACGATGTCGCCACCGCCATCCGTGATATGTGGATCCGCGGCGCGCCGCTGATCGGCGTCACTGCAGCCTATGGCGTGGCGATCGCGATGAACGAGGACGCCTCGGACGCCGCCCTCGACCAGGTCTGGGAAAAGCTGCACGAGACGCGGCCGACCGCGATCAACCTGCGCTGGGCGCTCGACGCGATGCGCGCTCATTTGAAGGCCTATCCCGAATCCGAACGCGCTGAAGCCGCCTATGCGCGGGCGCATGAGATTGCCGATGAGGACGTTGAGCTCAATCGCTCAATCGGCGCCAATGGGCTGGAACTGATTCGCAGGATCGCCGCCGGGAAGAAGCCGGGCGAGCCGGTCAATATTCTCACCCATTGCAATGCCGGCTGGCTGGCGACCGTCGATTACGGCACGGCGACTGCGCCGATCTATATGGCGGTCGAAGAGGGCATTCCGGTTCACGTCTATGTCGACGAGACCCGGCCCCGCAATCAGGGCGCCCAGCTGACCGCCTGGGAAATGAACGGCCATGGCGTGCCGCATACGCTGATCGTCGACAATGCCGGCGGCCATCTGATGCAGCATGGCCAGGTCGACATGGTGATTGTCGGCACCGACCGCACCACGGCCAATGGCGATGTCTGCAACAAGATCGGCACCTATCTCAAGGCGCTTGCCGCCCGCGACAACGACGTGCCGTTCTACGTGGCGCTGCCGTCGCCGACCATCGACTGGACGGTCAAGGACGGCGTCAAGGAGATCCCCATCGAAGAGCGCAACAGCGACGAAGTGACCTTTGTCCAGGGGCGCGCCGCCGATGGCTCCATCGCCATGGTGCGGATTTCTCCCCAGGGCAGCCCGGCGGCCAATCCGGCCTTCGACGTGACCCCGGCGCGCCTGATCACCGGCCTGATCACCGAACGCGGCGTCGCCCAGGCCTCGCCCGACGGCCTCAAGGCCATGTTCCCCGAACGGAGCTGATAGAGATGACCCTGACCAATCGGCAAAGCACGGAAGATGTGGCGGCGGGTATCCGCAAGCGCGTCTTCTTTCACACCATGCGCAACAATGGCGGCTATCTGAGCCAGGCCTGTTCGGCCGCCGAAAGCCTCGCTTTCCTCTACAATGAAGCGCTCAATCTCGGCGAACCGACGCTTCCGAAAGTGCCGCTGCCCTTTTCCGGCGTGCCCTCGGCAACCAATCCGGACGCCTTCACCGGCGCCGGCTATCACGGTCCTTTCGCTCCCGAATATGACCGCTTCATCATTTCGCCCGCCCATTATGCTCTGGTGATCTATTCGGCTCTCATTCAGATGGGCCGCATGGACGAACATGCGCTCGATCACTTCAATCGCGACGGCAGTTCCGTCGAAATGATCGGCGCCGAGCATAGCCCCGGAATGGAAGTCACCACCGGCTCGCTCGCCCAGGGCCTGTCGATGGCCTCGGGCGTCGCCTGGGCGCGCAAGCGCAGGGGAGAGGCCGGCAAGGTCTGGGTCTATATGTCTGACGGCGAATTCCAGGAAGGGCAAACCTGGGAATGCCTGGCGGCGATGGCCTATCACGGCATCGACAATATCCGTGTCGTCGTCGACGTGAACCGCCAGCAATGCGACGGCGCGATGTCGTCGGTGCTCGATCTCGGCGATCTCGCCGCGCGCGTCGCCTCCTTCGGCGTCACCTGCCGGTCGATCAACGGCCATGATCTCGACGCTTTCCGCGAGGCTGCCGCCAGCGCGGAGCCGGGCAAGCCGCTGATCATTCTCGCCAACACCTCGCCCTATCAGGGCATGGAATTCCTGAAGCGCCGTTTCCCGCGTCTGCACTATGTCCGGTTCAAATCGGCTCAGGAACACCAGGAAATGCAGACCGCCATCGCTGCCGAACTCGGCGTCGATGAAGCCGAAATCGCGAGGGCCTGATCATGGTGGAAATCGTCAATCGTCCCTACGCCAAGGCCTTTGGGGCCTTTGCCTCGGCGCGTCCCGAAATTCTCTGCCTGTCGGCGGACCTCACCTCGTCTTGCGAGGTCGACGGCTTCCGTGACCGGCATCCCGACCAGTTCCTGTCGCTCGGCATGGCAGAGCAGAACATGCTGTCCTTTGCCGGCGGTCTGGCCATGCAGGGTTTCCGGCCCTTCATCCACACCTTTGCGGTGTTCCTCTATCGCCGTCCTTATGACCAGCTGATCAATTCCATCGCTTATTCGAACCGCAAGGTCAGGATGATGGGCTTCCTTCCGGGCATCACCACGCCGGGCGGCATCACCCATCAGGCGATCGAGGATATCTCGGTCATGCGGGCGATCCCCAATATGACCATTCTCGAATGCGGCGACGCCACCGAAGTCGAAACCGTGCTTGAGGTCGCCGACAGTATCGACGGTCCCGTCTATGTCCGCGTGCTGCGCGGCGAGGTGCCACGGCTGTTTTCCACGCCCTTCGTGTTCAACAAGGTCAGGACGTTGAGTGAAGGCGACGACGTGCTGGTGGTCACCGCGGGCGTCTGCACCGAGGAAGCGATGCGCGCGGCCGAACCGCTGAAGGCGCGTGGCGTTGGGGTTCATCACCTGCACGCATCCACCCTGAAGCCCTTCGATCGCGAGGCGATCGTCAAGGCTGCCGCCGGCAAGAAAGGCGTGGTGACGCTCGAGAATCACACGATCAATGGCGGGCTGGGCTCGATGGTTGCGGAAATTCTCGCCGAGGAGGGGATGGGCGTCAAATTGCGCCGGCTCGGACTCAACGACACTTTCGCGCACGGCGCCTCCAAGCCTTACCTCATGAAGAAGTACAAGTTGGACGCCAGCGCGCTGGTCTCGGCCATTTCCGACCTGCTGGGCAGGCCGCTCGACATTGCCGATGCCGAGTTCGAGGCTGTGCGACTTGACGCGGTTCATTCCACCCAGAAGGCGGAGGCGCTCTGATGGCTCGGTTCTCAGTCACCTATTGGGTCGGGGCGCGTGACGAGAGCGAGGCGCGCCAGCGCGCCCTAGACATCGCGCTCGAACAGACCGTCGAGATTCCGCGCGATGCGGTGCCCGCAGGTTATGTCGAGGATGAGATTCTCGGCAAACTCGAAAGGTTGGAGCCGGGGCGTGACGCGCGCGGCGGCTATCTCGCCGAAATCTCCTATAGCGAGGACGATATCGGCGGCGATTTCCTGCAATTGCTCAACATCATCTTCGGCAATTCCTCGATCAAGACCAATATCCGCGTCGAGGACATCACGCTGTCGCCGGGCATTTTGGAGTTATGCTCCGGTCCGCGTTTCGGCATCGAGGGTTTGCGCGCGCGGGCGGGCCTGACTTCAGGGCCGCTTCTGATGTCGGCGATCAAGCCCGTCGGTCTGTCGTCGCGGGAACTGGCGAAAATCGCTCATGATTTCGCGTTGGGCGGTATGGATTACGTCAAGGACGATCACGGTCTCGTCGACCAGAAGACCTCGCCCTTCCTGGAACGGGTCAAGGCCTGCGTCGCCGCCGTGCATGACGCCAACGCCAAGACCGGCGGCAAATGCTCCTTCGTGCCGAACATCACCGGTCCGGCGCGGCAGGTGCTCGACCGCGCCTTTGAGGCCAAGCAAGCCGGCGTCGGCGCCGTCATGCTCGCGCCCGCGCTGGTGGGGTACGACGTGGCGCGAGAACTGGCTGCCGATTCGTCCTTCGGCATTCCCATCGTCTCGCATCCGACTTTCGGCGGTCCGAATGTGCTGACGCCGACGACAGGCTTTTCGCTGCGCTTCTATTACGGGCTGTTGCCGCGCTTGATGGGCTGCGACGCCGTCGTCTATCCCAATTTCGGCGGACGTTTCGGCTTCAGCCTCGAAGAATGCCAGTCGATCGTCGATGGCTGCCGCGCCGAATTCGGCGGCTACAAGTCGATTGCGCCTGCGCCAGGCGGCGGCATGTCGTTGGCTCGCGTCGACGAGATGAAATCCGCCTATGGCGACTATGTCATGTATCTGATCGGCGGCGCGCTAATCCGCGAAAAAGACGGGCTCACCGACGCCTGCCGACGTCTCGTCGACGCTGTCAGGGCCTGAACGACAAAGGCCGGCGCACGAACGCCGGCCTTTCCACGTTGCAGATAATCGGCTCAGGCTGCTTCGAGTTGGGTTTCGAGATGGGCTTCGAGCGGAATTTCCACGTCGATTTCCAGGATCGAGACGAATTCTTCCCGATCCATCGTTACCCGCACCTTGTCGGCGTCGAGCTGCACATGCTTGGCGATCACCGCGAGGATTTCTTCCCGCAGGATTGCGCAGAGATCGGAATTGCCCGTCGCCCGTTCATGGGCGAGCAGGACCTGCAGCCGCTCCCGCGCCTTGGGCGCGGATTGGTTTTTCTTGAACAGGCCGAAAATATTCATGCAGCCCTCCGTGCGAAGATCTTGCCGAACAGTCCGCGCTTTTCGCCCGGGATGGTGACCGGCAGCGTTTCGCCGCAGAGACGGCGCGCCGCTTCGAAATAGGCCTGCGCCGCGGCGCTGCGGGCGTCGGCCAGCGTCACCGGAGCGCCGATATTGGAAGCCCGCAACACATCGGTGCTTTCCGGGATGATGCCGACCAGCGGGATGGAGAGGATTTCCAGCACGTCTTCGACCTTCAGCATGTCGCCGCGCTCGGCGCGTGCGGCGTCATAGCGGGTCAGCAGCAAGTGCTTTTCCATTCGTTCGCCGCGTTCGGCCTTCAGCGTCTTGGAGTCGAGCAGGCCGATGATGCGATCGGAGTCGCGCACCGAAGACACTTCCGGATTGGTGACCACCACGGCAATATCGGCATGGCGCATGGCCAGCGTCGCGCCGCGCTCGATCCCGGCGGGGCTGTCGCAAATGACCCAGTCGAAATAGCGCTTCAGCTCGCCGATCACCCATTCCACGCCTTCGGCGGTGAGATTGTCCTTGTCGCGGGTCTGCGACGCCGGCAGCAGGAAGAGCGTTTCCAGACGCTTGTCGCGGATCAGCGCCTGCGGCAGCTTGGCGTCGCCCTGGATGACGTTGATGAGGTCATAGACCACGCGGCGCTCCGCGCCCATGACCAGATCGAGATTGCGCAACCCGACGTCGAAATCGACGACGACGACCTTCTCATTGCGCTGGGCAAGCGCCGCGCCAAGCGCGGCCGTCGACGTTGTCTTGCCGACCCCGCCTTTGCCTGACGTGACCACAATAACCTTCCCCATCCTACTCTCCTGTTTTCGGCCGGATTCGGCTTAATTGATCTTTTCCGCCATGATGGCGTCGTCTTCGAGCCACAGCTGGACAGGGTGTCCGTGCAGCGTTTCGGGCATGTCGTCCGCCATCTTGTAGACACCGTCGATGGCGATCAGTTCGGCTTCCATCTTGCGACAGAAGATGCGGGCGGCGGCATTGCCGAGAGACCCGGCCAGCGCCCGGCCGCGCAGCGCGCCGTAAATATGGATCGACCCTCCGGCGATCACTTCGGCGCCCGATGCGACCGAGCCGATCACGGTGATGTCGCCTTCCGGAAAGATCACCGACTGGCCCGAGCGCACCGGCTCGCGGATGATCAGGGATTGCAGCTGCGGGCGGCTTTCCATGATCATTTGCTGCGGAGCTTCGGCCGCGGCGTCGCCCGGCTTTTCATCTTCGACTTTTTTAGGCGCCGCCGTGACGGTGGCGGGAACTTCCGAGACGTCTACGTCCGACGAGCCGCGTCCTCCCTTGAGCGCCGGCGGCATGCCGGGTCCGATCAGCGACGGACGCGCGCCTTCGACGCCCATGACGCTGACATTGCGCTTGGATAACTCTTCGAGAAAGGCCGTCAATTGGGCGCGGTCGATATCAAGGCCGGCGAGATCCAGCACAACGGGGCGGCCGAGGAAAAATCCGGCCGAACGCGACGCGAGATCGTCCAGCCGTCCCAGCCAGTCCTCGAAGGGAAGGTCGGGCGACAGCACGACGGCCAGAAAGGACCGGCCCTTGATGCGGATCGAGCGAGCGTCTGTTAGCACTTTGATAATCTGTGTTAAGAATTCGTTGACATGGAGTAACGTCCGTTAGGTTAACAAATGGTTAACGCGGCTTGCCCGAGCCTTGCGACCAGGCTCTTGGTTACCTCCTGATGCATTCCGGACACGCCGAAAGATGCGGACATCGTCTCCGCCAGACGCTATGAACGGAAATCGTGCGCATTGGACGCGCACGGTCGCAGCAGGTCCGACAGGAAGGCGTCTTGACGATCCGATATTTCACCAACCGTTCACGCCTTCACATCGCTTCCGGCGTCGTCCTCGCCGTGTTTCTCGTTACGCATTTCATCAACCATGCGCTTGGCTTGCATTCCCTGGCGTTGATGGAGTGGGGCCGGGTCTATTTCAGTCTGATCTGGCGCAGTCCGCCCGGCACAGTGCTGCTCTACGGCGCGCTTCTGACGCATGCGGCGCTGGCGCTCGAACAGTTGGCCCTGCGCCGCAGCTGGCGGATGCCGGCGCGGGAGGCGCTGAAGATCGCTTTCGGTCTGTCGATCCCCTATCTGATGATGGCGCATGTGGCGGGAACGCGGCTGGAATACGCGTTGTCGGGCTATGACCGCGGTTATCTCGAAGTCCTGCGGGCGCTTTGGAGCGGCGTCGGGTCGAAGATCCAGTATATCCTCGCTCTGCTCGTGGTCTGGGGCCATGCCTGTCTCGGTCTGTGGTACTGGCTGCGTGGAAAGACCTGGTTCGGGCGCGCTGCCGGCTTTCTTGGCGCTCTGGCGCTATTGCTTCTGTTCATAGCCCTGGCCGGTTTCGTCACCGGCGGCGTCGAGGCGCGGGGGACCGCCATGCCACGGCCTGCGGTCCGGCCCCTGTCGCTCGATCAACTCTATACGATTCAGTATTGGCTTTATGGCGGTTGGACCTTGCTCATCGCCGCGGCCGCCTCATCGGGTTTTCTCGTGCGGGGGGAAAAAATCCGTGTGCGTTACGCCGGCGGAAAACTGGTTGCGGTTCCCAAGGGGTCGAGTGTTCTCGAGGCGAGCCGATCCGGCGGCGTGCCGCATGTTTCCGTCTGCGGCGGCAAGGGGCGATGTTCCACCTGCCGCGTCCAAGTGCTCGATGGCGGCCAAGGCCAGCCGGAGCCCGAGGCGCGCGAAGCCGCGACGCTGCGCAGCATCGGGGCGGGGGCGGATGTCAGGCTCGCTTGTCAGTTGCGGCCCACTCATGATCTAACCGTGTTGCCGCTGCTGGACGCCTCCGACTTCGATCGGGCGCCCGGGCGGTCCAGCGACGGCGCGGCGGGTCGCGAGCGCCTCGTGGCCGCGCTGTTTTGCGACCTGCGCGGCTTCACGCAACTTTCGGAGAGCAAGCTGCCCTATGACGTGGTGTTTCTGCTCAATCGTTACTTCTCCATGGTGGACAGGGCGGTGACGGAATCAGGCGGCGTGGTCGACAAATTCATCGGCGACGGCGCGATCGCGCTGTTTGGGTTGGAAACTGGTTTCGATGTTGGCTGCCGACAGGCGCTCGCCGCCGCCGCGCGACTCTCTGACGAATTGCGCGGCCTGAACCTGTCGCTGGCCGCCGAGCTCGACAGGCCGTTGCGCGTCGCCATGGGCCTGCATGGCGGCACGGCCATTGTCGGGCGCATGGGGTCTGGCCGGGCAGCCGGGCTGACGGCGATCGGCGACACGATCAACACCGCAAGCCGGCTTGAAGGCCTGGCCAAGCAACGCAATGTCGAGCTTGCCGTCTCCGCCGATCTCGTCCGCGCCGCCGGCGCCGACTGTACGGATCTGCAATCCGAGCATCTGGAAATTCGCGGCAAGAGCGGTCTTCTTGAAACCTGGCTGGTGCCGGACGCTGCGACAGTGCGGCGCCTGCTGCCGGTCGCCAAGTAGCCGCCGGCTTCAGATCACCGCGCAGACGGTCTTGGTCTCCAGATAGTTTTCGAGCCCCTGTCCGCCGTTTTCATAGCCCCAGCCGGATTGCTTGTGGCCGCCCTTGGGCAGTTCCGGCGAGAAATAGGAATGGCAATTGATCCAGATCGTGCCGGCCTTTACTGCCGCCGCGACGCGATGGGCGCTGGAGAGATCCTGCGTCCAGACGCTGCCGGCCAGGCCGTAGGGACTGTCGTTGGCGAAGGCGAGCGCTTCCTCGATCTCGTCGAACGGCGTCACTGCCGCCACGGGGCCGAAAATCTCTTCCCGCATCATGCGCATGTCAGGCCGTACCGAGGTGACGACCGTCGGCAGATAGAACGCGCCGGTCTCGCCCTCCTGCCGTCCGCCCACCGCGATCTCGGCGCCATCGGACTTGCCCTCATCGATGAAAGCCGCGACGCGATCGGCTTGCTTGCGGTTGACCAGCGGTCCGAGATCGACCTTGGGGTCGAGGCCATGGCCGAGCGTCATTCCACCCGCCGTCGCCGCTAGTCTTTCAACGACCTCCTCATAGACAGAGCGATGGGCATAGATTCTGGAGCCCGCGACGCAGACCTGGCCGGAATTGGCGAAAATGCCCCTGGCGACGCCGGGAATTGCAAGCGCCATATCGGCGTCGGAGAGGATGATGGCAGGGGATTTACCGCCGAGTTCCAGCGTCAGCTTTTTGAGATTGCCCTGGGCCGCGCGGACGATGAGCTTGCCGACCTCGGTCGATCCGGTGAAGGCGACCTTGTCGATATCGGGATGGGCGGTCAACGCTGCGCCGACATCCTCGCCGAAGCCGGTGACGATATTGACGACGCCGGCCGGCAGGCCTGCCTCTATCATCAATTCGCCGAGGCGTATGGCTGTGAGAGATGTCTCCTCCGCCGGCTTCAGCACCACTGTGCAGCCCGCGGCCAAAGCCGGCGCAAGTTTCATGGCGGCCATCAACATCGGAGAGTTCCAGGGCGTGATGGCGGCGACCACGCCGACAGGCTCGCGGGTGGTGTAGGCAAAAATCTGTTTGCCCTGGGGCTGATAGGCGATCGAGGTCGGGATCGTCTGCCCAAGGATTTTTGTGGCGAAGCCGGCATAGTAGCGGAATTGTTCCGCCGAGGCCGGGATCTCGCCGAAGCGGCCGGTCTTGAAGCTCTTGCCCTGATCGAGCGTTTCGAGTTCAGCCAGTTCGTCGACATGCGACTCGATGAGATCGGCAATCCGCCACAGAAGTTTGCCACGCGCCGAGGGCGTCATGCCTTTCCAAGTGGGGCTGGTCAACGCTCGGCGGGCTGCCGCCACGGCTTCATCGACATCCGCGGCCGTTGCGCGGGCGAGATCCGCAAGATGCTGACCGGTTGCAGGATCGTGACTCGGAAAGGTTTCGCCGTCTTCTGCCTTGCGCCAGACGCCGTCGATCAGAAGCTGTTTTTCCGGTGCGGCGAGAAATGCCCGCGCCCCTTCGCTTGCGGGTTCGTGGACGGTGAGCGTGAAGGTCATGCTAGGCCTCCGGTGGCGCGCTTGGCGCGCAGCATGGCGGCCGCCGACAGAGCGCCGCGCAGAATGGAATGATAGCCGGTGCAACGACAGAGATTGCCTTCGAGCCCGGCGCGAATGGCCGCCTCGTCGGCGTCAGGGTTCTCTTTGAGAAGCGCGAGCAGCGCGATGGAAAAGCCCGGCGCGCAATAGCCGCATTGAAAGGCGTTTTCCGCAATCAGCGCCTCTCGCAGGAGGCGGCCTTCCGGCAGGTTATCGAGGCCTTCGACCGTGACGATGTCGGCGCCGTCGATCCGCCAGGCCATGGTCAGGCATGTATTGATCGCTTTGCCGTCAATCAGCGCCAGACAGGCGCCGCAGCGGCCGAGACCGCAGGCGATCTTGGTCCCCATCATGCCCAAATGATCGCGCAACAGCGTGGCGAGCGAAAGATCAGGCGGACAATCCAGCGATACGGTTTCGCCATTCAATATGAAGTTCATATTCATGCGGCCTCCAGAGCGGCGAGGATCGCTTCGGGAGAGAAGGGCGTCACGGTGGGCCAGACGCCGGAAATCACAGCCATGGCGTTGGCGATGGCTGGCGTGATCGCGCCGATGCCGAGTTCGCCGGGGCCGCGCGGCCCCAATTCGTCGCCGTCGTCGAGGCTCTCGAGCGCGAAAATCTGCATGGCGGCGGGCGCGTCCTGAATGCCAGGCAGCATATAACTGTCGAGATTGCCGGTGAGATAGCGGCCGTCGCGCATGGTCGCATCCTCCGTAAGCGTAAAGCCCAGGCCCTGCACCGCGCCGCCCTCCAGCTGGCCGAGATAGGCGGCGACGTCGATCACAGGCCCGGCGGCGGTGTGCTGGTGTATATCGAGGATGCGGATTTCTCCCGTCACGCGGCTCACGGCCACGCGCGCCAGCGCCGCGCCGAAGGCGAAGATGTAGCGGGCATTGCCGGCGGAATAACTGTTCTTCGGGAATTCGAAGGCGATGGTGACACTGGGGCGCTCATTCGGCGCGAGGCGTTCGGCGAGTTGTCGATAGGTCAGAAGCAGATCGCCGTGATTGGCGCCGCGCAGCGTGACGCCGCCGGGAGCGAGCGCCAAACTTTCGGGATCGCGTCCGAGACAGGCGGCTGCCGCAGTCCGCATCTTCAGAGAAAATTCCGGAGCGGCCCTGCGCGCCGTCAGCCATACGACGGCGGAACCACGCGAGGCGGTGGTGGAGCCGGATTCCGGCGCGAGCGAGGTGTCGCCGGTGACGGGCCAGACATCGTCGCGGCTGCAGCCGAGCTCGTCGGCCAGTACGGATTTGATGGCGGTCAGCAGGCCCTGACCCATTTCATCCAGACCATAAGCGCCTTCGATCATCCCGTCCTCGGTGAGCGAGACCCGGCCGCCGGCAGGATCAGGGACCAACGAGCCCAGGCCGTTGCCCTGATAGTTCAGCGCCATGCCGGCGCCGATGACCCATTCGCCATCAGGCTGGACGCCCGAGGGCATGCGCCAGATCGGCGACGCTGTAGCGGCGGCGAGCATGTCGTGAATACGCTCGGACGGCGCGACCTCCTGGCCGAGATAGCCTGGCGTTCCCGGCTCGCGAAGATTTCGGGCGCGGATCTCGATCGGGTCGAGGCCTGCGAGCGCTGCAAGACGGTCCATCTGGCATTCGATGGCATAGGTCATCTGATTGGCGCCGAAGCCGCGAAACGCGCCGCAGACGCCGTTGTTGGTGTAGGCGAGCCGACCGCGCGTCGTGACATTCGCGACGACATAGGGACCGGCGGCGTGTTCATGCGCGGTTTCGAGCACGCCGGGCCCGAGCGAGGCATAGGCGCCGGCGTCCGACAGCACGTCAACCTCCTGCGCCACCAGCCGTCCCTCAGCGTCGCAGGCGGTGCGCATGCGGATCGTCATCGGATTACGCTTCTGACCGGCGAGCACGGATTCTGCGCGGCTGAGCTGCAATCGGACCGGGCGACCACTCTTCAGCGCCAGAAGCGCGAGCGCCGGCTGGACCGTCAGTTCATCCTTGCCGCCAAAGGCGCCGCCGGTCGGGCTGGTGATGACGCGGATTTTCTCTTCCGGCATGGCGAGGATGCGCGACAATTGCATCCGGTCTCGGCCGCCATGCTGGCCGCCGACGGCGACAAGCAGCGATCCGTCCTCCTCGATCCGCGCATAGCCGCCTTCGGTCTCCATGAAGCCGTGCATCTGGCGGGGCGTCACATAGACGTCCTCGACCAAATGGGCCGCCGTGGCTAAGGCTGAGGCCGCGTCGCCGCGTGAGAAGGTGATGTCACGCTGCAGATTGCCTCCGTCGTGAACGAGGGACGCGTCCGGCTGCAGGGCCTGTTCGGGACTGGTCACCACCGGCAGCGCCTCGTAGTCGACCCGGATCAGCGACAGCGCCTTCTCCGCGGTCTCGGCGTCGACGGCAGCGACGGCCGCCACCGCATCGCCGACATAGCGGACCTTGTCCGCGCAGAGCGCGGGTTGATCCTGCACGACGATGCCGAACGCGTTGTCGCCCTGGATATCGCGATGAGTCACGACCGCGACGACGCCGGGCAGCGCCTCGGCGAGACTGGTGTCGATGGAGAGGATGCGGGCATGGGGGACGCCGGCGCGCAGGATACGGCCGACCAGCATGTCCTCCTGTCGCCGGTCGGTGAGGTAAGAAAGCTTGCCTTCGACCTTGTCGCGCATATCGGGTCTGACATGCCAGCGATCGGGGTGCTCGCTGCGCGACAGAGCGACTTCGCCGTCGATCCCTGGAGCAGTCGGCGGTGAGTAGGCGGCGCGATCAGCCATTGTCGGCAACACGCCGCCGAGACCGTGAACGAGGGCATTCGCCGCCGCCAGCCGCCGGTAGCGGCCCGACCTGAAATCATCATCCGGCGCGTCGATCATTTCGATAAGAGCGTCGCGGATCGCGCTCCAATCCAGATCGCAGTCGTTGCGGCCGATCAGCAAATTTTCGACGGCAAACAGCCTATGGGGGCGCGTGATGCCGCCCCCGACCGCGAGGCGCGCTCCAGCGATCTCGCCGCCGTCCATCGCGAGGATACCCGCGACATTGATGACGCTCGGCGTGAAAGCGGCGCGCAGGCCGATCTTGCGCCATGTCCAGCGTTGGACGTCTTGGCGCGGCAGCTCGATGGCGACAATCAGTTCCAGCGCCTGCGGCGACCCAGCCAGCCATTCTTGCAGCGGCATCACGAACTGACCACCCGGCGTGGCGAGGACCAGATTGGCCTCAACAGCCAGAAGCGCGGGCAGCAGGCAGCCGTTGCGATTGGCGATATTGCCGCCGATCGTCGCCATGTTGCGGATCGAGGGTCCAGCGACGGTGCGGATGGCGGCGGCGAGAAGAGGACAGGCCTCCGAAAGCCTGCTGTTTCCGGCAAGCTCAGCGAGCGTCGTCAGTGCGCCGAGCGAGGCCCGTTCCTGACTGAAGGAGATGCCACGCAAGGCCGATAGCCCCGAAAGATCGATCAACCCCTCCGGCTTCGGCGCGCCTTTGGCCCAATCGAGTTGCGTCGTCGTCGCACCCGCGACGGGTTTCAATCTCCCGCCGCCGGTGCGGATCAGCGAAAACACGTCGTCGATGGAGCGCGCACGCCAGATCTGCATCAATGCCCCCCCGCCGTGGTGCCGTAGCGCAGGCCCTTCTCCTTGAGCCAGCGGCGATAAGCGATGGAAGAGCTGTCGGCGCGGGTGGGGATCTCGGCGCGCGGTTCGAGCGGCAGCAGCAGCGGCCGCTGGTTTTCGACGATGATCCGGTCCTGAAGAAAGATCACCTGTTCGAAATTCAGAAGCGCCTTATGGGTCGAGAGGCTGTCGACCAGATACATCACCGGCTGCGCCCGGCAGAGCCCATCCTCCATCGGCTGGATGAACAGCGCGATGGCGTCGAGCCGGTTCGGCGAGGTCGGACAGACGCGGTAGAGCATCACAACGAAAGGCGAGGGCACGCGATAGGTCAGCCGAACGAAATCGCCCTGCGCCTCGGTCGCGGCGATGCGCGGCTGGAAGAAGGTGCAATTGGTCGCCCAGACCTCGTCGACGTCGCGGCGGATTTCGCTCAGATAATTCGGCACCTCCGTATGCGGCTCGGACCCGAGAATATCCGTATGCACGAAGGGGAAATGCGCCATGTCGAGGAAATTCTCGACCACGCGCAGGCCAGACGCGCGCATCGTCACCCAACCGCACGGCACGAAGCGGCGATCGCTCTCCTCGGCTTCTTCGATATGGACGATATCCTTTTGCGGGGCGCCGAGCGTGGTGAAAAGGCAGCCATAGCGGATGCGGGTCGGCAAGGGCGGGCCGAGCGCGCCGTCATCCAGCATCTCGCGCACCTCAGGCGCGCCCGCAGCGTCGAGCACGTAGACCAGCGATTGGCCGAGGAGCTTGGTCGTCTGCGGCGCCTCGGTCACCTCGCTCGCGGTCGCGATGGCGTACCAATCGTCAAGCGCCACCTGATCGGTTGTTTTAGCCATCGCTTACTCCGTTCCGTCGGTCCATTGCTTGGTCCCGCCGCCATTGGCCGCCAGCCATTCGGCGCGACGGGCGAAATGATCGGGCGCGAAGCGGTGGATCTCATTGATGATCTCGCTGATATCGGCCGTCTTCAGCGCGCCGTCTTCGACGATGATGTCGCCATCGACCATGGTCAGTACGACATCGCCGCCGCGTACGGCATGGACGAGATTATGGTGCAGATTGAAATAGGGGCCTTCGGGGAAGAACGGCGTCATGCGCGGCGTGTTGGATTTTACCGCGATGATGTCGGCGCGCTTGCCCACTTCGATCGAGCCGATCTCATGATCGAGGCCGATGGCCTTGGCGCCGAGGATTGTGGCCATGTGCAGGCATTGCCAGCTGTCCATTGCGGCGGCGTCGCGATCCCTGAGCTTGCCGAGCAGAGACGCGGTCTTCATCTCCTCGAACATGTCGAAATTGTTGTTTTCCTTTTCGCCATCGGTGCCGATGCCGACGGCGACGCCATGGGCGATCATGTCGGCGATCGGTGCGATGCCGGAGGCCAGCTTCATGTTGGAGACCGGATTGTGGGCGACCGAGACATTGTATTTCGAGATCAGCTCGATCTCATGCGCATTGAGCCAAACGGCGTGGGCGATCATGGTCAGCGGCGTCTCGAAGAAACCGAGTTCCTCGAGCGCGAACATCGGCCGCTTGCCATAGCGGGTCATGAATTCCGCCACCTCGATCTCGGCTTCCGAGCAATGGGTATGAAAGCCGGTCTTATGCTTCTTGGCGAGTTCGATCGCCCGCTTCTGGCCCGCCTCGTCGGCATAGAACAAATGTTCGAGGCCGACCCAGACATTGACGCGACCGCCGGCCTTGCGGTGCCAGGTCTCGATCAACGCCTCGTTCATGTCGAGCGTGTCGAAATAGTTGTAATCCGAATGCTCGCCGACATAGGGCACGGCGACCAGCCGCGTGCCGATGGCTTCGGCGGCCCTGGCGCTGCCGTCCATATAGCGCCACATGTCGACCACCGTCGTTGTGCCCGCCAGCGCGGATTCGGCGTAGCAGAGCCAGCTGGCGGTTTCCGCCTCATGCGGCTGAAGCATGCGGTGCATGGGGTTGATGTGGATGGTCAGCCAGTCCCACACCGGCAAATGCTCGGCGGTGCCGCGCAGAAAGCCGGAATGGGCATGGGCGTTGATGAGGCCGGGCATCAACACGGCGTTGGTCATCATCTTGACCGGAAAATCCGGATAGGCTGCCGTGATCTCGTCGAGCGGTCCAACCGCGAGGATGCGGCCGTCATCGATTGCAACCGCTCCCTCGGCGATCACGGTGTTATCGTCATCCATGGTCAGCAGGCTCTCGCCCGCGATGATCATTGCCGTCTTCGCCATGTTCTCTCCTGGTCTCCCTCATGGAGACGCGATGCAAAATTCAGGCCGCTCCCAACAGAAAATCGGCGGCGCGTTCGCCGATCATCGTGACGGGAGCATGGGTGTTGCAGGTCGGTATGATCGGAATGACCGACGCATCGGCGATCGTCAGACCGTCGAGGCCGCGCAGCTTCAGACGCGCGTCGACCACGGCCATTTCGTCATTGCCCATTTTCGCCGTCCCGACCGGATGGAAGAAGGTGGAGCATCCCTGGCGGATGAAATCGATCATCTCAGGCTTGGACAGCCGCCGGGACGGCGCGGAAAATCCATCAAACAGATCCGAGAAAGCGCGGGTTTCGGCGAGATCCATCATCGTCTCCACCGCCACTATGAGCGCATCGAGATCGGAAGGTTCGGCCAAATAATTCGGCTGGATGTCGAGCGGGCCGAACGGATCGGATGACAGCATTTTCACATGGCCAATGCTTTTGGAATGCATCAGCCCCGCGCCGATCGAGAAGACGTCGCCGGAGAGATCGTAAAGCTCGCGGATGCGCGGCTCGGCCGAATTTCCCTGGACGGGAAAAGCGTGGATATCGGGCTGGAGAAGGCCGGAACGGGATTTCCAGTTGATCATCGAGCCGCCGCCATTGTCGAGCGCGGGTCCCATCGGCTGTTTCGATCGACAGACTACCGCCTGCACCAATGGATGATCCTGCAGATTCTTGCCGACGCCGGGCAGCGCATGGCGGAACTCTATGCCGAGGGATGCCAATTCCTCGGGATCGCCGATGCCGGAAAGCATCAGCAGGCGCGGCGTATCGATCGCGCCCGCCGCCAGCACGACCTGGGTGGTCGCGCGCGTCTCGATGGGCTGTCCTTCCACGAGATGCTGGACGCCGACGATCGCGCCGTTTTCGATCATCAGGCCGACAGCCTGGGAGTTGCACAGGATCGTGAGGCGCGGATTGCCGAATATGGGCGCGAGATAGCCGGTGACAGAACTCCAGCGCTTGCCACCGGAAATGTTGAAATTGGAGGGAGCTGCGCCTTCATTGGTCTCGGAATTTGGATCGGCTATCCTTGGAATGCCGAGTTCCCCAGCCCCTTCGATCAACGCTTGCGCAACGGGATGCAGCGCCTTGCTGGTCTCGATCCGCAGCGGTCCGCCCGCGCCTCGGAAAGCTGTCTCTCCGCCTTCCCAATCTTCCGCGCGTTTGAAATAGGGCAGGCAGTCGGCGAAGCTCCAACCGTCGCATCCGGCGGCGCCCCAGGCGTCGTAGTCGGCGGAGTGGCCGCGATACCACATCATGGCGTTGGTGGAGGAGGAACCGCCGAGCACCTTGCCGCGCGGAATGCCGATCGTGCGACCGGCGACGCGCTCGGTCGGGGCGTAGTCGTAAAGCCAGTCATGCCGGCTGCGGCCGAGCGGCACCCATCGGGTGGGATCGGTGATCTCCGGCGCGTCGAATTCTGCCGAGCCTGCCTCGATCACCAAGACTGTCGCATCCGCGCCCTCGATCAGCCGCCGCGCCACCGCCGCGCCGCCCGAGCCCGAGCCGACGACGATGTAGTCATAGGCTTTCAGGAGCGGGCGGTTCGTAACGGGGCGTGGCATCATCTGTCTCAATTGTGCTCGCTCGGGCCCATGATGACGATGCCTTCGGTCGCCTCAACATGGCGGACGAAAATGTATTTGTCCTCGCGTCCGTCGGAATGTTTGCGCTTGATGTCGGGCTGCACTGTGCCCGCCACTTTCGCGACGACGATATAGGGGACATCTGCTGATAATCCGGCCTCGCAATGGGCGTCGAATTCTTCGAGCGTGCGAGCAGTGAAGGCGTTTTCGACGCCCGCGCCGCGAGCGATGGCGGCGATATCCACCCGGCCGAAGGCGGTATGCGTCGGCGGGCCGCCGATCGACTGGTAGCACTCGTTGTCCCAGACCACCACGAACAGGTTTTTCGGCTGCTCATTGCCGAGCGTGGCGAGGATGCCGAGATTGAACATCATGCCGCCATCGGTGTCGAGCGAGACGATGCGGCGATGCGGAAGGCCGGCGGCCAATCCAAAAGCCTGAGGCGTCACGCAGCCGAGTTGTTGCTGGAACAGGCTCGCCTCGCGCATATGCGGGGCGGCGTTGTACCATTCGTCCACCGAGGCCCCGAGCGAGAGGATGACGAGCTCGTCTTTCAGGCGCGCAGCGAGCAGTTTCATGCAGTCGTAGCGCTTCATCGCACGATCTCCCCGCCGAGCGCGATGGCCGAATGGTAATAGGCGTTGTAGGACCAGTTATAGGCATCGACGATCGACTGTTCGATCTGCTCCTCTTCGCGGACGATCCGGTAGGGAATGCGCAACGCATTCAGCACCGGCTCCATGGTGATGCCGTGGGGGATAGCCCACCAATTGTTCTCGCCGAGTTCGCCGCGATAGCTCATCAGCATCACCACCGGAATGCCGGCGCCGAGGCCCATGCGGGCGAGCGGTTCGACCGAGGCGCGCAGGCCGGAATTCTCCATCACCAGCGCTGCGCGCTTGCCGGACAGGAACACGCCGCCGCAGATAGCAGCGCCTTCGCCCTCATTGGTGACGCGGATGGTGCGGATGTCAGGATCGGCGTCAAGCGCCGGATAGAGCGGTTTGAAAAGGGAATCGGGCAGGTAGCAGACGATGGATACGCCCGCTTTCTTGAGACCCCGCAGCACCGCGTCGACGGCTGATTGCTTCATGATTGTAACTCCGTTCGCTGGGAGCAGAGCAAATTGGAGGTGTTCCGAATAGACAAGAAAATTTGTCTGGCTTGTTGCGTCATAAGCAACAACTCACGTTGTCGTGGCTGCGCCGAGACGATCGACCGCCTCGGCGAGCAGTTTACCGAAAGCGGAGGCGGCGTCGGATATTTCCTTTTCGGAGCGCGACAGCAACATCAGCTTTCGCGGCGGCAGGCGGCTGTCCTTCAGCGGGATAAAATTCAGCGTGCCCTCGGCAAGCTCCTGTTCGACGCCGACTCGCGTCT
Source organism: Rhizobium sp. SG_E_25_P2 (assembly GCF_029892285.1). Taxonomy (GTDB): domain Bacteria; phylum Pseudomonadota; class Alphaproteobacteria; order Rhizobiales; family Rhizobiaceae; genus Rhizobium_E. Next base: position 197,442 of record NZ_JARXVM010000004.1, read on the forward strand.
GCAGCACTGCGCCAAGATTGCGCTTGGCGAGATCCACCATCAGCCCGATCGAATTGGTGCGGGCGCGGCGCGAGAGGTCGATGAGCGACCGGTTGAACGCCTCCTCGACCGAGGCGCCCAGCGTCAGCGAAGCGTCCGACAGGATGACCCGCTGGTTGGCGAGATCGAACAGCTTGAGTTCAGTGCGCTCCGCCATCTCGCTGCCTGGCAGGGCGAGAACGCCGAGCGGCAACAGCGCCTGGGTGATGCGCCGCATGGCGCGCGGAGGCCGGATATCGAAGACGACGGCGAGATCGCAATCGCCTTCCGCCACCGCTGTCGCCGCCTGTTGAGAACCCATCACCTTGATTTCGACGGTGATGTCGGGATGCCGTCCCCAGAACTGCTGTAACGCCCCTGGCATCAGGCCGCGGGCGACGCTTTCCACCACCGCCACCGACAGCGAGCCACGATGCAACCCGTGCAACTCGTTGATTTCGTTGCAGGCGCGGTTGAGTTCGCCGAGACTCGCGCGGGCGTGATAGAGCATCAATTCGCCGGCGCTGGTGAGTTTCAGCCTTTGCCGGACGCGTTCGAACAGCGGCGTGCCCAACTCGTCCTCGAGCTGTTTCAGCACGCGGCTGATGGAGGAGGGCGCGACATTGAGCGCGAGCGCCGCCTGCCGGATCGAGCCCAGCCGCGCCACCAGCTGGAAATAGTGGATGCGGGTGGCGACGAGCCCGAGCCGGAAAGGGTCCATGGCGTCAGGCCGGCTCGAACAGCGGCTGGATGCGCATCTCAGGCACCAGCACATTGCCCTTGTCGGTGATGCGGATTTCCGGGATCACCGACAGGGGGATCAGGTTGAAGCCCATATAGGGAATGGTGCAGCCCGCCTTTTCCCATTCGATCTTGAGCTTCTGCACCTCTTCGGCCACCACATGCACACGCTTGTCGGACAGGAGCCCGGCGATCGGCAGCGGCACCATGGCGGTCACCACGCCGTCCTGCACCACGCAGACGCCGCCCTGATGGGCTTCGATGGCGCGGAGCGCCACCTGCATATCCGCCTCGTTCGCGCCGGCGATGATGATGTTGTGGCTGTCATGGCCGACCGAAGAGGCGACCGCGCCGCTCTTCAGCGCGAAATTCGACAGGAGGCCATGGGCGACATTGCCCGAAGATTTGCCATGGCGCTCGATCACGGTGACGAAGCACAGGCCGTGGCGGTCGAACTGCGTCTGCCAGTCGTTCGCAGGCTCGAGCCGGATCTGCTCGTGACCGAGAATGATGCCCGGCAATTCGGTGCGGATCGTATGCGCAATCACGGGCGTCGTCGGCAGGTCCGGGGTGAGCTTCAGCTCCTTCGGCAGCTTCACCGTATGATAGGCGGCTTCGGGATAGCGCCAGAGGTCGGACAGCGCTTCATCCAGGATCGGGGTGATCTTCTTCTGGTCGACAACGAGTTCGCCGCCATACCAGGTGCTGACGGGCTTGAGATCGTCGTCGAGCAGCACGAGATCGGCGCGTCGGCTGCCGCCCATGCCGCCAATTTCGCCTTCCTTGCCGAAGCGGGTCGCGCCATGGAGAGAGCCCATCGACCAGGCTTGTTCCTTGGTCATGCCGGCCTTCACCGCTTCGCGCACCACCCAGTCCATGCCGAAGGTCAGAAGGTCGTCGGCGTCACGGTCGTCGGTGCACACGGCGACGCGCTTGTGCGACGAGCCGAGTTCGGTGATCGTGCGGATGGCGTCCGGCAGCGAATGCCAGGGCGTGGTCGGCGGGCCGCCGCGCAGGAAGAGCCAGATGCCGGCTTCCAGCATGTCGTCGGCGATATCGCGGTCGATGGCTTCATGGGTGTCGGTGACGCCTGAAGCGGCGTAGGCCGCGACAAACTCTCTGCCATAGACATGGCCGCAGACCGGCTTGCCGCGCGACAGCGCCGCCGCCAGGATCGCGTGGCTGCGCTCGTCACCCATGGTCACCGGCACGAAATCCATCTTTTCACCGAGCGCCACGGCCTCGGGCCATTTGTCGAACAGCGCCGCGATCTTGTCGGGCGTCAGGTCGCCGCCGGCGGTTTCGAGTTCCGGCGAGGTCGCCGGCACGGTCGAGGGCACGGTGAGGAAGATGGACAACGGCGCATGCCGGGCATCCTCCAGCATCGCCTCGACGCCGGCGACATCCATGACATTGCCGATCTCGTGGCTGTCGCAGAAAATCGTCGTGGTGCCATTGAGGAGTGCGGCCTCCGCATAGGCGCAGGCCGTCACCATCGAGCTTTCGATATGGATATGCGGGTCGACGAGCCCGGGCGCGATGATGCCCCCCTTGGCGTCATAGCGTTTCGCGCCGCCCTTGTGGGTTCCGGCAGGCTTGACGGCGGCGATGCGGCCGCCGGCGATCCAGACTTCCCGGGCTGGCAGGATGCGTTCGGAATAGGTCGAGAGCACGCGCGCGTCGGAGATGACGAGATCGGGATCGGCGCGTCCGGAGGCGACATCGGCGAGCCTTCGGGTCATGCTGGCGAGTGGCGCGACGGAAAAACGGGTGAGGGACGTCATGGTCTTCTCCTGAGGCCGTCAGTGATAATCGGGAATGCCCGGCATGGTCTTGAACCCGTCGAGCGTGCGGAACCGGCGGATCCAGCGCCGCAGCGCCGGGAATTCGTCGTGATCGATGCCGAAATCGCGCGACAGCGCGAAGATCGGAAACAGCGTGACATCGGCGATCGTGGCGTGGTCGGCCGCAAACCATTCAACGCCGTCCATCTGGCGAAGGGTCATGTGGTCGTCCATGGCGCGAAAGGCTTCGCGCGCAGCGCTTCTCAGCGCATCGAGATCGCCCGGCTCACCAAACAGCGCCACAAGCCTGGCCTGCATGGCAGGCGCGAGCGCCGAGGCGGAGAAATTCAGCCAGCGCATGGTTTCGCCGAAAGCCCTGAGCTCCATCGGCAGGAACTGCCCCGATGGATCGTAGGCCTTGGCGAGATAGGCGAGGATGGCCTCCGGGCCATACAGCGTCAACTCGCCATCCTTTATCACCGGCAGGGAGCCCAGCGGCGACAGCGCTCGCATGGCGGGGCCGAGATGTTCCTTGCCCGGAACCATGTCGACAGCCACGACCTCGTGCGGCGTCTTGAGCATCGACAGCAGCAGCCTGACGCGGTAACTGGAATCGTCGAGTTCGTAATTGTAGAGAGTGAGAGACATTACGCCACCTTCGCCATGGGAGTGACAGGGGCGGTTTCGATTGCGCGCCGGGCGTTCTCGGCCCATTTGGCTATGCTTTTCCGCGCAGCGGCGTCGACCGCGCCGATGGCCGCGATATGCAGCGCGCTTTTATCTGCCGCGACCGACTGACCGGCGATAAGAAGTTTGACCTCACCGCTCGTGAAAAGCACAGCGCCCGAAGACAGCGTCTCCATCGACACATCCGCGCCGTCGATTGGCAGGCAAGGCAACAGGGGCGCAATGGCCTCGACCGGACGGTCGATATAGAGGCTGCGGATCGGCGTGACGTCGTCGGATATGGCAGGCAGCGCCGAAGCGTCCGCCGTCTCCTTGAGACAGGTCCAGATCACGCCGCCGCGCTCAGTGACCGCATAGGACGGGATCTTGATGGTCGAGGGAACCTCAAGGTCGGGATGCGCCGGAATATAGCGGCATTGGCCGCCCGTATCGTATTGCCAACCGTGATAGAGGCAGGCGATGTGATCGCCGCGCACAAAGCCGAAGCTCATGCGCATGCCGCGATGGGGACAGCGATCTTCCCAGACATGCGCATTGCCGCTGTTGTCGCGCCAGACTACGATTTCAAACCCATTGATCTGTGTGCCTGCTGAGGTTCCGGCCTCAATCGAGGCGCTGAGCGCTACCGGCGTCCAGCCGCTTGCCGCTGTCATCTTCTTGCTCCTTCGTATCCGATCCCGGGGATCATTCAATTCTCAATTCCTGACATCCGCGCGAGTGACCTCGCGGATGATGCAATCCCTTGGCCCCAGGCTGCAGGCCATTTCGAACATGTCCACCAGGGCCTCCTGGCCGCTCACCCGCACGGTCGCCCGGCCGGAGTCGCAAGCGTCTATGGCGAGGGCGAGATCGAGCCGCGCCGCCCTGTGGCGCGCAAACTCGATGAAGCTTTCGCTGGCGATGTCGCCGATAAAGGCAAACTTGATCTCTTCGGTCACGTCGTGTCCTACATTGCGGGGCTTTGGCCAGACAGCACAAATGATAGCCTGCTGGCGCATGCGTTTTGTCCTTGTCTCGGCCCGTTAATTGGGCGTATGGCTAAAAAATAGCCATGCACCCGATTTCATCACTGTAGACTTTGGCTTGCGCCGATTTCAAGCGATTTTTTCGCCCTACTTGTTGCGCTCAGCGCATCAACCGCGTCGAAATTTGAGGTCTATGCGGAACATCCTCTATTTGAAAGGCTGCCGATCCGGCGGTTCCTGATCCTCTGGCGGCGGTGCGCGCTGGTTATGCGTTGAGCGCGCCGACAGCGATGGAGTTGCAAGGGTTTGCGGGGAATTCCCGCAAGGGCTGCGACTGCGGGCCTTGGCACAGGAGTTGCTTCAGTTACGTCGAAAGCGTCGGAAGCTAGGACTATCCGGCGGAAAACCAAAAAGGGGTTCACATGATCGATCTGCGTAGTCTTTCCCGCCGCGGCTTCCTCAACATGGCTGCCGCCGGCGCCGCATCCACCATGCTGCCGGGCGGCTTTGCCCGTTCGGCGATGGCAGCCACCCCGCTCGCGGCCGTCAAGGAAGAAGACGCCGTTATCGGCTTTGGCCATGTCGGCCCGATCACCGACGAAGGCTGGACCTGGAGCCACCATCAGGGCCTGCTCGCCGTCAAGGAAGCCTATCCGAAGCTCAAGAAGGTTCTCGAAGTCGAGAACGTTCCCTATTCCGCCGATGCGACGCGCACCTATCGCCAGTTCGTCAGCGAAGGCGCCAACATGATCTTCGATACGTCGTCGACCGGCGACTTCCTGCATGAAGTGGTCAAGCGCGCGCCTGATACGGCCTTCCTGGAATGCAACGGCCATATCCTGATGGATAATCTCGGCTGGTATTATCTGGCTCACTGGTATCCGACCTATGTCCTGGGCGTTGCCGCCGGCATGTTGTCGAAGACAGGCAAGCTCGGTTACGTCGCCTCCTTCCCGGTCGCCTCGGTCTATGCCTCGACCAACGCTTTCCTGATGGGCGCCCGCACCGTCAATCCCAACGCGACCTGTAAGGCCATCGCGATCAATTCCTGGTTCGATCCGCAGGCCGCCTCGCAGGCCGGCACCGCGCTGATCGACGATGGTTGCGACTTCCTGTTCGGCATCATGGACGAGGCCGCCTATCTGCAGGTGGCTGAAAAGCGCGGCGTCTGGGCGGCGATGTGGAACACCGACATCCGCCGTTACGGCCCGAATTCCTACGTGTCCTCGATCATTATCGACTTCAAGAAGTTCTATGTCGATCAGGTCGGCAAGCGTCTCGCCGGAACCTGGACGCCGGCCGAAACCCTGTTCGGCATGGGCGCCGGCGTCGACCGCGACAAATGGGGCGAGAAGGTCCCGGCCGAAGTTGGCAAGGCGGCTGACGCCGTGCGCGACAAGATCCTCGGCGGCTGGTCGCCGTTCACGGGCGAACTCAAGGACTCCAAGGGCAATGTCAAGGTCGCCAAGGGCCAGACAATGACTGAGCTGGAGCTTTACAACTGGGATTGGTCCGTCGAAGGCGTCACCGGCCTCTGATCCCTTTTCTTGGGAAGGGCGCAGTCTGCGCCCTTCCTTTCCCGCATGTCCCCATATCCGGTCACGCCTGATGTCAGAACATCCGATCCGCTATGTTGCTCCGCCCGGCGCTGCCCCTCTCGTGCAGTTGAAAGGCATCGCTAAGTACTTCCCCGGTGTCATCGCCAACGAGGATGTGGATCTCGACGTCATGCCGGGAGAAATTCATGCGCTTCTGGGCGAGAACGGGGCCGGCAAATCCACGCTCATGAACATCCTCACCGGCATCTATCAGCCAGATGGCGGCGAAATCATCATTGACGGTTATGCGCGGGAATTTTCCACGCCGCAGCATGCCATTGCCGCTGGCATCGGGATGGTTCACCAGCATTTCAAGCTGGTCAACGCCTTCACCGTCGCGGAAAACATCCATCTCGGCTGGAGCGAAACGCCGCGCCGGGCCTCTGCTGCCGTGCTCGAAGCGCGCACCGCCGATCTTGCCGCCAAATTCAATCTTGACGTCCGGCCCGCGGCCCGCATCACCGAATTGTCGACCGGCGAGCAGCAGCGCGTCGAAATCCTGCGCGTTCTGGCGCGCCGGGCGAAGGTTCTCATTCTCGATGAGCCGACAGCCGTTCTGACCCCCGGAGAAGCGCGCGAACTGTTCAAGGCGTTGCGCGAGTTCGTCTCGACCGGCAACGCCGTCATTTTCATCTCCCACAAGCTCGACGAAGTGCTGGAGATTTCCGACCGCATCACCATTTTGCGCGGCGGCCGCAAGATCGCCACCGAAAACGCCGAGGACTGTACGCCCGCCAAGCTTGCCCGCTTGATGGTGGGCCGCGACATCGTGCTCGCCGATATGCGCGGCCGTCCCGAAGGCGCCGCCCCGATGTCGGCGACCCCGGTGCTCAGCCTGCGCAATGTCATCGCGCTCAATGATCTGGGCGACGAGGCGCTGCATGGCCTGTCGCTGGATGTCCGCGCCGGCGAGATCGTCGGCGTCGCAGGCGTCGCCGGCAACGGTCAGCGCGAACTCTCTCAGGTGCTGACCGGCACCCGCGGCATTGCGTCCGGGGAAATCGTGCTCGACGGACAGGTGATAGGTCGCGCCAATGCCGCCGATTTTGTCGCGCGCGGCGTCGGACACATTCCGGAGGACCGTCTGCATAGCGGGCTCGCGCCGGCGCTCAGCGTCGCCATCAACGTGGTGATGCGGGAATATGGCGCGCCGCCTGTCACCAAAGGCGGCGTCTATCGTCCTGGCGCGGCGACCGCGCTTGCCAAGGAGATCGCGGCGGCGGCAGACGTCGCCATTCCCGATTTCGCCATGCCGATCCGTAATCTCTCCGGCGGCAACCAGCAGCGCCTCGTCGCCCGCCGTGAGATGCGTGTAGCCACCAAGGCTCTGGTCGCCGCCTATCCCAGCCGGGGCCTCGATGTCGGCGCCATCAACACCATGCTGCGCTATATCGTCGAACTGCGCGACGCCGGCGCCGGCATCATTCTGATTTCAGAGGATCTCGAAGAATTGCTCAATCTCTCCGATCGCATCGCAGTCCTCTATGAAGGAAAGATTATGGGCGTCGTGGACAACGACACTGTCGACATCGAGGAGATCGGTCTGCTGATGGGCGGCCGCAGCAAGGACGGGGGCGCCGTCCATGGCTAAGGTCCGTCTCCAACGACTTCCCTCCGCCCATCCCGGCATGGCGCTCGGCGCCCGAATCGCGGCTATCGCGCTCGCCTTGATTTTCGCCGGCGTCATCCTCGCGTTTGCAGGCCACAATCCGCTCATGCTGGGCATGGAGGTTATCGGGGCCTCGTTCGGCTCATCCTTCGGCATGGAGGATCTGGGGCTCCTGGTCATCCCGCTTATTCTCACCGGGCTTTCGGTGACGGTGGCGCAACAGATCGGCGCCTGGAATATCGGCGCTGAAGGCCAGTTTTACGCCGGCGCATTTGCTGCCACCGCCGTCGGACTGTTCATCCCCTTGCCGGACGGTTTGAGCCTGGTCGCAATGTTCATCGCCGGCGCGATCGGCGGGCTGATCTGGATCTTGATCCCGACGCTTGCGCGCGCCTACGCCAATGTCAGCGAACTCATCACGACCCTGCTTCTGAACTTCGTCGCCATTCTGCTGGTCTATTATGTCTCGACCGACGCCTGGCGCGAGCGGGGAGGGGTGGCCAATTCCGCCACGCCGCGCATCCCGGCCGAAATGCCGGAATTCTGGGGCCTGGTGCATTGGGGCCTGCCGATCGCGGTGATCCTTGCCATCATCACGGCGCTGATCTTCAACTTCACCAAATGGGGCTATGAAATCCGGTTGATCGGCTCCAACCCTTCAGCGGGCCGTTACGCGGGCATCGCCTCGCGGCGCTATATGATCCTGGTCATGCTCGCATCCGGCGCGATCGCCGGCGTCGCCGGCATGCTGGAGATCGCCGGCACGGTGCATCGCCTGCAGGGCGGAATTTCCAACAATTACGGCTATCTCGGCATCATGGTGGCGGTGCTGGCGCGCGGCTCTTCGGTCGGTGTGATCTTCTCGGGCGCGCTGATGGCCTTCATTCTCAATTCCGGCATCATCCTGCAGACGGAGGGTCTCACCACCTCCGCCGTGCTCGCCATGACCGGCCTTATCCTCTTCCTCACCGCGATCGGCGATGAACTCGCCCATTACCGCATCGTGCGCGACAAGGCCTGAAAGGACACGCCATGGAACTCCTGACCGGTCTCCTCACCACTGCTTTTCTCGCTGGCGGCGTGCTGTCGCTCGCGGCCATCGGCGAGGTGATTTCCGAACGCGTCGGCGTGGTCAATCTCGGCGTCGAGGGCCTGATGGCGATGGGCGCGGTAACCGCCGTCGTCACCGTCACCGCCGCGCCCTATCCGATGCTGGGTTTCCTTGCCGCGCTCGTGGTTGGCGCGCTGCTCGGCGTGCTCTTCGCCACCGCCACCGTGGCGCTTCGCGCCAACCAGGTGCTGTGCGGACTGGCGCTGACGCTGATGGGCACCGGCCTCGCCCAGACTATCGGCAAAGCTTATTCGGGAATGCCGGTGCCGGCCACCTTCGAGGGCGTTGCGATCCCGCTTCTGTCCTCCATCCCGATCCTCGGCAAGGCCTTTTTCAGCCAGAACATTCTGGTCTATCTCATCTACATCATCCTGCCGTTCGGCCTCTCCTTTCTGATGTTCCGCACCCGACACGGCCTCAATATGCGCGCGGTCGGCGAAAATCCGGCGGCCGCCGACGCCGCCGGCATTCCGGTCAATCTCATCCGTTTCGGCTATGTTGCGCTGGGTTCGGCCCTGGCTGCGGGGGCGGGTGCCTATCTCGTTCTCGCTTTCGTGCCGTCCTGGTCGGATGGCGTTGTCTCCGGCCGCGGCTGGATTGCCGTGGCGTTGGTGATCTTCGCCGGCTATCGACCCATTCCGGCGGCGCTTTCGGGCCTGTTGTTCGGCTTCATCACTGCGCTCGGCTTTGTCGGCCAGGCGCGCGGCTGGCCGATCGCGCCGGCCTTCCTGTCGATGCTGCCCTATGCCGGCACGATCGCCTTCATCATCGCGCCCGTCGTGGCCTGGCAGCGGATGAAGCGGCTTATGGCGGCCCCGGCGGCGCTCGGCGAACCCTATTTCCGGAATGTGAGGTCGTGAACCGCTTGCCTCTGCGCGCGGACGGCGTCATGACAGGACAAGAGCTGAAGGGAGCACGGACATGACCATCGCCACAGACAAAGCGTCGCTCGACCAGTGGTATGTGATCGAGACCGAGGCGGCGCTGCCGGTGGGCACGTCGCCCAACCGCCTGCTCGGTGTCGATCTCGCGGTAACGCGGACCGAAGACGGCGACATCACCGTCATGGCGGAGGGCCGGGCCGAGCCCTTACCGATCCGCAAGCGCTTCGGCTTTGTCTGGACATCGCTCGGCGAACCCGCAGGCGAAATCTTCCCGGTGCCTGAAGCCGACGAACCCGATCGCCGCTATGTGCCCTGTGGAGCCGTTGCGGTGAAGGCGTCCGGTCTGCGCATCATCGAGAATTTCCTCGACATGGCGCATTTCCCCTTCGTGCACACCGACATTCTCGGCTCGGAGCCGCATACCGAAGTCGAACACTACAATGTCGAGATCCGCCGCGACGTCGACGAGGTCTGGGCGACCAATTGCCAGTTCTTCCAGCCGCAGGCGGCGCTCTCGGCCACCGACGGGCTCATGACCCAATATATCTACCGGGTGATGACGCCGTTCACGACGTTGCTCTACAAGACATGCCCGAATTCCGCCAATCGCTGGGATGTGATCTGTCTCTTCGTGCAGCCGCTCGATCCCGATCGCTGCCGTGCGCATCCGGTCATGTATCTGATCGACGACGTCTCGACGACGCCGGCGCTGATCCAGTTCCAGCAGCTGATCTTCCTGCAGGACCGCATCATTCTCGAAAACCAGCGGCCGGTGCTGCTGCCGATGGAGCCGCGCTCGGAAATTCCGACCCGCGCCGACGCCTCCTCGATCGCCTATCGCCGCTGGCTCAAGGAAAAGGGCGTCACCTATGGCACCTCGCTGATGAACGCGGCCTGACGTAATGGCTGCGTCCGCGACCCAAATCGATCTCGCTTTCATCAACGCCACGGTGCTGCCGATGGGCGAGGCCGCCGAGATCGCCAACGGCGTGGTGGCGGTGCGCGGCGACAAGATCGCCGCCGTTGGCGCGGCTTCCGAGATCGATGTATCAGGCGCGACACGCATCATCGATGCGAATGGACGCGTGGTGATGCCGGGTTTCGTCAATTGTCACACCCATATCGCCTCCAACATGCTGTTGCGCGGCCTGCTGGAAGATGTGCAGCTGTTCGAATGGCTGCAGACCATGTGGCGGCTCAAGCGCAATTTCGACGAGGAAACGCTCTATTGGGCAAGCCTGATGGGCCTCGTGGAGATGGTGAAGTCGGGTATGACCTGCTTCAACGAGCATTTCGACGGCTATCGCGTCGAGCCTCAGACCGAGGCGCTGAAGAAGGTCCCGCTCCGCGCCACGCTCGGTTACGGCTTTGCCGATCGCGGCATCTATGCGCCAATCACCGATTGGTCGTGGAAGACGCTGGACAGGTTCGGCGATAAAGTCTCCGCGCATCATCGCAGCGGCGATGGCCGCATCCATGTCGGCCTGTCGCCGCATGCGCCTTACTCCTGTGGACCGGACATGTATCGCAAGGTGCGGGATGTCGCCGACGCCTATAGCCTCGCGATCCACACGCATCTCGCCGAGGGGCCGCAGGAGATGGCCTATATGCGCGAAACCTATGGGACGAGCCCGGTGAAATGGCTGCATTCCCTCGGCTTCCTGAAGCCGGATGTCACTGCGGCGCATTGCACGCAGCTCGACGATGACGATATTCGTATACTGGCGGAGACGGGAACCAAGATCGGTCATTGCCCCTGCTGCAACGCCAAGCTCGATTCCGGCACGCTGAGGCTGAGATGCTGCCAGGAGGCGGGCGTCACCGTCGGGCTCGCCACCGATGGCCCGGCCAGCCACAACAGCTTGGACATGTTTCAGGAAATGAAATTCGCGGGCATGATCCACAAGGACAAGACCCACGACGTCGAATTCCTGAAGACGCGCGACTTGCTGGAAATGGCCACCTGCGAGGCGGCGAAAGCGATGAACCGGCCGGAGACCGGGCGTTTGACGCCCGGCGCCAAGGCGGATCTGATCATGATCGATCTCGACAAGCCGCATACTCTGCCGGTCTATGATGTCGCGGCCGCGCTCGTCTATTCATCGCGCGCCGACGATGTCGAGATGACGGTGGTCGACGGCAAGATCCTGATGGAAAACCGCGCCGTGCTTGGCATCGATGAGCGGGAAATCCGGGCGCGGTTTCGCGAGGCGGCGCTTTCGCTGCGCGACCGCAGCCTTTGAAAACGCCAAGAGGCGAGACAATGACCGTGCGCAACAAGACCCTACTCGCCAATGCTTTTCATGCGCCGACGCCCTGGAGCGTCGAGTGCCTCACTGACGCGCTGATCACCGTCGACGCTGACGGCGACATTGCCGACGTGATCGGGCCTGAGCATTCCAACTATGCGGGAAAGCGCGCGGCGCTTTCGGCGAGCGGGGACTTGGAGGTCCTGCCGCGTGGCTCCTATCTGCTGCCCGGTTTCGTCGATTGCCATGTGCATGCGCCTCAATATCCGCAGCTCGGCAATGCGCTCGATGTTCCCTTGGAAGTCTGGCTGCAGAAATACACTTTTCCGCTCGAAGCCCGCTATGCCGACGCTGCCTTTGCCCGCCGCGCTTACTCGCTGCTCGTTCAGGACATGCTGGCCAACGGCATTACGACTGCGCTCTATTTCGCCACCATTCATCAGGAGGCGACGCGGCTTCTGGTCGATATCTGCCTTGAGAAGGGGCAGCGGGCATTGGTCGGCAAGGTGGCGATGGACAATGCCGAGAGCTGCCCGGATTATTATCGCGATGGATCAGCCGCCGAGGCTGTCGAAGGGACGCGGGCGCTGATCGATTATGTCAGGAGCCATCCGGCCAATCGCGATCATCTCGTGCATCCCGTGGTGACGCCGCGCTTCATCCCCTCTTGCACCGATGCGGCGCTGGAAGATCTCGGCGCGCTGGCGAAGGAATGCGGCTGTCATGTGCAGACCCATTGTTCGGAAAGCGACTGGGAGCATGGCTATGTGCTCGAACGTCACGGCATGACCGACGCCGAGAGCCTCGATCGCTTCGGCCTGCTCGGCCGGCGAACCATGCTTGCGCATTCCAACCTGCTGACGGCGTCTGATATGGAGCTGATCCGCACGCGTCAGGCGGCTGTGGCGCATTGCCCGCTGTCGAACGGTTATTTCGCCGGCGCGGTGTTTCCACTGCGCGCGGCGCTGGAAAAGGGGTTGAATGTCGGCTTGGGCACGGACATTTCCGGCGGCCCTTCCGCCTCGATGCTGGAAAACGCCCGCGCCGCTATCCTCGTCTCGCGCATGCTGGAAACTGGAGTCGATCCCGCAAAGACTGGCGCAGAGCGCGCGTCCGGCGCGCCCACGCGCATCGATTTCCGCCAGGCCTTCCATATCGCCACCGCCGGCGGCGCAAAGGCGCTCGATCTTCCGGTCGGCCGCTTCGAACCCGGCTGCAAATTCGACGCCATCGTCATTGATACCGAGGCGGAGAAGGGCACGATGCGGCTGTTCGACGAGTTCGACAGCGGCGAAGCGATCCTGCAGAAGATCATTTTCACTGCGTCCCGCGCCAATATTTCCGACGTCTATGTGTCTGGCCGAAAGGTCGCCTGAGTTGAGATCCGGCCAGTCCGGTGAACCGGCCGGTCGTTGCCGTCAGGCTTTGATCCTGGCCATCTTGGGATCGTAGAGCGGTGCGAGATGCAGCGTGGCGGGCGCCTTGTCCATGGCGACGACGAGTTCGTATGTCCCGCTGTTCAGGAATTCATCGGTGACGCCTTCGGCATGTTTCACATAGCCGTAGCCGATATTCTTGCCGACCGTATAGCCATAGCCGCCGCTGGTGAGATAGCCGACAGCGACGCCGTCGCGCAGGATCGTCTCGCGTCCCAGAAGAACCACCGAGAGGTCGTCCACTGTGAAGCCGACGAGCCTTTTCTTGAGCGTCTGACCCTTTACGGCTTCCAAAGCCTTGCGGCCGAGGAAGTCGATGGGCTTGCCGAGCTTGACGGCCCAGCCGAGCCCAGCCTCCTCAGGCGTGTCGTTCGGCGTGATGTCGGAGCCCCAGGCGCGGTAGCCTTTCTCGAGACGCAGAGATTCCAGCGCGCGATAGCCGACCGGTATCAAGCCATGAGGCGCCCCCGCGTCCATTAAGGCGTCATAGATACGGCCGAGATCGCCGATCGGCGCATGCAGCTCCCAGCCCAGTTCGCCGACATAGGTGACGCGCAACGCCCGGACGGGAGAGCCCGCGATATCGATCTCCCGGACATGGCCGAAGGGGAAGGCTGCGTTTGAGAGGTCGGCGGATGTCGCGGCCGCCAGCGTGTCGCGCGCCTTCGGCCCCATCAGCGACAGCGTGCCCCAGGCTTCCGTGACATCCGTGAGCGTCACGTCGAGTCCCTCTGGAATATGGTCGCGGATCCAGCCGAGATCATGGGTGCGGAAGCCGGTGCCGGTGACGATGTAGAACCTGTCCTCGGCAATTCGCGCGACGGTCAGATCCGCCTCGACGCCGCCGCGGCTATTGAGGAGTTGCGTATAGGTGAGCCGTCCCACCGGCTTGCGGACATCATTGGCGCAGATACAGTCGAGAGCGGTGAGAGCATCCGGTCCCGACATCTCGAATTTCGCGAAGGAGGACTGGTCGAACACCCCGACCGCCTCGCGCACATGACGATGTTCCACGCCGACCGCATCGAACCAGTTCTGCCGGCCCATGCTGTAACGGTCTTTCGGCTCCACGCCAACGGGCGCGAACCAGTTGGGCCGCTCCCAGCCGAGCTTAGAGCCGAACACGGCGCCCGCAGCTTTCAGCCGGTCGTAAAGCGGCGAGGTCAAGCGGGGGCGACCGCTGTCATATTCCTCATGCGGGAAAGCGACGGTGTAGTGTTTGCCATAGGCTTCCAGCGTGCGGTCGCGCACCCATTGACGGTCGCGATGCATTTCGGAGAAGCGCCTGATATCGACCACCCAGAGATCGAGCGGCGCTTCGCCATCGACCACCCATTGCGCGAGCACCCAGCCCGCGCCGCCGCCTGAGGCGATGCCGAAGGCGTTGAAGCCCGCGCCGACAAACATGTTCTTGCATTCGGGCGCGGCGCCAAGAATGAAATTGCCGTCAGGCGTGAAGCTTTCCGGACCATTGATCATTTGCTTGACGCCGACCGTCTCCAGCGCCGGCACGCGGGCGATGGCCTGCTCCATATGCTGTTCGAAATGGTCGAAATCGTCGTCGAACAAGCGGAAACCCCATTCATCCGGCACATCGCCGGTGGTCCAGGCCTGCGGATTGGGCTCATAACCGCCCATCACCAGACCGCCGACCTCTTCCTTGAAATAGGTGCGGCGGTCAGGGTCGCGGATGGTGGGGGCGTCGGTCGACAGGCCCTCGATCTTTTCGGTGACGATATATTGATGCTTGACTGGCTGCAGCGGCACATTGATGCCGGCCATCGCGCCCACCTGCCGCGCCCATTGGCCGGCGCAATTGACGACCTTTTCGCAGGCGATGTCGCCGAGCGTGGTCTTCACCTTGAGGATGCGGCCATTGTCGATCTCGAAACCGGTGACGCGGACATTTTCGACGATCTTCGCGCCATGCATGCGCGCGCCCTTGGCGAGCGACTGGGTGATGTCTGAGGGGCTGGCCTGGCCATCGGTCGGCAGCCAACTCGCGCCGATGAGATCATCCGTCGTCATCAGCGGCCACATGCGCTTGACCTCTTCCGGCGAGATCAGATGCATCTCCATGCCAAAGCTGCCAGCGGTGGTGGCGAGACGCCGGAACTCCGTCCAGCGATCCTGATTGGTGGCGAGGCGGAGGCAGCCGGTCATCTTCCAGCCGGTGGCGAGGCCGGTTTCCGCCTCCAGTCCTTTGTAGAGCTCCACCGAATATTTCAGCACACGGGTGATCGAGGCCGACGAGCGCAACTGGCCGACAAGGCCCGCGGCATGCCAGGTGGAGCCCGATGTGAGTTGGCCCTGCTCCAAGAGCAGCACATCCGCCTTGTGATCGCGGGCGAGGTGATAGGCGGTCGAGCAGCCGATGATGCCGCCGCCGATGACGACGATCTGGGCGTGGGAGGGCAGGGTCATGATCTCAGTCCGTATTGGGCGCGGTACGCATCGAGCGCCGCATCGAGCTTGTCGAGATTCTCCGCTGTGTAGGCGACATAATCGGCGCCGGGGGCGGAGAGGTGAAGTTCAGACGCCATGCTCCACATGGCTTCGCGCAGAAGCGAGGCGCATTGCATGGCGGCGAAGGCGCGAAGGACCGAAGGGTCCGGCTTGGCCCCGAAATAGGCTTCCAGAAACTCCTGCGCCTCGTCCTGGCCGAACCCGGCATTCGAGGCAGCGCCGGCGAGATCGAACATCGCGGTCGAAAAGCCCGCATATTCGAAATCGATGAGCCAGAGCCGTTCGCCATCATCCAGCAGGTTCGACGGCAGGAGATCGTTATGGCCGAAAATGATCGGCAGCGGCGCTTGCGCCGCCTCCAATTCTTCGGCGAGCGCGAGATAATCCGGCAGCTTTTCCGTCATCCGGCTTTCGCCGTCACGCAGCACGCGCGCGTAATCGCGGATAACGTGGAAGACCCAGAACATATAGCCGGGGCCGGACACATGGCGGGGCATAAGCCGGTGGAACTCGGCGAGAAGCCGGGCAATGCGCAGCCGCTCCGCCGCGACATCCTGGGCGCCCAACGTCTTCGCGCCCAAATAGGCGGAGACCATCAGGCCCGGTTCGGCATACTCAACGGCGGGCGCGAAGCCGGCCGCATGCGCCGCGCGCGCGGTCATCAATTCCCGGTCGCGATAGACCTGATGAAAAGGATAATCCTTGCCGAAACGCACGACATGCCGGCCGCTGGCGTCCTCGACGACGAAGCTCTCATTGCTGAGGCCGCCCTTCAGCCTGTCGATGCCGATGGAGCCGTTCCAGCAGGGCAGGGCGCGGATGCGATCCTCGATCTCCGGGGCGATCGTCATAGGCGCCTCGCAGTCTGAAGGGAAAGGAAAGTCGAGATATGGAGCTGGTCCATCGCGTTCTCCCGGTGTGAAGACCAGGCCGCGTGTTCCCTGTTTTTTGTCACGGCCTCGTCGTTGAGCGCATGACACGCCATCCAGCAAGACCTGTCAATCTGGAATCTGTGGTAATGTGTGGTTTTGTGACCGATTGCGTGGCGGCGCATTGTCATGCGGCTCAGGCTTCGGTTATGATCGTGGCAGTTGAATGAGGTGTCTATGGTTCAGAGCAAGCGTCAGACGGACATATTGCGGCTGCTCGAAAGCGAGGGCGCGATCGGCATCGCGGAGCTCGCGGCTCGGCTCGGGGTGTCGCTCGAAACTGTCAGGCGCGATCTGAAGCCGCTTGCCGGCCTGGGCGCGGTCATCAAGACGCATGGCGAGGTCGGGCTCCCCTCCTCGATGGGCGAAGCGCCGTTTGAGAAGCGAATGCGCGAAAACAGCGCCGCCAAGAAGACCATCGCCGCCCATGTCGCCGCCACGATCCGCGACGGCGATTCCATCATGCTGGACACGGGTACGACCACGAGTTTCCTGGCGCGAGCGCTCATCGGCCATCGACGGCTGACGGTGGTGACCAATTCCTCCGATATCGCCCGCACGCTCGCCACTGTCAATGGCAACCGGGTCTATATGGCGGGCGGAGAATTGCGCAGCGACAATGGCGCAGCCTTCGGCTCGACGGCGATCGATTTCGTCAGCCGGTTCAGCGTCACCCACGCCATCGTCTCGGCGGGCGGCATCGATAAGGACGGCGTGATGGATTTCGATCTCGATGAAGCGGATTTTGCACGCATGGCCTTGAGCCGGGGCCAGCGGCGGCTGGTCGTCTGCGACCACACGAAATTCGGCCGCCAGGGGCTGGTGCGGGTCTGCGGCTTCAGCGGCGTCACCGAGCTTGCCACAGATTATGCGCCGCCTTACGAGATCAGCGCCGCGCTCGAGGCTTCGGGCGCGGCGCTGACGGTGGCTCACAAGTAAGGATCGGGCCGCTGGACTGGCGGCCGGATCGTTTCGCGTCAGGCTGGCAGCTGGAACACCACATTGGCGATCAGCACGATCGCCAGGCCGCCGGCGAGCGCGAGATAGGGCAGCATGCCTGCCTTCTTCACCCCGAGATCCTGACCGACCAGGCCGAGATCCTCCATGGCTTCCGGCGGGAATTTGCCCTTGTCCTGCACGAAATGTCGGTAGGCGAAGACCGGCAGGATGAGCGCGGCGAAGATGAAGCCGACCCACAGTGCATTCGAATAGCCCCAGACCTTGGCGCCCGCGCCGAGGAACAGCGCGTTGACGAATGCCAGCACGGTGTTGACGCCGATCAGCCAGGTCGGCGCCTTCCAGGGGCGTTCGACATGGCCCGAATCCATCCGGTGGATCCAGCCGGAATTGAGGTTGAGGAAGTTGAAGATGATGTAGCCGACATTCGATACGGCCAGCACGAAGAAGTAGCCTGCGGCGTCCGACGCGATCGCCAAGAGCAGCAGATTGAAGCCGAAATCGGTCCACATCGCGCCGGTGGGGGCGCCGTTCTTGTTGACATGGCTGAGATAGCGCGGCAGCCAGCCGTCTCTGGAGCCCTGATAGAGCGTGCGCGAGGAGCCCGCCATCGCCGTCATGATGGCGAGAAACAGCGCCATGATCATCAGGATCACGAGGATCTGCGTGACGATGCGACCGCCATGGATGAGGCCGGCCAGCGCTTCGGCGACGCCGGTGCCGTCGACGATCCCCGGCGCCAGCATGCCGCTATGGCCGAGCACGCCCTGGAAGGCGAAGGGCACGAGGAAGAAGAACAGGCAGCAGACTAGGCCCGAATAGAAGATGGCCTTGAACGTGTCCGTCTTCGGGTTCTTCAGTTCGCGGGTATAGCAGACGGCGGTCTCAAACCCGTAGGTCGACCAGGCTGCGATATAGAGCCCGCCGAGGAACAGCGTCCAGCCGCCATTGCTCCAGGTTCCATCGACGCCGGAATAGCCTGCGGTCGGCGGCACGAGGCCGGTAACGTTGGCGGCGACGATCTGACCCGAAAAGATCGGCCAGAGGCCGATGAGCAAAAGCGGGATCAGCACGATGATCGCCAGCCATTTCTGCACACTGGCCGTTTCCGCAATGCCGCGATGCTGGATCGCGAAAATGATCAGCATCAGCGCGACGCCGATCACGAAGGTGGCGTTGAGATTGGCCTTGGCGAGGAAGGGAATGTCAAACGAGATCAGCGACCAGCTGCGGATGGCAGGCGTGAGCGCGGCGATCGCGTCATTGGACAGGAGCGCGTTGATCGCCTGATCGGGCGTCGATCCCGCATTGGCTGCGAGCCATTCCGCCACGCGCGGGCTGTCTGCAGCGAGCGTCGAGGCATGGGCGGCGACCCAATCGAGCACGGCCTGCGATTCCGCTACCGGGATCGGGAATAGCGCATTGAGAATATAACCAGCGGCAATCGCGCAGCCGAGCGACAGAACCGGCGACCAGGCGAACCAGTTGCACCAGACCGAAAGCGGCGCGATGAATTTGGAATAACGCAGCCAGGCGGTGGCGCCATAAACAGAAGCGCCGCCGGATTTGTTGCCGAACATGCCGGCGATTTCCGCATAGGTGAAAGATTGCAGGAAGCCCATGATCATCGAGATGATCCAGACGAGGAAAGCGAGCTTGCCCGTGGTGCCGGCGATGCCGCCGATCGAAAAGAGAACAAGGGGCGGCACGCCTGCGGCAACCCAGAACGCGCCTTTCCAATCAAGCGTTCGTTGAAGACTGCCTTGCGTAGCGGGCGGCGCCGAAGCGACGTCGGTAATATTGGTCATGATCTTGGTTCCCCAACCGGTGTTGCGACGCTGTGCGTCCGTCGTTTTGCCCGGTCCGCCATGTTCGGTCGGCTGTTATGGGCCGCCTTCGCGTCCTTCTGTGTGTGGCGCGACGTGACCGGGAAAACTATCCTCACAGTGGAATAAATTTCACAAAGGTCAAGGGATTCTGCGTGGAGCGAGACCAGTCTTTGCACTTTTCCGCCGATGAAATCCCGCTTGGGCTGTACGTCTGTTGGTGCATGCAATTTCTGGGGTGTGTGGAGGGCGTGGCGACGGTAAAAGAGCCCTTTGGTGGCCGATCACAGCGACGTCGCTTCGGCTCAGGCTTTCGTAGATTCGGTAATCAAGGGAATATAAATTGAACACAGTGAAAATATCTTTGCTTTGAAGACGGTTTTGTTGTTTCCTCCTGCCGAAGGTTCATGGGCAGGAGGCCTTTATGACGCGCTTTGACAGTTCGGCGGGACAGAGCCGTTTAGCTGGCGGCTATCCGGTCGTCGTGCGATCCGCGCGGCCAAGCCAAACATTCATGCCCGGCTTCCAATCGCCGGCGTCTTCCGTCGAACGTTACAGGGTTCGAGGCGGCGGCAGCCTGACTACGCCCGTATTCGAAGGCGACCGTCTCACATTTGTCGACAAGGAAGGCCTGCAGCCTTGCGAAATTTCCTTTCTCGACAGTCAGGGCAGGTTCGCCGGGCAGCCTCTGGGCGTCGCGTTTAATGCCCCTGGCGATGGCCTCAAGGCGATCCTTGTAAGCCAGGATGTCAGCGCCCGAAGGCTTCGGTCCGCTTTGGAGCGCCGGAATGCCGATCTTTCCAACCTGATGGCGCTCCGCGTGTTCGGCGGCGGCTCGCGTCCCGGCGAAAGTGTCGATTTGACCGTCGCATCCGCTGGCCTGTTGATTGCCGCTGCGCCCGGCGCCGCTATGTCGCCGGACGAACAGGAAGCCGCCACCGAAATTGAAATCAGGATCGTTCGGGCCAATAAGGTGCGCGACTATGCGGCCTATCTGCCAGAACCACTCGCCGATCCCCTGCAGGATATCCGCATCGATGCGGCGACGGCGAAAGCCTATTTCGTCCGCGCTGGCGAATTCATCCAGGTGATCGACGTGTTCGGTCGGCAATGCACCGATTTCCAGGCGTTTTCCGCCCGCAAGCTCGACAAGGGGCTTGATCTCGCGCTTGACGCCACCGTGACCCGCACACTGCTTGGCCGCAGTTATCCGATCCCCGGCCTGCCGTCCAAGGCCTTCGACCGCGATTTCGAGCCTCTGGTGGAGGTGGTGCAGGACACTGTCGGCCGTCATGACGCCTTTGCGACGGCCTGTAATTCCCGTTATTATGACGACATGGGCTATCCCGGCCATGTCAATTGCACGGACAATTTCAACGAGGCGCTCGCGTCCTACGGCGTGGCGCCGCGCAAGGGCTGGGAAGCGCTCAATTATTTCTACAATACGCGCGTCGACGACCACAATCAGCTCTATCTCGATGAGCCCTGGTCACGGCCGGGCGACTATGTGCTCATGCGGGCGCTGACTGATCTTGTCTGTGTGTCCTCGTCTTGTCCCGACGATATCGATGCTGCAAACGGCTGGACGCCGACCGACATTCATATCCGCACCTTCTCCGCCCAGGAAAAATTCTCTCGAGCCATGGCTTATCGCATGACCCCCGACGCGCCTGCCGAATTGACGCGGGAAACCGCCTTTCACGACAAACTGTCCGCGATGACCCGGGACATGACCGAATATCGCGGCTTTTGGCTGCCCAATCGCTTCACGGCCACGGGGCCGATCGAGGAATATTGGGCTTGCCGCGAGGCCGCCGCCTTGATCGACCTCTCGCCGCTCAGGAAATTCGAGGTCACCGGTCCGGATTCCGAAGCGCTGCTGCAATATTGCCTGACGCGCGACATCCGCAAGCTGACGACCGGCCAGGTGGTCTATTCTGCGATGTGCTTTGAGCATGGCGGCATGATCGACGATGGCACCCTGTTCCGGCTCGGCGACCACAATTTTCGCTGGATCGGCGGCGACGACTATAGCGGCATCTGGCTGCGCGAGATCGCGGAGAAGAAAGGCTTCAAGGCATGGGTGCGCTCCTCCACCGATCAACTGCACAATATCGCGGTGCAGGGTCCGAAATCGCGCGACATCCTCAAGGATATCTTCTGGACCGGACCGCGCCAGCCTGAGATTGCCGATCTCGAATGGTTCCGTTTCACGGTCGCTCGCATCGGCCATTTCGAGGGGCCGCCGGTGGTCGTATCGCGCACGGGGTACACCGGCGAGCTCGGCTATGAAATTTTCTGCCACCCCAAGGATGCAGCAGCCGTGTTCGACGCGGTCTGGGCGGCCGGCGAGCCGTACGGATTGAAGCCCATGGGCCTGCAGGCGCTCGACATGGTCAGGATCGAGGCGGGGCTGATTTTCGCCCATTACGATTTCGACGACCAGACCGATCCCTTCGAGGCGGGTATCGGCTTCACCGTGCCTCTCAAGTCCAAACAGGATGATTTCATCGGTCGAGACGCCCTGATCCGCCGCAAAGAAAATCCAAGGATGCGCATGGTGGGGCTCGATATAGCCTCCAACGAAGCCGTGGGCCATGGCGATCCGCTCTATATCGGCCGCGCCCAGATCGGCGTCGTCACCAGCGCCACCGCGTCACCTATCCTCGGAAAGGTTATCGCCATGGCGCGTGTGGATGTAACCCATGCGACGGTCGGGACTGAACTGGAGATCGGCAAGCTCGACGGGCTGCAGAAGCGCATTCCCGCAGTCATCACGACGTTGTCGCATTATGATCCGGAAAAGAAGCGCCCGCGGGCGTGACCAACGGCTTTGGGCGAGCAGATCAGCTCGCCCGCTTCTGTGCGGAGGTAATGGCGCGAGCCGCCTCTTCCGAGGCATTCGCCAGCTGACGCATTTCGGCGGCGAGCACGGCGAAGCCTGAACCCGCGTTTCCGGCGCGGGCGGCTTCGATGCCGGCATTGACGGCGAGCATCTTCAGATATCTCAGTGAATGGAGAATCTCGCCGGTCTTCGAGGCCGTCACCCGCATTTCCGATGTCTGCGCGTCGATCCGCTGGTAGAGCGACTCGATGTTGATGATGCTGCCTTCGAGATACATCAGTTCGCCATTGTCGTCCCAGACGCCCCCGCCTGTTTCCGTCACCCAGATCAGATGCCCGTCCGCATGGCGCATGCGATATTCCATGGTCCAGTCGGTTCGCTTTTCCAGCGCCGCGCCGACGGTTTCGTCCATCCGCGCCACGTCTTCCTCGGAAATGAGCGAGGTGAAGGTCCTGACCTTGTTGCCGATCAGGTCATCGGCGCGATAGCCGAAGATCCTCTGGATGCCGTCGGTGATTTCCAACATCGTATATTCGGCGTCCGCCTTGCAGCGGTAAAGCACCCCATTCATGCGCCCGAGTATGCTGGTCTGGAAATCCATGAAACACCTGAGAAATGAATTTTATGATGAATTATTTCTTCCGCAAAATGCTTAGAAATCCGTGAATGCCCTGTCGAAAACAGCGGGAAACTGATCGTTCCGTCAGTTTCCCGCCATCAACTTCAGTTCTGAAGATAGACCTCCATCGTGTCGTCGAGCGCGTCCTTCCACGGCGTGTGATGTTTCGGCGCCATGGTCCCCGTCAGCAGGGATTTGTAGGAATTGTCCCGGAACGCCATGATGCCGTCGACCTTGTGCTGCTTCCATTCGAAGAACGCCTTGCACATGCCATCGACGTCGAATTCAGGGTAATCGGTCGCCGCCAGCAGTTCCTTGACATAGGCGCCCTGATATTTGATCGCGGATTTCACATCGTCATAGGCGTCTTCGCGGGCTTCACGATCCGCAACATCCGCCAGCAATGTCTCCTTGTCGGCGGGGATCGCAATGCGGCCCATGATGATGTCGCGCACATACCAGGCCTGGACGTCGAACATGTTGAACGTGAACCACTGGTCCTGCATGCCGATATAGAACATCTTCGGATTGTGGACGAAGACCACCCCCTTGTAGAGATCGGCGGTCGCCAGCCGGTTCTTGGTTTTCAGCCGGAGATCGTCGGGCAGGAACGGGAAGTAATGGCGATAGCCGGTGCAGAGGATGATGGCGTCGACATCCTTGCTCGTGCCGTCCTTGAAAAAGGCGGTCTTGCCTTCGACCCGTTCGAGCGCAGGCTTTTCCTCCCAATTGTCGGGCCAGTTGAAGCCCATCGGCGCTGAGCGGTAGCAGGAGGTGACGGTCTTTGCGCCATATTTCCAGCATTGCGAGCCGATGTCCTCTGCAGAATAGGACGCGCCGACCACCAGCACATCCTTGCCGGAGAATTCGCGCGCATCGCGGAAATCGTGGGCATGCACGATGCGGCCGTTAAAGGTGGAGAAACCGGGATATTCGGGCACGTTCGGCGATGAGAAATGGCCCGAGGCGCAGATGACATAGTCGAAGCGGTCGGTCGTCACGCTGTCCTTGACAAGATCGTGGACGCTGACGCTGAAATCGCCGGTTTCTGGATGATATTCGATCCAGCGCACCACGGTCGAGAAGCGGATCCAGTCGCGGACGCCCGCCTTGACGACGCGGCCTTCGATGTAATCGAACATCACCGCGCGCGGCGGGTAGGAGGCGATCTGCTTGCCGAAATGTTCTTCAAAAGGATAGTCGGCGAATTCGAGACCTTCCTTGGGGCCATTGGTCCAGAGATAGCGATACATGGAGCAATGCACCGGTTCGCCATTCTCGTCGACGCCGGTGCGCCAGGTGTAATTCCAAAGCCCGCCCCAATTGGACTGTTTCTCGAAGCAGACCACTTCGGGGATCTCGGCGCCCTTGGCGGCGGCGGATTGAAATGCGCGCAACACTGCGAGACCGGATGGACCGGCCCCGATCACTGCAACTTTGGTCATGGGATTTCCCCCCTCTTCTAGCATTGAGATATCGAAATCGTCGGCCATCCCAGGGGATGGTCGATCAGTCGGGAAAGATGCCGGGACTGGTCGGCGCGCCGTCATCATACCGGGACAGCCAGTCGATAGTCGTGTCGCGGAAGCGGGGCAGGCCTTTGTAATCGACGAGTTCGGGCGGCAGAGTCTTGAGCACGCGGTGGAAACGGCGCGCCCATTTCGGGACTGTCACCAGTTCCTCCATGTTCATGAGATAGCAGCGGATCACGAACAGGATGGCGTTGGAGCGCGGCAGCCGCCAGAGGCTCTGCAATTCGACCCGCAGATGCACCTTTTCGCCGACGTTCTCGGAGGTGACCGTCGTGCGGTCCTTGCCCCATTTGGGATAGTTTTCAGGGCTGGTGTCGAGCCGCGGATTGATCGTCATCGTCCAGTTGAAGCGGCGCGTCGGCTGTCCCTGCTGAAGATTAAGCAGGAATTTGAGCGCGCGTTCGAACACGCCGATCTGATGGGCGAGCGGCACCGGGCCATGCCATTCCATGAAATTCATGCCGATGTCGAAATCGAGCGACCAATCGGCCTGGGTGGTCACCATGCCGGCGTCCATCCAGAGATTGCCGTCACGCTGGTCGACAACGCAGATGTCGCCCTGGGTCTGGCGGGAGATGTATTCCAGCGGCTCATAGGGCAGGGTGGTGGGGTCGCCGAAGGTGAACGTGTCGTCGATGCCCAGGGGGCGATTGATCCAACGCCAGCGGTCGCCGTCCTTGGTCAGGGTGAAATGCTCGGGATAGCCGGCCGCCTGCTGCTCCATCAGGAGTTCGAGCGTATCCCATTGCGCCTGCATCATATGCGGCAGCGCCTGATAGCGCAGCGGGTCCTCTTTCAGCACCATCGCCCGGTCGGCCATTTCCGAGACATAATGTTCGTCGACGTCGATCAGGCTTTCGAACACGGTGCCCGCTCTGCCCTTCACATGCGGCTCCATATTGACCGAATACATGTAGCCGTCCTCGTGGAACGGGAAGGGAAAGCGCCGGATGTTTCCCGGACTGTTGCGATAGGTGAAGTCGTTGCGGAAAGTTTCCTGCTTGAAAACGATGGCCATGGATCGGGCCTCCTTGCGCTCGGGCGCCGTCAGAGATCGAGTTGCAGCCGCGTCCCCTCGAAACGGGAGACGCAGAGCATGATTTTCTTCCCAGACGCCTTTTCGGCATCGGTCAGGAACACGTCGTTGTGCATGATCACGCCGTTGCAGGCCGAGACTGATGTC
Organism: Rhizobium sp. SG_E_25_P2; assembly: GCF_029892285.1. Lineage (GTDB taxonomy): Bacteria > Pseudomonadota > Alphaproteobacteria > Rhizobiales > Rhizobiaceae > Rhizobium_E. Next base: position 222,881 of record NZ_JARXVM010000004.1, read on the forward strand.
TCGCATTGCCCGCAGGCTCCGCCGCGACAGAGATAGGGAGCGTCGACGCCCGCCGCCTCCAGCGCTTCCAGAATGCTCTCATGCGCGCCGACCGGCACTAAGACTCCGCTGCGCAGGAGATCCACCGAGAAGGGCTTGCCCGGCGGCGGCGCTAGGAAGCGTTCGGAATGAAGATTATGCGCCGGCCAGCCAGCCTCGAGACCGGCGGCGAGTACCGCGTCGATCATGCCGCCGGGACCGCAGACATAGAGATGCGAGCCGAGCGGCTGGCGGGCGAACAGCGCGTCGAGCGAGATCGCCGATCCCTCCTCATCCACATAGATCTTGACGCGATGGCCGTAGCGGGCGGTCAGATCCTGGCAATAGGCGCCCCGGCTGCGCGAGCGGACTGCGTAGTGAAGCTCAAAGGCAATGTTTTCGCGGTCGAACTGCGCCATCATCGCGAGGAAGGGCGTGATGCCAATGCCGCCGGCGACGAGGATATGCTTGCGGCCGCGCCAATCCGGCTGAAACAAGTTTACCGGCTGGCTGATCGTGAGCACATCGCCTTCATGAACCCGGTCATGCATGAAGATGGAGCCGCCACGTGATAGCGGCACACGCAATACGCTTATCTCATAGGCCGAGGTGTCGGCCGGATCCGACATCAGCGAATAGGCGTTGCGCCGGATGTGATCGTAATCGCGCATCGCCACTACGACATGGGCGCCGCCTGAAAAGACCGGCAAGGGCTTGCCTTCGACATGTTCGAAGCGGAAGCGCTTCACACCGTCGGCTACGGCTTCGACACGGGTCACGCGAACGGAAAGATCGGTCTTGCTCATAGGAACAGCGCCTCCGGTTCCGGCCTGACGCCCGGTTCCTCGGCGTCGATGCAGACGCCCTGGAACGCGCCGAGCCGTCGCGAATAGTGATCGCGGACGAGGAGAGACAGGCCGCAATGGCTGCAGGTGAAGGGCGTCGTGGCGACGTCCTCGGTGACGCCCTTGCAATGGACGCATTGAACGCGGCGGGCGAGCGAGCCGCGATGTTCGGTGGGAATGGTGGAATAGTCCATGCCCTGGTCGAGCGCGACCTGCATCGCCTTGCCGATGAAGCCTTCCGTGCCGGAAATGTAGAGCCGTGTTCCCATGTGAGCGACGGCCAGCATGGCTTTCAGCCGGAACAGCAACGTCTCGACCGTCGGCGCCGTCCAGGCGACATCGGCGCCGAGCGCCGAGAGCGCCTCGACATGTCCCTCGCCGGCGGAGCCCCGGGCGACATAGAGGATTTCCGTTGACGCCAGGATCGCCGGCGTCAGGCTGGGTTCTTGCTCCAGAAGAGCGCGGGCGCCTTCACCTTCGAGGACGAAGATATGTCGGCGCGCGCGAGGGTCCGCCGCGATCCCGTGATAGACAGGGCGGCTCTTGATGCCTTCAACCAACATGACGCGATCCTCAGCCGATCGCCGTGCGCTTTTTCTTCTCGGGATCGTCGAAGGGCAGTTGATGCGCGATCGCCTTTGCCTGCATCCCCTTGCCTTTGACTTCGAGCGGCGTGCCGTGGACCGCCTTGTCGACGTCGAGACGGGCGATCGCCATGCTCTTGTTGGTGAGCGTCGAATAGCTCGGGCAGGTGATGACGCCGACCTTTTTGCCATCGGCCCAGACCTCGTCGCCGAGATCGGCGGGGCCATCGGCCTCGATCAGCATGCCGTAGATCTTGAAGCGTTCCTTGCCCTCGAGGCGGGCATGTTCCTCCGCGCCGCGGAAGCCGGTCTTGCCGGGGCTGACGACGAAATCGAGGCCGAGTTCCCACAGGCTGTCGCCGGGCTGCTCATTGGCGAAGGGATACATCTGCGAATTGTCATAGGGATAGAACAGCAGGTAGCTTTCGACGCGCAGCATGTCGAGCACGCTGAAGCAGCAGGGGATGATGCCCATATCCGCGCCTTCGGCGAGGATCGTATCCCATACTTTGCCCGCATCCTGGCCGCGCACGAAGATTTCGTAGCCGCGTTCGCCGGTATAACCGGTGCGGGAAATCATCACCGGCGCGCCGAACAACGTCGTCTGCATGTGATGGAAATATTTGAGATCGCGAATGCCCGGCACGTGCTTGGCGAGGAAATCCACCGCCAGCGGCCCTTGGAGCGAGAGATCGTGAAGATCGTCATCGAACAGGACGGCGCAGTTGCGGCCTGCGGCCTGCTTGTTGATTTCCTCATGCGCCGAGCCGGAACCATGCACGAGCATCCAGGAATTGGGGCCGGTGCGATAGACGATGCAGTCATCGGTGAAATGGCCGCGCTCGTTGAGCATGGCGGCATAGACGGAGCGGCCGGGATAGATCTTTCCCATATCGCGCGTGGTGATATAGTCGAGCACGGCAATGGCGTGCGGGCCGACCAGATGGACCTTCTTGAGGCCCGAGACATCCATCAGACCCGCCTTGGTGCGGATCGCCACATGTTCGGCGTAGATGTCCTTGTCATAGGTCCAGGCCGTGCCCATGCCGCTCCAGTCTTCGAGCTTGGAGCCGAGCGCGCGATGTCGTTCTGCGAGCGCGGAGAAGCGCCAGGAAAGAGTCATTGTAGTTCCCCATGCTTGACCACACTTTACTGTGCGGAATAATTATTTCCTCACTATAGAACGAAAATGGCCGGTGGCAAGCACCTATCGCGGCAAAATCGACCAAGGTCGCATAGGAGGCTGGGGAGTTTGTCGGGGACTCAAAAAAAGACCGGGCCACTCCATGCGGCCCGGTCCGTAAGATGTGGGGACGAATTGAAACCCTACTGGGCGGCGGCCGAAGCTGCGGCCGCTGCGGCGTTGAGTCTGCGTTTGGCGCGCCGCGACAGGAACACCGGCAGGATCGCGACAAGAGCTGCAAGGCACCAGAGCACGATGGAGATGGTGCTTTCGAACAGGATCGACATGTCGCCGCCGCTGATCGCCAGCGCATTGCGCAGGTTGACTTCCATCACCCGTCCGAGAACGAAGCCGAGAATGATCGGCGCCATATCGAAGCCGGCCTTTCTCAGCAGCCAGCCCGCCATGCCAATGGCCAGCATCAGATAGATCGAGAAGACCGAGGCATGCGTGGAATAGACGCCGACGATGGAGAGAACCAGGATGCCAGGCACCAGGATCCAGTTCGGCATGGTCAGCACGCGGGCGAAGATGTTGACCAGCGGCAGGTTGAGCGCAAGCAGGATGAAGTTGCCGACGAACAGCGAGGCGACGAGGCCGCCGACGATTTCGGGACGCTCGACCATCAGCATCGGGCCCGGCTGGATATTGTAGAGCATCAGCGCGCCGAGCATGACGGCGGTGGTGCCGGAACCTGGCACGCCGAGCGTGAGCATCGGCACGAAGGCGCCGCAGGCCGTGGCGTTATTGGCGGCTTCGGGGGCGGCGAGGCCACGCACATCGCCTTTGCCGAAGGTGCCTTCGGTGTCGGAAATGCGCTTTTCCGTGGTGTAGGAGACTGCGCTCGACACGGAAGCTCCAGTGCCCGGCAGCACGCCGACGATGAAGCCGATGACCGAGCCGCGCAGCGTGGCGCCCGTGCATTTGACGATGTCGCTCATCCGCGCGGTCATCCGGCCGAGTTCGCGGATCACGGTCATGCCGCGGCCCTGATGCTCGAGAATGATCAGCGCTTCGGATATCGAGAACAGGCCGATGACCAGCACCACGAATTCGATGCCGTCGCCCAGTTCCGGCTCGTTGAAGGTGAAGCGATAGGCGCCGGAGGTTGCGTCCAGACCAACGGTCGCCAGCATCAGGCCGAGCACGCAGCCGATCAGCGTCTTGGCGGGCGCGCTGCCGACCATCGAACCAAGGGTCGCAAAGGCAAAAACCATCAGCACGAAATACTCAGCCGGGCCAAAGCCGATTGCAAGCCCCGACAGGAGCGGCGCGAAGAAAGCCAGCCCGATCGTGCCCGCAATGCCGCCGACAAAAGAGGCGAGGCCTGATAGCGCGAGCGCCTCGCCGGCGCGACCCTGCTTGGCCATGGGGTAGCCGTCCATCGCCGTCATCACTGCGCCGGCGTCGCCGGGAACGTTGAGCAGGATGGAGGAGATGCGGCCGCCATATTCGGCGCCGCAATAGATGGCGGCGAGCAGGATCATCGTGCTCTCAGCCGGAAGGCCCATCGTATAGGCGATGGGGAGCAGAAGTGCGATGCCGTTGATCGGGCCTATGGCGGGCAGGGCGCCGACCATAGTGCCGATGAAGCAGCCGACGAGGCCGATGATGAGGTTTTGCCAGGTCAACGCGACAGCGAAGCCTTGCCAGAGATAATCGAAATTCATGGCGAATGTCCTTTCAGGTCGGCTCGCTCAGCCGAACAACATGCCGGCGGGCAGATAGACTTCGAGGAGATAGGAGAAGATGAACCACCAGAGCGCCGCATGCCCGATGGCGCCGATCAGCGCGAGTTTCAGCGGCGCGCCGAAAATATAGCCGGTTCCAAGCGTCAGCACGAAGATCGAGGCGGCGAAGCCCGCGGGTTCGAACAGCGCGATCGAAATCACGGTCAGCACAGGAATGGCGAGCACCTTGACCAGCAGCGGACCGGTTGGGAAGCCTTCGCAGGCGCCGGGTTTCAGAAAGTAGAACACCGAAAGACCTGCGAGCACGATTGCTAGAGCCACCGGGAAAACGCGCGGCCCTAACGGATCGGAGGCGAAGGCGTATTCGATCACGCTGCCGCCGAGGCCGTAGACCAGAGCCAGAGCGATGAGAATGAGGGCTGCGATGCGGCCGGTGAGGCGCGTGGCGCGCGCGGAAGGTTGGTGGGAGTCCGGCATCGGCTCGCTCCAGTTTGGTTAGAGAAACTCTTTTTGTTGAAACGGATCGCCTGGCGATCCTGATCTCCTCCTTGCCCCGGCCGACCTGTGGGCGCCCCAGGCTCGGGAGGAGGAGAGGGGCTCGATTACATGCCGGCTTCCTTGGCGAGGATCTTGAAGCGGGCGACGTCGGACTTCACGCGATCCTCGAAATCCTTCCCGAGCAGGGTGAATTCGAACAGGCCGCGTTCTTGGCGCTCCTTGGCGAATTCCGGCGTCTTGGAAGCGGTTTCAAACGCCTTCACCCACCAGTCGTAATCCGCCTGGGAAACGTCCTTGCCGACGTAGTAGCCGCGCCAGACCGGCCAATCGATATCGAAACCCTGTTCCTTGGCGGTCGGCACGCCGGCGAGTTCGCCCGGCAGACGTTCGGACGACATCACCGCGAGGATACGGACTTTGCCCGCGACATGGTGCTTGACCATTTCGGCAGCGTCGCCGGAGCCGACCTTGACATGGCCGCCTTCGAGCGCGGTCAGCACTGCGCCGCCGCCTTCGAGCGCGACATAGCGCATGGTCTTCGGATCCTGGCCGGCGGCCTTGGCGAGCAGCGAGCCCTTCATCCAATCCTGCGAGCCAACGGCGCCGCCGCCGGCGATGGCGAAGGCGGTCGGATCGGCCTTGTAGGCTTCGACAAGTTCGCCCAGCGTCTTGTAAGGCGCATCTGCGGCGACCACGAGCACGCCGTAATCGGCGCCGAGCGCGCCGAGCCAGCGCACGGCCGTTTCGTCATATTTGCCGAACTTGCCCTGCGCGATCAGCAGCGCGGAGCCCGAAGAAGCTGCGGTGATCAGACTGCCGTCATGAGCGCGCTTGCCGATGACGTGATTATAGGCCACAGCGCCCACGCCGCCTTCCATATAGGTCACAGCCATGGGCTTGGAGATCTGCTTGGTGGCGAGCAGAGAATTGGCGGCGAGGCGGCACGTCAGGTCGAAGCCGCCGCCGGGCTTTGCGCCGGCCAGGCATTCGGGCTTGGCAGGTTCTGCAAAAGCGGTTGATGCGGCGCCGAGTGCGGCGAGGCTGGCTCCGACGAAAGCGGCGGCGAAAAATCTCTTCATCATGTCTCTCCCAATGGCGTGATCTCCGGGAGAAGGCGCGCAAAGACAGGCCCTGTTCGAACCGTCTTTCACAGCGATTTTGATGGTGCTCCTCCCCGGAGCGGCTCCTCCTCTCGGAGCCGATAACGATCCATTAACCCGCAAACCTGTCACCTTGCTGTCATGGCGCCGCAGCATGGAAATGCCGCGTATGGAGCGTTTCAGGCGGCTTGATCGCGCCTTGCGACCGTGACAGCATAGACCATGCGCATTCTCTTGGTTGAAGACACACATGACGTCGGCGAGGCCATCTGCAGCCGTTTCCAATCGACCGGTCATACCGTCGACTGGCAGACCGACGGCGCGGCGGCGGCCGACATTCTCGACTTTACCGATTACGACCTGGTGATTCTGGATGTCATGCTGCCGGGCATGGACGGCTTCTCCATCCTGCGCCGCCTTCGCAAGGACAAGAGCAGCGTGCCGGTGCTGGTGCTGACCGCTCGCTCCGAGATCGACGATCGGGTGAGCGCGCTGGATCTCGGAGCCGATGACTATCTGGTCAAGCCCTTCGATTTCCGGGAGCTCGAGGCGCGGGCGCGTGTGTTGCTGAGGCGGCGCAGCGGCGGCGAAGCCACCAACATCATCATGTGCGGGGATGTCAGTCTTGATCGCACGAATCGGAGCGTCAAGGTGGGAAAGCGGGAGGTTCAGCTCAAGCGCCGCGAAATGACGCTGCTCGAAGTGCTGGCGTCACGGCCTGGCAAGATCTTCAGCAAGGAGGAACTGCTCGACCGCCTGTTCGGATTCGAAGAGGCGGCTGGCCCGAACGCCATCGAGCTCTATGTCGGCCGGTTGCGCAAGAAGCTCGAAGGCGCGAGCGCCCGCATCGTCACCCAGCGCGGGGTCGGCTATCAGCTGGTGTCCGATGACCCTGCTTAAGGATTCTCTCTTTTCCCGCCTGATGACGCGTGTCGCCGCCATATTGGCGCTGGGCGCCGCGGCACTCGTCACTGCAGCCTGGTTTTATGCCCGCGCGGCCGCCGACGACGCCTATGACCGGTTGCTGCTGGGCGCCGCCTTCCAGATGTCCGATAGTTTGATCATCACCGAGGGTCAGTTGAATTTCGAATTGCCGCCCTCGGCTTTTGATCTTCTCGGTCTCGCCCAGCGCGACCGCATCTTCTATCGGGTCATCGATCCCCAGGGGCTGACCCTGACCGGTTACCCCGATCTGACCACGCGGGCCGGTCTCGACGAAAGCCGCGCAAGGCCACGTCTTGAAAATGGCGACTATCGTGGCGCTTCGGTCAGGATCGTCACCGTCGCTCGCGCCTTGACGCAAGCTTCAGGCCCAGGCTGGACCTATGTGATGGTCGCCCAGACGACGGAGGCCCGCCAATCGCTCGCCGCAGAACTTACCTGGCGGGCGGTGATTCTGGTGGGCGCCATGAGCGGACTTGCGCTTGTCGGCTCGGCCTTCGCCGTTCGGTTCTCGCTGAAGCCGGTCGCCGATCTCGGCGAAGCGATCGAGAAACGCGACCCTCAGGACTTTACGCCGATCGGAACCGCCGCGCCGCGCGAACTCCTGCCTTTCGTGGATGCGATCAACCACTTCATTCGCCGGCTCGATGAACGGATCAAGCTGTTGCAGCGTTATGTGGCCGACAGCGCCCACCAGATCCGCACGCCGCTCACGGCCCTGTCGGCGCAGGTCAGCCTGATCAACGAAGACAGTCTGGCGCCCGACGATCGCCGGCATCTGGAGCGGGTGCGCAATCGGACGGCGGAGCTCGCGCGCTTCACCAACCAACTCCTCAATCATGCCATGGTCATCCACCGCTTCGATTCTGCGCAATTGGTCGCCCTATCGCTGAATGATGCGGCGCGGACGGCTTTTCGGGCGGCGATCCCGATCACGGTCGATCCGGATCTAGTGGTGTCTTTCGAACCGGCGGAAGGCGATCCGGTGGTGGTGGGCGACATGCTGAGCCTGCGCGAGGCGATTGTGAATGTCATCGACAATGCGTTGCGCCACGGCGCCCGCAACCGGCTCGATGTTCGGGTCGAGAACGTGGAGGACCGGGCGCGGGTGGTCGTTGAAGATGACGGGCCTGGCATTCCCGTTTCCGAATGGGAGAATGTCACCCAGCGGTTCTTTTCCTCGCGCACCGAGGGGCCTGCCTCCGGTCTGGGCTTCGCCATCGCCGCCGAGGTCGCCAATGCGCTCGGCGGCGCGATCGGTTTTCAGGAAAAGTCGCCAGAAGCGCCATTTGCGGTGTTTCTCGATCTGCCGCTTGCAAAGGAGCAATCGACATGATGGTCCCGCGCAAGGCGTTGGCGGGGCTCGCCGCATTGCTGATGGCAACCCCGGCCGCCGCCATAGAAGGCCAGCGCGCCGTCTTTCCGGCGCTCTCCGGCCAAGAAAGCGCCCGCCTGATCATTCATGCCGCCACCGATCTCGAAGCGATGCGGCCGCTGATCCTGGACTTTCAGGACACCGCGCCCGACCTCGCTGTCGATGTGACCGACTATGTCACCAACGACCTGTTCCGCGAGGCGCAATTGGCCTGTTCGGACAAGGCCGGGAGCGGCGATATCCTGCTGTCGTCCTCGGTCGATCAGCTGGTGCGGCTGGCCAATGACGGCTGTGCCCAGCCGCACAAGCCGCTCCCGACTTCGCGGATCAAGGAATGGGCCAACTGGCGCGACGAGGTGTTCGGCTTCACTTTCGAACCGGTGGTTTTCGTCTATGATCGATCTCGCGTGCCCGCAGAAGATGTGCCGGATAGTCATGAGGCTCTCGCCGACCTCCTGCGCCGCAACCCGCTGCGCTATCACGGACGTATCGGCACCTATGACATTGAGGCCTCGGGCGTCGGCTATCTCCTGGCCTTCAACGATTCGCGCCAGGCGCCGACCACTTATGGACGTCTTATCGAAAGCGTTAGCCGCGCGGCCCCTGTCATCCGCTGCTGCAACAACGAGGTGCTCGGCGAGATCTCGAATGGCGGTGTCCGCATCGCCTATAATGTTCTGGGTTCTTATGCCTATGCTGCGGCGCGCCTCAATCCCAATCTCGGCATTGTCGTTCCGCGCGACTACACGTTGATCCTGTCGCGTGGCGCGATGATCCCGAAAGCAGCGACAAATCCCGCGCTGGGGCAACGCTTTCTCGACTATCTGCTGTCCGAGAGGGGCCGCGCCGTGGCGCGGGAGAAATCATTCTTCTTTGCCGAGGACAGGCCTATGCCGCCGGGTGTCGACGGACCGGATGACTTGATGACGTCAGGGGTGGGGCGGCCGATCCGCATCGGCCCGTCGCTGCTGGCGGCCCAGGACGACATTCAGCGTCGTCACTTCATCGGCGACTGGAAACGCCTGATCCGCAATGACGTCAAGCGTTAGAGTCGACGATAGAGAAAATAACGGCCTTCCGGCACGCCTTCTGGCTGTGGGAACGGCGCGAAGGCGGCGTGTTCAAGTGGCAGGCCGCTGACGGCGATGCCGCCGCTAGCGAGCGCTGCGGCCATGGCGTTGGGCAGCCATGTGAGCGTAACCGCGTCGCGATCGGGATGGCCGGTTCCGATATCGGCATGCACGAGCGCTGCCTGCCCGTTGAGATAGGGTGCGATCGTCTCCTGAATTTCTCCGACCACCATATCTGCGTCGTCAGGCCGGGAAATCTGGCCGCGCCGCTCGTCGCGATCAAAGGCGACGATGCGCCTGCCGGGAAACAATTCGCGCAGATGATCATAGGTTCGGCCATTGCCCAACCCGAGCTCCAGAACATCCCCCTCCAGACGCCGCGCATCCTCGGCGATCGCGTTCAAAATGTCGCGCTGCGCGAGAAGACGACGGATGAAACTGTCCAGGCGGCTCATGTTGCGTGTCCCCGATCACTGTTTTGTGATCCTCTATAGTCCGGCGACGGCATTGTCGACGCCCGGCTGGAAGCGGGACGCGTTTCACGCTAGGGAACAGACAAAAAATCAGAGGTGAGCAGGTTTGAACGGCTGGAAAAAACTTTGGGCCAAGACCAGGGATCGATGGGCGACGCGCTTCTTTGATACGTCGACGGGCCGGCGGCTGCTCATTCACGGTATCGGACCGCGCGCCATTTCCATGACCGTCGATTGCGGCGATCATGTCATGACCTTCTCGCCCAGTGACTATATCGGCCGCAAGATCTTCCGGAAGGGCCATTACGACCGCGATCATGTCGCCAGACTGATGGAGATCCTGGCTGACGAGGGCGTGAAGACGGTTGATGGCGTGTTGCTGGAACTCGGCGGCAATATCGGCACGCATACGGTCTATTTCGCGCTCGAAAAGCAGTTTTTCCGCATTGTGACGGTCGAGCCCGATCCTCGCAATTTCGCGCTTCTCTCACTGAATGTCGCTCAAAACCGTCTCGCGGGGGATGTCACCGCACTGAATTGCGCGGCCGGCGAACGGGCTGGAATCCTCGATTTCTTTCAGAATCCCGACAATCACGGGCGCAGCGGCATGATCCGGCGCAGCGCCAAGGACGTCCAGATCTCCGTGCCCGTAAAACCGGTGATCGACCTGCTGGCGGAAGCGGGCATTCCCGAACAAGACGTCGTGCTGGTCTGGGCGGATATCGAGGGGTTCGAACCCGTGGCGTTTCGCAGCATGGAGCCGCTTCTCCGGCGCCGGGTCCCGATCCATACAGAATTCACACCGGAGCTTTATGGCCCGGAGGAGAGCGCCCGGTTTCGCGATTGGCTCGGTGAGTTCTATGAAGATTGCTGGGTGTTCATCGACGACGGTCGCCAGCGGATGAAAGTCATGGACATTCCGATCAGCGAGCGGCAGTTCGACCTGCTGCTGTTGCCATAAACAACGCCACCAAACTGTCATCGCGTTGCCGCAGCCGCCGTGCTAGGCTTGGCAATGCCCTTGAAACTCACCGATCCGTTCTACGACAATGTTCCCGTTTTCACGCAGTTTTCCGGCGTGATCGACCTCGATAACTACCGGCCTTTGCCTGATGATTGGTGGCTTGCCACCGGAGACATCGTCGACTCCACCGGAGCCATCGCGGCGGGCGCTTACAAATCTGTGAATATGGCGGGCGCCGCGCTGATATCCGGCGTGCTCAATACGCTTGGTCATCAGGATCTGCCCTTCGTGTTCGGCGGCGACGGCGCGCTCGTGGCGTTGCCGGCGTCAGGTCATGATCAGGCGCGCCAGGCGTTGGCAGCACTTCGGACCTGGGCCAAGGAAGCGATGGGGCTTGAAATGCGCGCAGCGCTCGTGCCGATGCGCGATGTCCGAGACGCCGGCCTTGATGTCCGCGTCGCGCGCTTTCGCGTTTCCGACCACGCGTCTTACGCGATGTTCGCCGGCGGCGGCGCGAGTTGGGCGGAAGCCCGGATGAAGAACAATGAATATGCCGTCGAGCCCGCGCCGTCCGGCGCCGCGCCGGATCTCGATGGACTGTCCTGTCGCTGGAGCCCGATCCCGGCTCGCCATGGCGCGATCGTGTCGATCATCGCCGTCCCTGGACCCGCCGATGATATGCCGGCCTTCGCCCGCTTGATCGAGGCGATCGTGGCGGTCACCGGCGGCGAGGAGCGGGGCGGCCATCCCGTACCAGCCGAAGGACCGGAACCCAAGGCTTCCGGCAGCGGCGTGCTCATCGAAGGGCGCGCCGGGCCGCGAACTGGCAGAGTGAAACGTTACCTGAAGGCCTTGGCCGCCACCATTCTCGCCTTCTCGCTGATCAGGCTGAAAATCAGGATGGGACGTTTCGATCCCGTCGCGTATCGCCGCGACGTGGCCGATAACAGCGATTTCCGCAAATTCGACGACGGTCTGAAGATGACCGTTGATATCGACGCCGCCCGTCTTGCGGACATCGAGACGTTGTTGCGGGATGCGTCCGCCAAGGGAGTGTGCCGCTATGGCGTCAGCAAGCAGGATGCGGCGCTGATGACCTGTTTCGTGTTGACCGCGCTTGAGCGCGACCACATTCATTTCATCGATGGCGCGGCGGGCGGCTACGCCCGCGCCGCCGAGCATCTGAAAGCGTCGGCGCTTACGCCTTGACGATGTGCCCGGCGGCAATTCCGAGCCGACCGAAGACGTTGCGGGTGTCGACGATCAGCGGCGCCCATTCGGCAATCGCTTTGTAATCGACGTTGTCATGGTCCGTCGCCAAGAGCACCGCATCGAAACTGCGGACGATGTCTTCCGTTAGCGGCGTCGAGGTGCGACCCTTGAAGCAGAGATATTCGCGCGTGGCGGGAATGGCTGCGACATGCGGATCATGGAAGGCGGTTTCGCCGCCACGCGCCTCAATCAGTTCGATCAGCTTCAACGAAGGGCTTTCGCGGATATCGGGCACGTTCTTCTTGTAGGCGAGGCCGAGCACCAGCACACGGCAACGGCTCAGCGCGCGGCCAAGTTTCATGTCCAAGGCTTCGGCCAGACGATCCACGACATAGCGCGGCATGGAGGAATTGATCTCGCCGGCGAGTTCGATGAAGCGGGTGGGAAGCTCATATTCATGCGACTTCCAGGTGAGATAGAACGGGTCGATGGGGATGCAATGCCCGCCAAGGCCCGGACCGGGATAGAAGGGCATATAGCCGAAGGGTTTTGTCTTGGCCGCATCCACCACTTCCCAGATATCGATGCCCATGGCGTCGTAGACGACCTTGAGTTCGTTCACCAGCGCGATGTTGACGGCGCGAAATACGTTTTCGGTGATCTTGACCGCTTCGGCCGCCGCCGTGGACGAGACCGGCACCACCTTCTCCACCACCGCGCCATAGAAGGCCTGCATCAGGTCTGACGCCTCGGCGCCGTCGCCAGCGACGATTTTCGGGATGCTCGCGGTGCGGAAATTGCGGTTGCCGGGATCCTCGCGTTCCGGCGAGAAGCCGAGGAAGAAATCGCCTGCGGATTTCAGGCCGGCTTTTTCGAGGATCGGCCGCACCACCTCATCGGTGGTTCCGGGATAGGTGGTCGATTCGAGAACGATCATCTGTCCCTTGCGTAATGTCGCGGCGATCGCTTCGGTCGTCTTGACGATATAGGAGAGATCCGGGGCGCGATGCTTGGTGAGTGGCGTTGGCACACAGATGACGATGACGTCGCACGCTCCGAGGCGCGCAAAATCCGTGGTTGCCGCAAACGCGCCCGAAGAGACGTGGACGGAAAGCGTCTCGTCCGCCACCGCCTCGATATAGGAGGAGCCGGCTTCAATCCGCACGATCTTGTCCGCGTCGATGTCGAAGCCGGTGACGCCGAAACCGCCATTGGCGATGGCCATGGCTAGGGGCAGGCCGACATAGCCAAGGCCGATCACGCCGACCATGGCGGATTTCGAGGCGATCTTCTCGGACAGGGCGGAAAAGGAGGACACGGTTTCGGGCAAGACGGCTCTCTTGGTCTGATGCATTGTCGCCTTATAGAGGCCTGGCGGCGGGGAGTGTCAAGCAAGAGGGGGAAACACAGCTTCGTGAAGGCTATGGGCTCGGGGACCGTTAAGACGGGGGCGAAGTCCGGCTCCTTTCCGCCCCCGGAGATCCCGGTTTGTCCGATCGCCATGCTCCAAGTCTTCCGAAATGGCCGTTTACAAACCTTTTCGTCAGAAGGGACGGCGGCGGTCAGTTGAGCCGCAATCCGCTTTCCGGATCGAAAAGATGCAGCGCGGCGAGCGGGGCGGTGAGATCTATTGTCTCGCCCGGCTGGACGCGGCTGTATGGCGGAGCGGAGGCGAGCACGCGCTGGCCGCCGACAGCGCCGGTCAGGATGACCTCTGGTCCGGTCAATTCCGTCACCTCGATCGTCACGGGCAGGCGCGCGCCGTCGCCGCCGGGTTTCAGGGCTTCCGGCCGGACGCCGAGGACGACGGGCATGCCCGCTGGAATTACTTCTGCGCCGGGAGGCAGAGGCAGCTCTATCTCCGATCCGTCGATCGTCAGGCCGTCGGCGCTGCGCCGGGCGTTGAGCAGGTTCATCGGCGGCGCGCCGACGAAGGTCGCGACATAGAGCGTGGCGGGACGGTTGTAGATCGCTTCGGGCGTGTCGAGCTGTTCGATCCGGCCGTTGCGCATCACCGCAATCCGGGTGGCGAGCGTCATCGCCTCGATCTGGTCATGCGTCACATAGACGACGGTGGTCTTCATCATCTGGTGCAGGCGCTTGAGTTCGGTGCGCATTTCCATGCGCAGCTTGGCGTCGAGATTGGACAGCGGTTCGTCGAACAGGAAGACCTTGGGATGACGGACCAGCGCGCGGCCGATGGCCACGCGCTGGCGTTGCCCGCCCGACAGCTGGCTTGGCTTGCGGTCGAGCAGGTTTTCGATCTGCAGCAGGCGGGCGGCCTCGCGCACGGCCTTGTCGCGTTCAGCGGCAGGGACCTTGCGCATTTCCAGTCCGAAGCCGATGTTCCGCGCCACAGTCAGATTGGGATAGAGCGCATAGGATTGGAACACCATGGCGATGTCGCGATCCTTGGGATGCACGCCCACGACCGAGCGCTCGGCAATGCGCACATCGCCGCTGGTCGGCTCCGCCAGGCCCGCAATGATGTTCAGCAGCGTCGATTTTCCGCAGCCCGAGGAGCCCAGGAGCACAAGGAACTCGCCGCTCTCCAGCGCGATGTCGATGCCCTTCAGCGTTTCGACGTCGCCATAATTCTTGCGGATACTGTCGATGGTGAGCGCGCTCATGCGGCGTCTCCTTGCTGGGCGGGTTCGTAACGGCGCGGGAATGTCGAGACCGCGCGCGAGGCAATAGCGACGCCCGCCTCAAGACAGGCGGTCAATGGTTCCTCCCGGGCGAGTGCGGCGAGAAAGCCGGCGTTGAAGACGTCGCCGGCGCCGATCGTGTCGATGACCTCGACTTTCGGGGCGGATGCAGTATGCAGAGCGCCGTCGGGGCCGATCGCGATCGCTCCCTCCGGGCCGCGCTTGACCACGACGATCGCGCCATCAGGCATGATGGTTTTCAGCGCGCGCGCGGCCTCTATAGGATCAGCGACGCCGATCAGCGTGGTGGTCTCGATTTCGTTCATCAGCGCCAGGCGGCAGCGACCAAGCCAGGCGCGCGTCGCGGCGCAATTGGCGTCCGTCCAGCCATCGAGCGGCCAGCCGGTGTCGAGGGCGGCGTCGACGCCTCTGGCATCCAGCCAATCGAACAGCGCGTCGTAATCGCGGGTCAGCACATCGGTGAGGAAGGAGCCGCAGAGCAGGGCATAGCCGCCTGCGAAAGCCGCCGCTTCGAGCATCGTCCGCGTGTCTGTAAAGCTGAAATGCGGCAAATGACCCTTGGTGGTGAAGAAGGTGCGCTCGCCATCGGGATGGGTAATGCCCACCGAGATCGTCGTGCCCTCGGGACGGGCGGGCCAGGCCGCGCCATGGGCGCCGAATTCCCCTTGCAGCCAGCGGCCGAACTGGTCGTCGCCGATATTGGCTGCGATGGTGAAGGAGGTGCCGAGCGCCATCCAGGCGAGCGCGGTGTTGCCCGCGGCGCCGCCGACGCGCAATTCGTTGTGGTCGACGATGATCTCGGTTCCCGGCTGCGGCCAGGGCGCGGCGGGACCCATGATCAGATCGACATTGACGTTACCGATGACGGCAAGCGGCTTCATTCATTCGCTCCGGGTGATTTTGGACGAGCGGACGGGCGTGCCGGCATCGGGCACGCGCGCCTCGGCAAAGGCGACCATCAGGCGCTGGGCTGTCGGCAGCATCGCGAAAATGGCAGCCATGCCGCTCGCTGGCTTGAATGGAATGGTTATGGCGCCCTCGACCGAGGCTTCGCCCGAGGCGTCGAAGATCACCAGCGGCGCTCCCGTGGCGCTCACCGATATCGCCATGGCCGTCACCAGATCGGATGTGGCGTCACGGCCGCGCAACAGCGCGACGCCTGTTGCGGGCGAAAGCATTTCCATCGGACCGTGGCGCAATTGACCGCCTTCGAGCGAGAAGCAGGGAAGACGCGACAATTCCGTGAGGCCAAGCGCCAGCGCTTCGGCGACGCCCTGGAGCCTGCGACCCGAGGTTACTACGGTCTTAACGTTCGAAAAAGCGGCGAGCGCGGGCGTTATGTCCGGATTTTCGGGCGCATTGAGCGCGACGAGTGCGGCGGAGGGATCATCGCCCATTGCTTCGAGCACGGCGAGATGCAGCGCAAAGGTGATGGTGAGGCTGCGGGTTGCGGCGAAGGCGCGTTCGGTGCCGCCGGCGCCAATGAGGCTCGGCGCCGCGCCGGCGAGGAAGGAGCCGGCTTCCAGCGTCAGGCCGAACGTGTCGGCGCTCGCGCCAGTCTCGTTGAACCAGCGGACGACTTCGGCGCTTTCGCCCGACTGCGAGGTGACGATGACGGTCTTACCGTCAAGCGACAGCGGCGCGCCGAGTTGCTCGGACAGCGGGATGGCCAGGGCGTCGATGCCGAGGGCGCGGTAAAGCGGCTCGACCGCGCGGCTGACGGCATGGGAGCCGCCCATGCCGAGCAGCAGAAGCTTGCCGGTTTTCTTCAACGACGCGGCGATGGCGGTTGCGCCGTCATGGGCAGCCTCGTAAGAAGCGATTGCGTCCGCATGCTGGCGGGCCATTTCGCGGTCGATGGCGAGTAGTCCTTCCGGACGTGGGTTGTCCTCAGTCATGATCATCCCTTCACGCCGCCACTGGTGAGGCCTGAAATCAGGGCTCTTTGCATCAGAAGACCCACGGCGACCGGCGGCAATGCGGCGAGCACCCCGGCTGCGGCAATGAGCCCGTAATCGGAGACGCGGCCGCCGGCGAGATCGGCGATGGCCACGGTGAGCGTCTTGGCGCGCTGGTCGGAGGTGAACAGCAGCGCATAGAAGAATTCGTCCCAGGCGAGCAGGAAGGCGAACAGCGCTGACGTCGCCATCACCGGCATCGCCAAGGGCAAGGTGACGATGCGCAGGGTCTGGAACAGGCTCGCGCCATCGATCATCGCCGCCGATTCCAGTTCGCGCGGAATGCCGTCGAAGCCGGATTTCATCAGCCAGGTGGTGAAGGGCGCAAGGATGGTGAGATAGACCAACGCCAGACCGAAGACATTGTTGAGCATGCCGAAAAGGGCGAGCGCCATATAGAGCGGCACGGCGAGCGCCACCGGCGGCAGCATATAGGTGCCGATCACCAGTGTCAGCGACCAGCCGACCGAGGGCGTGCGCGACACCGCCCAGCCGGCCGGAATGGCGAGCAGTATTGCGGCGATCGTCGCCATGCTGGAGATCATCAGGCTGTTGCGCAGCGACGAGGTGAAGGCCGCGCCGGCGCTGTTTTCGATGGTCGACAGAAGCGTGGCGTAGCGGGAGAAATCCATCTCCGACGGCCACCATTTCAGAGGCTTGGCGGCGAGATCGGCGGCGGGCGCGATGCTCATGATGAACAGCCAGGCGAGCGGCGCTAGAATCACGAGCGCGAGCAGCAGCGCAGCGAGATGGATGAAGATCGAGAAAAGCGGGCTCTGGCGTTCCATCAGGCGGCGCTCCCGGCGGTCTTGCGCACCAGCGCGCCATAGGCGAGCGCGAGCAGGGTGACGATCAGCGTGACGATGAGGGCGAGAGAGGCGCCCGATCCCGCGCGCTGGAAGGAAAAGGCTTCCTGATAGACGAGGATCGACAGCGTGCGGGTGGAATTGGCCGGGCCGCCGCGGGTCATGACCCAGATGATGTCGAACACCTTGAAGGCCTCGATCGTCCGCAGCACCAGCGCCACCATCAGCGGGCCGGCGAGATAGGGCAGGATCACGAAGCGGAAGCGCTTCCAGGCGCTGGCGCCATCGACCAACGAGGCTGAAATGATGTCGCGTGGGACGGCCTGGAGGGCGGCGAGCGCGATGAGCGCCACGAGCGGAAAATTCTTCCAGCAGTCGGCGACGATCAGCGCCGCCATAGCCGCGCCGGGTTCGCCGAGCCAGGAGCGATAGTCTGAGATCAGGCCGATCTGGGTGAGGGCGGCGTTGAGCGCGCCATATTCGGGATTGTAGATCAGCCGCCACAGCGTGGCGTTGACGATGGTCGGCAGCGCCCAGGGCAGGATCATCAGCGCGCGCAGCAGCGTGCGGCCATAGAATTGCTGATTGAGAAGCAGGGCGGCGAGCACGCCGAGCACCATCTCCGCCGTCACTGAGATCACCGCAAACCAGGTAGTGGTCACTAGTGTTCGGCGGAAATTGGAGCTCGAGAGCATCTTCACGTAATTGTCGAGCCCGACAAAATGGCCCGGCGCGCCCACGAGCTTGGCGTCGGTGAAAGACAGCCTGACCGTGTCGATCATCGGCCAACCGATCACGGCGATCATCACCGCGAGCAGCGGAAGCATGAGAAGCCATGCCCGGGTCGTGAGCCAGGTGCTGGACATCGTGTCCTCTCGAATTTTTGTGATTGGATGGTCTTAAAAAAGGCGGGCGGCGCCGGGCCGCCCGCAGGTCGGGCTTAGAGCCCTGAATTTTCGACGGCAGATTTCAGCGCGTCTTCGGCAGAGGACTGGCCGAGCAGCGCTTCCTGGATCGCCTGCTGCAGCGCGGTCGACATTTCCTGATATTTCGGCGTGGTCGGACGCGGATACATGGCGGCGAGGCCCAGTTTTGCAGCCGCGATCAGCTCTTCCTGACCCTTGGTGACGGCGGGATCGTCATAGGACGACGCCCAGATCGGCAGGCTCAGCTTGGCGTACTGGTTCTGCACCGGCTGCGAGGTCATGAAGGCAATGTATTTCCAGGCTTCGTCCGGATGCTTGCTGGCGGTGGTCACGCCGAGGCCCATGGAGCCGTTGACGGCGGAGACGTCGCTTTTGCCCGCGACGCCCGGAGCTGGCACGACGCCGACCTTGCCGGCAACCTTGCTGTCCTTGGGGTCGTTGGCCATGTTGTACATATAGGTCCAGTTGAGCGCGAAGGCCGCGTCACCATTCTGGAACACCTTGCGGACATCCTCTTCGAGGAATTCCTTGGAGTTCGGATTGGTGAGGCCGGACGTGTAGCTGTCGACCATGTATTTCAGCGCGTCGAGCGCGCCGCCCTGATCGAAGACCGGCTTGCCGTCCTTGATAAAGTCGCCCTTATAGGCGCTGACCAGCGTCGTGTAATCGCAGATCGCGGCTTCAGCCTGCGACCAGGACCAGGCGACCGGGGTCTTCAAGAGACCCTTGTCCTGGATGAGCTTAGCCTGTTCCTTCAATTCGTCCCAGGTCTTCGGCGGGGTCTTTATGCCGGCCTTTTCCAGGATTTCCTTGTTGTAGAACAGATATTTGGTGTCGAGGATCCAGGGCATGCCGTAGGACTTGCCGTCATACTGCACGGTGGTCCAGGCGCCCGGCAGCACGCCCTTCTTCATGTCGTCGGTGATGCGGGAGGAGACGTCGACCAGCACATTGTTGGAGGCGTATTCGGCCGGCCAGATCACGTCGAACAGCACGACGTCATAGCCGCCGCCGGAGCCCTGGGCGAGCACGGTCTTGTCGTGCAGGCCTTCATAGGGGACGAATTCGAGATTAACCGAAATCTCGGGATTGGCCTTGGTGAAGGCCTCGGTCATCGCGCGCACATCGGCTTCGCTATAGGCGGCCTGCGCCATGAACAGCGCATTGATCTTGGTTTCGGCGAACGCCTGCGATGCGAAGGCCGCGCCGATTGCGGCTGCGCCCATAAGGGTCATTGTCAGGGATTTCAACATGTCTGCCTCCAGTGAGTGGCTACGCTTGATGTCCGCTGCGGCCCTCGGGTCGAAGCGGTGTGCGAAAGGGTCCGAGGACCCGTCGGATGTGGAGCGTCGCGGCGCTTGCGTGGCGCTTTCGCGTTCCCCGGAACTCTTCGGTTCCTTATTAAGTCAAACATCTTGACTTAATCCTTGTGGAATATTCTATGGGTGTCAAGAGGGTATTTCGCATGCATGATCTCAGAACGATCCGCGCCAAAAGCGGCACCAATCAGGAAGGCGCGGGCGCTCACAACAAGCGCGTAATCATCGACGCGCTCCGGCTGAACGGGCAACTGTCGCGCGCCGATCTGGCGCGAGCGACGCGGCTGACGAAGCAGACGATCTCCAACCTGATCGAAGCGCTCGAACTTGATGGCCTCGTGATGTCGGAAGATGTGGTGCGCAAGGGGCGCGGCCAGCCGTCGACGCCCTATAGTCTGGTGCCGGAGGGCGCTTTCGCCATCGGCCTGCAGATTGACCGGCATATGACGCGGGCGATCGCCGTGGACCTCGTCGGCAATGTTTTGGTGCGATCCGAGGCGGCGCTGCCGCCTGACGGGCCGGCGCGCGGCGTGCGCGTCATTCTCGACCTCATTGAGCAGACGCGACGCGAGCTTAGGGCGCTCCGGCCGGAGGCCGAAAGCCGGCTGGCGGGTCTCGGCGTGGCGATGCCGGGTCCTTTCGGACTTGAGCCTGCCGCCGACGATCCCTGGATGATGGGGGCCTGGCAGGCCTTTCCGCTCTTGGAGACGCTCGCCGCCGGGACTGGCCTCGACGTGGCGCTGCAGAACGACGCCGCCGCCTGCGCCACCGCCGAACGCATGGTGGGCGCCGCGCATGGTTTGGATCACGCCGTCTGCCTCTATCTCGGTTACGGCATCGGCGCTGGCCTCATTCTCGGCGGCGAACTTTATAGCGGCGCCCATGGCAATGCTGGCGAAATCGGCATGGCGCTGTTTTCCGACGGAGGGCGCCTGACGCCGCTCGAACACAGGGCGTCGCTCGCCTCGCTCTATCAGGCGTTGGGGCTCGATCCCGCGGCCGGCGATTTACACGACATCATCACGCGATTGGTCGAAGTGGATGACCCGGCTCTGCTGGCTTGGATCGACGCCGCAGCGCGCGATCTTCGCTGGGCTGTGCATCTGATCGAGACGGTGTTCGACCCGCAATCGATCGTTATCTCCGGCGGCGCGCCGCCGGCGCTCGCCAGCCGGCTGATAGCCGCCATCGAGCCGCTGCTTCCCTCGAACGCCGAGCGCCGCGATCGGATGGCGCCGCGGCTGAAGGCCGGCATGTTTGACCCCTGGGCCGTCGCGCTCGGCGCCGCCGCCGAACCCATCGGCCGCGCCTTCGAGCCCCGCTTCGCCGCGATTTTGAAGGAGGCCATCGGTCGCTAGTCGCGGGGGCGAAAGCTCAGATTGACCGCGCGCTGGTGGTTTGCGTCGCGCTTACTTCGCCTTCTCAGTGTTGTGAAGGGCAAGATCTGGCGCCTCTCCGGTTTCCGATTATAGTAAGGACTCGTGAAGCGCGGCCTCGCGGTTGCGACTGGACCTGAGAGTGAGAGTGCCAAAATGTTTCGTGTCCTGATGTCGGGGGTGTTGATGTCCTTGTTGGCCGCCGCGCCCGTGCCTGCCGATCCGTTGAATACCCGTCTTGAGGATCGGTTCGAGGGTCAGGACTTCTCTCCCGAAGGGGGGCTCTATTATAAAGACAATGCCGAGCAGCGAGCCGGATCGGTGGAGTTTCAGGGCGCGGACGTCTTTGAGGGCAAGGGGGCGTTGAAACTGTCCGTGCGCCCGCTTTGCAATGCCGCAGAAGAAGGTTGTAGCGAGCGCGCCGAAATCTGGGAAAAGCCGGAGCTTCGCGCACCCTATGAAAGCCCGGTCTGGTTCGGTTTCGCCGTCAAGTTCGCAGAGCCCATTCCCGATGACGATCACCGCTATCTGATCGCCCAGTGGAAACGCGAGATCGAGGCGGATGCGGAAGGCGATTACAGCCCGTTCCTGGCGTTCCGCATGCGCAATGGCAAATTGTTCATCACCGTCGAGACCGATCTATTCGACGAGGGTGCGACGACTGGCGCTGGCAATGTCCAGAACGCCTGCCCATCTGGCGGAACCCCGGTGTGGTTGCGGCCCAAGGTCAAGCAGATGCGCGCTTTCGTGGCCGGGGACGCCGCCTGGAGCCCCGAGGATGGCGGCGAATTTGCGAGCTGCACGACTGCGATCCAAGTGACTTCGCGCGGAGAATTGCCGAAACCCTCCTCCGGCTGGATCGATTTCGCTGTTCTCAGCAAGCCGGGTCCGAATGGAGACGGTCATATCGAGATATTCGCCAACAAGGTCTGGGTGGCGACGATCAAGGGTCGGATCGGGCATCAGGGCAAGGGACTCGGCCCCAACCAGTATTTCAAGTTCGGCCCCTATCGCGCTGCGCGCGACGGCGTCTGGTCGCTGTATTACGATGATTTCCGCCGCTCGCCCGATTGTCGAGATGTATTGCGCGACAAGGCTTTGTGCGCCGCAATCAAGTAATGTTCGGCGGAGCTTCATAAAAATATTGTGAACGGCGCATAGACGCATCCCTGGTCATGCGTTAGCCTCTTTTTCAAAAAGAAGAAGAGCGCCGAGGGCGCGAAGGGGAAATAGTGGAATGAGCCTTGGACGGGATCTCCTCAGGATCGAGGACCTGAGCATTTCCTTCTCTCTGCTTGGGGGGAAGTTCGATGTCGTCAAGAAGGCGGCTTTGCGGGTGTCGCCGGGAAAGATCACGGCGTTGGTCGGCGAATCGGGTTCTGGAAAATCGGTGATCAGCCAGGCCGTGATGGGAATCCTGCCGTCTATTGCATCCGCTTCTGGCAAGATCCTGTTCAATGATCAACTCTGTGCACAAGGGCCGATCAATATCGTCGGTCTGCCGCGTGACGGGCGCGATATTCGCGCGCTGCGCGGCAACCGCATGGCGATGATTTTTCAGGAGCCGATGACGTCGCTGTCGCCGCTGCACACGATCGGCAACCAGATATCCGAAGTTCTCGCCATCCACGAGGCCATGTCCGCCGACGAGCGTAGGCAACGGACGGAAGAGATGTTGGGATTGGTCGGCTTTGCCGACCCCGTCCGCGCTTTCGGCATGTATCCGTTCGAACTCTCTGGCGGCATGCGACAGCGAGCGATGATCGCCATGGCGTTGATCTGCCGCCCGTCGCTGCTGATCGCTGACGAGCCGACCACCGCGCTCGATGTGACGATCCAGGCGCAAATTCTCAAGTTGCTCAAGGATTTGCAGGCCAAACTTGGCATGGCGATTCTGCTGATCACCCATGATCTCGGCGTCGTCGCCAATGTCGCCGACGACGTGGTGGTGATCTATCACGGCGAGATCATGGAGGCCGGTCCGGTCGAGGAGATATTCCGCTCGCCGTCCCATCCCTATCTAAAGGCGCTAATGGCGGCGGTGCCGCATTTCGACATGGAGCCGGGACAGCGGCTAAAGTCGCTGCGCGAAGCCAAGGTCAACGTACAGTCGCTCGTCGGGCAAGGGGAGGCGGTTTCGGCTCATGCATCCGATGTAATCCTGAGCGTTCGCAATGTGTCCAAGACATTCAGCAAAGGGCGCTCCATCTGGTCACGCAAGGCGGAGACAAACACGACGCCCGCCGTGCGTGACGTGAGCTTCGATGTGAGGCGCGGCGAATGTCTCGGCCTTGTTGGTGAAAGTGGTTGCGGCAAGACCACGCTCAGCAAGATCCTGATGCGCGCGGTGACGCCTGACGCGGGCACTGTTACGTTCAACGGCGCCGATGGCCGCGATATCGACGTGCTTTCGGCCGAAGGCGGTGGGCTCGCCGCATTGCGCACCAAGATCCAGATGGTGTTCCAGGATCCGGTGTCGTCGCTGTCCCCACGCATGACGATCCAGAATGTGGTGTCCGAGCCGCTGGAAATTCATAAGCGCGGCGATGCGGAGATGCGCGCCGCGAAAGTCGCGGCTCTCATCGAGGCGGTCGGTCTGGAAAAACGCCACCTCAACCGCTATCCTCACGGACTGTCGGGCGGACAAAGGCAACGTGTGGGCATAGCCCGCGCGCTCGCGCTCCGGCCGGAACTGGTGATCTGCGACGAGCCGGTCTCGGCGCTCGATGTGTCGGTGCAGGCGCAGATCCTCAATCTTCTCAAGGATCTGCAGTCTGAACTGTCGCTCACCTATATCTTCATCTCGCACAATCTCGCCGTCATCGATTATATGGCGGATCGCATCGCGGTGATGTGTAAGGGACGGCTCGTCGAAATCGCCCCGCGCCACAAGCTGATGCGCGAGCCCGCGCATCCCTATACGAAGTCGCTTCTGGCGGCGGTGCCGTTTCCGGATCTCGACCGGCCCCTGGATTTCACCACGCTGCTCGCCAATGGCGCATCCGATCAAAAGAGCTGGAGTCCGCAATTCCGCGAAGAGGCTGATGAGCATGCGCTTGCGCCGGCCGATCTCGGCGACGGCCATTTCGTTCTCGCGCGGCAGACTGTCGATGCGCGGGAGTTGCGCCCATGATGGACAGGCGGACATTCCTGGGCGCTATGGCCGCGACGCTCCTTCCGGTCGGGAGCGAGGCGGCGACGCGAGAAGCGAAATTCTTCGAGGACCGTTTGCTGGCCGGTTCGCTCGACCCGGTGCAGATGCGGCTTCCCCGCCATCCGCGCGTGATCAATCTCGCCGCGATGGGCCGCCAGCCTGGCGTCTATGGCGGCACGGTGCGCAGCATTATAGGCAGCCAGAAAGACATTCGCCTGATGACGATCAACGGCTATGCCCGTCTGGTCGGCTATGATGAGAACCTGGCGCTGCAACCGGACATTCTCGAAAGTTTTGAATCGATCGAGGATCGCGTCTTCACCTTCAAAATCCGCGAGGGGCATCGCTGGTCCGATGGGTCGCTGCTGACCTCGGAGGATTTCCGCTATACCTGGCAAGACGTCTATATGGACAAGGACCTCAAGCGCGGCGGCCTGCCGCGCGAGTTGCTTGTCGATGGTGAAGGACCCGGTTTCGAGGTGCTCGACGCGTATACGGTCCGCTATACGTGGAAATTGCCCAATCCCGATTTCCTGCCCCGCATCGCCGGGCCGCAGCCGTTGGTGATGGTCATGCCGGCGGCCTATATGAAGCAGTTTCACAAGCGCTATCAGGACGAGTTCCGCCTGAGTTCGCTGATGAAAGAATATAAGGCCAAGAAATGGGTCGATCTGCACATCAAGATGTCACGCAGCTATAGGCCTGAAAATCCCGATCTGCCGACGCTCGATCCATGGCGCAACACCACCGCGCCGCCATCCGAGCAGTTCGTGTTCGAGCGCAATCCCTATTTCCACCGCGTCGACGAGAACGGGCTGCAACTGCCCTATATCGATCGGATGATTCTAAGCGTGAGCGCCAACGACATTATCGCCGCCAAGACCGGCGCAGGTGAAGCCGACCTGCAATTCCGCGGGCTCGATTTCACCGACTACGCCTTCATGAAGGATGCGGAGAAACGCTATCCGGTGAAAGTGTCGCTGTGGAAGCGGACGACAGGTTCGCAGGTCGCGCTGCTGCCGAACCTCAACACCGCCGATCCCGCCTGGCAGGCTCTGATGCGCGACGTTCGCTTCCGCCGGGCGCTTTCGCTCTCCATCGACCGCACCGAGATCAACAAGGTGGTCTTCTATGGCCTGGCCGCGGAGAGCGCCGACACGGTGCTGCCGGAAAGTCCGCTGTTCAGGCCCGAACTCAAGACGGCCTGGGCAACTTTCGATCCCGCAGGCGCCAACAAGCTGCTCGACGAGATCGGTCTGACCGGGCGCGACGATGACGGCTTGCGCCTGCTGCCCGATGGTCGCCCGTTGCAGATCGTCGTCGAGACCTCAGGTGAAAGCACCCTGGAAACCGATCTTCTGGAGCTGATCACCGATCACTGGCGCGAAATCGGCGTCTCTCTCTTTATCAAGACGTCTCAACGCGACGTTTTCCGCAGCCGCGCCATCAGCGGAACGATCATGATGTCGGTCTGGTCGGGACTCGACAATGGCGTGCCGACGCCGGACATGAATCCGGGCCAGCTCGCGCCGACCTCCGACGAGCAACTGCAATGGCCGCTCTGGGGCAGCTATTACCTGTCCAACGGCATGGAAGGCAAACCGCCTGAAATTCCAGAGGCGCAAAAGCTTGTCGACCTGCTCGGCCAATGGCGACATGCAAGCGCCACGGAGGAGCGGCGACGGATTTGGGATGAGATGCTGTCGATCTATTCCGACCAGGTATTTTCCATCGGCATTGTCAATTCGGCGTTGCAGCCGATGATGCGCTCGTCTCGTCTGCGGAACATGCCGGACAAGGGCCTGTTCGGCTTTGATCCGACCTGCTATCTCGGCGTCTATATGCCGGACACGTTCTGGTACCAGGAGGAAGCCTGACCATGCTGCGTTACATCGCCTGGCGCTTCCTTGTGATGATCCCGACTCTGGTGATCATCTCCGCGCTGATCTTCACCATCATCGAACTGCCTCCCGGCGACTATTTCGAAAGTTATGTGGCTGAAATCCAGGCCCAGGGCGAAGCCGTCGACATGCAGGAGATCGAGGAACTCCGGGCTGAATACGGCTTCGACCAGCCGCCGGTGCTCCGCTACTTCCACTGGGTCGCCGGCATGCTGCAGGGCGATTTCGGCTATTCCTTCGAATATCAGCTGCCGGTGTCGGACGTGGTCGGCGACCGCTTGTGGCTGACCGTGCTGGTGTCGTTCTGCACAATTCTCCTGACCTGGCTGATCGCCTTTCCGATCGGCATTTATTCCGCCACGCATCAGTATAGCTGGTCCGATTATGGCCTGACCCTTTTGGGTCTGCTGGGGCTTGCGATCCCGAACTTCATGCTGGCGCTGATCCTGATGTATTTCGCCAATATCTGGTTCGGCACTTCGGTCGGTCACCTCATGGACCAGAAATATCTCGGCGAACCGATGAGCTGGGAGAAGTTCAAGTCGGTGCTGGAGCATCTCTGGATCCCCGTTCTGATCATCGGCACGGCGGGCACCGCGAGCATGATCCGCAAGCTGCGCGCCAATCTTCTCGATGAGTTGCAGAAGCAATATGTGGTGACGGCGCGCGCCAAGGGCATGCATCCGTTCAGGGCGTTGGTCAAATATCCGCTGCGCATGGCGCTCAACTTCTTCATCTCCGATATCGGCTCGATCCTGCCGGCGATCATTTCCGGCGCCGAGATCACCGCCATCGTGTTGTCCTTGGAGACCACGGGCCCGATGCTGATCAAGGCGCTGCAGAGCCAGGACATGTATCTTGCCGGCTCATTCCTGATGTTCCTTGCATTCCTGACCGTCATCGGCGTGCTGATCTCCGATATCGCGCTCGCGTTCCTCGACCCCCGCATTCGTCTTCAGGGCGGGAGCACCAAATGACATCCTATCTTCCCGAACCGGGCGCGCCGCTTGGCCATTATGTTTCCGAGGCTCCCTTCGATCCCTATTCGGTCGAGCAGGACACCGCCGAACAAAGCCGCTACAACAAGGCGTCGCAACTGCAGTTGATGTGGTGGAAATTCCGCCGTCACCGATTGGCGGTGATTTCAGGCGTCTTCCTGGTGGTTTTCTACTTCATCATCATGATCGCCGAGTTCCTGGCGCCCTACAATCTTCACTCCCGCCACCCAGATTTCATCCATGCGCCGCCGCAGGCCGTGCATCTTTTCCACAATGGCGATTTTGTCGGGCCTTTTGTCTATGGACGCCAGATGACGCTCGACATGGACACTCTGCGGCGCGTCTACACCGAAATTCCGGACCAGGTGCAGCCTTTGCGCTTTTTTTGCCGGGGAGATTCCTATCGCTTCTGGGGGCTGTTCGACAGCAATACGCATCTCGTCTGCCCGGCCAAGGGCGGCCAGATGTTCCTTTTGGGCACCGATCGGCTTGGTCGAGACGTGCTCTCGCGCATCATCTATGGCGCGCGCATCTCGCTCACCATTGGCCTCATCGGCATCGCCATCAGCTTCACTCTCGGCGTGATCATCGGCGGCTGGGCGGGCTATCTCGGCGGTATTTTCGATCTCGTGGTGCAGCGCATCATCGAAGTGTTGCAATCCATCCCTAGCATACCACTATGGATGGCGCTTGCGGCCATCATGCCGGTAACCTGGAGCCCCATGCTGATTTATCTCGGCATCACGGCCATATTGGGCCTTCTTGACTGGACCGGGCTTGCTCGCGCTGTCCGATCGAAGCTCCTGTCGCTTCGAGAGGAAGATTACGTGCTGGCCGCGCAATTGATGGGCGCAAAAAGCAGCCGCATCATCGGGCGGCATCTGGTGCCGGGTTTCATGTCGCATCTGATCGCCACGGCCACCATGTCCGTTCCGGGCATGATTCTCGGCGAGACGGCTCTGAGTTTTCTCGGGCTCGGCCTGCGCCCTCCGATCACAAGTTGGGGAATTCTGCTCACAGAAGCGAAAAGTGTGAGCGTGATAGCCTTTTATCCGTGGCTGCTATTTCCTATTATCCCTGTGATGCTGGTGATACTGGCGTTCAACTTCCTTGGCGACGGTCTGCGTGACGCCGCCGATCCCTATAAATGAGGTGAGTTCGACATGTGGAAGAGTGACGCCCGCAGAACAGTCGCGTTTGCCAAATTGGGCGCCGCAGCATGACCCGCCGCCTCGAAGACGCCCGCATCCTGATGTACAGCCATGATACGTTCGGCCTTGGTCACCTGAGGCGATGCCGGACGATCGCCCATTCGCTGGTTGAGGATTATCGTGGTCTGCAGGTGCTGATCATCTCCGGCGCGACGATTGCCGGGGCTTTCGACTATCGCGCCCGGGTCGACTTCGTGAAAATCCCGAGCGTGATCAAGCTGCGCAACGGTCAATATGAGTCCATGGACCAACACATGGATCTGCACGATACGCTGCAGATGCGCAAATCGATCATCCGCCACACCGCAGAGACTTTTCAGCCAGATATCTTCATCGTTGACAAGGAGCCGATGGGGCTCGAAGGCGAGGTCGAGGAAACGTTGGCGTTCCTGAAATCCCGTGGAACAACCCTTGTCCTCGGTCTTCGCGAGGTGATGGATTCACCCCGACTTCTGCAGGCGGAGTGGGAGCGCAAGCAGGCGCTGCCGAAAATCGCCAAATATTACGACGAGATCTGGGTCTATGGTCCGCCAGACTTCTATGACCCGCTTGTCGAACTTGATGTGCCCGATTCAATGCGCCGGAAGATGAATTTCGTCGGTTTCCTGCAGCGCAACGTGCCCAAGGAAGAATTGCCAGGCCACAAGCCTGAAGGCGACTATATCCTGGTGACCACGGGCGGCGGCGGCGACGGCGCCGAACTCGTCCACAATGTCATTCACGCCTATCAGCAGGATCCGGAACTGACGCATCGCGCGCTGATGGTGCTCGGCCCCTATATGCCGGCCAAGAAGCGCCGCAAGTTGATCCGCAAGGGCCGCTCCGTTCCCTATCTCGAAGTGATTGAATTCGACAATCGCATGGAGGAGCTGGTGGCGGGCGCCAAGGCTGTGGTGGCCATGGGCGGCTACAACACCTATTGCGAGATCCTGTCCTTCGACAAGCCTGCGCTGATCGTGCCGCGTGTGCAGCCGCGCGAGGAGCAGTTGATCCGCGCTCAACGGGCCAGCGAGCTTGGGCTCGTCGACATGCTTCTGCCCGAACAGGCCGAAGATCCGCTGCTGCTCGCCGCCAAGCTCAAGATGCTGCCGTCTCAGCCGGCGCCGTCGAAACGCGCCCAGGCCGGGCTGCGTCTGGAAGGCCTGCCGCGCATTTCCGAACTCGTCGGGCGCATCTACGACCGCCGCCAGACCAACCGGCTGATGCTGGTGAAAGGGTGACGCGGACGCTGCGATGGGTTAAGGCCTGCCGCAACGGCTTCTGAAAACATCGAGGCGTCATGGACCGTCGGAAAATCGTCGTCATCCTGAAAGGCTACCCACGCCTGTCGGAGACTTTCATCGCGCAGGAACTGTTGGGCCTGGAACAGGCGGGTTTCGATTTGGCGCTTGTGGCCATGCGCCGCCCCACGGACAAGAAGCGCCATCCGGTTCATGACGAAATCCGCGCGCCGGTGGTCTATCTGCCAGAATATCTGCATGAAGAGCCTTTCAGGGTCGCAAAAGGTTTTTTCGCGAGCCTCGGCAAGCCCGGCTTTTTTAAAGCGCTCACCGCCTTTCTGCGTGACCTGCCCCGCGACATGAGCCGCAACCGCTTTCGCCGTTTTGGACAGGCTGCAGTTCTCTCCGCAGAATGGCCCGAAGGGTTTTCCTGGCTGCATGCGCATTTCATCCATACGCCGGCTTCGGTTGCTCAGTACGCCAGTCTGATCACCGGCATTCCCTGGACCTGTTCGGCTCACGCCAAGGACATCTGGACGTCGCCGGACTGGGAGCTGAAGGACAAGCTCGCTGCGAACCGCTGGACCGTAACCTGCACGGAAAGCGGGCATGCGCATCTCAGCCAACTCGCTGGTCCGAAAGGCGAGGTGCATCTCAGCTATCACGGGCTCGATCTCGCCCGGTTCGGGCAGAACGACCTGCCGAGGCCATTGAGGGACGGCTCAGATCCGTCCGACCCGGTGCGCATCCTCAGCGTCGGCCGCGCGGTGGAAAAGAAGGGCTTCGACATCCTGATCGAGGCGCTGAGCCGCCTGCCGAAAGACCTGCATTGGCGCTTCGATCATATCGGCGATGGCGACAAGCTGACCGGCTTGAAAGCGCAGGCGGAGCGGGCTGGAATTGCGGATCGGATGGTCTGGCGCGGTGCACTCGATCAGACCGATGTGCTCTCGGCCTACAGGACTTCCGACATTTTCGCGCTCGCCTGCCGCATTACCAGCGACGGGGACCGGGATGGATTGCCCAATGTGCTGGTGGAGGCGTCGAGCCAGGGTCTGGTCTGCGTTTCGACCTCGATATCAGGCGTGCCGGAACTGTTGTCAGACGGTGAAAATGGATTTCTGACGCCGCCCGAAGACCCACAAGCGCTCACGCTTGCGTTGGAACAGGCGATTCGCGATCCCGCCCTTCGCCATCGGCTGGGAGCGTCGGCCGAGCATAAGGTCCGCAGCCGTTTCGATTTTCATACCAGCATCACCCAGCTCTCGGCCCTGTTCGAGAGTGCGTGGAAGGCTTCTTGATGACACAGGCTACGTTTCACGGTGACCGTCTCCGGGTGATGTTTTATGTCCAGCATCTTCTCGGCATCGGGCATCTGGCGCGCGCAAGCCGTATTGCCGGCGCGCTGGCAGCCGACGGCTTCGATGTGACCATGGTTACCGGCGGCATGCCTGTGCCAGGTTTTCCGCCATCCGAGATCCGCCATGTGGCGCTTCCGGCGATCGCCACTGGCGACAAGGGGTTTTCGGGGCTGGTCGACTCGGATGGACGCCCCGTCGACGATGATTTCAAGGCCCGACGCCGCGACGTGCTTTTGGCGGCCTTTCGCGACTTTGCTCCGGATGTTCTGATCACCGAAGCTTTTCCATTTGGGCGACGGCAGGTGCGCTTCGAGCTTCTCCCTCTTCTTGAACACGCCTTGTCATCCTCGAAAAAGCCGCTTGTTCTCGCGTCGATACGCGATCTTCTGCAAGAGCGGTCCAAGCCAGGCGCCAATGACGAGACCGTGGCGCTTATCAACCGGTATTTCGACGCGGTGTTGGTGCACGGCGATGCGCGGTTCGCGCGGCTGGAAGACAGTTTTCCGCTCCAGGCCGAGATCGCCGATAAGATCGTCTATACGGGTCTCGTCGCCGCTCCACCGCCCGCGCCCGCTTCCGAGATTTTCGACATCGTCGTTTCCGCAGGCGGCGGCGCGGTCGGAATGGACCTCGTCAAGGCGGCCGTGGGGGCGAGTGCGCTGCTGTCGCATGATCTACGTTGGTGTATCATTGCCGGCCCCAATCTTCCCGAGGCGGATTTTGTGGAGCTTTCGGGCCGCGCTACAGCCAATGTCGAGGTCTTCAGGTTCCGCAAGGACTTTCCCAGTCTCTTGACCGGCGCGAAATTGTCCGTGTCCCAGGCCGGCTACAATACGGTCTGCGACGTGTTGCGCGCAGGCGTTCGCTCACTGCTCATTCCCTTCACCGCCGGAGGGGAGACCGAGCAGACCGCAAGAGCCGAGCGTCTTCATGTGCGCGGGCGCGCCCTGATGCTGACGGAAGCCGAACTCAACGTCGACACGATGCGGGCGGCTATTGAGACTGCGCTTGCCGCGCCGCCGGGCGATTTGCCGGATCTCGATCTGGAAGGCGCGCATAAAACGGGAGCCATTCTCCGCGATCTGTTGGAAAAGCGCAGCTGAATGCGGTCTTCACACCTCACCGATTAGCATGAACCGCGTATATTTCTTCTGCGGCAGCGATCCGGCGTACAAGACGCGGGATAGGAGGGCTTGCTCCCTGAAGGCCTCAAGCGAGGCGACGCAACTGATATGGGTCGGCTCGCTGAAATAATCGTTCGATTGCAATAGCACCCGTGTTCCTTTGGGCAGAAGATCGAGCCAAGCCCTGAGATCGGCGATATGTTCGCAACTGGTGTTGACCACCAGGTCGGCCTTGTGATCGTGATACGGCAGGGCATACATATCTGCGGTGATGGCGCTGAACCGGTCAATCCAGGCGGCGTTCAAGGTTTGGGCCACCGCGCCGACATTCCCGTCGATATCGACGCTCGCGATTCTGTCGATGTCGAAGCGCGAATCATCGAAAAACATGGCCGCCAGAACGCCATACCATCCGCCGAGGATGAGGATAGAGCCGATCTCGCCGCCGAGTGTCTCGAAAACCGCGTCCCGCGCCCACATTTTGCAGGCGACCTGCTTGTGGTTGAAGGCGACGCTGATCTCTGCCTCGGGATGACGGCTCACGACGCCTGCCAGGCCTTTCATGAGGGGGCTGCGCGTATAGGCGTTCACGCCGCGCAGCAGATCAAAAGTTGCTTCGCGCAACAGCGCGGCTTCAGACGGTGAGCTTGTCATAGGGTTTGTAAATTTCGTGGTGCAAGTTGATGTTTTGCGCCTTATGAAGAGATAGCGCTACATCCAGCGCTTCGCTGGAGGCTTGGCTGGATATAATGGAGGGGCGGGGTTGAGACAAGGCGGCGACACTGGTCCGGCGTGGTGCGGACTGACGACGACGGTCCGATCTGTCCGCACTGCCGGCGAAATCCTGCCCGATGTTCGACGTGAAATGGCCGGAAATCGGCTGGCTGCGAGCAGGCGCTCCCCAGAATTCCATCTTCCTGGCTTCCCCAGCCTTTCGCTTGTCGCGGCACGATAAGGAGCATCCATGGAAAAAGGCTTGCTCGCGTATATCTGGAACAACACCCGAAAGCAGCAGCTGTGGATTTTGCTGGTCGTCGCGGTGTCCATGGTGCCCTATTTCCTCTCTTTCGACCTGCCGAAGCAGATCGTGAACGGTCCGATCCAGGGCGACGGTTTCGAGGGCGCCGGGGCGACGCAGATGTTCATGCACATCGCTTTCGACCTGCCATACATTGGCGAAGTCACCCTGTTTCCGGGCGTTGAGCTCGACCGGATGTCGATGCTGTTCGCGCTCAGTCTTGTCTTCCTGCTCCTGGTGGTGATCAACGGGCTCTTCAAGCTCTATATCAACACCTATAAGGGTCGCCTTGGCGAGCGGCTGCTGCGCCGCATCCGCTTTGATCTTGTCGACAAAGTGCTGCGTTTTCCGCCAGGCCAGTTCAAGCGGGTCAAGGGCGCGGAAGTCGCCAGCATGATCAAGGATGAGGTGGAGCCTCTCGGTGGTTTCACCGGCGACGCCTTCGTGTCGCCCGCCATGCTCGGCGGCCAGGCCTTGACGGCGCTTGCCTTTATTCTGGT
Organism: Rhizobium sp. SG_E_25_P2; assembly: GCF_029892285.1. Taxonomy (GTDB): domain Bacteria; phylum Pseudomonadota; class Alphaproteobacteria; order Rhizobiales; family Rhizobiaceae; genus Rhizobium_E. Next base: position 256,377 of record NZ_JARXVM010000004.1, read on the forward strand.
GCAGAATTTATGGCTCGGGATCGTTGCCGCTTTCATGGTGGGCATCCAGGGCTTCATCATTCCGCGCATGCGCCGCCGGCTTCTGGTGCTGGGCCGGGAGCGGCAATTGACCGCGCGGGAATTGTCCGGCCGCGTCAGCGAAATCTTCGACGGCATCAATACGATCCGCTCTTATGATACGTCGAACTACGAGCGGGCGGATGTCGCCGAGCGGCTGGGCAAGATCTTCAAGATCCGCTACGATCTCTACCAGTGGAAGTTCCTGGTCAAATTCATCAATAATTTCCTCGCTTCTGTAACACCCTTCCTGTTTTATTCCATCGGCGGCTATCTGGCGCTCAAAGGACAGCTCGATGTCGGCCAGCTGATTGCGGTGATCAGCGCCTACAAGGATCTGCCCGGTCCGCTGAAGGAGCTCATCGATTGGGACCAGACGCGTCAGGATGTGCAGGTTAAATATGTCCAGGTGGTCGAGCAGTTTTCCGTCGACGATATGCTGGAGCCGGAGATCCAAAAGCTTGTCTTGAGCACCGAACCGCTATCAGACGCATCGATCGCCACCGCCAATCTTTCGCTCTCCGACGATAGCGGCGCGCAACTGCTGACGGGAGTATCGACGACCGTCCATCCCGGTGAAGCCGTGGCGTTGGTGGGCTCCGCCGCTGCTGGCGGCGAGGCTTTGGCCGAAGCTCTCGGACGAATCCTCTGGCCGACCTCAGGCCGCATTCTTTTCGGCGGCGAAGACATCCGCATCCTGCCGGAGTCTGTGACCGGTCGTCACATCACCTATGCAGGCGCTGACGCCTATATGTTCCAGGGCACGCTGCGGGACAATCTGCTTTATGGGCTCAAGCACGCGCCACTGGCCGAAGCCGTCTATGACGACGAAGCCGCAAAGCATCGCAAATGGGCGCTCGCCGAGGCCAGGCAGGCAGGTAATCCACTCTACGACATCAATAGTGACTGGGTCGACTATCGCGCCGCCGGCGCCAGCGGTCCGGATGATCTCGCCGCGCAGGTCGCCGAAATTCTCGACACCGTGCAGTTGTCGAAGGATATTCTCGATCTTGCGATCCGCACCACGGTGGATCCGGCGCGATATCCCGATGTCGCCGAGCGCATCGTCGATATCCGCAGGGCGCTGCGTCAGGAACTTGAGCAGAACGGACTGAAGGACCTGGTCGTCTATTTCGAGCCGGACAGCTACAACACCGAGGCGACGGTGGGCGAAAACTTGCTGTTCGGCACGGCCATCGGACCCGAAATGAATGGCCCCGCGCTCAGGAGGAACAAGTATTTCCTCTCCTTCATGCGCAGCACCGGTCTCGACCTGACTTTCTACAAGATGGGCTTTGCGATCGCGGAGAACGCGGTTGATCTGTTCGGGGACTTGCCGCCCGATCACCCGTTCTTCCAGCAGTTGACGTTCATGAACGCCGACGAGGTGCCGGAATATCAGCAACTCCTGCAGCGCCTTCGGGGCAAGCGTTTCGAAGACGTCGCCGATGACGATCGGGTCCAGATCCTCAGGTTGAGTTTCTTCTACATCGAGCCGCGGCATCGTTTTGGTCTCCTGACGCGCGAATTGATGGCGCGCATCGTCGAGGCGCGCCATCAATTCTATTCCGGTCTTCCGAAGGAATTGGCAGGTTCGCTCGAGAGATATGACCCCCACAAATTCATGCTGGCCGCCAATCTGATGGACAATGTCCTGGTCGGTCGCATCAGCCATCAGCATCCCGACGGCGCCGAGCGCATCCGCAAGATTCTGGCGGAACTTCTGCACTCTCTCGGGCTCTATGAACAGGTTTTGTCGATTGGGCTGGATTACAATGTCGGGGCGGGCGGCCGCAGGCTGACCATGGTGCAGCGCCAGAAGCTCAATCTCGCCCGCGCCTTGATCCGCCGATCCACTTGCTACGTGTTGAACGCGCCTTTGGCCAGCCTGGACGGACGGCTGAAGAACCAGATCCTGCGCAATGTGCTGAAACTTTTTGACGAGCGGGGAGACCGGCCGACCGTGATCTGGGTTCTGTCGGACACGTCGATGGCGACGTTGTTTGACCGAATTCTCGTTTTTGACCGGGGGAAACTTGTGGAGGAGGGAACCCATGATGCGCTTATGCAGAATAACGGCGTTTTCAGGGAGCTTGTGTCATAAAAGCGTTCATGCTCTGATGCTAACCGCGCATCCGTGAAGGGAGCCATGATGTTACAGGACGAAGTACAGAGTTTAAGGCAGGTGACTTTGTTTTCGCGGGTCGCGCCGTCGAAGCTGAAGCTTTTGGCCTTTGCGTCCGATAGGTTGACTTATCGCGCCGGCGAAGAGTTGTTCCATCAGGGCGACGCGGGAGACGCTGCTTATGTGATCCTCTCGGGCCGCGCCGACATCCTGACCGATTCTCCCAATGGAGAAATCAAGGTTGCGGAACTGGCCTACAACACCATCGTCGGCGAAATCGCAATTTTGTGCGACATTACTCGCACCGCGACCGTGCGCGCCTCCGCGCCCATGGAGGCATTGCGTATCCGCAAGGATGTGTTCCTGAAATTGATCGCGGACTATCCCGATATGGCCATCGAAATCATGCGCGTGCTGGCGGATCGTCTCAACAGGACGACGACGGAGCTGACGGAGGCGCGCAGCCAGATCAAAAGCGTTCATTAACCGCATGAGATTATCGTAAGGCGGGCGGAACAACATGATCTATGCTCGCATTCGCCAATTTTATGCGCTAGCCTCCCCGGAACTGGGAAAAGGGAATGCTTACGAATGGCAATAGCGAATTTCGTCGGCAGAAAACTGGATTGTCGGCCGGGCGGCGACCTGGATGATTTTCGGCGCGGAGCGGCGGACACCAAGTTCAGACTGCGCGCCTGGGGCGTTCGCGGCAGCCTGCCTGTATCGGGGCCGGAATTCCAGCACTATGGCGGCAACACGATCTGCATCGAACTGCAATGCGGTGACCACCGACTAATCTTTGACGCCGGCTCTGGAATCCTGCCCGCAGGCAAAGCCCTTCTCGCCGAAGGCGCGGCCGAATGTCATCTGTTTTTCAGCCATTGCCATTATGACCATATCATCGGTCTTCCATATTTTTCTCCGATCTATGATCCTCGTTCCTCGGTGACCGTGTGGTCGGGACATAGCTGCGGGAAAATGACCACCCGTGACATGATCACGGAATTCATTCGACCGCCATGGTTCCCAATCGAGGCGAAGGCTTGCCGCGCCACTCTTAACTGTCGTGATTTCTTGCCGCATGACGTCCTGCAGCCCTATCCGGGCGTCACGATTCGCACCGCCATGCTCAATCATCCAGGCGGCTCGATCGGCTATCGCGTGGAATGGCACGGTCGGGTGGTGGCCATCATCACCGACACCGAGCATGTGCCAGGCGTTCTCGATCCCGAGGTCTTGGCGCTGATAGAGGGCGCGGATCTCTTCCTGTATGACACCAGCTATACCGACGAGGAAATGCCGACTTATGTCGGTTATGGTCATTCTTCGTGGCAGCATGGCATACGGTTGGCGCGCGCCGCCGGCGCCGAGCGTGTCGGCTTCATCCATCATTCGCCGCTGCGCACCGACAAGGCGCTAAGGGCAATCGATCATATGGCGGCGGAGAACTTCCAGGGCGCGTTTTCAGTCTGGGAAGGACAGGTCATCGACGTCTAAGGCGTCTGGCGTCTATTGAGCCAGCGGATCGACCCAAGCCGCGCCGGGGTGCTTTTCAACGGTCTCGATCAACCGGGCCAGAAAGGTCCAAGCCTTTTCGTCGTGCACGAGATGGTGGGTCAGGAAGCCCATCTCCCCTTTGCCCTCGCGTAATGTTTGCAGCCGCGCGACGATTTCCGCCAATAGCGGCGCGTCATCGCGTCCACCTCGCGTCCCATGCCAGTCCATCAGATCGACATGGGTATTGATGAGCCGGATCGGCGCGTCCTTTTCTCGACCAAAAACGCTGAGCGACGAAAAGCCGATTGTGGAGAGTTCCGCGACGAGTTCGCCTGATATGCGGTTCCAGGGCGGCACGAGCATCGTCACCGCTCGATCAGGATAAAGAGCGCGCAATTTGTCGAGGCCTGCCGCAAGTTCGCTCAGCACATCCCGCTGCGGTCGGTGTAACCCTAATTCCTGCTTTTTCTCGCCTTTTCCCGCGTAGTTGCGGTGCGACCAACCGTGGACGGCGACCGAAAGGCTGGTTGTTGCCGCCAGTCGCGTCGCGAGCGCGTCGCCGGTGTGTTCGGGAATCACGGCGAGCGTGGCGGGGATGCCTCCATTCGCCGTCAAGCTGATCAGCCGTTCCAACGCAGGGCTCGGCTCAACGGCGTCGTCGTCCCTGATCCAGAACGGCGCCATGCGACCCGTATCGGCCCAGATCGAGAGTTCGTCGTTCAGCGCGGTCCAGGAGCTCATCGGTCAGGCCTTGCAAACATGGGTTTCGAGAATACGCCCGAGGCGCGCGCAGGCGGTTTCGAAGGAACGCTCTTCTCGGGCAAAGCGCGCGGCTCCATTCGCCAGGGCCATGCGTTTCGTCTCGTCGGTCAACAGCAGGCGGATCGCTGAAGCATAGGAGCGGAGATCGCCCGGTTCCGTCAATAGGCCGGTCTGGTTGCCGATCACCACCTCCGGCACGCCCCCGTCATTCTGCGCGACCACCGGCAGGCCGGCCGCCTGAGCTTCGAGATAGGTGAGGCCATAGGCCTCCCGGCAGCCAGGCCACAGGAAAATGGAGGCGCGCGCCATCATCTCCGCCAGATCTTCACGGCTCTTCAAGCCGTGGAACACGACGCGCCCCGGCGGGAATGGTGCAAACGTATCTTCGATGACGTGGCGCATCGGGCCATCGCCGACCACGTCGAGCCGCCAGTCGAGATCGCCGAGCTGGTGAAGCGCTGCGGCCAGCATCAGATAGCTTTCCAGCTTGTTGCCATCGCGCATCATCGCTGCGGTGAGCAGCCGCCCGCGCTCCGGCGTCTTCGTGACTACAAGGGGAGGCCTCGGATCGAGAAAGGGAGGCAGCATTGCGGTTACGGCGGCGGGAGAGATATTGGTCAATCCCTGCCGGTCACGGCTGGTAAAGCAGATATTGACGGCGGCAAGATCCACTCCGTCTCGCGCCAGTGTCTGGCTAGCCGCCCAGATCCCGATATTTCGGCGCGCCGAATAGGAGCTTTCCGCCGTCACATAGGGCATGCCGAACTCCTGGCAAAGGAATGGGCCGAGCATGTCGGGCGATTTGTAATAGGGGTGATAGCAGAAGAAGAGATCAGGTGGCCCGCTCTCGCGCCATATTTCGGCCAGACGATCGCGTTCCGCAGACGCCCTTTGGAGGAGATCGGCATAGGTTTCGGCGTCCGGTTCTTTCAGATAGGCGCGCAGCGGGGACGCGACTGAGACTCGATGGCCGAGTTTTTCCAGCGCCGTCAGCAAAAGTTGCGCCATCAACCTGTCGCCCGAGGGGACAGGATGGTCGACAGGCTTAAGCGGCGCATAGAAGGCAATCTTCATGTTCTCAGGATCTAGGTCCCGTCCGGCTGGGCGTCAAGCGCGGCCGTGTGCTTCAGGCGACCTGCTCTTCGATATGGATATCGACATCGCGCAGCGGCTTGCCGAAGCGGCCGATATTGGCGTCGCCCCAGTCTTTCAACGCGCAGAGAATGGGTGTCATGGACTCGCCGAGCGGCGACAGCGAATATTCCACCTTGGGCGGGACCACCGCATAGACCTTGCGGATGACGAGCCCGTCTTCCTCCAGTTCACGCAATTGATTGGTGAGCATACGCTGGGTGACGCCTGGAATATGCCGTTTCAGCGCATTGAAGCGCAGGGTCCCGCTCATCAGGTGATACAGGATTACCGATTTCCATTTGCCGTCGATCAGCGCGATCGCCGCTTACACAGAGCAACCGGGGCTGCAATCGAAACGTGAGTGACGGACCTTCGCCATAACGGTATCCTTTATGACACTATATGCGATATTTGTTCGTATTGTCTCTCAATGAGAGTAGGCGCAGATATCGCGCTGCACAACCACCTTTCGAGGAGCAGATCATGAAAGCCATCGGCTATCAGCAAGCAGGACCCATCGATCGGGACGACGCGTTGATCGACATCGAGATTCCGCGTCCGGAACCCGAGGGTCGAGACCTTCTGGTCGAAGTCGCGGCCGTATCCGTCAATCCCGTCGATACGAAGGTCCGCCGCTCGGCGACGCCGGAGGCAGGTCAGTGGAAAGTGTTGGGCTGGGACGCCGTGGGACGCGTGGTCGACAAAGGCGGAGCCGTCACCGGGTTCGACATCGGCGACGCGGTCTATTATGCGGGTTCGATCGCAAGGCCGGGTTCGAACAGCGCGTTTCATCTCGTTGATGAGCGGATCGTCGGTCGAAAGCCCGCGACGCTCAGCAACGCCGAGGCCGCCGCACTGCCGCTGACGGCGATTACCGCCTGGGAAATGCTGTTCGATCGTCTCGATATCCACCAGCCGGCGCCGGGTGGCGCGCCCGCGATCCTGATCATCGGCGGCGCCGGCGGCGTCGGCTCGATCGCAATCCAGCTGGTTCGCGCTTTGACCGATCTCACCGTGATCGCCACTGCCTCCCGGCCGGAGACTCGCGCCTGGACAGAGGAACTCGGCACCCATCACGTCGTCGATCACAGCCGGCCTCTTGCGCCGCAAATCGCGGCATTGGGACTTGGCGCGCCGTCCTTCGTCTTCTCGACCACCGAGACACACCGCCACGTCACGGATGTCGTGGACCTGATCGCGCCACAGGGCCGGTTCGGCCTGATCGACGATCCCCAGGCGCTCGACATCATGGGCTTCAAGCGGAAATCGGTGTCGATCCACTGGGAGCTGATGTTCACCCGTTCGCTGTTTCAGACGACCGACATGGCGCGGCAGGGGGAATTGTTGAGCGAGGTGGCGCGTCTCGTAGATGAAGGCCGTATTCGTACGACAGTCACCGAGGTGTTGTCGCCGATCAATGCCGTCAATCTGAAGAATGCGCATGCGCGCATCGAAAGCGGTCGTTCCAAGGGTAAGATCGTGCTCGAAGGTTTCTGAAAGATGCGCGGGCCCGAGGAAACTCGGGTCCCGCGCTTGTGCGTCAGGCGGCGAGATAGGCGTCGGTCGATACGACCTGAGCATAGCCAAACGCAAGCGCCGACATCATCGCGGTCTGCACCTTCTCAGCCGGCGTGATCTCCCCGTTGAATTCGAGATCACGCGTTGCGGTCGCATCATGGACGACCGTGACCGAATAGCCGAAATCGGAGGCCGCGCGGGTGGCGGCGTCGACGCACATATGGCTCATGGCGCCGGCGATCGTCACCGCGTCCACGCCCGCTTCATCGAGCTTGGTCTTGAGATCGGTGCCGAGGAAAGCGTTGATCTGCTGCTTGATGATCTTGAGCTCGCCTTCTTTCGGCGCGACGGTCGCATGGATCTCGGCGCCCACCGTGCCAGGAGCGAAGAAAGGCGCGTCGGCTTCGGCCGAGATGTGCTGCACATGCACCACGAGATCGCCCTTGCGCCGTGCTGCGTCGAGCAGGCGCGCCGCATTGGCGGCGGCGACGTCCGTCTGGTGGAGCGGGAATTTCCCGCCTTCGAAATAGTCGTTCTGAAGATCGATCACGATCAGCGCGGTCTTGCTCATGGAAGTCTCCTTATGCTGTTCCACTTGCGAATTTAGCCGCGACGGCGCAGATTGCCATTGGCGGAACTGACAATCCAAGGGGCAATTCGGACAGATGAGACGGCATGGCGTGGTGCATATCGGCATCGTTACCTATAGAGGGGCACAGCTGTCGGCAGCCCTCGGGCTTGCCGATCTTTTCGACGTGGCTGAGGAGTTGTTGGCCGCGCGGCGCCCGGAAGTTGCGCCGCAACTGGTGGTCAGCCGTCTCCTCTTCGATGTCGCGACCGGCGTGATGCTGACGGAAGGAGCGGATGAGACGTTTGCAAAAACTCCGCTGACAGCGATCCTCTTGCCGCCCAGCCGGGGAGAGCCGCCGGTCGGTGACGAATTCGCGCCGCTGTTGCCGTGGCTTCGGGCTCAACGCGAGGAGGGAGCGATCCTGGCGTCGGTCTGCGCCGGAGCATTCCTTCTGGCGCGCGCAGGTCTGCTGGAGGGCAAGCCGGCAACCACGCATTGGGCGCTGGTCGACGACTTCCGCGCCATGTTTCCCGACATCGCGCTCCAGCCGGACCGGTTGCTGGTGACGGCGGGCGACATCATCACCGCAGGCGGCCTGATGGCGTGGACCGATCTCGGCCTACTCATCGTCGAGCGGCTATTCGGCGCCGAAGCGATGATCGAGACCGCGCGCTTCCTGCTCATCGATCCGCCAGGGCGTGAGCAGCGCTATTACAGCGATTTCAGGCCGAGCCGGGGCCATGGCGATCCGAATATTCTGAAGGCGCAGCAATGGTTTGATAGCATGCTTTCACGTGATGTTTCCGTAGAGGAAATGGCCGGCGTTGCCGGGCTTGAGCCGAGGACGTTTTTGCGGCGCTTTCAGAAAGCGCTGGGCCTGAAACCGATCGAATATTGCCAGCAGATGCGCGTTGCGGAGGCGCGACGGCGGCTGGAGACCAGCGCCGCCAGCATCGACCAGATCGGCTGGGAATGCGGCTATCGTGACCCGGCGTCTTTCCGGAAGATTTTTCTGCGGATCGTCGGGCTGACGCCCGCCGACTACAGGCGGAGATTCCACTCCGGCGACATGACGACGGGCCGAGACTAACCGTAATCCGATCGAGGGCCTCAGGCTGACTCGATCAATAGCCCGCCTTGATCTTCTCGAATTCGGCGATCATCTTCTCGCGCAATGCGATCGGCAAGGGCGACTGAAACAGCGTGTTGGCGACGAAATTGCCGACATCGGCATAGCCCTTCGCCTTGAGAATGGCCGGATCGACCGCCGCCATGCCCTTGGCGTTGGCGTGACCATAGCCCCAGGAATCGACGAGATAGGCGGCGATGTCGGGATTGCTGACGGCGTTGAGGAAATCATAGGCGTTTTCCGCCGGAGCCTCGCTGCCCTTCAGCTTTACATAGCCGCAAACCCAGGTGGAGTGGCCCTCGGCAGGATTGGCGTTGGTCGCCACCGGCTGGCCGTCTTTCTCCAGCGTCGTCGCCGTCTCGTTCCAGCCCCAGGCGAGATCGACTTCGCCGCTCGCCATGGCCTGGCTGAGATCGGTGTTCTCCGTCCAGTAGAGCCGCACATTCTTATGCACCTCGCGCAGGAAGGCGGACGCCTGCGTGAACTGCGCGTCGGTCATCTTGGACCAGTCCTTGAGGCCGATGGCGAGGCTGGCCAGCGCATAGGCGTCGTCGACATTGTCGCCGATCGAGATCCGATCCTTGAACTTGGGATCGGCGAAGGCCTTGAGCGAGGCGATGTCTTCGGGCTTCACGGTGTCAGTCCGGTAGATCATCAGCGAATTGCCCCATTCGAAGGGCATGAACCATGCCTTGCCGTCGGACGATGTCATCAGATCCTTCATGGCCGCGATTCCGGGTAGGACATCGTTCCAGTTGGCAAGCTTGGAGGTATCCAAGGGTTCCAAAAGACCGGCGTCGCGCCATTTCGCCACGCTTTGCGAACAGGGATGGGCGAGATCGGCCTTGAAGCCGGAACGAAGCTTCTGGAAAGCTTCCTCCTCGTCTCCGAAATAGGTGAAATCCGGTTCGTCGCCATGCTTGGCGGTATAGGCGGGGTGAAAGGCAGGGTCTTCGTAGCCCGACCAGTCGAACACGGTGAGATTGGCTGCGGACGCCGGCAAGGCGAACAGGAGGAGGGCGGATGATGCGAGGGCCAAGAGCCCATTTCTGCGAAGTGATGTCAGCATGCTGTTCCGCCTTTTCTCTCTGGTTTGACGATTATGTGTTGATGGGGCCTTCCCTGCCAATATGCTTGGGGAAGAAGCCGATAATGCATTCAATCGCCGCCTTGTGCGCCGCCTCGCGCGTGAGACCGTCACTCATCATCAGACGGAGCCACAGACCTTCCATCGACGAGCAGATGGCGAGCGCCGCGGCTTCCGCGTCATAGCCGTAGCCGCCCTCGAGCTTTATCTCGGCGCAGAGCTCTTCGAAGGTGCGCTGATATTTGAGATCGCGCGCGCCGCAGAGCGCTTGATAGGTCGGCCGTGACTTGGCCTCGCCCCAGAAAGCGCACCAGGCGGCGAGTTTGCGCTTGGTGGTCATTCGGCGGTCGAAATCCGCCGCCACCAGCGCCCACATCCGCTCGGCGGCGCTGGGGCCGGCCTTTTCCAGAGCCGCCGACCAATGCTGCGCATATTCGTCCGCCATGAATTGCAGCGTGGCGATCAGCAGGTTTTCCTTGCTTTCGAAATGAAAGTTGACGATGCCGCGCGACAGTTTCGCCCCGTCGGCGACATTGGCGAGCGTCGTCTCGGCATAGCCGCGTTTGGCCAGCGAATCGATCGTTGCCTCGATCAATTGCTGCTTGCGTATTTCCTTGGAAGCCTTGCGGCTCTTCTTTTCGCCCGCCATCGGCTCGGCAGTATCCATTCTCTTCGTCCGCGCTGCGCCGGCGGCGCGCACGGCGCGGGCCGGAATGTTGTATCCCGCCATCTGAGGCGCATAAGCGGGTCTTCTGTCAAGCCGATGCGCGAAAGCGGCGCAGCGCGCCGACTGTTGAACGGTGGACGCGCCGCGAATGCTCAGGATATGCGCATGCTGCAAGCGGCTCATTCCGGTTTTGGCCCCGATCCCTGTTTCATTAAAAATCTTAGCGCGATTTCATGGCTTTGCAAGATGCTTGCTGAATGATCATTCAAAATATATGGACAAGCCTATGGCGTTCATGCATCTTTTTGATCACTTCGGTGGGGATGCTGATGAAGAAATATGATGTCGTGGTGATCGGCGGCGGCCATAATGGCCTTGTCGCAGCCTGCTATCTGCAGCGGGCGGGGCTTCAGGTCGCTGTTGTCGAGAAGAATGACTGGGTGGGCGGCGCGGCCACGTCGCGCAAGCTGGCCGACGAGGTGTTCTACTCGAATTGTTCCTATGTCTGCTCGCTGTTCCGGCCCGAGATCATGCGCGATCTCGAACTGCCGCGCTTCGGCCTGCAGATCGTCGCCTATGAAGGCGGCGCTGTGCTGACGCGGGACGGCGGCTATCTCTCCTCCTATCGCGATCATCACCGCCATCGGCGGGAATTCGCCCGCTATTCCGCCCGCGACGCCGAGGCCTATGACCGCTACGCCCGTGATGTGACCCGGCAGTGCCGTTTCATCCAGCCGTTGTTGATGCGGACGGCGCCCGATCCCTTCTCGTTCCGGCCACGCGATATTGGCGAATTGCTGTTTCTCGCCCGCAAGGTCGGCGATATGAGCGCCGCGGAATTTGCTCGGACGACGCGTTTCTGGACCATGTCGATCTCCGATTTTCTCGACGAATATTTCGAGACCGAGGTCGTCAAAGCCTATCTGGCGATCTCCGGCATCATCGGCACGGCCCTCGGGCCAATGTCGCCGGGCACGGCCTATGTACTGCTGCATCACTATATGGGCGAAGTCGACGGCTCCGTCGGCGCCTGGGGTTATGCGCGCGGCGGCATGGGCGCGATCACCCAGGCGCTTTCGGCCTCCTTCCAGGCCGCCGGCGGAGACATCCGCACCGGCGCGGAAGTCGACAAGGTCATCATCCGCAATGGCGAAGCGGAAGGCGTGGCGCTCGCCAATGGCGATGAGGTGAGGGGCCGGCTGGTTCTCTCCAACGCCGACGTCAAGCGGACATTCCTGAAACTCGTGGACGAGAAGGAGCTTCCGGAGCGCTTCGTGCATCGCGTCAAGCATTTCAAGATGCGCGGCTCGTCGGGCAAGGTGAATATCGCGCTCGATGGCCTGCCGGACTTTCCCGCGCTGCCGCCGGGCTGTCATGCGATCAAGGGTGATCTTCATTTCACCGACACGGTCGAGCGGATCGAACGCGCCTATGACGACTGGAAAGACGGGCGCTGGTCGGCAGATCCCTTCCTCGACGCGATGATCCCGACCACGCTCGATCCGACCATGGCGCCACCCGGCAAGCATTTCATGAGCTGTTTCGTGCAGTATTGCCCACCCAAGGTGGAAGGGCGCGACTGGACCGACGCCGACCGCGACGCTTTCGCCGAAACCGTGATCTCGCAGATCGCCGATTATTCACCGGGATTCCGCGACCGTATCCTGCATATGGAGGTTCGGACGCCGAGGGAACTGGAAGCGGAAGTCGGCCTGACGGAAGGCAATATCTTCCAAGGCGAACTGACCTTTGACCAACTGTTGTTCAACCGCCCGGTGCCCGGATACGCGCAGTATCGCAGTCCGGTGAAAGGGCTCTATCTCTGCGGCTCCTCCACCCATCCCGGCGGCGGCGTGATGGGCGCGCCCGGCTACAATGCCGCAGCCGAAGTGCTGCGCGATCTTAAACTGCCCCGCACTCATATGAGCCCGGCCCATGACATCCTATGACGCAATCATCATCGGCGGCGGCCATAACGGCCTGGTCGCTGCGGCTATGCTGGCGAAATCAGGGCGCAGCACCGTCTGCATTGAGGCCTCCGACCGGTTCGGCGGCGGCGCCGTCACCCGCGAGTTCCATCCGGGTTTTCGGGTCAGCGGCCCCGCCCATCTTCTCAACCGGCTTGCGCCCGAAGTCGAGCGGGCGCTGGGTCTCGATCTCTCGCGGCTAGGAAGTCGGCTGGCGTCGACTGTCGCCTTGGGCGCCGATGGCGAGGCTGTCATGCTCGACGGCGCCTATGGCGCGCGCTTGCGAGGCGTGAGCGACGCAGAGGCAGGCAAATTCGCAGAATTGCGGGCGCTGTTGCTGTCGCAGGCGGGAATTCTCAAGCGCTTTCAGGCGCGGCGACCGCCGATGCCGGGCAAGTTTGCGGTTGGCGATATCGTTGATTTCGGATTGGCGGGATTGTCGCTGCTTCGGCATGGCCGCGATTTCGGGCGTGACTTCGCCCGGATGTTGCTGATGAATGTCGCCGATGTCCTCGACGAGCATCTGACCGACGACAGGCTGAAAGGGCTGCTGGCCTTCGACGCCACGCTCGGCGTTCATCTCGGCCCGAGATCGCCGACCTCGCTGATGGGGCTCTATTACCGGCTGGCCGGCGAAAGCCTGGGCGCGGCCGGCGGACAGATCGTGCCGAAGGGCGGGATAGGCGCGGTGACGGATCTGCTCGTCGGGGCAGCGAAGTCACACGGAGCAGATCTGCGAAGCGGGGCGCGGGTCAGCCGCATTCTGATAAGTTCGGACGGCGTGACCGGCGTAGAACTTGCCGACGGCGCAAGGCTTGTTGCGCCGGTCATCGTCTCGGCCATTCATCCCGGCGTGACGTTCGGCGGCCTGCTGCCGCCCGGAGAGGTCGACACGGGCCTGTCCACCGCAATCCGCAACATCCGCAGCAAGGGCGATGCCGCCAAACTGCATCTCGCGCTCGATCGTATTCCGGATTTCGCCGGCGTCGCGCAAGAAGATCTGTCGGGGCGGCTGGTGATCGCGCCATCGATCGATCAGGTGGAACGGGCGTTCAACCCGGCCAAATATGGCGAGTTCTCCCCCGAGCCCGTGATGGAAATCGTGCTGCCCAGCGTCAGCGATCCCTCCATGGCGCCGGAGGGCAAGGCGAGCCTGTCCGCCGTCATCCAGTTCGCGCCCTATGCGCTCAAGCAGGGATGGGAGACAGGGCGCGCGGCGTTTCTCGACCGCGCCCTCGACCGGCTCGAGGCCCATGCGCCGGGGCTGAAATCCTCCGTGCTCGCCGCGGAGCTTCTCGTTCCGCCCGATATCGAACAGATCTATGCGATGCCCGGTGGGCATTGGCATCATGGGGAATTGCAGGTGGATCAGATGCTGTTCAACCGACCAGCTTACGGCGCTTCCGGTTACGACACGCCCGTTTCGGGCCTGTTCCTGGCCAGCGCGGGATCGCATCCGGGCGGAGGGATTTCCGGTCTTCCGGGCTACAATGCCGCCCGGCATATCCTGTCCAAAGGAGGCGTGCGATGACACAGGCGCTTTCGCAGAACGCCCTGGCGCGGAGCCGTGGCCATGCGCTCGTCAATCTGGAGCCGACGCCTTTCCTCCCCCGGCTTGAAGCCCTGTCGATGGAGAATGACTGGTATTCATGGTCCGGCTTCAAGGCGCCCGGATCGATCGACGACGAGGAACTGGAATATTTCGCAATCCGTTCGACGTCCGCGCTGTTCGACATTTCGCCGATGACCAAATATCGCATTCGCGGGCGCGACGCCGAGGCTTTTCTCAACCGTCTGACCCTGCGCGACGTGCGCAAGCTCAAGCCGGGGCGGGTTCACTACACCGCCTGGTGCGATGATTTTGGCCATGTCCTGGATGACGGCACGCTGTTTCGGCTGGGAGAACAGGATTTCCGCCTGTGTTCGCAGGAACGGCATCTTCCCTGGCTGCTCGACAGCGCCGTCGGCTTCGATGTCGTGATCGAGGATGAAACCACTGCTGTGGCGGGCCTCGCGCTGCAGGGACCGACGTCGTTTGCACTGCTGTCCGACGCCGGCTTTTCAGGCGTCGAGCGGTTGAAGCCCTTCGAAATCGGCAGCTTTTCCCATGCTGGCCGCGATGTGCTCATCTCACGCACCGGCTTCACCGGCGATCTCGGCTATGAGCTGTTTTGCCCTTCAGACCTTGCTCTGTCGCTCTGGGATCGGCTCTGGGAACAGGCGGATCGCCATCGGTTGCGCGCCATCGGCTATCACGCGCTCAACCGCACCCGCATCGAGGCGGGCTTCATCGTCGCCAATGCCGATTTCGTGACGGCGGAGACGGCGTTGCGGGAGGACCGGCTGCGTTTGCCCGACGAGATCGGCCTCGACTGGATGGTCGATCTCGACAAGCCCAACTTCAACGGCCGCCGCGCCATTCTCGCCGCCCGCCGCGACAGAACGCTCAAGCATGTGCTGGTGGGGCTTGAAATCGACGGCAATACGCCGGCGCCGCTGGCGCTCATCTATCACCGCAAGAAGAAGGAAGCGGGCCTGATCACCGCCTCAGTCTGGTCGCCGCTTGTCAAGAAGACCATTGCGATCGCAAGTCTGCGTCGCCCCTATGGCGCCGAGATCACCGGCGATCTCTGGGCGGAAATCTATGCGCTGAATGAACTCGGCTACACCAAGGTGATGAAAAGCGTGAAGATCGTGCCACGTCCCTTCATCAAGCTGCCCCGCCGCTCCGCCACCCCGCCCTCGCTGACCTAGGGTCAACAATGGCGGAGGATGATCTCGATTTCTGGCGTCAGATCCTGACCCCGACCGGCGTGGAATGGTCGGGGCGGGCGCGTTATGCGGCGGCGATGCATTTTCATCTTCAAGGCGACATGTCGGCTGGGGTCTTGGAGATCTACAGGATCTGCTCGCGGCTGGATGATGAAGACCCGCTCGACGCTCTCAGGGCCTATCACATGGGCGCGGATTGGATCGCGACCGCAGAAACGGTGCGAAAGCGCTTGGGCCTCTGATCTTTCTGGCTCTGCTCAGCGCGACTGCGACGCGTCATCGCCCAGAAGCACAAATCCGTCGGGATCATAGGCCAACCGGACCTCTGCGCCGACAGGCAGATCGTCGGCGCCGAAGGCGTTTGTCTCGATCAGCGTGACAGGCTGCGCAAGGCCCTCGATGGCGACGTCGAGATGGGTGATCTCACCGAAATAGGCGCGGTTGATCACCCGCGCCGAAAGGCTATGGGCGTCCGTATCGCCCTCCCACAGGATGCGCAGCCGTTCCGGGCGGATGCCGATCATGGCCCTGCCGCCCTCAGCCTGGAAGCCACGCGGCTTTTCCAGCCGTGTCTCGCCGAACTTGGCCGTCCGCACCACGAGTTCCGCGCCCTGATCGGCGACGATGTCGGCGGCGAGGAAATTCATGCCGCCGAGAAAGGCGGCGATGCGGCGGGTGAGGGGGCGTTGATAGATTTCTTTGGGCGTGGCGACCTGGGCGATGCGGCCATCGAACATCACCGCGATGCGGTCCGACATCGCCAAAGCCTCATATTGGTCATGGGTGACCAGCACGAAGGTGATGCCGACGGTTTTCTGCAATTGCCGGAGTTCGAACTGCATTTCCTCGCGCAGCTTTTTGTCGAGCGCCGACAGCGGTTCGTCGAGCAGCAGCACCTTGGGGCGCAGCACCAGCGCCCGGGCGAGCGCCACACGCTGGCGCTGACCGCCGGAGAGTTCATGCGATTTTCGCTTGCCGAGCGGGCCGAGCCGGACCTGTTCCAGCGCCTCGCCGATCCGCCGTTTTTCCTCCATGGGATCGAGCCGCAGGCGCTTGAGGCCATAGGCGATATTGTCGGCGACATCGAGATGCGGAAAGATCGCGTAATTCTGGAACACCATATTGACCGGGCGGTGATTGGGCGGCCGCGCGCTCACCTCCTCGCCGTCGATGCGGATCTCGCCGGATGAGGGATGCTCAAAGCCGGCGATGGAGCGCAAAAGCGTGGTCTTGCCGCAACCGGACGGGCCGAGCAGCGAGAAGAATTCGCCGCTGGCGATGGTGAGATCGATATCGATCAACGCCTTGTAGATGCCGTAGCTCTTGTTGACCTGCCGGATCTCGATCATGTCAGTTTGCATCAGGGCGCTCCCATGGCGGTCAGTCGGTCTTCGGCCCGCTTGCGCAGGATTTCGGCGATCGCGAGCAGCGCGATCGACAGGACGAGGATGATGGAGCCCAGCGCCAGCACGGCCGGCAGGCGCGCGGCGAAACGAAGTTGCCCCCAGATATAGACGGGCAAGGTCGGCTCGGAGCCGGACAGGAAGAAGGCCAGGATGAACTCGTCGAAGGAAATGGTGAAGGACACCAGCAGGCTGGAGAGGATCGCCGGCGACACCACGGGCAGGATCACCCGCCGGAAGGTGCCGAACGCCGTTTCGCCGAGATCGCGCGACGCCTCTTCGAGCGACGGATCGAGATTCTGGAAGCCAGCCGTCAGCACCGACATAGCGTAGGGCAGACAGAAGACGGTATGGCCGAGGATTACCGCAATCAGCGAGGCGGAAAAGCCGAGCGACAGGATGATCGTCAGCAGCGACACGGCCACGATGATCTCAGGCAGAAACAGCGGCGCCATGATCAGCCCGCTGGCCGCCTTGTGCCCCGGAAAACGATGGCGGCTGAGCGCCCGGGCCGCGAGAACGCCGAGTGTGGTGGTGAGCAGCGACACCGACAGTCCGACGATCAGGCTGTTGAGGGCGGCGCGCAACATCTGCGCGTTCCCCCAGACCATTTCGTGCCATTTCAGCGTGAAGCCGCTCAGCGGCAGGGTCGGCGCCGCCGCCGTATTGAAGGAAAACACCGGGATGACCAGGATCGGCGCATAGAGAAAGACGAGATAGACGACCAGATAGATCGACAGGAAAGGCAGCCTGACGCTCTTCATCGGATCCTCCGCGCCAGCAATTTCAGCAAGACAACGACGAAGGCGGCGCTCAGCGATACCGCGATCATGGTGGTGACCGAGAGCGCTGCGCCAAGCGGCCAATTGTTGCCCTTGCCGAATTGCGCCTCGATCGCGGCGGCGATCATCACGCCTTCCTTGCCGCCCACCAGTTTTGGCGTCACGTAATCGCCGACGGTCGGGATCATCACGATCAGGAAGGCCGAGATCACGCCGGGCATGGACAAAGGCAGCGCGACGCGCAGGAAGCTCTTGAAGCGGCTGTCGCCGAGATCGCGCGAGGCTTCGAGCAAGGAACGATCGATCTTTTCCAGCGACACGAAGATCGGGATGATGGCGAAGGCGGCCCAGGAATGAACGAGCGCGATCAGCACCGAATTGGCGTTGTAGAGCAGTGAGGTCAGCGGCTGGTCAATCAGACCGAGGCTGATCAGCCCGCCATTCAACACGCCCTTATAGCCGAGGATCACCTTCCAGGCCATGACGCGCAGCAGATAGCTGGTCCAACAGGGGATGGTGACGAGAAACAGCAGCAGGTTCTTGCGATAGCCGCCATGAAAGGAAATGTACCAGGCGATCGGATAGGACATCGCAACGGTAATCGCGCTGGTGGCGAGCGAGATGACCAGCGAGCGTGACAGCAGGTCTCGATAGATCGGATCGGTCAGCGCCGTCGTGTAATTGGCGAGCGTGAAGGTCTTGTCGATGGTCAGGTAATCCTGGCTCCAGACGCTGTAGAGCAGGACGATGAGGATGGGCAGCGCCAGCAGCGCCAGCGCGTAGAGAACGGTCGGCGAGATCAGCAGCAGGCCGGCGGCGCGGCTCGACAATTGCCAGTCTCCGCCCGTTGCGGAAGTCGCGCGCGGTTCAGCCGGCATCGTCCGCGTTCCCGCGGCGGAGATGTGTCATTCCCATTCCCAGTTCCCCTATGCCTTTTGTGTCTCGTGGCATGTTGTCGTCAACAATGCCGGAATCAGGATTGAAATCAAGCGGAAAATCTGAAATATTGATTGAACGGACATTCAAAATAATCCGAATTGCGCCGTGCTCAGAGAGGCTTAACCCGGGAGGTGCTGATATGGCGGCGGTCGTGAAAGATGCGTATGCGGCGGAAGATCCTGCCGATCGCCTGGCCCGGGATCATCTCGTGCAGCCCTGGCCGGTGTCCGGCTCGATCGGCGCGGAGGCGCGCGGGCGTATTCTCGAAGGCGACGGCATTTATGTGACGGATCATGCCGGTCGCCGCCTGATCGATGGTCCCGCCGGCATGTGGTGCGTCAATGTCGGCCATCGCCGGCGCGAGATCGTCGACGCGATGGCGAAGCAGGCCATGGCGCTGTCCTACAATTCGCCCTGGTACACCACCAATGATCCCTCGGCGGAGCTCGCCGGGCGTCTCGCCGGCCATGCGCCGGAGGGCCTGCAGCACGTGTTCTACACCACCGGCGGCTCGTCTGCGGTGGAGACGGCGCTGCGCTTCATGCAGTTCCGCAACAATGTTTTGGGCCGGCCGGGCAAGAAGCGGATCGTCTCCAGAGAGGGGGCCTATCACGGCTCGACCTATCTCTCGGCCTCGCTCAACGGCCGCCCACGCGACCATGACTGGATGGATAGCGCCAGCGAGCAGGTGTCGAAGCTTTCCTGCCCCAATCCCTTCCGCCGTCCCGCGGGCGTGACGGTCGAGGCGTTCTGCGCGCATCTGCTGCAGGAATTCCGGGATCTCATCGCCCGGGAAGGCGCAGACACGATCGGCGCCTTCATCGCCGAGCCGATCATGGCCTCGGGCGGGGTGATCGTGCCGCCGGACGGCTATCTCGCAGGCATGCGCGCCATTTCCACTGAGCATGACATCCTGTTCATCGCCGATGAAGTGGTCACCGCCTTCGGCCGGCTCGGCCATGTCTTCGCTTCCGAGCAGGTGTTTGGCGTCACACCCGACATGATTACGTTCGCCAAGGGCGTCACCTCAGGCTATTTCCCGCTCGGCGGCGTGATGATCGCCGAGCGCCTGTTCGAAGACTTGCGCCGCTCCAACCATTCGGACGCCATGTTCGCCCATGGCCTGACCTATTCCAGCCACCCGATCGGCTGCGCCGTCGCCAACACCAATCTCGACCTGCTCGAAGGCGGCATTCTCGATCACGCCCGCGCAGTGGCGCCCTATTTCCAGCAAAGCCTGAAGACGCTGGAAGCGCTGCCGCTGGTGGGCGAAGTGCGCGGGCTTGGCCTGATGGCCTGCGTCGAATGCGTGGCCGATCACGTCAGCAACAACCCGCTGGCGCTCGACCTCGAAGTCGGCAAACGCATCGACCGCCACTGCCAGGACCTCGGCCTGCTGGTGCGACCGCTGATCCATATGTGCGTGATGAGCCCGCCGCTGGTGATCGAGCGCAGCGAAATCGACCGGATGCGGGAGATTCTGGATCAGGCGATCAGGTTGACGCAGGATGAGTTGGTGCGGGAGGGGCTTTGGCGGGGGGGAGGGGGGGTGGGCTGAGCTTCATTGAACTGTTTGGTACCTGCGATGCCAAGGCAGCAACCCGTTTTGACTTCACCAGTGTTTTATAGAGCCGCGCAATCGTCTTGTCCGCTTCAGCAATTGCAAGGAATAAGGCGTTGGCTCAGGGGAGGCAACGCCGGCCGCAACAGGTGCTCTGTTAGGCAGCGAGATGACGCGTTCGCTATCAGTTTAAAGCGTTCGCTTTTTTATGGTGCTGGGTTGTCCTGGCCCGACTTATTGAAATGTTCACACAAAGATGCCAATGTGGCTACTCACCAAGGATATAGGGCCACTCATGGTGCTGTTGTATAAAGCGATCTTCAGGGTCGACTTTGATCAAAAATACGAGTTTGCCGACCATCCAGGCACTATTACCCAGACGATTCTGAATGTAGCCAAAAATTTCTGGGAAATAGTGGGCCCGACGAACGTCGTATATCAAATCAACGCAGTGCGCGATTTGTCTAAGGGGCGAACTCGGGCGGGTGCGAACTTCAGCGTTGACACCAACGCTATCAGTGGGAACGTCGATTTTGATGAAGGGCTTAGCTTCGAAGAATTTGTTGAAGGTAAGTACCTTAATATTTGCAGCGAAACGCTAGAAGAACTTATTTCGCGTTTTGAGGTTCGGAATTTCAATAGGGTAGGTGTCCGCCTTTTTATGGCCGGAGGATCAACCAAGAATTTCATTGACCACCGTAAGAATGTGGCGAATAGGTATTATGAGACCATCGTGCCAGATGGTCTGCGAACGCCGTTAAGCATTGCCGATGCCGCGATGGTCATAGTGGGTAGCTTCGATCATGACATCCAATTTCGGTTGCATTCAGGCCCAGGCAACGAGAACGACATAGTGCAGTTTTTAGAGCGCGATTTGGACGGGGGTGGTGGCAAGATTACGCCCCATGAGTTCGCAGCCGATATTGACATCTACCAACATAATATCAATTTTAAGGGCACCAATCTGCGGCGATGGATCAAAGCAAAGGAACCATATGTTCGGGACCTGCTTGTCGTTGCTGACTATGCAAACCGGGGGTGAGAAGATGCGCAATAGCATGACTTGGGTTAAAGGTTGGGAAGCCCCGACGCGTCGCCGCCAAGCCAGTGTTCCAGACTTCAAATTCCCTGAGGACTGCTTTAGCTTAGGCTATGGTGACGCCACAAACGCGACCTCCGCCAACATAGCTTTTGATGGAATTTCATACGAACGCCGCGAACCGGTACGCCGCGCCGTGGCGGAGCCGACGAAGACGTCTGCCAACGAAAAGATCGAAAAACTTGAGGCCACCGTCAAGAGCGTTGGTGAAACCTTTATTGTAGTTAGTGCGGCACCGAGTGGTGACACGGTCGAATTTCAAATACCGGTGGAGTTGTGCCCATGTGATGTTTTATACGTTGGCACCCCGATATCAGTGCGCGTGGATAAGGAGGCGCGATACTCTACGCTTAAGATCGAACGTCGGGAAAAGAAGTCAGAATTTTCTGCTGATCTTCGTAAACGCTTCTCTGCGATGATGGAGTGGGCCGAAAGCCTGTAATGCTCCACCTCCACTTCCTGAACGTCGAAAATGGAGATTGCATAATTGCTGAGTTCGTAGCTGATTGCGAACGAAGCTTCGGACTTATTGATTGCAACCGAACTTCAACGCGAAAATCTCCTGCGCTTCATAAACTTCAATCTCTGGGGGTAGAAGAACTTGAATTCGTGTGCATCACCCATCCCGACGCAGATCATTTTACCGGCATAATTGATGTTCTCAGGCATTACGAGGGTAAGATACGGTCGTTTCTCACCTTTCCACTATCATCACTTTTGACCGACCAGGAGCGCCTAAAAAAGTACGCTAAAAAGGTGTTGCAGCTTGCGGAGCGTGGCGATGACGAGGAGATTGCGAGCCGTCACTTAGAGTTTGTGGAAATTTTGCAGTATGCGAAGGACCATTTCTTACCTGAAAACTGGCTTCAGGTATCCGGCGATTTCGACAGACTTGGGATCTCAGGGTTCGGAACTGCTGCGTTTTACGGAATCGGCCCGCCCAAAGCTATGAATGGAAGTATTGTTCAAGCTGTGCTTAATCCGGAAAGCTTTACAGCAGTGGACAACAATGAGGTGAGTGTAGCGATCCAAGTCAACTACGCTGGGCGTAAGGTAATTTTGGGGGGCGACGCCACCAACGAAAACTGGATCTCGCATAGACGATATCGGGAAAAAATTGGTGCTTCGATCACATCGGATGTAGTGAAGCTGCCACATCACGGCTCGCACCTAGACAACTCTCCTGAAACCTTAGCCGATTTCTTCGGAGGTGCGAATGGTGGAATAGCAGTTATATCAGCTGGCGGTCGAAGTCATCCAGCATTCGAAACTATGGATCGTCTCAACGAACTAGGATGTCAGAGGATATGCACAAACCTCTTCAACCCCAGTGAGCGCTCAGTGCGGAGACTTTACAATGATGCTGCACTGGAAAGCAGACTGAAGCACTTTTTGAACGTTTATGCGTTTCCGTTGGCAACTAAGCCACAAGCATGCAAGGGGGATATCAGGATCACTATATGCCCTGATGGTTCAATCGCGAGCGATACTGAGTTCAATAATATCTTGTGCGCGTGCACCACGGCATTTAATGCCGCTGGTGTTCCACTTCTGCCTACCCTGCCGCCGGTCGCAACTTCTCTGACCGCTACAATCTGATCTAGTCCCCGTGACGCGCTTGCCTAGAGTTATACGAAAATTATGGAACGGCGGGCAATCGTGAGGCTTGAGCGTGAATTGTACCTAGCCAAGTGACCTCCCCTAAACGGCGGCAGTTACCAGAAATGGGGAGGCCGGGCGAGGTCAAGCCAACTACCTACAAAAGCTTATCTGCTTTCTGGAGCGCTCTTGGAAGCGTACGGTCATGAAATCGCCCCAAAATCGGCCATCAACAACGTCCGTTCCGACTTCCGCTTCTGGCGCAAAACAGCCAGTGACGGCACATCGCAGCCTACTGCCCATCACCCCTTCTTATCCTGATCCCGATGCCACTTGATCGCGAAGAACATGCCAACCCCTAGCACGGCGATCTTGAGCGGGAAAAACACGATGGGGAACCAATCCCAGATGTCGGACGACTGCATGTCATTTTGACCCTTGTTAAGTGAGGGAGCCCTACGCCCAAACGGCAGTCGGCGACATCCGCCATGTTGACGCAGAGGAGAGCGGGGCGAATGAATGAAGGGTCAAAAAGCGCCTGATTGTTTTCGGCGGACAACCGCAGGATTTTTGTCGGCAGTGTCTTGAACTCGCGCGACGACAAAGCTACACGAGCGTAACTCTATAACATTACGGAGATCGATTGTGCTGCGCCTTCCGCTTGTCGCCCTACTCACCGCGCTCATCCCCATGGCCGCATCCGCCGATGAAAAGGTCTTGAACGTGGCCGCTCCGTTTGAGATCAAATCCGCCGATCCGGTGCTTTCCGGCGATATCTTCCTCAAGATGGATGTCGTCGAGACGCTGGTGAACGCCGATGCCTCGGGCAGGCTCTTGCCCGGCCTTTCAGATGGCTGGAAAGTCAGCGGCGACAATCTGGCCTGGCGTTTCCATATCCGGCCCGGGGTGAAATTTCATGACGGAAGTCCGTTGACAGCAGAGGCTGCCGCAAATGCTTTGAACTGGTCCGTAAAGAAAGAGGGGGTTCTGACCAAGGCACCGATTGCCTCCATCGTCGCCGAGGGAGAAGACGTCGTCATTTCGCTCTCCAAACCATTTGCAGCGCTGCCCGCCTTCCTGGCCGAATATCGCACCGGTATCCTTGCTCCCGCAGCCTATGCCGCAGATGGAACGGTGACGGCCTTGATCGGCACCGGAGCCTTCAGAGCGACCAAGCTCCAGCCGCCGATGAACCTGGAGGCCGAGCGGTTTGACGCTTATTGGGCCGGAGCTCCGAAGTTGCAGGCCGTCCAGTATAGCGGCGTCAGCCGCTCCGAGACGCGCGCCTTGATGGCGGAAGCGGGCGATGCGGAAGTGGTGGTCAACCTCGATCCCGCCTCCGTGTCGAGGCTCAAGGCCGTGGATACGGTGGATGTGGAATCGGTGTCTCTGCCGCGCCTGCTGCTGCTGAAGATCAATCTCGCTTCGCCCTTCTTCGACACTGTCGAGGAACGCAAGGCGCTCTCGCTGGCCATCGACCGCGCGGGTCTGGCCCAGGCAGTCCTCCGCTATCCGGCGGCGGCAACGCAGATGTTCCCGCCAGCCATGGCCGGGTGGCACGACGCCGCGCTGGCGCCTCTCGCCTATGATGCTGCGGCCGCCAAGACGGCCTTTGCCGAAGCAGGCTGGACGCCGGGGCCTGATGGCGTGTTGCAGAAGGATGGCCAGCGCTTTGAGGTCGAATTGCTGACCTATCCGGACCGGCCTGAACTGCCCCTGACGGCCGCTGTCTTGGAGCAACTTTTCCGCGATGTCGGAATCGCCGTGACCATCAACTCCACCAACTCCTCGGAAATCCCCGCCAAGCATGCCGCCGGCACTCTTCAGATGGCGCTGTTCGCCCGCAACTTCGCGCTGGTGCCTGATCCCATCGGCACGCTGATGCAGGATTATGCCCCGAACGGCGATTGGGGTGCGATGGGCTGGCGGAACGCCGACTTCACCGCCGCCGTCCAGAAGATGGCGGCCGATGGCGGGACCCCGGCCGAACGCGCCGCTCTTGCGGCAACCCTTCACGCCGAAATGCCGGTCATTCCGATTGCCTGGTACCAGCAGACTGCGGCCATCTCCAAAAAGGTCAAGGGCATTGTCATCGATCCCTATGAGCGCACGCTTGGGCTGAAGTCTGCCGAGTTCGTCCAGTGATAACGGCATTCCGTATAATAGCCTTCCGCCTCATGCAGGCGGCAGGCGTGGCTTTGGTTGTCGGCGTGATGTCGTTCCTGATGATGCAGGCGATGCCGGGAGATATGGCCTATCGCATTGCCGCCGCCCGCTACGGCTACGATCTGGCCTCGACGGAACTAGCCGAGGCGGTTCGCGTGGAATTGGGGCTCGACGCCGGCCCGGCCGCCCAGTTTCTGCGCTGGATATCTGGCCTTGTCCAGTTCGACCTCGGAGAATCGCTGGTCTCCGGACAAAGCGTCTGGGGCGAGATTACCCATCAGCTGGGCGCGAGCCTTGAGCTGGCTTCAATAGCGATCGCGCTGTCGCTGGTGATCGGTCCGCCGCTGGGAATCTGTGCCGGGCTCCACGCAGGCGGCCGTTTCGACCGGGCGCTGCTGGTGATCGCGGCTGCTTTCAGGGCCGTGCCGCAGTTTCTGCTCGGCTTGGTTCTCATCGTGATCTTCGCCGTGCAATTCCGGCTGCTGCCATCCGCCGGTTACGGCCAGGCAAGCCATTTTCTTCTCCCGGCGGGCACGTTAGCGCTCGGTCTTGCGGCGGCCTCGGCGCGCATCACGCGCGATGCGATGGCGGGTGTTGCGGCAAGCCCTCATTATGCATTCGCGCGCATGAAGGGACTGAGTGAGATCCACATTCTCTTTCGCCACGGACTGCGCAATATCGGCGCTCCCGTGATCACCTATCTGGGCCTGCAGTTCGTGCTTCTCGCCGAAGGCGTGGTGGTCGTCGAAACGATTTTCGGCTGGCCAGGCATCGGACACGCGCTGATTCACGCGGTGTTCCATCGCGATGTGCCGATGGTGCAGGGCGCGGCGCTTGTCATGGGGCTGGCCTTCGTGGCCATCAACGCCATTGTCGATCTGGTCGTGCGACGCATCGATCCGCGGGAGGTGCGGGCGTGACAATTTCGAGTTCCCGGATTGGTTGGGCGCTGTTGGCGGCCATATTGGCCTACGCCTTGATCGGACCGTTTTTTGATGCGGTCGGACCGTTCAAACAGGCGCTTCTGAAAACGCTGGCGGGCCCGGACGCCGCTGTTCCCTTCGGTTACGACCATCTCGGCCGGTCGCTATATTCTCGCCTGGCGCACGCCTTGCGGCTTTCTCTGCTGATCGCTCTCGCCGCGACCGCCACGGCTGCGGTGATTGGAGTGGCTCTTGGCGCGCTGGCCAGCTGGCGCGGCGGTTTCATCGACCAAGGACTGTCCCTCATCGCGGATTCCTTCCTTGCCCTCCCGGCGCTGCTGATGGTGCTGATGATGGGCGTCATTCTGCCGTCGACGCCGCTCGCATTCTGGGCCGGCATTGCTGCCGTGCAGTGGATAGAGTTCTTCCGGCTCACTCGAAGCGCCGCCCGCAGTCATCTGGCCAGCCCGGCGGTCGAGGCCGCAACTTTGCAAGGTTTCAGCCCGCTTTGGATTTTTCGCCGTATTCTATGGCCGGAAATCGGGCCGATACTGCGCACGGCAATGGCCTTTGGCGTGGCCAGCGCCATCGCCGCCATAGCCGCGCTCGGTTTCGTAAGCGTCGGTATGCGCGCGCCGACGCCCGAACTTGGCCTGATGATGGTCGAGCTTTTGCCAAGCTGGCGGGAAGCGCCCATGGCGCTCATCCAGCCGGTGCTCGCCTGCTTCATCCTGCTCCTGTCGCTCAACCTGATTGCGGGAGGCCGCAGATGACATTGTTAGTCGCTGAAAACATCATGGTCCACGCCGGCAGTGAGGCGCTGGTCAATCCGGTCTCGCTCAGCCTGTCTGCCGGAAGAGCGGTTACGATTCTGGGCGAAAGCGGCTCGGGTAAAAGCCTGCTTGCGCAAGCCATCATCGGCACATTGCCCAAGGGGCTGACAGCCTCGGGCAGCATCGCCTTCGGCAAGGATCGCGTCGAGCCGGTCATTTCCGGCGGTATGCGCGCGCGCTGGGGGCGCCGGGTCGCCGTTCTGCCGCAAGAGCCGTGGCTCGCGCTCGATCCGCTCATGCCGGCGAGGCGCCAGGTCGCCGAAGTCTACGCGTTCTTCGGAAATGATCCTCACCCGGGCGACCGCGCCAATGCCGACCTGGCGGCGTTGGGGCTTGAGGGGGCCGGCTCGAAATATCCCTGGCAGCTTTCAGGGGGAATGGCGCAGCGACTGGCCTTTGCCGCCGCTCGGGCGGGCGGCGCCACCGTCACTGTCGCTGATGAACCGACAAAGGGTCTCGACGTCGGCCGCCGTGACGATGTTCTCGCGCTCCTGCGCCGTGGCCTTGAAGGGGGAGGCGGTCTCCTGACCATCACTCATGATCTTGCGCTTGCGGCAGGGCTCGGCGGTGAGATTCTCGTCATGAAGGGCGGAGAGGTGATCGAACGCGGCCCGGCCGAACATGTGCTGGCCAGCCCCGAACACGCCTATACCCAGGCGTTGATCGCCTCCGATCCCGCATGCTGGCCTCGACGCGCTCCCACTGCGGAGTTGCCGCCTTTGCTGCGCGCCGACGGGCTTCAGGTCGAACGCGACGGAAAATTATTGTTCGCACCCGTGAGTTTTGCGCTATCCCCAGGCAAAGTGCTTGGCGTCTTCGGTCCCTCTGGTTGCGGCAAGTCGAGCCTGGGGAATGCGATTCTTGGGCTGTTGCCGCATCGCGGCGCGCTTTGGCGCGACCCGGCTGGTCGGCGCCTGGGCTTTCAAAAGTTGTGGCAGGACCCGCCGGCTGCGTTTCCAGCGAGAATCACCTTGGCTCAAGGCCTCGAAGACCTTGTTCGGCTTCACGGAATCGACCGTGCCCGCCTGTCGCCCTTGCTCGAAAAGCTGAAGCTGTCATCTGATCTCCTGAACAGATTGCCCAGCGAGATTTCCGGCGGGGAACTGCAGCGGATCGCCTTGATGCGCGCGCTCCTTCTCGACCCGGTCTTCCTTTTTGCCGACGAGCCAACATCGCGATTGGATCCTGTGACGCAGGCTGAGACTATGCAGCTCTTGTTGAAGGTTGCGGCGGAGCAAGGCCTGGCGATCATGGTCGTCAGTCATGATGAGGCGTTGCTGTCCGCAGTCAGCGATGACGTGATTCGTCTGAACGCGCCGTGATCGGATCTGGGCAATCCACTCAACCCGGTGTCTCGGGCTTCCCGGGCGGTGTCCGCTGAGTAGCCTCGCAACGATATGCGGATTGCCCAGTGAAGTTGGCTTGGCGACCGTATGAACCGAATAACTGTCCCAAAACAATGCCGCGCGCATTTGGCGGGCGTTCGCGGCGCTTTCAGTCCGCCCTTGTCGCGATAACGGCAGCTTTTGTCACTCCCGCATTTCAATCTCAGCCTCGCGCGCGGCGGCGATGAAGGCGAGGCGGGCGTCTTCGGGTTTCTTCTTGCCCTTGATGGCGGCCTCGATCACGATCAGCGCACGGTCCAGCGCCGGGCCGTCTTCGAGGGGCCAGTCTTCGATCAGCGCCCAGGAGGCCTCACGGAGATTGCGGATCGTAGTGAATTTGCCGGGGCCTTCCAGCGCCACGGTCACGGGTTTTGTCCAGTCTTGGCTCACGGATGAGTCTCCAGCTTGATGATCGCCCCTCCTAGCATCGATCCGTGCGGATGATGAGAGGGGGCGTGATTTTGCTGCAGGAGAGTCGGGAAAACGCGTCCGACTGGGGTGACAGCAGCGCCGTCAGGGCAGGGGCGTGGGCGGCGTAAGGCGAAGCGCGGCGTTGACGGTTCCCATCTCGCTCTCGGCCGGCGCGGCGTCGAGCGTCATCACCGGCAGCATCCGGCGGAGATGGTCGTGATGGGTGCGCACGCCATATTCGAGATCGGAGAGAAAGAAGCTCGAGAAACTCTTCGACGCCATCGCCTCGTTCGACCAGACGGTCAGTTGGACATCTTCCGCCATCGTGTCGCGGTCGATGCGGGCGGCGAGATAGCGGGCGAGCCGCTGGCGGCGGTCCTCCTCCGGATAGCGATAGACTGCTCCGCGCAGCAGCGTCTCTCCGGTTGAAAGCGGGAATTCCTGATAGAACTGAATGGCCTCAGGGGTGACCGCGATGACAGTGTTGGGAAACAGGCCGTAATAGATCCAGGCTTTTTCCAGCGTCTCCGGCAGGTCGATCGAGTTTTTTGACAGTTTCACATAGTTGCGCACGCTCCAGCGCCGCCCGGCATGGGGATTGTAGGTCGCGAATGACCGGCAGACGCCGTCGACGAACGGCTCGTCATAATAGGTCGAGCCATAGAGATCCTGCAGCGCCGGATGCGCCATGGCGACATGATAGCCTTCATTGTCGACGTCGCGCACCGACTTCCAGTTGACCGGCGAGGTCTGCGTCCAGAGCTTGCCGACAGGAACGGCCGTATCCGTTCGGTAATGCGAGAGCTGCTCGTGATAGGTCGCCATGAGCTCGGCGATGGCCGGCTGATCGCCCGGGGCGAAGCGGATGAAGACGAAGCCGAGCCAGACCTCGCAATCGATCTCCGAAAGGCCGAATTCGCGCTTGTCGAGCGGCGGGAAGGTGTCGGGCCGCGCGGGCCCGCGCAGCGTGCCATCGAGATTATACACCCAGCCATGAAACGGACAGACCAGCGCATTGCGGCAGGCGCCTTTCTCATCGGCGACAAGGCGGGAGCCGCGATGCTTGCAGATATTGTGGAACGCCCTGATCACGCCGTCCTGCCCGCGCAGCACCAGCGCACGTTCGCCGACGATGTCGAGCGTGATGTAGTTGCCGGGTGCGGGCAGGTCGGAGACATGGCAGGCGAGCTGCCAATTGCGGCGGAACACATGCTCCTTTTCGAGCTCCAGCAAAGCGGGGCTGTGATAGGTCCAGCCGGGCAGTCCGCGTCGATCCCAGCCTGCGGGCGGCGCGGCAATCTTGGTCTGTATCGTCATCGACCTGCTCCTTATTTGCTGAACGTCCATTCAATATAATTGAAAATATGAAATTAAGTCAATTCTGTAAAGGATTTGCATGATTGGTTTATACCTCGATTTCTACTCGATCGATTTCCCTTTTTCGTTCAAGGGGATGGCTTCTCCTCACGTCTTTCTGTCGACGATTTCTTCTGCTAGATGTCGCGACCCGCGGAGGAGGGGCGTTCGTGATCACCAAACTGACATCCCTGGCCTGCGCCTTAATCGGCGTTCTGCTCGCGCGTGAAGGATGGGTGCTGGTCTCGCTGGGCGGCAGCGTCGCCTATCTGGTGATCGGCGTCGCCTATATTGTGACGGCTCTCCTCATCTGGCGGCGCGATCCCGTCGTCCTGTGTTTCTTTGGGCTGGTCGTTCTGGCCTGCCTCGCCTGGGCGGTCATCGAGGTCGGGGTTGATTGGTGGGGGCTGTTACCGCGCCTTGGATTCGTCGTCTTGACCGGGCTTTGGCTATCGACGCGGTGGCTGCGAAAACGGCTTGACCGGCCAGCCCGTATCCCGCCACGCCTCGGCTATGTCGGTTATCCACTTGGGGTCGTGGCCCTGGTCGCGGCTCTGGGCGCAATTTCTGGCGATGACCACGTGCAAGACGCTGGCAAGCCCGTCACATCTATTGCCGCGACGACGGATGCGCCCGCCGCCGATTGGCCCCATTATGGCGGGGGCCTGTCGGGCCAGCGTTTTTCCACGCTCGACCAGATCACCCCTGCCAATATCGGCGCGCTCGAAGAGGCCTGGCGTTTCCAGACCGGCGACATGAAACGCGGCAAGGAGGTCGTCGAGGCGAGCTATCAGGCGACCCCGCTCAAGATCGGCAGCACTCTATATATCTGCACGCCGCATAGCCAGGTGATCGCGCTGCACGCGACCACCGGCGCTGAGATCTGGCGCTTCGATGCGGTGAAGCAAGCAGGGGCGGCTCCACGCAGCCAGACCTGCCGCGGCGTGTCCTATTTTGACGATCCCGCGACGCCAGAACGGCCCTGCAGCCGCCGTATCTTGCTGCCGGCGGCTGGCGGTCGCCTGACAGCCATCGACGCCAAGACCGGCGCTCTTTGCAGAGATTTCGGAGTCAACGGCGTCGTGGATCTTCTTCGCGGCCTGCCGCATGCCCAAACCGGCTTTTTCTACAACACCTCGCCGCCCGTTGTTATCAGGGGGAAGGTGATCGTCGGCGGCGCGGTAAGCGACAGCGCCGGCCTCAATGCCCCTTCGGGCGTGATCCGCGCCTTTGACGCCGTGAGCGGACGCCTGTTGTGGAACTGGGATTCCGGCAATCCCGAGGCGACCAAACCGATCGGCGACGGCGAATTCTACATCGCCGGTTCGCCCAACAGCTGGTCGATTTCTTCCGCCGACGAGGAACTGGGATTGGTCTATGCGCCGATGGGCAATCGTCCGCCCGATCAGATGGGGCAGGGGCGCAGCGCCGCCATGGAGACATTCTCCTCGGCCATCGTGGCGCTCGACGTTGAGACGGGCAGGGTCCGCTGGTCGTTTCAGACCGTGCGGCATGATCTCTGGGATATGGATGTGCCCGCGCAGCCGTCGCTCTTTTCGTTCCATACGGCGTCGGGCGTGATCGTTCCTGCGCTGGCGGCGCCCACCAAGCAAGGCGATATCTATATTCTGGACCGGCGAACTGGCGCGCCCTTGCTGCCCGTCGGCGAGGCTGAAGCCCCGGCCAGCCTCATTCCCGGCGAACAGACCGCGCCCAGGCAGCCTTTCTCCTCGCTCACATTCTCGCCGCCGGCGCTGACCGAGACGAATATGTGGGGTGTCACGCTGTTTGATCAGCTCTCCTGCCGCATCAGGTTTCAGTCCCGCCGCTACCAAGGCCGCTATACGCCGCCATCTGAGCAGGGGACGATCGTCTATCCCGGAAATTTCGGCGTGTTCAACTGGGGCGGCATCGCCGTTGATCCCGAACGGCGGATCCTGTTTGGCATGCCGACTTACCTTGCATATGTGGCGCGGCTCGTTCCGCATGAAAAGCCAAAGGAAACGCCGCCGAAACGTATGAAAAGCGTGCTGATCGACAATGCGGGTCTGCGATACAGCGTGCGTCTCGGGCCTTTCGTCGGGCCGCTCGGTGTGCCCTGCCAGGCGCCGCCCTGGGGTTATGTCGCAAGCGCCGATCTCGACACCGGCGCGCTGCGCTACAGACGCGTCAATGGCACCGTCCGCGATTTGACCCCGATCCCGCTTCCCTTCCAGATGGGCGTGCCGGGGATTGGCGGGCCTATCCTGACCCGTGGCGGCGTCGCCTTTCTGGCCGCCACTCTGGACGACTATATTCGTGGATATGATGTCGTCAGCGGCGAGGAATTGTGGCGGGCGCGGCTGCCGGCGGGAGGTCAGGCGACGCCGATGACCTATCTGGACGCCAATGGCGATCAGTTGGTCGTCATCGTGGCGGGCGGACATGCTGCGCTTGAAACCACACCCGGCGACTATGTGATCGCCTATAGACTGCCGAAAGCCGGAGAAAAACCCTAGCGGCTGCTCTCGCGAACAATCAGCGACGGCGCGATCTCGACATTGTCGCCAGGGCGACCATCGAGAATGTCGAGGATCAGGCCTGCGGTGCGTTGACCGATCATCCGGGAAAAGGGGTCGATCGTGGTTAGTCGCGGTGTGGAAACTTCGCCGATTTCAAAATTGCCGAAGCCGCCGACGCCAATGTCTGTCGGAACCACCCTGCCGCGCCTCTGGCATTCCGTCAGCGCGCCGAAGGCCGACTGGTCTGATACGCAGATCACCGCTTCCGTATCCGGATAGGTTTCCAGGAGCCGCGCCATAGCGGCCGCGCCTTCCAGAGCCGAGATTGGCGGCGGCCCCGCCGCGATCAGCCGTGTAGCGTCCAGCCCATGGGCGATCATGGCGGCGACAAAACCCATGCGCCGATCGCTGCCGCGCGTATCTCGCCCCACATCGCCGCCAATGAAGGCGATACTGCGGTAGCCCTTCTCCACGAAGTGATCGACCATCTGCCTGACAGCTAAGGCATTCGAGAAGCCCACGAAATTGCCGATCGGTTCGCTGGGGGCGTCCCAGGTTTCGATCACCGGCATATGCGTGTTTTTCAGCAGCTTGCGAGCCCGATCAGTATGTTTGCCGCCGGTCACCACAATGGCTTGCGGCTTGCGCCGGAGAAACTGTTCGATCAGCCGTTCCTCATTTTGCATATGGTAATTCGTGTAGCCGAGAAGGATCTGCAGGCCGCGGGAGGCAAGCGCATCGGCGAGGCCGCCGACCGTATCGGCGAAATTGGGATTGCTGATCGCGGGAATAGTGACCGCGACGAAATCGGATTTCTGCGAGCGGAAATTGGAGGCGGTTGAATCGAAGACATAGCCGATATCCTCGGCTGTCTTGAGGATCGCAGCGCGCGTCTCCTTGTTGATCAGGCTGTCGGGCTTGAAGGCGCGTGACACCGTCATCAGCGATACGCCCGCGATGCGTGCGATATCCGCCATGGTCGGCGGCTTGTGGTTGTCGGCCATCCCGGAAGATGCTCCTGTTAACGGTATCATCCGGGATTAGGGCGAGACAGGCTGCTTGGCAAGTCGCCAAATGCCGGGGCGGCTTTTGAACGTCGTTCTCCGATCAATGTTGCCTTGTCCGGCGACGTCATTGCTCGATATGCGCTCATTGCATGGGTGGGCTGAGAGCTTTGCGCTGTTATAAAACTCATTCCGCGCCTATATTCCAATCATCGAAAAGACGCCGGGGCAAAGCGGAAACGCGCAGCAGCTGACGTCACAAAGACCCAGGAAAGGGATCATCATGAACGTCGCACGCAGCATCAACGCTTGGCGCAAATATCGTCAGACCGTCAACGAACTCGGCCGCATGACCAATCGCGAACTGAACGATCTCGGTATCGCCCGCGATGACATCCGCCGCATCGCCCGCGCTTCTGCCGCCGCGTAACCGGTCAAACCATCATATCAAAATCCAATTCGGCGCCCGCCTTCCCATGGAAGGCGGGCGTTGGCGTTTTTAAACTTCGATTTTGTCTAAATCCTGTCATATTTGAACATAACTCCCTATGGGGTTGGTTCCTAGATGAGATAATATACATAAAATACAATATGTTGAGCGGTGATTTTTCAGACCTATCACGAAAACGCATGGCTGCGCTGCGAAAAACAGACTTTTTGTTGGGGGCAGATCGGTCTATCAATTTCCTCACAAGAGCAGCGCATCCTCCTCCCAGCGCCGCTCTTCATCGAAGCAGCCACTCCTCCTCCCAGGCTGTTTCGCAGGATTGGCGGCACTCTCCTCCCGCCGCCAAGCCGACTTTCGAAGGCCTGCCGTACCTCCTCCCACGGCAGGCCTTTTCGATTCTCGGGTTTTCTCATGTTCTGTCTTCACTCTGTTGATCCATGCCGATTTCGGGCCGTGGCGGATTTCGCCTTGCGGTCGATGGCGCCCTGACGCATTCTCGCATCTCAGCCACGCGGAGTCGTTGTTTGGGACATGGAGGGTGAATGTCCAGCGCAGCCCGGATGATCGGCAAGATCGTGCAAACAGGGTCCCTGAGGCTGGTTCTGCCGTCGGGAGAAACACGCAGTTTTGGAGATGGGTCGGAAGAAACCATCGTCGTTCGCATTGCGGACGTCGAAGCGGAACGGGCGATCGTTGACGATCCCGCTCTCAAGCTCGCCGAAATGTACATGGACGGCCGGCTGATCATCGAAACCGGCAATATCTTCGATCTCCTGTCGCTGCTCCGGCGTAACGGCGTCCGCAAGGCGGGTAATGTCAGGCTAGCGGCCAAGACGCTGGCCCGCGCCATCTCCACGCAATTGTCGAGCCGTATTCCCGTTAATCGAAACCTGCAGAATGTCTCCCATCACTACGATCTCAGCGCCAAGCTGTTCGACCTGTTCCTGGATGACGACTGGCAATATTCCTGCGCCTATTTCGAGCCGCCGGGCATCTCGCTCGATGAGGCGCAATTGGCCAAGAAGCGGCACATCGCCGCCAAACTGTTGCTTGAAAAAGGCAATCGCGTCCTGGAGATCGGCTCTGGCTGGGGCGGCATGGCCATGTATCTCGCCGAGGCTGAAGACGTGGATGTCACTGGCGTCACGCTCAGTGACGAACAGTTAAAGGTCTCGCGCGATCGGGTGGCGCGGCGCGGCCTGTCCAATCGCGTCAATTTCGAATTGACCGACTATCAGGATGTCGAGGGAAAATTCGATCGGATCGTCTCGGTCGGCATGTTCGAACATGTGGGCGTCGGCAATTACCACCGCTTTTTTCGAAAGGTCGCCAGTTGTCTGGACAAGAAAGGCGTCATGGTTCTGCATTCGATCTGCCGCACCAAACCCAACTTTACGACCAATCCTTTCATCGAGAAATACATTTTCCCGGGCGGCTACATGCCGTCGATCGCGGAAGTTCTGCCCGCCGTGGAGCGCGCCGGCCTGTTGATCAAAGACATCGAGATCCTGCCGATGCACTATGCCGACACGCTGAGGGCGTGGCGGGAGCGATTTGTGGCCCGCAAGGCGGAGGCGATCGCCCTTTACGATGAACGGTTCTTTCGCATGTGGGAATTCTATCTCGCTGTGTCGGAAACGGCTTTTCGACATGACCGGCTCTTTATCATGCAGCTCCAACTGGCAAGGCATCAGGACGCCGTGCCATTCGATCGCACATACATCGCAGCGCGCGAAGCGATGTTGCGTGGTTTCGAGGCCAGGCGCGCCCCACTGGAGAAGGTGCAATTCTGAAAGCGACCGCAATGACGGCGAGCCGCGGGTCATTTGTCAATCGGCCGCAACGAGAATGGATATCCCCCGCCTCACTCCATGCCCAGCAAACCGCGCGCGGCGGCCTCGTCGGTCACCAGCGTATGGCAGCCGGTGCGCTTTATCGTAGCCCTGATCGCGGGAACGCGTCTGCGCCCTCCCGAGGCCAGTACGATGTGTCTGGCATGCGAGATCGAATCGAGCCCCACGGACATCACCCGATCCTGTATGGGGTGGCTGACGTCGCGGCCCTCGGCGTCCAGAAAGTGGCACAGCGTGTCGCAGACCGCGCCTGTTTCGAGAAGCGATGCGTGATCTTCCGCCGAAATGAAGTTGTGTGACATCGATGTTCCGGTCGGGCTGAAATCTCCGCAGCTGATCACCGCGATGTCCAGACTCTTGGCCCTTTCGAACAGCTTGCCAAGCCCGCAACGTTCGACCAGCCGCTTCTTCGTTTCGGCTGAATCCACGATCAATGGAGCGAGCAGCAGAAGACAATCTGCGTCGAGCTGGCTCGCCAGCCGCCATGAATAGTCGATCGGATTGATGATGGCGTTGGTTTCGAGGATGCCGCCAAGTAGAGAAACAATCTGCACATTTTCGCGCCGGGGAGGGCGGAAAGACTGGAGCGACGCGTTGAGCGTGCGCCCCCAGCCAACTCCCACCGCATGGCCGTCGGCGATTACCTCGGACAGGAACCGGCCGAGAGCCGCGCCGACATCCCGGGCGGTCTCGTCGGTATTGCCGTCTCCCGGCACCACGATCGCTTCGTCGAGCCCCAGCGTCTCTTCCAGCCGCAAGGCCAAGGCGGTGCAGTCACCGGGTTGTTCGTTGATCCAGATCTGCACTTCGGCGCGTTTCAGCGCCTCGTCCAGCATCCGAATGACGGTGGAGCGGCTGACGCAGAGATGTTCGGCGATCTCCTTTTGCGTCAAACCCCTGTTGTAATACAGCCAGGCGGCCCTGAGCCGCAACGCGCGCGAATCCATCAGATGCGTGTGACTATTTCGCTGGAGTTTCACCACCCGCCTGTGTCTCCCTCTCATCTGCTCGCGCGGAGGCAATCCGTCGCCGATGCAACCTTGCGCGCCGCGCCGCGTTGACCGAGACGGTCATGCCGGCGAGTGTGCGATAGCAAGGCGTAACTTTTTCTGAAACATTTGCGCTCTTTGTTTGACATATGTTGCACAATCCGGCAATAGACAAGCCAGATATTTCTCTCGCGGAGTCTCCGGCGCGCCGGGGCCGTGCAGCTCGAACGGAGGACAATGTGACATCCAAACTGGAACAACTTCGCGGCATGACCACCGTCGTGGCCGACACCGGCGACATCGAAGCCGTTGCGCGTCTCAAGCCGATCGATTGCACCACCAATCCGACAATCGTGCTGAAGGCGTTGGGTACGCCGATGTTCAAGGATCAGGTCGCCGAGGCCGTCGCCTGGGGTAAGAAGCAGGGCGGGGCCGAAGAGGCAGTGATCGCGTCCGTGGCGGATCGTCTGGCGATTTCCGTCGGGGTCGAACTCTCCAAGCTTGTGCCGGGTCGCGTGTCGACCGAAGTCGACGCCGACCTTTCCTTCGATATCGAAGGATCGGTCAACAAGGCGCGCGGCGTCATCGCCGCCTATAAGGAGCGCGGCATCGAGCGCGATCGCATCCTGGTCAAGCTGGCCTCCACCTGGGAGGGCATCCGCGCGGCGGAGATTCTCCAGAAAGAAGGCATCGATTGCAATCTGACTTTGCTGTTCAGCATGGCCCAGGCCGTTGCTTGCGCTGACGCCAAGGTCTTCCTGATTTCACCCTTTGTGGGGCGCATCCTCGATTGGTACGTCAAATCCACGGGGCAGACCTATACGTCCGAAACCGATCCTGGTGTGGTCTCCGTCCGCGAGATCTACAATTATTACAAGGCGCATGGGATCGATACGGTCGTCATGGGCGCGTCATTCCGCAATACCGGCGAGATCGAGGCTTTGGCGGGATGTGATCGGCTCACGATCAGCCCCGCTCTCCTTGAGCAACTCGATGGCGATCATGGTCTGCTCGAAAAGAAGTTGTCGGGCGATCACGTCAAGCCTGTGGACAAGATCACGGTCGATGAAAAGACCTTCCGTTGGATGATGAACGAAGACGCTATGGCCACCGAAAAAGTGGCTGAGGGCATTCGCGCCTTCGCGAAGGATCTGATTGCGTTGCGCGCCATGGTGAAGAAGGAATTGGCGACGGCCTGAGTCTCGTCCGCCATATCGCCGCTGAACCCCGTCTTGGCGCAGGCCCTGGCGGGGTTTCTCATTTGGGGTTTGCTAAAATCGCATAGCTGCACTGCAGCAATTTCTCTGGCGCGATTTCGCGGATGCGGCTATACCTACCTTCAACAAGGTGATGCATCCTCCTCCCGCAAAGCCTTGTAGATCGCACGGTCCGCTCCTCCTCCCAAGGACTGTGCGCCACAGGACGACGACACTCCTCCTCCCAGTCGTCGTCAAGTTTCGCGAAAGCCCGCCGCACCTCCTCCCGCGGCGGGCTTTTGTGTTTATGCTCCCGTGGATTCGATGCCCCCAACCATGTCTGGCGCATTTATCCGAGGGCGATGAACCGCCTTGAAATTTATCTTCCGTTAACCATAAGTCGCGATACTCGCGGGCGCATGGGCGGCTCATTCCGCGTCATTTCAGAGCCGTATCCAAATCAAGGCGTCAGTATGGACATTTTCGAACTCCCGGGCGTTTTGTTGCGGCGGTGGCTCTACGTGGTCGCCACGGCGGCGGTCTGTGTTGTCTTGGCGGGAGTGTACGCGGTCGTGGTCAAGACCCCGACCCAGGCCATCGCGCAGATTCTCATCGACCCACAGGGCCTGTCGGCCGTGCAGACGGAACTCGCGCCGCAGGTGACGGGACCCGCCCAGGATGCGGCGATGCTCGAGAGCCAGATCTACCTGATCCAGTCGGCGGAAATACTGGGCGAAGTGGTCGACAAGCTCGATC
The DNA here is from genome assembly GCF_029892285.1 of Rhizobium sp. SG_E_25_P2. GTDB lineage: Bacteria > Pseudomonadota > Alphaproteobacteria > Rhizobiales > Rhizobiaceae > Rhizobium_E. The sequence continues at coordinate 294,867 of NZ_JARXVM010000004.1, forward strand.
TGACCCATGACGCGTTTCTGGTCAGAAAGGCGCCCGCCGACAAGGACGTCGCGCGCTCCTCGGCGATCGGCGCGATGCAGAAGAACCTGTTCGTCACGCAGCAGGGACAATCTTTCGTGGTCGCGGTCGCATTCAAGCATCCGGATCCAGCCCGCGCCGCTGAAATCGCCAATGCGGTCGCCAGCGTTTACCTGAAGAAGATTCATGAGGCGAAAACCGACGCCGCCGAACGCGCCTCCGACGCTTTCCAGATGCAGGCGCAGGCGTTGGCCCAGCGACTGCGCAAGGCGGAAAATGAATTGGAAGCCTTCAAGGCGGCCAACAGGATCGTCTCGACCGGCCAGCAAGGCCTTGTGATCGACCAGCAGGTCGAGGGCGTGAACAGGCAGTTGCTGGCGGCGCGAGCGGATCTGGGCTCAAAACGCGCCAGTTTCGACCAGGCGCGGTCTTTGACTGTCGGCTCCGTGCAGGACGGGGCTATCCCCGAGGCGATCGCATCCGTGCCGCTGGGAACCATGCGGGCTCGCTATGCCGATCTCGTGGCGCAGATGAACGAGCGCTCCTCTTCGCTCGGCGCCAGCCATCCCCAGATGCAGGCCATTCAGAGCCAGGTTGCCGGCATGCGCCAGGCGATCGAACAGGAACTCGATCGGATCCGGGTGTCGCTAAAGAGCGCGGTTGATCGTGGCGAGGCCAATGTCGCAGCGCTCGAGCGCCGGCTGAACGACCTGACCGGCGCAAGTTTCGACGCCGGCGCGGCCGCCATCCAAGCCCGCGAATTGCAGAGCCAGGTCGACACGCTGCGCGCTCTCTACAAGACGTTTCTGTCGCGCTCGCAAGAACTCGGGCAGCGCGATCTCGCCGACACCAACAATTCGAGAATCATTTCCAAGGCAGTCGCGGCGGCGTCCTCATCCAGCCTTGCCAAGCTCATGATCGTGGTTGCAGGCGGCCTATTCGGCGTGATCTCGGGTTGCGGCCTGGCGATCTTGCGGGAATTGGGCGGCAAGCTCTTTCTGCCGCCCCCGCAGGTAGAACCCGCGAAAAACGATGGCGCGGTTGCGTCGCGGGTCGCCCTCCTGGATTCGACGTCTGCCGCAACCGTGTCCAGAGATGAGCCTGCCGAGCCGGTGGCTGGGTCTCGGTCGGACCCTTTCATCATCGCGCATCTGGTCGAACGATCACCGGTGCTGGGCCGTCTGGCGAACGCCACGTTTCGCACGCGCGCTCCAGTCGGGGATATCGGCGGCCGCGGCCTGGTCTCGATCGTCGCGCAACTGCGCGAGCGAATCTCCTCCGGGACGACCGATGTGGTGATCCTGCTGTCTCCAGGCCGGGCCCGACCGGCGGCCGGCCTTGTCCGGCAATTGGCAGAAGGGCTGCATGCGGAGGGACTGGATATTCTCTATGCTGACGGCGATGACATGTCCGACGACGTCTCCGACGAAGCCGCTCCCCTGGCGCATATCCTGCATTTTCATCGCCTGTCGCACACGCCGTCGCTCGCCGACCAGGCCCCGACCTTCCGAAACTTCGTCAACCGTCTCAGGAAGCCGCACGCCATCCTCGTCGATGGACGGGGCGCCGTGGCGCGTCGCCATCAGGCGGCGTTGATCGATCAGGCCGACGGCATTCTCGTTCTGGCCGACCAGGGGGTCGATATGATCAGCCTGCGGCGCTTCATCGACGAATTGCCCGACGGCGACGATCGGCTGATCGGCGCCGTGATGATCGATCAGGCAGCCTGACACGATGGCGGCGGCGCAGTCGGTCCGGATCGATGTTGAGGACGCCGCGCTGTCGCCGTCGACGCAGCTCGTAAGGTTCGTGGCGATAGCCACCGTTCTTGGCACATTGACGTTCAATCTGTTCCTGTGTTTCGTCAATACCCGCATCATGCCGATGTCCGACAGCCATGTGATGCTGATGGAAGTGGTGCTGACCGGAGGCGCGTTTCTCGCCGCACTCGACCGACGCTCAGGCCTGCCGCTGTTCCTGGCGATTTTCGGCAGTTATATGCTGCTGTTGTTCGCCCTTCGGCACCAGACGGATCTCAAGGCGATTCGAGATATCGTCAGCCCGGCGATCTTCTTCACCCTGGGCCGGCGTCTGCGTGACAACAAGCTTGCCGATGGGCTGGCGCTTGCGGCCGGTCTGGTCACCCTTTTCGTGGCCCTGTTCGAATATTTCATGCTCGACGTCTATCTCGAATGGTTCAATGTTCTGGGATACTATCTTTCGCGCGGCGCCGTCAGCCTGCAGGACAGTCACGGAGCCACCACGGGATTGTTCATCTCCGGAACGAGACCTGAGCCCCGAACGATCCTGCCGTTTCTCGGACAACACCGGGTATCGTCCGTGTTTCTGGAGCCGGTCTCCATGGGCAATTTCGGCGTCATCCTCTATTCCTGGGGCCTGTTGCGCAGCGAATGCCGCTCTCGGTGGCTCATGATCGCCATCGCCCTGGCGCTGATCGCCCTGGCGGATGCGCGCTTCGGGCTCTATACCTGCGTTCTGATCACCATGCTGAAGCCGATCTCGCGGCTGACGCCCAAGCTGATTTGGATCGTGGCGCCATTTCTGCTTTTGGCGATCTTCGCCCTGTATGGTCTCGTGGTCGGCTATGACGATACGGACAACGGCATCGCCGGCCGGTTCACGGTCACGGCGATCATCCTGACCAATTTGCCGGCGGCGGTGATCTTCGGCGCTGAAGCGACGGATGTCTTCACCGCTGATTCCGGCTACGCCTATACGCTGACGAAGTTCGGCCTGTTCGGTTTCATCGGCTTGTGGACGACCTTCGTTCTCCTGCCGGTCGCCCATGCCCGCGGATGGACGTTCCGGTCGATGATGATCATCTATCTCCTGTTGATCATGATCATTTCCAATTCGTTCTATTCGGTGAAGACCGGCGGCCTGATGTGGTTTCTGACCGGCGTGGCGTCGGCGGCATCCTTCACGGATCGCCCCGGATGGCTGGAGCGAATGGCGGCGCGCTTCCAAGGTCAGGCCCGGCGCTGACGTCCTTCCGGAGACAGATGGATCAGCCTTCTCCATGGTCGCGCAGAGAGGGCGAAACCGGCCTTCGGAAGCAGACATCGATATACACAATAAAAATCAATTACTTATCATCTTTCTTCATTGTCATAGAATTTTGTTATTGACGATGTGGGGGTCGGTTTGTATAAGCCGGGACATCGACGGGGGCGGCGGTTGCTTCTAGCGGCAGGCGCGCTCGTCTCTGAATTCGGACTGGACCTTCGGTTTTGGTGTTGGGTTTGGGATAGAAGAGAGACTGGCTTTCACGGATATGTGGGGTAAGTTTCGACCGGGTGGTCAGCTTTGGTTGTCCGGTGACGGTTTTGGCCGTCGGATCTTTGACATTGTTGGTTAAGAAGAAAGAGAGACGTGGACGG
>NZ_JARXVM010000005.1 GCF_029892285.1 Rhizobium sp. SG_E_25_P2
CGCATTCTTGCCCTTCCATGCGCTGACGCCGATATCGCTGAGGCCTTCATCAAGACGCAGGCCGTGCTCTTTGGCGAAGGACCGGGATTTTTCCAGCTGTCGGCGCAGGCTGTCGCCGGATAGCTGTTTGTGGGTGCTCATACGAACGTAGGAATAGGCCCGCGTCCCAGGCCGGGGATGGTCTTGGGTCATGTCATCTCCCTGTCAGCCCACGCCGGCCTTGGGCAGCGGCGAGGAAGGACGGGAGCCAGGGCAAAGCGTATCGCGCTATATTAGTGTGCTGTTCCAGCTAACAGGACAAGAGCGCAGGCGGCTCCTGTAGAAAAGGCCGTGAGCGGCCGTTGGAAAGCAAACATAAATACCCTCAAGTCACTGGCATGACTGCGTTTCGCACCGGAAATCTGCAATTGTGCGAAGCTGATCCCAGCATGCGGGCCGGGTGTTAAAACTGCGTTAACCGGCGGCTTGCGCAAACGCATATAACATGACCCTGTGCGGGCTTGCTGCGAGCGGAAAATTGCCCTTGCGAGCGCCGGCCATGACCAGCATCCACACCAACAGCGGCGCGATCTCCGCGCTACAAACGTTGCGCTCGATCAGCGGCGGCATGGAAAAGGCCCAAGGCCAGATATCCTCGGGTTTGCGGGTATCCACGGCCTCCGACAACGCCGCCTACTGGTCGATTGCAACGACGATGAAATCGGAGCGGGCCGATCTGTCTGCCGTGTCCGACGCCATCGAATTCACATCGGCTGTCCTGGCGACCGCCTATACCGGCATGGACGCCATTCAGAAGGAATTCTCCACAGTCCGAAACCTGATGATCGCGGCCTCGCAAATGCCTACGCCGAAGATTGCGTTTCCCTGGTCGGCCGTTGATCAGGTGGACCAACTCGACCCCGGCTATAACCGGTCGCAGCAGGCGAAGATTGCCCATGAGGTCGATCAGCACATGCTGCAGATCAGGACCATCCTGCAAAGCTCGTCATTTGCCGGTGTGAACCTAATCTATCTGGGCGACAACAGTCCGGTTCGGGCAAGCGAAGTCGTCAATTCTTTCGTGACGGGATACGCCGATGGCAGGGTTTTAACCTCCGACCTCGCGTTGAAAGATACGCTGCTCGTCAACGAAAGCTTTATGGACGCCGCGACATTTTCTAACATGGACCCCGAGGATGATGGCTTGTTCGATCCATCCTATAGCCTCACCGTAACCGGCGCTGACGGCGATACGCACGCAACGGGGCTCGCCAGTTTCAGCCAATATTCGGTGTCGTGGGAAGGTGGCAGCACCGCACCGATTACGAAATCCAACGACATGATCAGAACAGTCGAAATGTATGCCCAACGCTACGGCGCAGACCGCCAGGCGGCTTGGGACTATCTCATTCCGCAGATCGACGAAAGGCTGCAAGGGCTGATCGACCGGATGAGCACGCTCGGCAGTCTGCAAAAAGCGGTCCAAGCGCATGGCGAGACTGTCGTCGGCAAGATGGATGCCATCGACAGAGGCGTCGGCCGTCTCATCGATACCGACATGAACGAAGCGTCCACCCGGTTTCGCGCGCTTGAAACGCAGCAGCAGTTGGCAAACCAGGCGCTCACCATTGCCAACAGTAATGCGGAGAATATCCTGCGTCTGTTCGGGTGACCCAGGGCGATGGCCATAAGATGGAAATATTCCATCTTATGGCGGCGGCAGCTTCAGGGGGAGAGCCCCGTACACACGCGGCCCTCTCTGCGCGCATCGTTGCAGCAGCGCGCCCCATGACCGCATTGCACGAGCGCCGTAGGGCATTTGTGGCGCATGTAAGGGCAGGGGCAGCGAGCAACGCCGCCGGGTAAATATGCGGGTCGCCCAGATTAACCCTGCTGCCGTGTCTGTGCTCGCTCTTCCATCAAAAAGGATTTTTGTTGAGCCGATACAATCGGATCAGAGGCGCATGGACGAGGGCAGCAACGGCAAAGGTGATAGCGACGCCAATACGAAAGCCGCCGTCTCTGTCCTCGATAGTGACCTCGCCGCGTTGGCTACATCCCGGCTGGTGATCGGCACAACACCACTCAGCGAGATCAAGCCGCCGAATGCTCGGCCTATGTGGATGCGCTTCGAAGAGGTCGGCATTGTTCACAATCGAATGTACCGGACAACGTCGCTTTGGCGTGTTCGGGTGACGTTCGCTCTAAAAGAGGGGCGCTCGATCCACGCGTTGGAGATGGACGAATGGGGGCGGCTGAAGGCGATGTTCCCCAAGGAAGTCTGTGCCCGTCTCGCCTGGAACGCTGCGCATGACGGCGAGGTTAAGCCGGTTGCGCGGTTGTTTGATCCGAACGGCCATGCGGAACTGCTGCTGTTCCGTAGCCGTTGTCACGGTCATGCCGTCCATGTCCTACACAATCTCACCGATGGTGGTCCGGTGTTTCAGCCGCTCTGGATCTCCGACATTATGCGGCTTCATCCGCTGCTCGGGATCAAGCTGGTGCGCGATGAGGCATTCAATTCAGCCGCGCCGATCAGCATTTTGCTGGACCGCGACAACTCCGCCAACTGATCGAGAATTGGGTGCAGAGGTCGATGGCGCAGATTTAACCGACGTGGTGTCCGTGGGCATCTCCCCAGTCCAGTTAGCATCATGTATAGATTTATTATACATGCATGATCCATGAACATCATGATCATCAACGAGCACCAGCTCCATCCCAGTCATCTCGATCATCTTCAAGTCCGAAGAGATAGACAGACACGAAATCCCATGAGCCTTCAACGGTTTGTCTTTCTCCTTATGTCGATTCCGAACACGGTCGATAATCGCTGCACCCGGTGTCAGACCGTTCCCATCGTTTTCTACTTGTACTGCCGCATCAGAGCAATCGGCCTCATCGGCCTCCTTGCTGCCAATGATGACGCGAAGCGACTGAAAGCCGGATCTTCCTGTCGGGCATAGCCAATCCACATAGGCGGCTATATCCGCTGCAGGCCACCAGGCGCGTGGGCGGGCCTTGTCCTCTGCGTTTTCCGCTTCGATGAAGTCCTGAGCATCCACGCGCTTGTAGTCGCGTTCGATGCGGAATTTCAGCGAGTACCGGATCACGTTCTTGAGATTCTCGGCGAAATCGCGGTTGGTGCGGAACCGCTGAAGGTCGACTTGATAGCTACCCGTATGGGTTTCCTTGCGCAGCGCTTGGGTGACCTCGTCAGCAGTCAATCTGCCCAGGCGAACGATCGCATGCAGGTGTGGCCGCCAGATTGTCTTGTCGGGAGCGGCGGCAATGGGGAAATCTAGGTCATCAAGCGCCAGACGCGTGTTCCGACCCGCAGTCTCGTAGTCGCCGTGACTCATTCTATCGATCTCCCACCACCCCATGAGCTGGAAATCGTCCCAGCGAGAATCCTTCTTGCGGCGTCGATCGATGAGTGTTCGCAGGCGGCGCTTTTCTATTTCGAACAGCTCGGTCATGCCGCTGAAATCCAGCTGCACGGGCAGGAGGATCGTGGCGAAAGACATTTCCTCGTTCACCGCGCCGACGAATTCCCTCTTGATGGCGATCGCCGATTGCACGGTGCGCTCCCGCATATGGCATCTCGGACAAAGCGGCACTCGGCAATAAATGAGGTTGTTCCAGTCGTCGCGCTTGCCGCATTCCGTCATTTGATCGCGCAGCAAATGCTTTGCGGGCAGCGCATCCATCACCACGCGGCGCTGTTCGTTATGTGCGTCCGTCAGATATTCGATCGACTTTTTATCGCGGCGCGTAAACCCGCTACCCCGCTTAGTCATCATATTTGCGCGAAGCTGTTTGATCGGCGTCTTCATCAAAATCTCCAGTGTTATCAAAGCTATATATTTAGTACCTTGGGCGGATGGACCGGCGGAGCACATAAATAGGGGTGGAGGTGCCCAATGAATGTTTCTGAAATCTACCAAGCGATGCGCTCACTCGGACTGGCAAGCTCGCAGGTGCAGTTCTCGACCGTGTGGCTCGGCCGCAGCCCGCGCTATTACTCGCAACTCGTAGCGACTGGCCGCCAGCCCAGTGTTGGAGCGCTTCTGGGGTTAGCCAACAGGCTTGGGCGAATTGCGCCGTCGCTCCGGCCCAACAGCGGGCATGCGATGCTGGATCTCAAGCTGGCGCTCGACCGCCATTGCGAGCGCAGGGAGCTTCTCGCGGTTCGCCGGCACAGCAGCCATGCGTTGGCCCCTGTGGCCGGTAGTGAGGGGCGCTGATAGCGCCCCTAAAGTCCCCTGCTATGGCGAGGCAAGCCCGTCTATCGGTCGTCATCTTCCATGGCCGCAGCAACCGCGTAGTGGTTCAGGAAGTCCTTGTATCGCACTAGCTCTGTCATTGGCCTCTCCGACGAGAAAACTGCGTCGAAGCCGTTCCAGGCTTGCCGAATGGGCCAGGGCGTTTCGCCCATAGTGGATGCCGCCTCTGCTTCCGCCAGCCGGTTCACCTCTTGTAGAGCCGCGACTTCCTTGAATACCTCATGGTTCGAGAGCATCTGCATCCCGAGCGTGTCCCACCCCGTCGCGCTATTTGCGTTGGCTGGATTGAAGTCGCCGATAGTCGTGAGGTCGCCGAGAGGACTGGAAAAAGGAAAGCGCGCTGATCGGTCCAACGCCGACCAATGGTCCGGGAAGCAGTAGCGTGAAAACCGCATGTCTTTACGGTCATAGTTGATGCCCGTGGTGATCTGCTTGTTCACCTGCACGATCCGGAATGCTAGGGAGCTATCGTAGCTGACCCTGATTTCCGAATGGAGGTGCTTTCTCAGAGCTCGCTGTAGCCCCGTCAACATGACGCCGACGCCGGGCTGGGCGGTCCCCAGAACGTGGATCCATCGCAACTTGTCGAGAAGGCCTTGGTCTCTCATCTCCACCAGAATGCCAGCCCAGGCCGCAAAGTTCAGCTTCGTAGCACCGGCAAGCGCGATACCCTCAAAATCGTTTTGAAGCGGGGCAACCGCCGCGTTCCATGCCTTCGCCTCCCTGCCGCTCCTGCCTTGCATAACGGTGAGCAGGCGCATCTCGGCATTCGAGCGGTTCTCGATTGCGAACCGCATGCTGTCGAGGGTCACGTCCAAGCATTGCTGGAGGGTCGTGTAGGGGCTGCCTTTCACGTCAAGCGCGCGGGTCGGGACATCCAAGATGATGCCAACATCGCAATGCTTCTCCTGCCACGCAAGAGACTTGGGTCGGAACGCCGCAAGGGGCTCCCGGAGCCCTCCGTTGATTTCCGTGAAGCCGCCGCTATCCCCAACTATGATCGTTTTCTCGCGGTCCCGCTGCGTGATGATGGTCGGCGCGTTTTCGTAAGCGCCGAAGGCCGCGCTATGCAGGCCGGCATGGTAATGAAACAACCGGCTCTTCGGCGATAGGTAATTTAGATCGGATACCCTGATATTGCCGGGCAGTGCTCGTGACACATTCGCCGACGGCGTCAGGGGATAGCGTGCGAAGCTCTCGTTGATCGCCGGGAGATAGAGAGCATGAGCGTCCGAATGGATGCTGAGATCGATAGCCATTGGCGGCCGTCCCTTCTTTTTAAAAGATTGTTCGCTGAAACTGAAAAGGCGGGGGGCAACACCCCCGCCTTGGGGATTGGGCCGGATCGGCTCAGACCGAGTAGGGGAGCAAGAGCGCCGCCGTCCGGTCGCCTGCCGTGGTTCGGGCGGGGATGTAGACCTCGTAAGCGAAGTGCTCGGTGGAGAACGCAATGACCAGACCGATGTGGCGGGCGGCCTTCACAGTTATCTCGCCGATGACCGGCAGCGAAGTGATGACCTCACTGACCCGCTTGAAGTCCGCCGGAAAGACTTCGACATCGGTCGCCGCCCCCGATCCCTGGAAATCGCAGCGATCGTTTTTCTTGGCCGATCGGATCGTCCACTCGGTCGTGGTGAAGCTGTGCTTCTGAACCGTTTTGGTGTCGTCCTCCTTGTGCGACTTCGCCACGTAGTCCTTGTGACGACGCTTCCAGAGGTCGTGGCTGACGTTGCCTTCGATCTGGACGTTAAAGCGGTCGAGGTCGATTGCCAGCGGTAGATTATCCTGCGCCGATCGAAGCGGCTCGACGAGAACGCCGACATTGCGGCCGTTGTCCGTCTTCTCGGCGGCAACCTCCGTCGTCACGACGATGCGGAAGACCCCAAGGGTATCGCCGGCGTCTTCGACATAAGCAGAGAACGCGCCACGGCGTGCCGGTTCGGCGATGTTGGTCTCCATGATCCGACGCTCGCGTGTCCGGAAATGGCAGGGCTTCCCGAGCGGACGGCCGAACATCGGCTCGATCGGTGCCGCCCGCACAATCACGGACGAGCTTACAAGGATCGGCGCAATCACGACCGGCTTGTCATCCTCGAACACGAAATGGCGAAACGCCTTCCGGTAGCCCTCTTCAGGGTCTTCCGGATCATCCAGCGGATTGACCAGCGCGGTGGACGATTCTTCAGCCACCATCTCGCCGGCTTGAAGAAGTTCGCCCAGCTGATCGACGAGCGGATCGACGACCTTAAGGTCAAGCAGCGCGCGCTCGATCACGTCGTCATTCGGCTCGATGACCGCGCCCACCGACCTGCTCGCGCCGTCATCATAGACGAATCCCAGTTTCATCGTCGCGCCGGGGCTTGGCGCGTGCTTGACGAGCAGATCGAGCGCCCGATCGACGTGGCTCTTCTTTTGAGCCGCAGGATCGAGCTTGATCTTCGCCGGACGCCGACCGCCGACCGCAATCTCCTTCAACGCGATGCGTTGTAGTTTCGCGATTTCGGAGAAGCCGCCATTGTCGTCGATGAGCTTCAGAACCGCTTCGACGCCAAGCTCGCTCGCCGGAAAATCCGTCGGGCGCTTCTTGACCTGGGTGACCAGCCAACCGACAGCCGCTGCCATCCGGTCAAGGAACGCGGACAGCGCCTTTTTGGCTGTCTCAGTCGAGGTGGTGCCGCCAAAGGTGACCACGACCGCTGGCATCTGCGCGTGCCGGCTCTTCGGCACATCTATCCGATGGGCGTATGCGTCGCCCTTCCAATCCCTGGATGGGCCGCAGGCGATCTCAATCACGAGGTGGCCTACCGCGTTCTTTTGCGTCTGCCGCGACCCTTCGTATTCGTGCTGACTTTGCTGACCGAGCTGGTGTCGCTTTTCGGACCATGCCGGCCAGCCGCCGGTCGGGGCGACGGCTTCAAACTCCGCCGCCACCTCCTTGACCACCTCTGTTTCGCTACCTGCGCCGACCTTCGCTGCTGCGATGGTTGTGTCCGATGCCACCACGGCATCGGCTGCATAGGCTTCGTTGTGACGCTCTTCAAACGTATCAGCCATGTCTGTCTCCTGTTTTGGTTGGCTAACGATGCCAGGATTAGACACGGTCGGAGGGCCTTAAGCTCACCGAATAGCTCGGCAACTGAGAATTAGACCAGCGAAAAATAGTGATGAAAAATCAGATCTTTAGGCGGATATCTTCCGCGAGTTGAAATGGCTAGTTTTTGTGCAGTCAGGTAAGCGTGGTATTTTCGGGCGACTAAAGCGGCGAGCACCGGATCGAGCTGAGAGATCGGACTTGACTGTTTCCGCGGAATTGAGGCCGCCATGCTGATGGCGATCCGCGACGTTCGCGAGCCAACCATCGTGAGGTGGTCATGGGAGGGAAGTCGCGAAACATGGAACTTCGTCTCAAGCCGCGACAGATCGATGGAGGTAAGCCTGGCTAAATCAGCTTCGAAAATGGCGAGCGCTTGGCAGGCATTAAACGACAGCTGACCTCGCCAAACTGTCTGTCGCTTGAGAAAGGTCGAGGCCGCAGCCTTCTTAGATGTAGAGTTATAGCGGGCAGAAGAGTGGAAGCCATCGGCCAGTCGAAAGCGTTCAGTGTGCTGCAGGCTTCGGTTGAACCTAAGCGTTTCTTCTTCCACCCTACGCGGGAGCTTCTCTTCGAGGTAATCTTCTAGGAGTGCGATGACCCGCCGCTCGTCAGGGAGCATGCCGTCCTCTTGAATGCCATTCATGTCTTCAAGAATCTGCGACACTGGCTGTGGGCCAGCCCCAGGCGTTAAATCGCCCCGTGTAATTTGGAAATACACAAGCGACAGCACGGTCGCCGGATCGGCTCGATTGTAGGTGTATCGTGCGGGGAGCCCTGGACGCGTGACACCTGGCCGTGCCGCCATGAAGCCAGCTATTTCGTGAAGGACCTCCAGCCGCTCCAAGAACTCCACCGCGCTATCGGAATTGGGGTTTACCGCGTCGTTCTGAAATCGGTCTCTTTTGTCGACAACGTTCCGATAGGACGCCCGGTCCAGAACGGAACCATGCACATTATAAGGGGATAGGCCTGTTACCCTGCTTCGTGGCGTGCCCATCTTCCAGACCCTTCCGGACTAACCTTAAACCGCGTGGATGATGCTCGCAGTTTCTTTTTAAAAGATTATCGCGGCGCACATCCCTTCAATCATGCGAGCGGTTTGGCCTACAAAAGCTCTACCGCCGCCTTCATCATTTCGTCGCGGACATCGATATAGCGCTGCGTCGTCGTCAGGTTCTTATGACCGGCCAGCGTCATGATAACCTTCGGGCTCACACCGGAGTGGGCGAGGCGCGTGATGAACCATCGGCGACCGCTGTGCGAGCTAGCCCCATCAAGACCGGCTTGGCCGTAGAGTTGGGCCATGAGCTGGCACAAAGTGTTGGCGGAGAATGCGGTTTGCTTCTGGGTCAATAAAAGCGGCGCGGCCGCCGGTCGTTCCTGAGGCCATTCCGCCCGGTGTCTTTCTATCTCACGGCGCAGTTTCTCGCCGACAAACACGACCCGGGCATCACCGCCCTTTGTGATCTCGGCCCGTAGCCGGATTTGCTCCCGCACCTTGCCATCGCTATCGAGAACGTCCTGGACAGCCAGAGCGGCAATCTCACCTACGCGTAGGCCGGCGAAGTGCGACAGCATCAGCGCGAGCCGGTTCCTGCCCGCATGCTTGCCCTGCGCTACGACCGCCAGCAGCCGTTTGAATTCCTGGTCCGTTAAAACTCTCGCCTGTTTCAAAATCCCTCACAAAAAGTCTGGTTTCCACGGCTTTTATTGTGTTTCCGACTGGCTCAAAGAGCGACTGGAATTTGACGAGAAAAATTGTTCAGCATGATCAATGCGGTAACTTAGGATCGGAGCACTACCTAACAAAATGCACATTTTTTGAGGTTTTGAATTGACTGATTGGAGCGCGACAAGCTGCAAAAATGTGGTCGGCGTCGCGGTTGGATTTAATGCCGACGATAACAATGAAAGTTGGCCTGCTAAACCTCGGCTGCGGGATTTCCGAGTTAACCAACCACAAAGTTCAGACGAGCAACATCAATTTCGCACTTGCGAAGAATGGGAAATCCTGAATATTGATAGTGTAGTCTGGAGATTGTCGATGCAGTTTGAACGTCTAGCTATCCCCGATGTTGTTAAAATCACGCCTGCCCGTTTCGGTGACAATCGTGGATACTTCTCGGAAGTGTTCAAGGATTCCTGGTTTCGTGAAAACGTTGCCGATGTAAGCTTCGTGCAGGACAATCAATCCCTTTCCGCAACGCCGGGCACCGTGCGTGGCCTGCATTTCCAGCTGGAGCCCTTCGGCCAGGGAAAGCTGGTGCGTTGCATACAGGGTTCGATTTTCGATGTTGCCGTGGATATCCGCCTGGGGTCGCCGACCTATGGGCAATGGGTGGGTGCTGAGCTTTCCGCCGATAACGGGGCGCAGCTCTGGATTCCCGTTGGTTTCGCCCATGGCTTTGCGACCTTGGTTCCCGATACGATCCTCCACTACAAAGTGACAGCGCCCTATAGCGCCAAGGACGATCGCGGCCTGCTTTGGGACGATGCCGATATCGGCATCGAATGGCCGTTCGACATGAGCGCGGCCGTGTTGTCTGACAAGGACAAGGTCCAGCCGAAGCTGGCCGATCTTCCACCTTCATTCCATTATGCCGCCTCCGGGGAGACTGTCTGAAATGCGTATTCTGGTCACCGGCGGCGCCGGTTTCATCGGGTCAGCCCTAGTCCGCCATCTCGTGCGCGACGTCGGCGCCGAAGTGCTCAATGTCGACAAGCTCACCTATGCCGGCAATGAGGCCTCGCTGAAGGTCATCGAAAACGCGCCCAACTATCACTTCCTGAAGGCCGATATCTGCGACGGCCAGGCGATGAATGAGGCCTTTGGATCCTTCAAGCCCGACCGCGTCATGCACTTGGCGGCCGAAAGCCATGTCGATCGCTCCATCACCGGTGCGGCGGAATTCGTCCAGACCAATGTGATGGGCACGTTTATGCTGCTGGAAGCCGCACGCCGTTACTGGGGCGGGCTTGATGGCGATGAGAAGGACGCGTTCCGCTTCCTGCATGTCTCCACCGATGAAGTCTATGGTTCGCTGGGCGACGAGGGGCTTTTCCATGAGACGACGCCCTACGATCCGTCTTCGCCCTATTCGGCCTCCAAGGCCGCCAGCGACCATCTGGCTATCGCCTGGCATCGCACCTATGCCCTGCCGGTCGTGGTGTCGAACTGCTCGAACAATTATGGCCCCTATCATTTCCCTGAAAAGCTGATCCCGCTGATTATTCTCAATGCGCTCGATGGCAAGCCGCTGCCGGTCTATGGCCAGGGCGTCAACATCCGCGATTGGCTCTATGTTGAAGATCACGCCCGCGCTCTGCATCTGATCGCCTCGAAAGGCCGGCTCGGCGAGAAATACAATGTCGGCGGACGCAATGAGCGCCGCAATATCGACGTGGTCAAGCGCATCTGTGCGCTCATGGATAAGATGCGGCCCAAGGCTGAGCCGCATGAAGCGCTGATCAAATATGTCACCGACCGGCCCGGTCACGATGCGCGCTACGCGATCGATGCGACGCGACTGGAAACCGAGCTCGGCTGGAAGGCGCTGGAAAATTTCGATACCGGCATTGAAAAGACGGTCGCCTGGTATCTCGACAATGAATGGTGGTGGCGGCCCTTGCGCGACGGCGTCTATTCCGGCGAACGTTTGGGCACGCTGGAGAAAAAAGCGTGAGCCCGCTTCGCATCGCCGTGACAGGCAAGGAGGGCCAGGTCGCCCGCTCGATGATTGCGCTCGGCCCGGAGATGGGCGTCGAGATCATCGCCGTGGGCCGCCCTGACGTGGATCTTCTAGACCCCGCGTCCATCCTGCCGGCACTTGAGGCGGCGCGGCCCGACGCGATCGTCTCTGCCGCCGCCTATACGGCTGTTGACAAGGCAGAGACCGAGAAGGACGCGGCTTTCGCCATCAACGGCGCCGGCGCCGGCGCGGTGGCTGAGGCGGCCAGGGCGCTGGGCGTGCCTGTGCTGCATCTCTCCACCGACTATGTCTTCGATGGCTCGAAGGCCGAGCACTATCTGGAAAGTGATCCGACCGGCCCGACCTCGGTCTATGGCGCCTCAAAGCTTGAAGGCGAGCGCCAGGTGGCGGCGGCGACGGATGACCATGCGATTTTCCGCACCGCCTGGGTCTATTCGCCCTATGGCGCCAATTTCTTGAAGACCATGTTGCGGCTTGGCGAAACGCGCGATGCGCTGTCCGTCGTCGGCGATCAGTTCGGCTGCCCGACTTCGGCCGAAGACATTGCCCGCGCCATGATCCTCGCGGCGCAGAAAATGGTCGAAAGCGATGATAATAAGTATCGCGGCGTCTTCCATCTCACCGGGTCTGGCGAGGCGAACTGGGCCGATTTCGCGCGCGAGATTTTCGCCTGCGCCGAAGCGTTCGGCCGCAAGCCGGTGACGGTGACGGCGATCACCTCGGATCAATATCCATCGCCGGTGAAGCGCCCGGCCAATTCCAGGCTGTCGGGCGAAAAACTGCAACAGATCTATGGCATTGTGCTGCCGCCATGGCGGCAATCGACCGCCAAAGTGGTCGCGACGTTACTGGGTTGATCGGGGCGCGACAGCGTCCGACGCATAAGAGGGGAAGACGATGAAGGGCATTATTCTGGCGGGCGGCAGCGGCACGCGTTTGCATCCGATGACATTGGCGCTCAGCAAGCAGCTGATCCCGGTCTATGACAAGCCGATGATCTATTATCCGCTGACCACGCTGATGCTGGCGGGCATCCGCGAGATCCTGATCATCTCGACCCCGCATGACATGCCGCATTTCCAGAAATTGCTGGGCGACGGCTCGCAATGGGGCATTTCGCTGAGCTATGTCATCCAGGAAAAGCCCGATGGCCTCGCCCAGGCTTTCGTGCTCGGCGCCGATTTCGTCGGCTCGTCCCCCTCCTGCCTGATCCTCGGCGACAACATCTTCTTCGGCCACGGCCTGCCAAAACTGATGGCCGACGCTCGCGCCAATCTCACCGGCGGCACCGTCTTCGCCTATCACGTCGCCGATCCCGACCGCTACGGCGTGGTGGAGTTCGACGACAAGATGAAGGCTGTCTCGATCGAAGAAAAGCCGGCGGCGCCGAAATCGAACTGGGCGGTCACCGGCCTCTATTTCTACGATTCCTCCGTCATCGACATCGCCGCCAATCTGAAACCCTCCGCGCGCGGCGAATATGAGATCACGGACGTCAACCGCATCTATCTCGAACAGGGCAAGCTGAAAGTGTCGATCATGGGCCGCGGCTACGCCTGGCTCGACACCGGCACGCCGGACAGCCTGATCGAAGCCGGCGAATTTGTGCGCACGCTCGAGAAGCGCCAGGGCTTCAAGATCGCCTGCCCGGAAGAAGTGGCGCTGCTGCAGGGCTTTGTGTCCAAGGAGACGTTCGAGAAGCAGGCGGCGCGGTATGGCAAGAGCGATTATGGCAAGTATTTGATGAATATTGTCGGAACGCACTCCTAATATCGTTTTCGAATTAAGGGGAGCTGAAAATGCTAGAAGACACGGAAGTTGGTGAATTTCTTACCTTCGATGCCTGCATTGAAGCCATCGAAAAGTCACAGAATTTTATTGTCCTCGACGGGTGGATTTCAACTTCAAGGCCGCTAACACAAAGCGACGCTGTAACAATGAAGATTGGGCGGAAGAAATTCCGAATAGAGGGACTTTTCCCGCGCCCAGATTTACCCAGTGAATCGGACCTTAACTACTACGGCTTCAAATCGGATCACCCCATCACAAGCCGCGATCTCAGGGGCGAGACGATAGAAATTGAATTTGAAGGTCACGGAGAGAGGGATTTTGATCTATCCGGGCTAAGTGTCGTCGATTTCGAACCTACAGGTGGTTTTGATCCAAGTACGTTCAGCTATGTTGCAGGATGGATTTACGCCCCGGGCATGTGGCATGATCCGGTTCGCCTTAAAACGTTGAACCTAACATGCGGCGATGTCGTTATACCTGTGGACATCAATTGTTTTCGTTACGAACTTCCCTTTTCTGCCGCCAGGGCGGGAAAGCGTTTGGGTTTCCAGATTTCGCTTGAACCGTATTTTGATAGCATTAAATCGCAAATCGGACCATCCAATTCCGATTCAGTGGTTTTAAGATTGATGTATGGCGCGTCTGAGTTGGCATCAGCCTCTGTAGATGTAAGTGAAGTTCTCAATGCTGAGATACGCCGTGTTCCAGTCAATTTAGACGTTAACCTAAATATTGCAGAGTCCGCGGAAACAAGTCTTCAGACATACTCAGCTGAGTCCGCAAAAGAAATCGGCTATATCGATTTCTGGAGCTATTGTCCGTCGCTCCAGGGATGGATCGTGGGGGGATGGATCCGTAATGAGAGCCAAGCCGACGCCGATAGTCCAAATGTCACCGTCGATTTCAGTGGAACGCATATAAAGTCTCTGGCCGAGATATGTTTCTTTGACAGAGAAGATGTAAAGTCCTTCGGATCTGGCTTTATCTTGTATTTCCCGGCGGGCCGCGCAGATGGTGCGCTTTCCAGTATTTGCGTCGACGCTGGGAACAAATGCATCCTGCGCTCATCGGACGCGGCGCATAAAATCGACGAAAAAACAGCCGTTACTGAGGCCCGTATCCGATGCCAGAACGCATTATCGGCCGCGCCCGAGTTTTTTAAGTCCTTGATCGAAAACTCGATTTTCGACGGATCCGACACAATTAGCCAGTTGGGGCCAGAGGTTCAGATCGGAATAGACGAAACCTTCATTGCCCCCGGGGAAGGCGCGGTCATCATCGGATGGCTTCTGGATCCGAACAAACAGGTTGTTGGACTCCGCGTCAGGTCAGATGAGTTCTCCTCCCCGAATCTTTTGGATCATTGGATCACCACGGATCGGCCAGACATTGGTCAGGCATTCGGCAGCGCTATGGGTTTGACGCATTCGCGATGGGGCTTCACCACATTCGCTGCATTGAAAGACCTCACGGCGAACAAAGCCTATCTTGAGCTTCGATTGGCCAACGGGCGCATAGGATACCGGGCGCTGCCGCCCGCGAAACGCGCCGGCATAGCCGCCATTACCAGAATGCTCAATGACGTTGTGCTCTCAGCCGATGTGTTCATTCCAGCCCTGCAAGATGTGCTGGCGACGCCAGCGCGGGCGATCAACAGAGCGAGACTGCCGGAAAAGCCTTCCTGTTGGGAAGCTGTGGCCGGCGCTCCGCCGTCCAATCCGCGCGCGTCGATCGTTATTCCACTCTATGGCCGGCTGGATTTCTTGACGTATCAAACCGCATTGTTTGACAAGGATGAACACGCCGAAGACGAGATAATTTACGTTCTCGACCAACCCGAGCGTAAAGAAGAGTGTCTCGAACTCGTGAAGATGAGCTATATAAAATATGGCGTGCCAATTCGCTTGGTTATCCCCGAGCAAAATCTAGGCTTCGCGGGCGCCAGCAATGCTGGCATGCGTGTGGCCAAGGGGAAATATCTGGTTTTTCTGAACTCTGATGTCATCCCGAAGACCGGAAACTGGATAACGCGCCTGCTGTCAACCCTGAGAGACAGGCCAGATATCGGCATTATCAGTTCCATGCTTTTGTTCGACGACGAAAGCATCCAGCACATTGGTATGGACTTCGAACGAAACAGGCAGTTTGGCAACTTGCTGTTTCCTTTCCACCCGTCCAAGGGGCGGCGACCTCCGGCAAGTTCTGAAGTTGAGATTGTTCCGGCGGTCACCGGCGCGTGCATGGTCATGGAGCGATCGCTAGCCGAGACCGTTGGCGGATTTGACGAAGATTATATCATCGGCGACTTTGAGGACGCGGATCTGTGCATGAAAATCAAGGCTATGGGCTTTGAGTGCGCCGTGGATTTCGGCACTGTCCTGTATCATCTCGAGCGTCAATCACAGTCCAAGGCTGTCAATCGGGGGCGCCTGAACCTGACGCTTCTCAACGCCTGGACTTTCGCTGAGCGCTGGGATCAAAATCTCACCGACCGCCAGCCGGTCGAAACCGTCTTCCAGATCGTATGATGGCGCTTATGCAAAACAAGGCTCGGGCAACTGTGACATCATCTGCGGAACCGGACGGATTCGTCGTCATGAAGAAAAACCAGAAGAACGCGCAGCCACAGGCGAAGTCCCGGACCCCGCTCAAGGTGTTGATGGTGAGCCACATGGATCCGCGCCTGTCCAACGGCGGCGCGGAGATCGCCGCGTTCCAACTTTATAATCAGTTGCTCGACACGGGCGATGTCGACGGCTGGTTTCTATCGGCGGCCCCAAACAAGATTGAACGCAAGGATGGCGTGGTCTTTGCACAGCCCTTTGATGATCGCAGCTATGTCTATGCAGGCGGTGCGTTCAATCACTTCCTTCACGGCAACACCGACGCGATGTTCTTCGAGCACGCCCGCGAGCTCCTGGCCGATATAAATCCCGACATCGTCCACTTTCATCACTACACCAATTTCGGCGTCGAGATGTTCAAGCTGGTCAAGGATGTCTGTCCCAAGGCCAAGGTCATTCTGACGCTGCATGAGTTCCTGGCGATCTGCAACCATTTTGGACAGATGGTGAAGCGGGGCAACTTCATGCTGTGCAACAAGAGCGGCGCCCGGGAATGCGCCAAATGTTTTCCCGAACATTCGCCGCAGGATTTTTTCCTGCGCAAAGCCTATCTGATGCGCTATTTCGGTGAAGTGGATCACTTCATCTCGCCCAGTCATTTCCTGGCCGAACGTTATATCGAATGGGGCGTCGACAGGGAGAAGATGTCGGTCATCGAGAATGGCAGTCCGCATATTGAACCTCGACGCGATGACGAGCCCGCATCGGCGTCAGGCGTGCTGCGCGTTGGCTTCTTCGGTCAGATCTCCAAGCTGAAAGGCGTGAACGTCATTCTGGACGCCGCCGAAATCCTGGCCAACGACGAAGATACCTCCATCCGCATCGATATCCACGGTGACTACAGTTCTCAGCCGCCGGATCTCCAGGCGGAGTTCCTGGCGAGGATCAAGGACGCGCCTGGCAACATCAATTATTTCGGCCCCTATGACAACAGTCGGGTGTCGCAACTCATGGCGACCGTCGACGCTGTGCTCGTGCCGTCGATCTGGTGGGAGAATTCACCACTGGTGATCCAGGAAGCCCTGGCGCGCGGCCGTCCGGTAATCTGCTCAGATATCGGCGGCATGAAGGAAAAGGTCAGGCCTGGGCTGGACGGCTTTCATTTTCAGGCAGGGAGCGGGTTGGCTTTGGCGAATTTGCTCAAGGAGTTGGCGGAAAATAGGAACAGACTTGACTCTCTCAGGTCCACGATTAGCACGCCACCTACAATTTCCGAAACGGCGTTCCAGACGGGAGAAATATACAACTTGATCTCTGCCGAAAGATAGGCAACATGAAGAACGTTACAATCAAAGACGACGGGGGAATCCAGTGCGAGTAATCGTTTTAACTTTAAGTCCATATTTGCCGGATCCATGGACTCTGTCGGCTGATCAAATATTTGATTTGACGGGTGGCAATACTGGAAACATGGCCTTTCAGTTCGCCGTAATTCAACACATTGGATCACCATGCAAAGTAATGCATTTAGGCGCATCCCCTGAACAATTGCGAGAAGCGGGTGACATAATCGTAATGCCGTTGGCAAATCAGCTAGGGAGCCACACAGATCTTGGCGCTCTTGCAGATAGGCTTGAAGCCGCCCAATTGCCGGTAATCGGCATCGGTCTGGGCGCGCAAGCTGCCAGCCAGTCTCAAGACATTAGTTTGTCTGAGGGGACTTTGCGTTGGGTTAAGACCATGGCGTCACTGTCTCCGACCGGTGGACCAAATCTTGGAGTTAGAGGCGAATATACTCGGCTCCAGTTGGAAAAGCTTGGTTTTGGTGATAGCGCAGTCGTGATGGGATGCCCGTCAAACTTCATTGCACCAGATGAAAATTTCATTCGAAAAATATCGAAAAAGTACAACGAGGAAATTCAAAAGGTCGCTGTCACTGCAGGTATTCCTTTTGTTCCAAAGCTAGACAAATTAGAAAGAGATTTGGCTGACATCGTAACTAGTTCAGGCGGGCTCTATATCGTACAACACGCTATCGATATGATACGTTTGGGGCGCGGTGAATTTGATAAGCTCAGCGACACTGCGATGGAAATGCATCGCAAATATGTTGCGCCACATCTCCCGACTGATGCCTTTAAGGTTTGGTGCCGTCGGTATGCCCGAGCATATACGGATATTCGTCACTGGATGGACGATCTGAGCCAATGTGATTTTGCGGTGGGAACTCGGTTTCACGGTGCAATGCTTGCTATCCAAGCTGGGACGCCCGCTGGATGTATCGCGCACGATAGCCGTGTATATGAGATGTGCCAAACAATGGGTATACCGGTCGTTCTTGAGCAAGATGTTAAGAATATTACTGCCAGCAGCTTGAAAGACACATTTGTTTGGGATGAAGAATATTACGTATCAAAGCGTAAAGCTCTAAAATCCATATATTTCAATCTTCTTACGTCAGCTGGAATAGAGACTACAAGGCGTGTAAAACTTTAAGTTTTCAACTGGGGTAAAATAGTAATTATTTTTACTTTGGTAAGTTGAGGTCGCGAGGTAGCTTAAAGTAGGTTGCTATTTGGGTTGGTGTTGCTTTAGAATTCGAGGGCAGAGGTCGCTTTTTGCTACGCGCCCGTTGTGGTTGTGGTGGAGCGGTTTGCTTACTGTCTTGGTGGCTTTGCTTGCTTAGGCGGCATAAACTGAGCTCGTAGTTGTTTTTGACGCGAGACGGAGGTCGTTCAGATATTGCGGTCCGCTGAGTATATTTGATGGTGTCGGTCATACTTCTGCAGTACTGCTATCGCTTAACTCTTGCTTCAAGAGCCGCTCGTTTGAAGGAAAGGTGATATCGCTCGAAAAGCCCATTCAGTACGAGAGGAACGGTTGCTAGAGCCGTGCTTTAGATAGACTGTAGAGAGTGTGACGACATGAATGACAAACCTGGTCAAAACTATGGTTTCACATGCTTTGACCGGTGGAGTACTCTAATCTCATCAGAGAGGGCCTTATGATTGGGGATCAAGTAGAGTTTGGTGTGGCGCAAAAAACTGCATCTACAAACAAGCAACGTATATGGTCATCCACCGGTAAGGGCGGCTCTGGGTTTGAGCGGATCAGTGGTCATTTCCCGGATTTAAAGATAAATCCTAAATTCAAAATCTCAAAAGATGCGAATTTTTTTACTATTGGCTCTTGCTTTGCAAGGGAAGTAGAAAGTGCGCTGCAGGCGCTAAACATTACTTCTTTAACATTAAGTGCTTTATTCCCAGCCACATATTATGCCCTGGCCAAATCTGAAGCCTATAACGGAGCGCTGAACGTCTATACGCCTGCGTCAATGCGAGATCTGCTGTCTTTGGGATCTCGACCAAACCCAATGGAGATCGCCGCGCTCCAGGTCGGTGACGATTGGTACGATATGCTGCTTTCCGGGTTCCGCCCGTTAACCCGCGAGGAATTTGACATTGCGCGGGGTATTCTTGTGTCGACATACGCGCAGCTTTCAAGCGCGGACGTTGTTGTAGTTACGCTTGGATTCACCGAAGCGTGGTTGGATACGCATGATCATATCTACGTCAATCGATCGCCCGCAGCGACAATGGCAACCGTAAAGGCAGGTGCTCGTTACAACTTTCATAATTTAGCCGCGCCTCAAGTGATGGACATGCTTGAGAACATCGTTTCAATAATCCAAGCCCAGACAAATGATAGGGCTAAGATTGTCTTCACGACATCGCCTGTCCCTTTGCACGCAACTTTTGGGGGGGCGGATGTCATCTCTGCCAACACATATTCGAAGAGCACGCTTGTCAGTGCGGCGAACTGGATCGCATCGAAATACGATTTTGTGGACTATTTTCCGTCTTACGAATTCGTTACTCACATGCGCCGCGATCTAGCATATATTGAGGACGGTGTGCATGTGAACCGCGATGTCGTAGCAGCCATAATGAAGCTGTTTGTTGAGTCATATATCGAGTAAATGCACGGCACACCGCACAACATCGCAAATTCTGATTGGGTGCGAAACCGCGCCGGTAAGTAGAAACCAGGAGACTGAAATGGCGATGCGGGCTGTGCGGGCGCTGTTTCTGATCTTTATCTGCCTTAGTTGTTCATATGTGCTGGCGGATGTCCGGGTGGAAGCCGTCGGCGAGATCAAGACGCTTTACTCTTGGGAGGTGGACAGGTGCGAAGCGGAATTCATTCCTGACAGTCCGGCCAGGGCGTTTCGCCGTTACGATGGCAAGACTTTGCTGCTTGCGACGCATCGTGAGAACTGGGTGTTGGAGGGCGACACCTTGTTGAATGTTCAACCACGCTGCAGATCTGTGTTGCGTAGCAGCGCCTATGCCAATTCCGGTTTGGGGGCGCTCTGGATTGAAGCCGTGTATACGCCGGATGGCAAAAATGTCTATGCGCTAGTGAGCAACGATCTGACCAGCGTGATGCTTGGCCAAGGTTGCAAAAAAGATGGGAAGCCAGGGCGATGCTGGGTGAACCGCATTCTGGCGGCGCGTTCCCTAGATGGCGGGACGAACTTTTCTTTGGAGCCGGAGGCTAAGCGAGCAGTCGCTACTGCGGGTGACGATTTTCCCGAGGGGCGAGAAGAGCGATATGGCGTTTTTACAACGAGTAATATTTTCAGGTGGCGAGATCACTATTTCACATTCGTGTGGCGCGGCTCCGCAGGTCGGACAAAGAGTGGCAACTGCCTTTTGCGCAACGCGGATCCTTCAAAGCCCCACGAATGGCTTGGATGGGATGGTAGGCAATTTTCGATCAAGTCAGCTGAAAAAGGCGCCATTCTCGACTGTGCGATTGTCGCGCCGAAGGAGTTGGTTGGAGAAGTGCGCTCTGTAATATTCGACAAGAAAAGCGGTATGTGGATCGCCGCCTTTTCGGGGCGACTTAATGTCGATGGCAAGGTGACTACGGGCTTCTACTATTCTGTATCAAAAAACTTAGTGGAATGGTCCACCCCAAGACTTGCGATGGCGGCCCCGACAAAACCTCGGGAGCAACAGTCTGACTACTTCCTGATGTATCCCTCTATGTTGGATCCCAACAGCAAATCGCGAATTTACGATACTTTAGATGGGGATCAGCCGGTTATGTTTTTCACCAAACAGCATTTACTTCATGGACGCGGCACAATG
Source organism: Rhizobium sp. SG_E_25_P2 (assembly GCF_029892285.1). Taxonomy (GTDB): domain Bacteria; phylum Pseudomonadota; class Alphaproteobacteria; order Rhizobiales; family Rhizobiaceae; genus Rhizobium_E. The sequence goes on from NZ_JARXVM010000005.1 coordinate 20,581, forward strand.
AAACGTGATTTGCAGTTCGTTCAGCTTCGAATTGTACGCTCACCCTGATGCTTATGGACACTCAGTCTTTCCGCTTCGGCTTGGAGATTCCAAATTTCCATAAAGTGAAAATAATTCTGTCGCCGCCCTTGCAATGGTGAAAAATGCCGCCTTAATAAAAAGGCGTGTAAGATATACGTAACTCCATTCAGAATGCGCTTTCAGTGCGACGAATAAATCTAGCGCAACTCTAGCGCACCAGGACACGACATTTTTAAAATCAAATGCTTATGCACTGGTTCACTCAATTGAAAATCCGCGTATGATTTTCAATTCCGCTTCACCTGTCTCAACGAAAATCGCTTGCCTACTTCCTCGCTGTCCCATGCCATGCCGCACTCCGCTCCCCCGCTTGACATCCCGCCCGCTCCGGACAACATTGTTTGCATACAAATAAGCGGCATGCTCCGTTTCAACCCGCATGGGTTTCAAAAACCGACGTCATGAGCGTCAACGCTCCAGTTTGGGTCCTGTTTGCCTCCCGCTGTCGCTGCGGGACGTTTGTCCTCGAAAAATAAACAGATAAAACAATCAGTTGCTCGGGATATTGCCCAAAATATCCCCTTGCAAACAAATTAAGCTTTGTTATCCTTCCCCGGTAATTCAAGCGCATACGCTCAAACCGCAAAGAGGCTGCAAAGGCCCGGCGGCGCAGGCTTCCGAGAGTGATCAGAACAGAAGCAAGGGGAACCAGAATGACAAGGCAATCCGAAAAATTCGCCGTCACCAGGCGCGGCGCGTTGAAGACGTTGGGCGCAGGCGCTTTGGCGCTCGCCTGTCCGGCGGTGCTCCGGCCGGCGTTCGCCGCCGACGGCAAGATCAAGTTTGGCGCGCCGATCCACCGTACCGGCATCGGCGCCTCCTATGGGCGCTGGTATGAGCGGACGGCGGCGGCGGCGATCAAGCTGGTCAATGAAACCGGCGGCATCAATGGCCGCGAAGTGGAGCTGATCGTCGAGGATGACGGCACCGATCCCAAGCGCGGCACCGAACTGATCGAGAAATTCGCGACCGATTACAAGGTCGACGCCGTGTTCGGCCATCTCTTCTCGCATGTGGTCGCCGCCGCCGCGCCCCGCGCCGGCGAATTGAAGATGCCCTATTTCATTTGTTCGGAAGCGAGCCTGCTGCCGTCAGGCGCGCTCAACCGCTATGTGTTCCAGCCGGGGATCACCGATGTGCATGCGCAAGTGCACGCCATGGCGCCCTGGGTCAGCTCGACGCTCGGCAAGAAGGTGACGATGTTCATCCCCGATTACAATTTCGGGCATAACCATCGCGACTTCTTCACCGCCGCCATCAAGGCGCAAGGCGGCGAGGTGATTTCTGTGATCGCCGTTCCGCCGACCGAAACCACCTTCACCCGCTATTTCCCGCAGATCCCGCCGGAGACCGACGTCATCTACCATGTCATGGTCGGTCCCGCCGTGCTGACCTTCGTCAAGGAAATGGGCGATTATCTCGGCAGCCAGCGGCCGCAGATTTTTGGTTTCATCGATTCGCTCGAAGCGGTCGATCTCGCCACGCCGCAGCTCGAATTCCTCGATGGCACCTATTTCTGGGAAGCCATGCCCCGCTACGCCCAGGCCGACCAGAGTGAATTCGACAAGTTCTACCGCGAGAAGGTCGGCGTCGACGCCAATGGCGCGAGCCTGTCGGATCCCAAGGACATTTCCACCTATTCGCACATGTTCTCCTGCTGGGAGACGGTGTTCGCCATGAAGCAGGCGATGGAAATGGCCAATTACAAGGGTCCGGACAGCAAGAAGGACCTGGTCGTGGCGATGGAATCCATCAGTGATTTGCCCGAGAGCAAGGAGCGGCCCCAGGGCGCCAAGATCTTCGACGGCAAGACCCATCAGGCCTTCGGCAAGCAATCTATCTCCAAGGTCGAAGGCGGCAAGCTTAAGGTGGTCCACACCACCTCCATCGAGGATGGCCGCTACGAGACGACGGTCGACTACACCAAGATGGATCTCTGATCTCTCCGTGCTGTTCAAAGCCCTCCGCTCTGGCGGAGGGCGGATGTTTAATCGCGGCGGCGGCGCTGGCTAGCCGGGGCGCGTCGCCGCATGTCCGAAAGGTCCCTTCATGGGAATGGGCCCCTATTTTCTTCTCGCCACGCTCGAAGGCCTCGTCCAGGCGGCCGTGCTGACAATCATGGCCGCCGGCCTGTCGCTGGTGTTCGGCGTCATGCGCATCGTCAATGTCGCGCATGGCGAATTCGTCATGCTCGGCGCCGTCATCGCCTGGTTTGCGGCGAGCCTGATCTCGGGCCATCCCGCCCTCGGTTTCATCGTCGCGCTGCTGGTCAGTCCGCTGCTGGTCGGCGCGATCGCTTACGCCAGCGACCGCCTCATCCTCAAACGGCTCGATTACAATCCAGAGGCGACGATCGTCGCGACAATCGGCCTTCTCTATATTCTCCAGCAGGGCGTGCTGATCATTTATGGACCGGATGCGCGCCCGGTCGAGCCGCCATTCTATTTCACGATCCGGCTGCCCTGGTTCGGTTATTCCGGCTACAAGCTGTTCGTCATCGCCGCCGCTGTGGCGATCATGGCGGGCATCTGGGTGGTGATGCGCAAGACGCGTCTCGGCTTGATCATGCGCGCCGCCCAATATGACCGCGAGACAGCGCAGGCTTTCGGCATTCCCGTCGATCGGGTCTCGGCCTTCGTGTTCGCCTTCGGCGCCATGCTGGCTGCTCTGGCGGGTGTGCTGGTGGCGCCGATCCAGCAGGCCCACTATCTGATGGGGGCCGATCCTTTGCTGTTGTCCTTCATCGTGGTGATTATCGGCGGGCTCGGCTCGCTGTCCGGCGCCGTCGTCGCCGCCATGCTGATCGGCCTGTCGGACGGGATCATGTCGATGATGTTTTCGCCGACGCTGGCCAAGATGGTGTCGACGCTGCTGGTGGCGCTGGTGCTGGTCTTTCGGCCCAACGGCCTGTTTGGAAAGGCGACCCGATGACCCGCGCCTTCGCCAACAATCTCGCCCTCGTGGCGGCCACGCTTATCGGCCTGTTTTTACTGCAATTCAGGTTGGCGGATTACTATGTCCTGACCGCCACCCGCATGATGGTGCTGGGCGTTTTCGCGCTCGGTTTCAACGCCTTGTTCGGCTATGTCGGGCTGCTCAGCCTGGGGCATGCGATGTTCTTCGCCTGTGGTCTCTATGCCGCCGGTCTCACCTCCTATCACCTCGGCTGGAGCGCGCCGGCGGCCTTCGTGGCGGCGCTGGCCGCTTCCGCCGCGCTGGCCGTGGTCATCGGCGCGATCACGCTCAGAACCGCTCGGGTCTCCTTCATGATCGTGACGCTGATGTTCGCCCAGGTCTTCTATCTGGCGAGCCTCTATTTCTCCGCCTACACCAATGGCCAGGAAGGCCTGTCGATACCGGTCGCGCAACGCCGCTTCACACTGGCCGGTTTCGAGATCAATCTCGCCGACGCCGTGACGCGCTACAATATCGCCCTCCTGCTTCTGGCGGCTGCGCTTATCATCCTGTTTCTCTATCTGAAGGGCGCGCGCGGAAGGCTGGCGGTCGGCGTGCGTGAAAATGAAGAGCGCACGGAGATGCTGGGCTTCAACATCTTCGCCGCCAAGCTGGAAATGTTCGTGCTGTCGGGCCTGTTGTCGGGGGCGGCCGGCGGCGCCTATGCGCTATTGTTCGGCTATGTCGGCTCGACCTTCGCCTCGTTTCAATATTCGATCGAGGCGCTGCTGTTCACGCTGCTCGGGGGTGCGGGCACTCTGCTCGGACCGCTGGTCGGCGTCGTGTTGATGGTAACGATGATCGACAAGCTCAGCGAATTGACCAGCGCCTATCTCCTGGTCATCGGCGTTGTGCTCATCGCGTTGGTGCTTTGGTTCCCCAAAGGTCTCCTCGGAACGATCCGCGAAAGGTGGGCCGCATGGCTGATGTAATCCCGCTTCTGCAAGCCCGTGGGCTCAAGCGCTATTTCGGCGGCCTGAAAGCGGTCGACCATGTCGATTTCAGCCTGAATACAGGCGAGATCCGCGCCATCATCGGTCCCAACGGCGCCGGCAAGACCACTTTTGTCAGCCTGTTGTCGGGGCGCACGCAGCCGACATCAGGCACGATCCTGTTTGACGGTGAAGATGTGAGCGCTCTGCCGGCCTATCGCCGTGTCGAACGCGGTATCGCCTATACGTTCCAGATCACCAACATCTACAAGACCATGAGCGCCGCCGACAATGTCCGCATGGCGGTGCAGAGCCGGCTGAAGCGCGTGCACGGGCAGAAACCGAATTTTGAGGGAGAAACCCGCGCCGCGCTCGACGCTGTCGGCTTGTCGGACCGGGCGGACACGATCGCCGGCGAACTCGCCTATGGCCATCAACGCCTGCTGGAGATCGCCATGGGCGTCGCCCTCAGGCCCAAATTGCTGATCCTCGATGAGCCGACCCAGGGACTTTCCGACCTGGAGATCGAGAATTTTCTCACTCTGGTCCGCCGCATCGCCAGGGACGCCACCGTGTTGCTGATCGAGCACAATATGCATGTGGTCATGTCGCTCGCCGATCGCATCACCGTTCTTGCGCGCGGTCAGACGCTCGCGGAGGGAACGCCCGCTGAGATCCGCGACAATGCCGAAGTCCAAGCCGCTTATCTGGGGTCGTGATGCTGAAGATCGATAGACTGGACGCATTTTACGGGCAGAGCCAGGCGTTGCGGGGCTTTACCATCACCGTCTCACCCGGCGAGGTGCTTTGCCTGCTGGGACGCAACGGCGCTGGCAAGACCACGGCGCTGAAGGCCATCATGGGCGCGGTGGACCGCAAGGTCATGGGCATGGAGCTTGACGGCGTCGATCTCGCGCAATTGCCGGCCCATCAGATCGCCAAGCGCGGCGTCGGCTATGTGCCGCAAGGCCGGCGGCTGTTCGCCGAACTGACCGTGCGGGAAAACCTCGAAATCGGCCTGATGACCCGCAACACCGGACAGGCCGCGTTCGAGCGCGCGCTTTCCTATTTTCCGGTGTTGACCGAACGCATGGATCAACGGTCCGGCACGCTGTCGGGCGGCGAGCAGACCATGCTGGCCATCGCCAGGGCGCTCTGTATCGAGCCGAAGATCATCATTCTCGACGAACCGACCGAAGGCCTGATGCCGAGCATGATCGGCAAGATCCGCGATGTCGTGCTCAAGCTGCGCGGCGAGGGTGTCGGCGTGCTGCTGGTGGAGCAGCGTATCGATGCGGTGCTGCCGGTGGCCGACCGCATCGCCTTCATGGATCACGGCGAGGTCAAGGCGGAGTTCGGCATTGAGGATGTCCGCGCCGACACGTCGATCCTCAAGAAATATCTCGGCATCGGCCATTGAGCGCGAGGGGAGGGGACATGCCGGCGTCGCGCCAACTGCTCCATCCTCTGCTTCGTCCACGCGCCGTGTTCTGCGGCCTCGCTCTCGTGGCGATCGCCGGCGAGGCCGCAGCGCATAGTTCCGAAGGCGGGCTGGTGCTTCTGCTGCCCACCGGCTATTTCATTCTCGCTGGCGTCCTCGCCGTGGCCGCGACCTTTCTGATCCTCGCGCTTGCACCGGCAGGGCCCATTCGCGCGCTGCGTGAGAAGCAAATTTTCATCGGCGTGATCCCGGCCATTTCGCCCGTCATCCCGAGCAGCCTGTCCTTTCTGCTTCTCCTGTTCATGGTGGTTTGCGGCGCGTTGGGCAGCGTCGATCCGGCTCACAATCCCTTGCCTGCTTTTGTCTGGACGGTGTTTTGGGTCTGTCTCGTCTTCGCGCACGGAATTGCAGGCAAACACTGGACCTTCGTCAATCCCTGGGCCGGGCCGCTCGCTTTGCTCGAGCGACTGGCCCCCGGCGCCGCAAATCCGCATGGACGGTTTACCCTGCCGAAAAAGCTGGGCTATAGCGCAGCCATTCTGCAATTTGCGGCATTCGCCTGGTTCGAACTCGTCTATCTCTATCCAGAGGATCCCCGCCGGCTCGCCGCAGCGGTTGCAGCCTATTGGTTGGTCAATGCGCTGGGCTTTCTGTTGTTCGGCGAGCGGCAATGGGGAGGTCGTGCCGAGCCCTTCGGCATTTTCTTCGATCTCATTGGCCGGCTTGCTCCGTTCGGCTGGGAGAAAAGCGGCGTGCGATTGCGGCTGTTTCTCGCCTGGCCTGGGATGCAATTGGCTCGCCAGCGGGCCATGAGCCCGAGCGGCGTCATCTTCGTGCTGCTTACATTGTCGACAGTCTCTTTCGACGGATTGTCCTCGACTTTTGCCTGGCTCACCGCAATCGGCATTAATCCGCTCGAATTTCCGGGCAGAAGTGAGGTGACGCTCTCCTCCAGCCTTGGCCTGCTTTTGACGTTCCTCGCTTTGGCCGCCGCTTATTTCGGCAGCATCGCGCTCGGTTGCGGGCTCTCCGGCGAACGGCGGTATGCGGAGATCGCAGGGCGTTTGGTTTTCTCGATCCTGCCGATTTCACTCGGCTTTCAGGCTGCGCACTACCTGACGCTCGCCATGGTCGGCCTGCAGGATTTCGCTGTCGCCGCCTCGGATCCTTTTCATCGCGGCTGGAACCTGTTTGGCTTTTCGGACTATCAGGTCAGCACGTCCTTCCTGAATGTCTATTCCTCGGTGCGGATGATCTTCGTGACGCAAACCATGGCGGTCACGCTCGGTCATGTCATCGCGGTCATTCTGGCGCATGTTATCATCAAGGCTATCGCGGGCGACCGGCGAAAGACGCTGATGATCGAAACGCCTTTCGCGTTGCTGATGATCGCCTATACCGGCTTCGGCCTGTGGCTCCTGGCTGCGGCGAGGATCTGATCATGGCCAACCTGCCATACGAGGAAAAACGCCTGCGGGACGACGCAACCGGGCGTTCGGCTCCCGAAGGGGCAGGTGGCGAAGCCTATGTCGTCACCCAGCAGGTCGGGCATCTTCTGCGCCGCGCCTATCAGCGGCATCTGGCGATTTTTCAGGAGTTCGCCGAGGATCTGAACCTCACATCAATGCAATTCGTCACGCTCTGTGCGCTCTCGGACCGAGGGCCTTGTTCGCAGCGCGATCTGGTCGAGGCGACCGCGATCGATCAGGCAACCATCCGCGGCATCATCGATCGGCTGCAGGCGCGTTTCCTGTTGCAGGTGTCGCGCGATGAAAGCGACGGCCGCAAGGTGGTGATGTCGCTGACCGGTCAGGGCGAAGATCTGCTCGCCGCCATGCTGCCGCGCGGGCCGGCGATCTCGGAAAAGACCATGGAGCCCCTCAACCCGGCCGAACGGGTGGCGCTGCTTTTTCTGTTGCGAAAACTGTCGGATTGACAACCGGGACTTGATTGGCGGAGCGCAAGACCCGAAGGTGTGTACATGTTGAAGACGCGCCCGTTGCTGTTTCTGGTTTTCGCCGTCTGGTTCGCGCCGGGCGCGCAGGCGCATGTCTTCTCCCCGCCCGCTGATGTCAGCGGGGTGCCCATCCCTTCCATATCGCATGGAGAAATGGCTGTTCTTTCGCGCTATCGCGGCGAGGTCATGGACCTTGCGGAACAAACGTCTCAAAGAGACGCGGAAATCAGGGCCCTGCTGATGTTCACCGGCCTGCAGTCGGCCAATTGCGCCTGGGGCCTTGTGCCCGGAAGCGTGACCGACGAGGCGAATCCGCTCAACGAATGCGCCCATGCCGAACTCGCGGGCGTCAAGGCGATCCTGCTCAAGCTTCGCGACTTGCCGGCAGCGCAGCCGATGGCCGGCGATCTGGTGTCGCGCATCGACCGCGAGATGACGCTTGCCGGGGCAGCGCTGATCCAATGCGAGTTCAGCGCCGAGGGCTTTAATACGGCTTCGCCCGTGGTTCCCGACTGGGGTGCGGTCGGCGCCTATCTTTGGCAGCGCTTCGGCAAGATCACATCCGTGCTGATCGCAACGCTCCTCGCCACTCTGGCGGCGATCGCCGTTCTCCGCGCGCCGGGGCGTCGCGCCGGCCCGCTCGGTTGAAGCGTGTCAGCACGCCGCGACGTCCATCGTCTTCTGCCGGCTAAGGTCGCGTTCGACGATGGCGCGAACCCGAACCTGGCTGACGGGCAAGGCTCCGCGCGGCGTCGGCGACACGATCGCGAAGGGCCGACCATCGCCCATGCGCACATGGATGCGGATCGCAGCCTCATCGGCCCCGCGCGCCAGCCGATTGGCGATCACGCGTGCGTAGTAAAGCGCCGAACCTTCGTCGAAATGCGACGCGCCGTCATCGTCCTGGAGCATTTCGCCGTTCCAGTTGATGTCGAAGAAATAGGTCTGCATGGCCGGCTCCGATAACGCCTCGATCTTGGCCATATTAAAGCAGCCGGCATCCGAACCAGGCCTGAATTGGCCGTTCAGCCGCCATTCACATTTCTGATCCGGCTTCCGTCGGATCTTGATCGAAAGCGCCTAAATACAGCCGTCCGCCAATTGATTTATGTCATGGTTGAAACGGCGCCTGTCCCTAAGCTCTCCTCGACTTGCGACGGGTGGTTCACCAGCAGGATTTCGAGCACGAAGGGATTTGCCGCATGCGTTTATCCAGACAGTTTTTCGCCGGCGCCCGTACGCTCAATGACCGGACCATAGGAGAGGTATGATTATGGCGTCTTCCAAGATGATGCCGGTGCTGATCGCGGCGGCGCTTGCAGCCGGTTTCGGCTATTACGGCTACAAGACCTACCAGGGAAACGGTCTACCGGATGGCATCGCCGCCGGTAATGGCCGGATCGAAGCGGTCGAGATTGATGTGGCGGCAAAAAGCGCCGGGCGGGTCAAGAGCCTCGAGGTCAAGGAGGGCGACTTCGTCCAAGTCGACCAGGTGCTGGCGCGGATAGATACCGAGCAACTCGAGGCGCAGAAGCGTCAGGCGGAGGCGGATTTGCGCCGGGCCTCCATCAGTGTCGACACCGCCAGGAGCCTGGTCGAACAACGGCTCGCGGAAAAGCGGGCCGATCAAGCGACCGTGGCTCAGCGCCAGGCGCAGCTCGACGCCGCCGCCAAACGCCTGGCGCGTTCAGAAAAGCTGACTCAGACCAACACCGTTGCGCTACAGGTGCTCGATGATGACCGGGCGAGCGAAGCCGGCGCTCGCGCCGCGCTCGCGGCTGCCGATGCATCGGTCGCGGCGGCTGACGCCGCTATCGGCGCGGCCCGGGCCCAGGTGGTGGACGCCGAAGCCGCGGTGGACGCCAGCCGCGCCGCGATTGATTCCGTCGACACGCAGATCCGCGACGGTGTGTTGAAGGCGCCGCGCGACGGGCGCGTTCAGTATATCGTCGCCGAGCCCGGCGAAGTCGTCGCCAGCGGCGGCCGCGTGGTCAACATGGTGGATCTCACCGATGTTTACATGACATTTTTCCTGTCGTCCGAAATGGCGGGCAAACTGGCGCTCGGCGCGGAAGCGCGGCTCGTTCTCGACGCTGCCCCGCAATATGTCATTCCGGCGACGGTGTCCTTCGTCTCCGACGTCGCGCAGTTCACGCCCAAGACTGTGGAAACCGAAGAAGAGCGACAGAAACTGATGTTCCGCGTCCGCGCCCATATCGCGCCGGATCTGCTGCGCAAATACATAACTTATGTGAAGACCGGTCTGCCCGGTATGGCCTATGTCCGTCTCGACAAATCCGTCGCCTGGCCTGCTGATCTCGAAAAAGGTCTTGTCAAATGACCTCGGCCGCAGAGCCTGTCGTTCGACTGTCCAATGTAAGCCTTGCCTACGGAAAAACCCGTGCACTGGAAGATATCACGCTGGATATCCCGGCGGGGCGGATGGTCGGGCTTATCGGTCCCGATGGCGTCGGCAAGTCCAGCCTGATGTCGCTGGTTTCGGGCGCGCGCGCCATTCAATCAGGCGCCGTGACCGTGTTGGGCGGCGACATAGGCAAGCCCGCTGTTCGCGCCGACCTCTGCCCGCGCATCGCCTATATGCCGCAAGGCCTCGGCAAAAATCTCTATCCCACGCTGTCGGTGTTCGAAAACATAGATTTCTTCGGCCGACTGTTCGGGCAGGACAAAGCGGAGCGCAAGGCGCGGATCGCCGATCTCGTGGCGCGCACGGGGCTTCACCCCTTTGTCGACCGTCCAGCCGAGAAACTGTCGGGCGGCATGAAGCAGAAGCTCGGCCTGTGCTGCGCCCTCATTCACGATCCCGATCTGCTGATCCTCGACGAGCCGACCACCGGCGTAGATCCCCTGTCGCGCCGCCAGTTCTGGGAAATGATTGATGCGATCCGCGCCGGCAGGCCGTCGATGAGCGTGCTGGTGGCAACGGCCTATATGGAAGAGGCCGCGGGTTTCGACTGGCTTGTGGCGATGAATGACGGCCGGGTTCTGGCCGAAGGCGCGCCGGCCGACTTTTTGGCGCGCACCGGCGCTGAAAACCTCGATGAAGCCTTCATTGCGCTGATGCCCGAAGAGGTCACGCGCGGCCATCAGTCTGTCGTAATGCCGCCACGCTCCGGGAACGAGTCCGACCTCGCGATCGAAGCCGAGCATCTCACCATGCGCTTCGGCGATTTCACAGCTGTCAGCGATGTCAGCTTCGCGATCCCGCGCGGCGAGATCTTCGGCTTTCTTGGCTCGAATGGCTGCGGCAAAAGCACGACCATGAAAATGCTGACCGGTCTGCTGCCAGCCACCGAGGGCAAGGCGCGCCTGTTCGGCCGCGAGATCGACGCGGGCGACATGGAGGCGCGTCGGCGGGTCGGTTACATGTCGCAGGCCTTTTCCCTCTATACGGAATTGACGGTCCGGCAAAATCTCGAATTGCACGCTCGGCTGTTTCAGATGCCGCCGGAAACCGTTGAGCCCCGGATCCGCGAACTGACGGAGCGCTTCGGCCTCGACCCCATCATGGATGAATTGCCCGATGGCTTGCCGCTCGGGGTGCGCCAGCGTCTTTCTCTCGCCGTGGCGCTGATCCATCGGCCCGAAATCCTGATCCTCGACGAGCCGACCTCTGGCGTCGACCCGGTGGCGCGCGACGATTTCTGGCGAGTGCTCGCCGATCTCTCGCGCAAGGACAATGTCACGATCTTCATCTCCACCCATTTCATGAACGAGGCGTCGCGTTGCGATCGCATCTCGCTGATGCATGCCGGCAGGGTTCTGGTCAGCGATACGCCGGCGGCAATCATCCAAAGCCGCGGCGTAAGCGATCTCGAAACCGCCTTCATCGCCTATCTGGAGGAAGCCTCCGGCGAAACGCCCAAAGCGGATGCACCTGCATCCCCATCTGCGCCATCCAGCGCGTTTCAGCTTCCCAAACGTCGCGCCTTCGATCTCCGTCGTCTCCTGAGCTACAGCCAAAGGGAGGCGATGGAATTGATACGCGATCCGATCCGCGCCACGCTCGCTGTCCTCGGCAGCCTGATCCTAATGTTCGTGATCGGCTATGGCGTCAATCTCGATGTCGAGAACCTCACTTTTGCTGTCCTCGATCGCGACGACACCTCCATCAGCCGTGATTACGCCTTGGACATCAAGGGCTCGCGATACTTTGTCGAGAAAGAGCCGATACGCGACTATGCGGACTTGGATCGCCGGATGAAAAACGGCGACATCAGCCTGGCGATCGAAATCCCTCCCGGCTTTGGCCGCGATCTGCTGCGCGGCGACACGGTGTCCGTCGCAGCCTGGATCGACGCGTCCATGCCCTCTCGCGCCGAAACAATGGCGGGTTATGTCCAGGGCATTCACAATACCTGGCTGACCGCCAGGTCGCGGCTCCTCTATGGCGACGCCGCCCAATCCGGCGCCTTCACGATCGAAACGCGCTATCGCTATAACCCCGACATCAAGAGCCTTGTCGCCATGGTTCCGGCGGTCATCGCGCTGCTGCTCATCCTGATCCCGTCCATGCTGACGGCTCTGTCTGTGGTGCGGGAGAAGGAGCTTGGCTCGATCGTCAATCTCTATGTGACGCCGGCGACGCGGCTTGAGTTTCTGTTGGGAAAGCAGGCGCCCTATATCGTCATCGGCATGTTCAATTGCCTGTTGATGTGCTTCGTCGCGGTTTTCCTGTTCGGCGTTCCGTTCAAGGGCAGCTTCCTTGGTTTCGTGCTGGGCGGGTTCTTTTATGTCTGCGCCACCACCGCAATGGGGCTCCTGATCTCCACCTTCATGTCCAGTCAGATCGCCGCTGTCTTTGCGACCGCGCTCCTGACGCTCATTCCCGCGGTCCAGTTTTCCGGCATGATCGACCCGGTTTCGTCATTGCAAGGCGGCGGGCGGTTCGTCGGCGAAATCTACCCGGCGACCTATTTCATGAACATTGCCCGCGGCGCATTTTCCAAGGGACTCGATTTCCACGGATTGTCGGGATCGTTCTGGCCGATCCTGTTGTCGATCCCCGTTCTCATGACGCTGAGCGTCGCCCTTCTCAAAAAACAGGCGAGATGATCCATGCGGCTTGCCAATATCTTCAATCTCGGCGTCAAGGAAATCCGCGGTCTCCTCAGAGACTCCATGCTGATGATCCTGATCATCTATTCCTTCACGATATCCGTCTACACGGCGTCGCGCGCGATGCCCGAAGCGCTCAACCATGCCGCCATCGCGGTGGTCGACGAAGATCGCTCGCCGCTGTCGGCGCGGATCGAAACGGCGTTTTATCCTCCTTATTTCACGACGCCGAAACTGATCGACATTTCCGAGATGGATCGCCGCATGGACGCCGGCCTCGACACATTCGCTCTCGACATTCCCGCAGACTTTCAGCGTGATCTCTTGGCGGGCCGGCAGCCGACACTGCAATTGAATGTCGACGCCACGCGCATGACGCAGGCTTTCAGCGGCAATGGCTATATCCAGTCGATCGTCACGTCTGAAATCAACGAATTCGTCAAACGCTATCGCGGATCGACCAGCGTTGGCGCGGACCTCGTGATGCGCAACCGCTTCAACCCGCAGCGGGACAGCCTCTGGTTTGGCTCCATCGTCAATCTGATCACCTCCATCACCATGCTGGCGATCGTTCTGACCGGAGCGGCGCTGATCCGCGAACGCGAGCATGGCACGGTCGAGCATCTGCTGGTGATGCCGGTGACCAGCACCGAGATCATGCTGAGCAAGATCTGGTCGATGGGACTGGTCGTTCTCATAGCGTCGGCTTTTTCGATCACGGTGGTCATCAATGGTCTTTTGAACGTGCCGATCCAGGGATCGCTGGCGCTATTCCTCGTCGGGGCGGCGCTTCACCTGTTCGCCACGACCTCGCTCGGCATATTCCTGGCCACGACCGCCGGCTCGATGCCACAATTCGGCATGCTGCTGATGCTGGTGATGATTCCGCTCCAGGTTCTCTCGGGCGGGGTGACGCCGCGCGAGAGCATGCCGATGATCATCCAGGATATCATGCTGGCCGCGCCGACCACGCATTTCGTCATGCTCGGCCAGTCGATCCTGTTCCGAGGCGCGGGCCTGTCCGTGGTCTGGCCGCAATTCCTGGCGTTGATCGCCATCGGCGCCGTATTGTTCGCCATCTCGCTGCACCGCTTCCGCGCCTTTCTGCGCTGAGAGAAAGGGGCGTTCGATAAAAAGTGAGCCCGCGCTCTTGGAAATGCGTATGATGCTTCGAATGGAGGATCGAGATGACACGCAAGATCTTGATGGCTGCGGGCCTGCTGATTGCCTTGATGGGCTTGATCTGGATGGGGCAGGGAAGCGGGATGTTTCCCTATCCCGAACAGAGCTTCATGATCAACGACCGCAGTTGGATCTGGTGGGGCGGCGGCATGATCCTGGCAGGTCTTGGCCTGTTTGCCGCCGCGAGACGGATCTGAACGATCAGTCGTCCGAATAGCGCTCTTCCCGCCAGGGATCGCCGCGCATGTGATAGCCGTTGCGTTCCCAGAACCCGGCTTTGTCTGCGTCGATGAACTCGATGCGGTTTAGCCATTTGGCGCTTTTCCAGAAATAGAGATGCGGCACGACCAGCCGCATAGGGCCGCCATGCTCCGTAGTGATCGGCTCGCCTTGCCAGTGTGTGGCGAGAATGGCGTCCTCGCTGGCGAAATCCGCAAGCGGAAGATTGGTGGTGTAGCCGTCATAGCTGGTCAGCATCACATGCGTGGCTTCGGGCGTCGGCGGAGCCGCATCCAGCAGGTCACGCACGAACACGCCGCGCCAGTCATTGTCGTAACGCGACCACGTCGTCACGCAATGAATGTCGCTTCGGCTCTCCGACTGGTCGAGCGCGAGAAAGCTTTTCCACGATAGCGTTACAGGACTGTCTATCAGACCGCGGATATCCAGCCGCCAGTTCTCCAGACGGATCTCTGGCTGTTGGCCAAGATCCAGCACGGGCCAGTTTTTGACCAGATGCTGGCCGGGCGGCAGCCGCTCGGCTTCGGGTCGGGCGATCCGTCCGGTCAGAAACTTGCCTTCCTCGGCCCAGCGGCGCTTGGAACGCGTCAGCTTGCTGTCGACCGGTTCGTCATGGTCTGTCGTCATCATCTGCTCCCTTGGCGGCCAAGTGTCGGACAAAAGCGTGTCGCGCGCAAGAGTTCCCCCATGCGGCTATTGTCGTGGCGATCACGTCCGCGTGAGACCAAATCGACGGGGAACCTTCCCGCCGTCGCCGCATTTTCTCAGCGACGAATAAACCTCAAACGCCTGAAAAACTCGGGCTTCAGGAGATAGGGAAAATGAAGATCCTCTCCACGATCTTGCTTGCCGCCATGATTGGCGCTCCGTCCGCAGCGCTTGCCGAGGATATCGCGCTGGCCAAGAATTCCATGCGTCTGTATGGCGGCCCCTCGATGGATTTTCCCCGGATCGGATTGATCGCCTGGGGGCAGGGATTAAAAGTGATCGGCTGCGAGCGCGACACCGGCTGGTGCGAGGTCATCGCTGACGGACAGCGTGGCTGGGCGCCGTCCGACGCGATGAACTGGCCGGACCCCGTCCGCGCGCCTGTAATCGACAAGTCAACCCATGTCTATCGACTGGTTCTTTGACGAAGGCTGTAAAACTTAACCGTGTTTCACCTCATTCCACGCCAGTGAAAATGAAGGAGGGTGTCGAAATCCATTGTTAAGACGCAAAAGTTACACCTGAGATCAAATGGGGCAGAATTATCGAACATTTGTAAGGGCGTAACGGGGAATGTCTGACGGGGCGGCAGAATCCACCAAAAGGCCGAGACGGATTCTCGGATTTGTATCACTTCACTATGTGCCGGCCTTCGTCGCAATCGTCGCGATGGTGGGCATTCTCGTCTATGCCGATTGGCAGCATCAGTCCGCCGCCTATCAAGAGCAGCGCCTCGCCTCTCTTGATCGCCTGAACCAGATTTCCTCCAAGCTGCAAAGCGATATCCAGGGCAATTTGCATCTCATGCGGGGTTTGGTCGCCACGATCGAGGCGCTGCCGGATATGCAGCAGGCGCAGTTCTCACAGATCGCCGACCAGGTCATTCAGGGCCAGACGCAGATCATCAACGTCGCGGCGGCTCCCGGTCTGGTGGTCCGTATGGTCCATCCCTATGCGCCCAACACAGCCGTGCTCGGTCTCGATTACATGAAGTCGCCTACACAACGCGAAGCCGTGTTGATGGCGCGCGACACCAGTGCGCCCGTCATCACCGGGCCAGTCAATCTCGTCCAGGGCGGCCAGGGCTTGATCATCCGGCTCCCGGTTTTCCTGCCAAGAGAGAATGGCAAACGCGAATTCTGGGGCGTCCTGTCCTCCGTGGTCAGTCTGGAGGCGCTGTACAACCGTAGTGGACTTTTGGAAGCCCAGCGAACGGAGCGTCTGGCGATCCGCGCCGAGACCAGGGATGGCTTGCCGCCTGAGTATTTTTTCGGGGACAAGGCGTTGGCGTCGGTCGACAATATTTCGGTGTCCCTGGACGTCGGACGCGAGACATGGGTGATTTACGCCGCGCCAAAGAGCGGTTTCGGCCTCTCCTTCGCCGACATCTGGCTCTTCAGGCTGCAGTTGCTGCTCGCCGAGGCGATCGTGGTGCTGCCGATGGTGTGGGCGGGCAGGCTCATGCAAGAGCGCCAACGCAACCTGGTCATGCTCCATGAGCGCGAAGAGGCGATGCGTTTGTTATCGCACCGGCTGCAGGTGGCGCTGGAGACGTCGCAGATCGGAGTGTGGGAATATGATCCCACCGCCAATCTTCTGGTCTGGGACGAACGGATGAAGGTTCTCTACGGCCTTCCTGCCTTGGCGCGAACCGCATGTTATCAGGACTGGAAGGACGCCTTGCATCCGGCCGATTTCGCTCAGGCGCAGCGGGAATTCACCGAGGCGGCGACCGGCGCCGGAGAATATCGCAGCGAATTCCGGGTTGTCGGCAAGGACGGCTCCATCCGCTTCATTCGCGCCATCGGCAACGCCTATGTCGACAGCAAGGGTCGGAAAAAGATCGTCGGCGTCAACTGGGACGTCACCGAGGACATTCGTCTCCAGGCCGACCTCCGGCGCGCCAAGCGCCAGGCCGAAGACCAGAACCGCGAGTTGGAAAAAGCCCATCTGCGCATGGAGAACGCGGCGCTCCATGATGCCCTGACGGGGTTGCCAAACCGGCGTTATCTGGATCAGGTTCTGGCGGATATGGACGGCGCCCCCGGAGAGGCCGATGTCACCGTTCTGCATATCGACCTTGATCGCTTCAAGGACATCAACGACACCCTCGGCCATGCCGCGGGCGACGTGATCCTCAAGCACGCAGCCCAGGCTCTGAAGCTCAATGTTCGCGGCAGCGACTTTGTCGCCCGCATCGGCGGCGACGAATTCGTCGTCGTCTCGCGCATGCCGGGCACCGTCGAGGAACATTCCGATATGGCGACCCGGCTTGTGGAGGCGCTCAGCAAGTCGGTCGATTACGAAGGTCACGAATGTCGCGTCGGCGCGAGCATCGGCATCGCCTCGCGCACGGATGCGTCGGAGCCGGTGGAGCAATTGCTTGTCGACGCCGACATCGCCCTTTATGAGGCCAAGAGGCGCGGCCGCAATCGCGTCGAGCGCTTCAACGAAACTTTGCGGCTCAATGCCGTCAACACCAAGAAGACGGCGGATGACATTCTGCGCGGTCTGGAGCAGAACGAGTTCGTATCGTTCTTTCAGCCGCAGTTCGATGCGACGACGCTCGAAGTGGTGGGGCTCGAGGCCCTTGCGCGCTGGGATCATCCGGTCAAAGGCCTTCTCGGCGCCGACACGTTCCTAAAGATCGCCGAAAATCTGAAAGTCCTCGCCGCCATAGACGAGATCATTCTCAATCAGGCTCTCATGCAACTCAACCGGCTGAAGCTGGCGGGGATGCCTGTACAAAAAGTGTCGGTCAACATTTCCGCCCAGCGCTTGCGGGAAGAAGGGCTGATCGAAAGGTTGGCTGCA
This sequence comes from Rhizobium sp. SG_E_25_P2, assembly GCF_029892285.1. Classification (GTDB taxonomy): domain Bacteria; phylum Pseudomonadota; class Alphaproteobacteria; order Rhizobiales; family Rhizobiaceae; genus Rhizobium_E. The sequence continues at coordinate 37,967 of NZ_JARXVM010000005.1, forward strand.
TTGCCGATCCTGCCGGGAACGCTGTCCTTCGAACTCCTGGAATCCACCTCGTTCGATGGCCATGACGGCGAACTCGTGCCGCAGATTGAAAAAATTCGCGCGCTCGGGATCGACATCGAGATCGATGATTTCGGCACCGGTTACGCCTCCATCGTGACCCTGCTCAAGCTGACGCCCCGCCGGCTCAAGATCGACCGGCAACTGATCCAACCGATCGTGGACTCCGAGCCGCAGCAGCAACTGGTTCGGTCGATCATCGACATCGGCAGATCGCGCGGCATCGAGATTGTCGCTGAGGGCGTGGAAACCATGCGTCATGCCGAAATCCTCCGCGACCTCGGTTGCCATTACCTTCAAGGCTATGCCCTGGCGCGCCCCATGAGTCCGGCCGACCTTCTTCCCTTCCTCAAAGCGCGCAATTGGATGCCGCAGCCGCTGCTGGAAAATGTAGGCTGAGGTTTTTCGAAGCAGCCTTGGAACTTTCCTGTTGCGCGCGCGTTTCTGGTTGTCGAGACGGGCAAGGCGCGAGAGGGACATATGGAACGAGTGAAGGCGGCCGCTGCTGCTCATGGAGCATGGGCGGATGAGGCCCGGACATCGCCGCGCGGGGGCCGCGCCTGAATGTCCGACCAACAGCAGTCGCTGATTAGGTCGACCTTTGTCGCCCTGATCGTAAGCGCTTTTCTTCTTGCCGGCATCGTCGCCGGCATCATTTACCTGGTTTACAAGACTCAGGACTATGTCGCCGGCGCCGCCGAAGCGCGCCGTGTCCGAAGCGCCGCTGCGGACTTGTTGCTGTCGTTGCAGGATTCCGAAAGCGGTCAACGGGGCTTCCTGTTGACCATGGAACCGACATTTCTCAAACCGTATCGTGATTCCATCGACGAAATCGGCCGCCGCGAAAATGTTCTTGAGGCGGCAATCGCCGGAAGCCGGTTTTCTGAAATCGAGATCGAGCCGCTCCGCCGCGTCATCGCGCAGAAGTTAAACGAACTGAAGACGACCTTGTCGCTCGCCCAATCGGAGCGCCGCGAACAAGCGCTTGCCATGGTGCGAAACCAGGTTGGCCTGACGCTGATGAACGACATCCGCAGCACGCTCAGCGAAATGATCGCCGAGGCCGACCGCCAGATTGCCGGGCAGCTGAAGAGCCATCTCAGCCTTGCCGCAGGGCTCCGCATGGTGACGATCGCGGGCGCGATCGCCGTTCTCGCTGTTTTTATCATCGTGTTCCTGATCATCCGCCGCTATGTCCAGGAAATCCTGGTCGCGCGGCGAGAGCTTGAAGGCTTGAACGCGGGGCTGGAACAGCGCGTGCGGGAGCGCACCGAGGACCTGATCCAGGCCAACCAGGAAATTCAGCGCTTCGCCTATATCGTCACCCATGATCTGCGCGCGCCGTTGGTCAACATCATGGGCTTTACCAGCGAACTCGACAATGCGCTGAAGACGATCCAGTCCTATTTCAAGAGCGAAACCGGCTCAGTCGGCAATGAAACCTCCCGCGTCGAAACAGTTCTTGCGGTCGAGGAGGATCTGCCGGAGGCGATCGGCTTTATCAGGTCGTCGACTCGCAAGATGGACGAACTGATCAACGCCATTCTGAAGATCTCGCGCGACGGCCGCCGGCAGTTGAAGCCCGAGCGCATCGATCTCGCCGCGCTTATCCAGCATAATGTCGCCGCCATCCAGCACCAGGTTCTGGAAGCCCGTGGCGAAGCCGACATCAAGGTCGACGTTAAGTCCGTCGTCACCGATCGTTTCTCGCTCGAACAGGCGCTTGGCAATCTGCTCGACAACGCCGTGAAATATCGCGAGCCGGAGAGGCCCCTGCGGCTGTCCGTTCGCGCCTTCCGGGTCAACGCATTTACCATCGGCATAGATGTGTCCGACAATGGCCGAGGCATCGCGCCGGAGGATCACGAACGCGTCTTTGAATTGTTTCGCCGCTCCGGAGTGCAGGACAGGCCGGGCGAAGGGATCGGGCTGGCGCATGTCCGTTCGCTCGTGCGCAATATGGGCGGCGATATCCAGCTGAAATCTGAACGGGGCACAGGCTCGACATTCATGATCCGGATGCCTTCGGATCTCAGTCGTTTTGTAGGGAGTATCAGCGAATGATGGCGGCAGGCAAGGAAGTGACGATCGTGATGGTCGAAGACGACGAGGGCCATGCGCGCCTCATCGAGAAGAATGTTCGGCGGGCAGGGGTCAACAATCCGATCATCCCATTCATCAACGGCAATTCCGCCCTCGATTTCATTCTCGGTGAAGATCGCTCAGGCTCGGTGAGCGAAGGTCGCTACCTTTTGATACTCCTTGACCTCAATCTGCCTGACATGTCGGGAATCGATATTCTAGATAAGGTCAAGGCCAACGCGCATACGAAACGTTTGCCGGTGATCATCCTCACCACCACCGACGATGAGCGGGAAATCCAGCGCTGCTATGACCTGGGGGCAAATGTCTATATCACCAAGCCGGTGGACTATGACAGTTTCGCCCATGCCATCCGGCAATTGGGGCTGTTTTTCTCCGTGATGCAAATTCCTTGAAGGCGACGCGGCGATGGCGAAAAAGATACTCTATATCGACGATGATTATGCTCTTTTCCGCCTTGCCCAGAAGTCGCTCGGTCGTCTGGGCTATGAGGTCGAACATGCCCAGGACGCAGGGCAGGGTCTGGAACGCTTGGTCGGCGGCGGCTTCGACGCCATCGTGCTCGATCATTACCTCCAAGGGTCGACGGGGCTGGATTTCATGCGTCGTCTCGACGAGCAGGGCGTCGTGCTGCCGGTGGTCTATGTCACCGGATCGAACGACGCGACCATCGCGGTCGACGCGTTGAAGGCTGGCGCGGCCGATTACGTGATCAAGACCATCGGCGAGGATTTCTGGCCTCTGCTTGGCAACGCCCTGCAGCAGGCGCTCGAAAACGCCGAACTCAGGGCGGCGCGCGAACAGGCTGAGCAGGAAATTCGTCTCGGCAAGGAACGCGCGGAAATCCTGCTCGCCGAAGTCAATCATCGTGTCGCCAACAGTCTGGCGTTGGTCGCCGCTCTTATCCGTCTGCAGGTGTCGGCGAGCGAAAGCGATGACGTCCGGCATGCGCTTTCCGAAACGCAGGCGCGGATATCGGCCATCGCCGGCATGCATCGAAGCCTCTATACGTCGGACGATGTGCGCGAGGTGGAGATGAGCCGCTATCTGTCGACGCTGATTTCGGAACTGGCCGAAACCATGGCCAAGGATCGGCGTAAATCGAATATCCGCTCGCATTTCGATAGCGTCACATTTCCTTCGGACCGCGCGGTGTCGACCGGCATGATCGTGACCGAGCTTTTGACCAACGCCATAAAATACGCCTATCCCGAAGAAGAAGACGGGGAAATTCGCGTGGAACTGACACGGCTTACCGACAGCGAAGCGCTTTTGGTCGTCGAAGACGATGGGCGCGGCATCGAACTCTCGCAGCCGGCACAGGGCACCGGTCTGGGCTCGCGTATCGTCGCCTCCATGGCCCGCACGGTCGGCGGCGGCATCCGCTATGTGCCGCGCGAAAAGGGCACGAGAGCGGAAGTCAGCCTGACCATCTGAGACACGTTAATGCCGGGGATCATGAATAAATGCGCTTGAGCTCCTGTCAGGGGCACTTGGTGTAAGTCGCCCCCCATGCAGCACCGGACATGAAAAAACCGCCAGCCGGAAGGCTGACGGCGTCATTGCCACGATGTCATTGGGATCAGCCGACGAAGGTCCGACCGGTGACGGCGAGGGCGCGGGAATCCGGGCCGTATTCGCGGTCGCCCTCCACAGCCAGCAATTCGGCCAGCCGGTTTCGGGCGCGGTTGACGCGGCTCTTGATGGTGCCGATGGCGCATTGGCAAATTTCGGCGGCTTCTTCATATGAAAAACCGGATGCGCCGATCAGAATGATCGCTTCGCGCTGGTCATCCGGCAATTTTTCGAGCGCCGCCTTGAAATCCTGTAGATCCAAGGCGCCATATTGACCGGGATGTGTCGAAAGCTGCTCGGTATAGTATCCGTCGGAATCCTGAATCTCGCGGCCGCTCTTGCGGATCTGGCTGTAGAATTCGTTGCGAAGGATCGTAAACAGCCAGGCCTTCATATTGGTGCCGGGTTCAAACGAACTCTTCTTCGCCCAGGCCTTCATGATCGTGTCCTGGACCAGATCATCCGCCCGGTCGTGGCGTCCGGTCAGTGAAACGCCGAAAGCGCGCAGGCTGCCGAGGCAGGCAAGCATCGTACGCTTGAAATCTCTTTCGATGCTGTCTTCGTCTTGCGTCATGATCCGCTGTCCTCCGTCATCAGAGGCTGCATCTTGCCGGTATGAAGACGCTCGGCTTGATCCAACTGCTCAAGAAGGTCCAGAAACCGATCCGGAACAGCCTCTTCCTGCAGGGAATCGTAGTATTCTTTAAGTTTTTTGGGGATTTCGCCGAACGGGCCAGGCACGCCTGGATCTCCCATTCTGTTCGTTTCATCACTATTCATATGTGCGGACTCGTATTGTTGCGACGATGATCTTCGCGGGAACGTTCTGCCCCGACGTTGGTTCCACACTGCTGAAAATTTTGGGCGCTGTCTTTTCATTTGGGCTCCAGACGCCGCAGGCGTCCCTCGGAATCATCTTCGATGACCCAGACATAGCCGCTCGAATCGACCGCGACATCACGAATACGCGCTTCCATGTCCCACCGCTCCGCTTCATGCGCCGCGCCATTGTCCTCGAAAGTGATGCGGCTGAGGCTCATTCCGGCCAGGCCGCCGATCAACGCCGAACCGCGCCATCCGGAAAACCGCGCCTGCGTATAGAAAACCAGGCCGGCAGGGGCGATTACCGGGGTCCAATAGACGGATGGGGCGGCCAGGTCCGGACGCGTGGAATGCCGCGGGATCGGCGCGCCGCTATATTGATCGCCATTGGAGACCAGCGGCCAACCATAATTCGAGCCGGCCTTTATGAGGTTGAGCTCGTCTCCTCCGCGTGGGCCCATTTCGTGCGCCCAAAGGGCGCCGTTGGGGGCAAAGGCGAGGCCATAGGGATTGCGGTGCCCATAACTCCAGATTTCAGGCCGGGCTTCTACGTTATTTTCAAAAGGATTTCCCTTTGCGGGAGCGCCGTCGAGCGTAAGCTTGACGATGCTGCCTTGAGGCGTCGAAAGATCCTGGGCGCGTCGCGGACGCATTCGATCGCCGACGGTCAGGAAGAGATGTCGGCCATCGGGCGCAAAAGCGATCACGCCTCCGGGCTGGCCGCCTCCCGGCATCGCTCCGTCGCGCCAGATGACCTTCAGGTTTTCGAGAGCGGCTTTGCCGTCGGTCCGCGTGAGTGCGGCGCGCGCGAGCGCGAGCGATCCGCCTTTTGACGTCGGCGCGACATAGCTGAGATAGACAAGGCCGGATTGCGCGAAATCCGGCGCGGGCGCAATGTCGAGCAGTCCTAGCTGCCCGTCATGGACGACTTCCGGAACGCCCTCCACCGGCTGCTTGTGGCCCTGGGAGTCGACGAGCCAGACAAGACCGCCTTTTTCAGTGACGAGCATTTCGGTCCCATTGAGGAAGGCGAGCGCCCAGGGCGTATCGAATATCGCGACATCCCTGGCCAGAAAGGGCGGATCGCTTTTAGCAGTGTTTTTGCCCGCGTTTTCCGAAGCGATCGCGACGGTCGCCGAAAATAGGGCTGCGGCTCCCGCCAGAAGCTTGATCATTTTCGGCATCGTCGCCTCCTCTGTCAGACCTTTGCTCGCGGTCTCCATCTCAAGACCACAGCTGGTCGAATGGAGAAAAGCGCCACTGCATATAGGGTGGGAGGCGACGCTGATGAAGGGAGCCATCGATTTGTGGCGGCGCACGATCCCGTGAATGCGCATCGTGATGGATTTTTTGAAAAACTCGAGATTCTGGCCTGTCCGGAGGAACCAATCGCCAAACGCGCCGTTATTCGGTCGTCGAATGCGGAGCCCCCTCCTCTTCATTCGAAAGCTGGCGCCGGATCCGCCCCTTCATCCCCCCGAAGGCGCCAGACGCATAAAGGAGAGAACCTTTCCTCCCGCCGGAATGGTTCTCTCCTTTTTATTTTCTCGGGAACTTTTCCAGCTTCCGTGCATTTTCCGGGGCAGGCGCGGCCAAGGCCGCGCGAGTTTCGAGATGATAAGGGATGACATCATGGCTTTTTCCGACGCGAACGAAAAGAATGCGCCCACCGTCGAAGACCTCGAGGCGCAGATCGGCGATCTCAAGCGCGATATCGCTGAATTGACCAAGAGCCTGGCCGCCTTTGGCGCAGCCAAAGCCGAAGCCTATCGCGACGGCGCCGAGAAAATGGCGGCGGACGCTGCGGCCGCGTCGCGTCGCGCTTTCAATGACGCCCGCGAGGAAGCTCATTCCTTTGGTCGCGACGTGGAGGATGAGATACGCGCCCGCCCTTTTCAGGCGGTGGGACTGGCGCTCGGCCTCGGCTATCTCGCCGCGCTTCTCACCCGCAGGGGCTGAGCATGCAGCAGTTCATGATGCTGGCCGGGCGGAGCCTGGCGGACGGCGCGAGCCGAGCCGCAGCGCGCGCCGCGCTCTACCTTGCATTGTCGATCTTGCTCGCGGCGGGACTGTCCTTCATTCTCGTCGCTGCCTCCCTCGCCATTGCCAATGTCTATGGCGCCGTTATCGGCTGGCTGTTTTCCGGATCGGTTCTTATCGCGATTGCATCGTTCGGATTGCTGTTAATCGCCGTTCGCCGTCGCGGCGTGATCCTGCGCCAGCCGCCCGCGCGGCCGGTTTCCGACGTTGATCTTGCGCTCGGGCTGATGCCGGACCTGGTGCGGACAAGCCCGTGGGCCGTGTTGGCGGTCTGCGCGGCGGGGGCGTTTTTCGCGGGGCGGAGCGTGCATGGCGCCAGCAAGCGCGCCGACCGGCGTTGAGATGGCGACATAAAAATTGCCATGACGACTTAAAGTCATGGAACCTTTTGCTTATCTTCGAATTATCTAACGCGTCAGCAGAATCCAAGAAGGGGAGAATATCTGAATGACCTTGACCGAGCGCGTGGCTGCCCATTTGCCGTTCCTGCGCCGCTATTCGCGCGCGATCACCGGATCACAGACGTCTGGCGACGCTTTCGTGGTTGCGACCCTTGAGGCGCTGATCGCTGATCTCAGTATTTTTCCGGAAGCCTCTTCCGATCGTGTGGCGATTTACAAGCTCTTTGTCCGGATCCTGAAATCCGCCCAGGTTGACGTGCCGCATGCCGTCTCTCCCTTCGCCTGGGAAAAAAAGGCGGTCGCCAATCTTTCCGCTGTGCCCACGCAAGCCCGGCACGCCTTCCTGCTGGTGTCGGTGGAAGGCTTCTCCTTCTCCGAAGCGGCGGAGATCCTGACCGTCAGCATCGAGGATGTGAAACGGCTGATCGACGAAGCCACTCAGGAAATTTCGCGTCAGATTTCCACCGAGATCATGATCATCGAGGATGAGCCGCTGATCGCGCTCGATATCGAGCATATCGTCCTCGATCTCGGCCACAGCGTCAGCGGCATCGCCCGCACCCATGCCGAGGCGCTGGACCTCTATCGCCGCAGCAATCCGGGCATGATCCTCGCCGACATCCATCTTGCCGATGGCAGTTCCGGTATCGATGCGATCAATGATATCCTCAAGGTCGCTAGCGTGCCGGTTATCTTCATTACGGCATTCCCGGAACGACTTTTGACCGGCGAACGCGCCGAACCGACATTCCTGGTCACGAAGCCTTACAATCCCGATATGTTGAAAGCGTTGATCAGCCAGGCGCTTTTCTTTAACGACGGCGACAAGGCCTATCAGGCGCTGTCTGCCTGAAATATCGAAATTGCCGAAGCCGGCGCGGTTGGCGAATTGACGCGAAGAGTGCTTTCGCCGCCGCAATAAATCGAGGTGCGAAGGTGCGGCGATTCCTTTGGTATGCCAAGGATCTCAACGAGGGGGAACTTGGCCCGTTCTTCATCACGGCCTTGCTCGACATGAATGCCAGCCTGATCCTTCAGGATCACGATCATCGCTATCTCTGCGTCACCGGCCTGCCTGATGTCTGGAGACTGAAATCCGATGAGGCGCCTGACGATGACATGGTGTTCGGGGCCGAGATCGGTGGCCGGCTTGGGGAATCGAAGGCGCGCGCACTCGAAACGCGACAGACCGAAATTCTGGAAGTGACGCTTGAAAGCGGCGGTGTGTTCGAGTTTAGGGTCCTCGCCTTCACGGGTCCTGGCGGACAGATGCAGTTCATCACCACGATCATTGACCGCAGTGAGGACCGCCGGCGAGAGAGGGTGCTGCAATCCCTGTTGCGGGATGTCAGCCACCGTTCCAAAAATCTCCTGGCGATTATTCAGAGCATCGTGACCCAGACGTCGCAATATACCGATTCGATCGAAGCCTATGTCCAGAAGCTCCGCGGCCGAATTTTCTCTTTGTCCCGGTCGCAGGATCTGGTCACGGATTCCGGCTGGCGCGGCGCATTCGCGCGAGAACTGCTGGAGCAGCAGGTTTCCGCCTATATTCCGAATGGTCAGCAACTTGTCACTTTCGAAGGGGAAAATCTGCTCCTCTCGCCGAATGTGACCATGCATCTCGGCCTCGCTTTCCACGAATTGCTGATCAATGCCATCAATTTCGGCAGTTTTCTGCCGGCCGGACAAACCATCGTCGTGTCGATTTCCATGCAGGAGAAAGACGGGCGCGATTTTGTCAGCGTCTCCTGGCGCGAACCCCTGGATGCCGGCCTTCGCAAAAGTCAGGATTCGGGGTTGCCGGTCCGGCGGCTCGGAACTGCGATCCTGGAACGTGTCGTTCCGGCGTCGGTCAATGGCCGCGCCGAATACAGCGTCTCGCAAAGCGAGGTGCGTTATGGTCTGATTTTTCCTGCGGACCCGCGCAAGGCAGCCTGAAGCCGATATCGCGCTCGCCTAAGCCGCCGCCTCAAATAAAGGGGCGGCGCCTCGGAATGGGGGGACGCCAATCGGCGATTCGCGCCAGTTCAACCTCGTTCAGCACCTCGCAGCCGCGTTCCAGCCAGCGGATTACGCCTCGCTCCGCGAGTTTGCGAAGCGTTTTATTGGTGTGAACGATCGAAAGCCCCAACGTATCGGCGACATGGGACTGTGTGACCGGCAGATTGGTGAGCTTGCCCTCGGCCAGGCCGGATTCGCGGGCTTTATGAGCGAGGAAGGCGAGAAGATAGGCGGCGCGTTCGATGGCGCTGCGCCGACCGATGCTCAAGAGATGCTCGTCGAGAATCCGTTCTTCTCTCGCGGCGATCCAGGTCAGGTCGAAAGCAAGGCCCGGATGGTCGCGAAACAGGTCGCCAAGTCTTTCACGCTCGAAGATGCAGACTTCAAGCGGTGAAAGCGCTTCCACCGAATGCTGCATTTCGCCCATCAACGTTCCCTGCAGGCCAAGCAAGTCGCCGGTCGATACGTAATTCAGCACTTGTCGTCGGCCATCTTCCAGAATCTTATAGCGGAAACCCCAACCCGACAGCACTGTGTAGAGATGTGGGCTGAGAGAGCCTTCGCTGAGGACGGTCGAGCCAGGTTCGACCTGCATTTGTCCACTCTTGAAAGCGGACACGAATTCAAGTTCCGGAGGCGAAAACTCCCGGAAGGTTTCAAGATGTCGGACCCAGCAATTTTCGCAGTCGTGTCGCACTGCGCGGCGAGACGATGACTCCACCCGGTCTTCTCCGTAGGACGCAGATCGACAATGCGAGGGGCCCGTAAAAGTTCCGGCTATGTCAAATTTAAATGACGCGCCGCCGCGAAAGCTATTGATTGCGCGACATCGAAACCGGGTCCGGAGAGTGATTTGCGTATACTCGTGGTGCAAAAAGAATATCTCATCGCCCTTGATGTGAAAGAGGCGCTGGCGGAGTTGCTGCCGGGAGATATCGAAACCGGTTCACTGGCAGAACTGGGGCCGCAGTTGCGGGCGAAATCCTGGGACCTCGTGCTCCTGGATACGGGCGATACGGCGGATATGGACCGGCGCAACGCTTCGGCTGTGCTCGCATCGGGAGCGGCGCTGGTGTTCCTGACCGGTCATGTGGATTTTTCCGACGGAGTGCCGGGGTTTCAGGAATGGCCGGTGCTGGTGAAGCCTTTCATCGAAGGGCAATTGCTTGACGTGGTCCTGCGCGGCCTGGCGCTGGTTGGGAAAAGCTGAAAAACCTGTCCCTTATTGACAGACATCGACCCATTCCGCATCCACCAGCGCCGCCATCCGCTCGGGCGCAATCCTGACTGCGGCGTGAATGTCACCCGCGGCTGGGACGACTTCCGGATAGGCTTGCAGGGATGTGTCGCAGAATACTCTGAGAGGGTTCAGTAGGCCAAACGGGCAGACCCCTCCCACGGGATGACCGGTTACCGCCACAACGTCCTCCGGTGCGAGCATGCGCGGTTTTGCAGCGAAACGGGACTTGAACTTCTTGTTGTCCAGTCGCGCGTCGCCCTTGGCGACCAGAAGGATGGTCTCGTCGCCGATTCTGATCGCCAGCGTCTTGGCGATCTGGCCCGGCTCCACCCCATGCGCTCGCGCTGCGAGTTCGACGGTCGCGGTGCTGACGGTGAGTTCGATCACGGCGATATCGGGAGCTTTTTCGCTAAAGAACTGCGTCACGCTCTGGAGGCTCATGCGGGATTCCTGCAAATATGTTGATACGTGATCATAAGGTTCCGGCCACCGCAGGCAAGCCCGGGCATAAGGCGTAAAAGTTAATAGCGTCAGCCCATAGGGATTAATATGGGAAGCGTGCCAAAACGCGATGCCGGCTGTGCGGAAATCTCTTCGGCAAATCGATGATTAACCGGCTTCTTTTGCCGATGCTCGTAATTCCGGTAGCTCTTATTTTAGAAAAAATGCGTGTTGGTGAGCGGCGTTAACCTTCAGGCAAGGAATTAACCATAAACATTTTACCTACGCCGGAATGGGATCGCTGCGCGGTCCAATAGGCATGAAGCCGCTTCGCCGTGCCGGTACTTAGCCCGGAGTTAACGAATTCAACAATGCAGATCGTGCCTGGCGCGTCTGGGAGCGGATATGTGTCCGCTGCCATGCGGAGCAGGCCGTGTCAGCCCGTCGGCTGGCGTCATGCGTTTGGACGGGGAAGAGAAGTGGTGGACGAGGCGGCAACGGCGGACAGGGAAAGACGCGAAGGCGGAAGCCTCGGCGGTCGCCTGCGTTTTGCCGGGCTCGCCGCCGATGAGGCCGCGCTTCTTCGAGATCGCCGGAGCGAACTGCTTCCCCATGTAAAAACCGGCCTGCGCGACCTCTTCCAGCGTTATCAAACTTTCCCGGATGCGGCCCGACAGTTCCAGAGCGAAGGGCAGATCGATCGTCTCCACGATCTCTGCCAGTCGCATTGGGATGTGTTGACCGATGCGCGATTCGACAGTCTCTATGCCGAACGCGTCAAAGTGCTCTCGGATACCGAAAGCAGAGGCGGGCTTGACCCGCGTTGGCGCATCGCCGGCCAGGCGGTGGTCCTCGAGCATCTCGTCGACGGCGTTCTCAGGGCGAACTGGCCGAAGAGCTGGTTTGGCGGCGCGCGCAAGCGCGACGAGACGTTGCGTCTCGTCTCCACGCTCATTCGCGCGGTTATGGTGGATCTCGAAATCGCGACATCGCTGCGCTTTAACGAAACGCGCCTTGGCTATCAGAAAGACCTCGCCGCCAAAGACGCCGCGCGGCGCGGCGAAGCGCGCGCCCTGATCGGCGAAATCACCGAGCGACTCACGGGCAAGGATTTCTCCCAGCCGGTAGGCGGCGACGCGCCGGACGACTATCGCGATCTTGTCGAAAGCCTGAATGGCGCTTTGAAAGTCATCAGCGAAGAATTGCGCCAATCGTCGGATGCCGCCGAACGAGCAAGCGAAGGGGCAAGCCGTATCGCTCTGTCCGCCTCGGCTTTGGCGACCGGAAGCGATCAGGCGGCCAGCCGATTGGACGAGGTCTCTTCCGACGTCACCGCTCTTGCCGCGAAAGTCTCAGCCGCCGCCGATCGGGCTGGCTTCGCCGAAGGCGCATCAGGAAAGGCGCGCGACGCCGTCCTCGAAAGCGGCAAGATCGTGGGACAAGCGATCGACGCCATGGCGGATATCGAAAGCTCGGCTGAAAAGATCGGCCAGATTATCGGCGTCATCGATGAAATCGCCTTCCAGACAAATCTTCTCGCTTTGAACGCCGGCATCGAGGCGGCCCGCGCGGGCGATAGCGGCCGGGGTTTCGCGGTCGTCGCGCAAGAGGTTCGGGGCCTTGCCCAGCGATCCGCCGAAGCGGCGCGCGAAATCAAGGATCTCGTCACCGGGACGAAGGCTCAGGTCGATAGCGGTGTGGCGATGGTCAACCGCACGCAAGGCGCAATCGGGGAAATCGCGACCCAGGTGACCGAGATCAATACCGCCATTTCTCAATTGGCGCGCGACACCGGCGAATGTGCATCCGAAGTATCAAGTCTGGCTGCTGCAGCCAGTTCGATTGGCCGCATGCTCAATGAAACTTCTCACGTCGCGACGGGCGCGTGTGAACACTCCGATAACCTTAAGGCTGTAATAGTAGAGCTTGGCGACACGATCAGGGCGTTCAGGCTCGGCCAATTCGACCATGGCCGAACATGGGGACCTTCCAAAAAGACCGGAAGCGACCAGATCGTTTCGCCCATGGCGGACACCGGACAGACAGCTTTCGCCTTGCTGGATGAAAGGGTGGCGTCATGACGCATGAACGGGGACCTGAAATTAAAGCGACGGGAAAGACCCAATGAGTGGCAAAGCAATGAAGAAACTCAGTCTGGAGAAGATCCTCGATCTGAACGAGGCCTCCGCCCTGCACGGCAAGCTGATGTCGATGCGCGGCAGCGATCTCGCCATCGATGGATCCGTGGTGGAGCGTTGCGGCGCTCTGTCGATCCAGGTGTTGATGTCGGCATCTAAAACCTGGGAACAGGAAAAGCTCTCGTTCAAGTTCTCGAAAATATCCGATGCGCTCGCCAAGACGATGCAGCTCATCGGTGTCAATCACGAAATGATGCTCGCAAAGGAGAGCAAGCAATGAAGAAACGCGTTCTCACGGTGGACGACTCCAGAACCATCCGAAACATGCTTCTGGTCACTCTCAACAATGCCGGCTTCGAAACCATCCAGGCCGAAGACGGAGTTGAAGGCCTCGAAGTTCTCGAAACCTGCAATCCCGACGTCATCGTCACGGATATCAATATGCCCCGTCTCGATGGCTTCGGCTTTATCGAAGGCGTGCGCAAGAACGACAAATATCGCGCGATCCCGATCTTGGTTCTGACCACGGAGAGCGACGCTGAGAAAAAGAACCGCGCTCGTCAAGCTGGCGCGACGGGCTGGATCGTAAAACCGTTCGACCCGACAAAACTGATCGATGCCATCGAGCGCGTAACCGCTTAACGGGAACAATCCTATGGATATGAACGAAATCAAAGAGATCTTTTTTCAGGAATGCGAGGAACAGCTCGCGGAACTGGAATCGGGTCTGCTCAAGATGAATGATGGAGATACGGATCCAGAGACGGTCAACGCCGTTTTTCGAGCCGTTCACTCCATCAAGGGCGGCGCAGGCGCCTTCGGTCTTGACGACCTCGTGGCGTTTGCCCACGTGTTCGAGACGACTCTGGATTGCGTTCGTTCCAACAAGCTTGATCCTGGTCCTGACGTTATGAAGGTGATGCTCAAGTCGGCGGACGCGCTGGCCGACTTGACCAACGCCGCCCGCGAGGGCAGCTCCGTCGATCCGAGCCGGACATCGGGTCTGGTCAAGGATCTCGAAGCGCTTGCGCATGGAGACCCCCTGCCAAGCTCTGGCGGCGCAGAACCGGCTCCGAAGGCTCCGGCGCCCGCGCCAAAGCCAGTCGCCGCGGCGGCTCCTTCACCGACGGACGACAGCGGCTTTCAGCCGATACCCTTTTCCTTCGACGATTTCGGCGATGAAGGCGACCCCGCTGCCGCGCCGACATTCGAAGTCAACTTCAAGCCGCGCACGGAACTCTACACCAAGGGCAATGACGCGGCGCTGTTGCTGCGCGATCTTCGCCGTCTCGGCGACATGAGCCTGCATTGTGACATGACCACGCTGCCAGGCCTTGACCAGCTGGAGCCGGAGAACGCCTACTTCTCCTGGAAGATCTGGATCAAGACCGACAAGGGCGAAGAAGCGATCCGTCAGGTGTTCGAATTCGCCGAATGGGATTGCGAACTCGACATCAAGCAGCTTGCCGACGGCGAAGGCATCGGCAAGGAGGAAGCCGAAGAGCTTCCGATGATCCCGATCCTCTTCGACCTCAGCATCCTTGAGGATGAAGAGCCGGCGGTGATGATCGAAGATCACAATGCTGAAGAAGACATGGCCGCCGCCGCAAGCATGGCCAAGAAAACCGCTGCCGCAGCCTCCGAGGTCGTGGCGAAGGTCGAACGCGCCGCAGCGCCCGCCGCTGAGAAGCGTGAACCGGCCGCAGCCGCCAAGGCCGCCGACGCCAATTCGGCCGCCGGCGCCAACCAGACGATTCGCGTCGATCTCGATCGTGTCGACCGCCTGATCAACCTGGTGGGCGAACTCGTCATCAATCAGGCCATGTTGGCCCAGAGCGTCATTGAAAACGACTCGACCGGCACGCAAGGCATCAATATGGGTCTCGACGAGCTGCAGCAGCTCACCCGCGAGATTCAGGACTCGGTGATGGCCATTCGAGCCCAGCCGGTCAAGCCAGTCTTCCAGCGCATGTCGCGCATCGTTCGCGAAGTCGCGGACATGGTTGGCAAGTCCGTGCGCCTTGTAACGGAAGGTGAAAACACCGAAGTTGACAAGACCGTCATCGACAAGCTCGCCGAGCCGCTGACGCATATGATCCGCAATTCGGTCGACCACGGCATCGAAAGCCCAGAAAAGCGCGCCACCATCGGCAAGCCGGCCGAGGGCACCGTCAAGTTGACCGCGAAACACCGTTCGGGCCGCATCCTGATCGAGCTGTCCGACGACGGCGCCGGCATCAACCGCGAGAAGGTCAGGCAGAAGGCGATCGACAACGATCTCATCCCCGCCGACGCGAACCTGTCGGACGAGGAAATCGACAACCTGATCTTCATGCCGGGTTTCTCGACCGCCGACAAGATCACCGACGTGTCCGGCCGCGGCGTGGGCATGGACGTAGTCAAACGGTCGATCCAGGCGCTTGGCGGACGCATCTCGATCCAGTCCCGTCCGGGGCAGGGCTCTACCTTCATCATGAGCCTGCCGCTCACGCTGGCCGTTCTTGACGGCATGGTGGTGACGGTCGCCAACCAGACGCTGGTGGTGCCGCTGACCGCCATCGTCGAAACTTTGCAGCCCGAGGCGAGCGCCATCCACTCCTTCGGCGCCCATCAGAAACTCATCGCCATCCGCAACTCCTTCTGCCCGCTGGTCGATGTCGGCCGCATCCTCAACTATCGCAGCAATTCGGCCAATCCGGTCGATGGCGTCGCGCTGCTGGTGGAATCGGAAGGCGGCGGACAGCGCGCGCTCATGGTCGATGCGATCCAGGGGCAGCGTCAGGTGGTCATCAAGAGTCTCGAAGCCAACTACACGCATGTGCCGGGCATCGCCGCCGCAACCATTCTCGGCGACGGCCGGGTGGCGCTGATCCTGGATGTTGACGCCGTGGTCGCAGCCTCCCGAGGTCAGTCCTTGAGATCGGAAGGCGCGCTCGCCGCGACGGGTTGAGGATGATGTGAGGAGTTTGGGTTCGTCAGAATGTCGTACACAGCGAAAACCATTTCGCAATACGGTCGCGAACTCATCGCGTTCCGGATCGGCGATCAGGAGTTTACCGTGAACATCATGTCTGTCCGGGAGATCCGTGGATGGACGCCTGCAACCCCGATGCCGCATACGCCGTCTTACATGCGCGGAGTGATCAATCTCCGCGGGGCCGTATTGCCCATCATCGATCTTTCGGCCCGGCTAGGCATGAAGCCCGCCGAACCGACCGAGCGCCACGTTATTATCGTGGCCCAGGTGCGGGACAAAATCGTGGGGCTACTGGTCGACGCCGTGTCGGACATCCTGACGGTGACGGATGAATTGATACAGCCGACGCCAGAGATCGCGTCGGACCTCGAAAGATCCTTTGCTCGCGGCATCATCGCGATCGAGGGGAGAATGATCTGCCTGATGGAGCTGGAAGCCCTGTTCCACGAGAGTGAAAGCGAAGCAGCGTGACCATGAGTTTAGCCATTGACCCGCGCCGTAATCAGGAAGAGATCCTCGCAGGAGGTGAGTTCCCGTTGACGCGCCGTGATCTCGCCGAAATAGCCGCGATGATCTATTCGGATGCGGGCATCTATCTCAATGAGACCAAGGCTTCGCTTGTCTATTCCCGGCTCTCCAAGCATATCCGTCAATTGGGTCTGCGCGACTTCCGGACCTATTGCGAACTCGTCTCCTCACAGCATGGCGCGGCCGAGCGCCGGGAGATGCTATCCTTCCTCACGACGAACTTCACGCGCTTCTTCCGTGAAAACCATCATTTCGATCATCTGCGCACGGAAGTTCTGCCCGGTATGATCAGCCGCCTGAAATCCGGTGGTCGCGCCCGTATCTGGTCTGCGGCGTCTTCCGATGGTCAGGAGCCCTATTCGATCGCGCTGACGGCATTGTCCGTCATGCCGAATATCGCCGATTACGATTTCAAGATCCTCGCCACCGATATCGACCCGAAGATTTTGGCCGCGGCGCGGCTGGGGGCCTATGACGCCAACTCGCTCGAGACCGTCAGCCCGCAAATGCGCAAGCAGTATTTCTCCGAGGTGAATGTCGACGGGAAACAGAAGTGGCAGGTTGGCGACCAGGTCAAGCGGCTGATCACCTATAACGAACTCAACCTCATGGCCAACTGGCCATTCAAGGGCAAGTTCGACGTCATCTTCTGCCGCAATGTGGTGATCTACTTCGACGAGCCCACCCAGGTGCGCATCTGGAACCGTTTCTCCGATCTGCTCACCGACGGCGGTCATCTCTATATCGGTCATTCCGAGCGCGTGTCCGGCGAGGCGAAGGCCTATTTCGACAATACCGGCATCACGACTTACAAGTTCATCGGCAAATCAGGGGGGAGGAAGACCTGATGGCGCCAGCACGCGTTCTCGTTGTCGACGACTCCCCCACCATGCGCGGTCTCATTTCGGCGGTCTTGAATTCGGATCCCGATGTGAACGTGATTGGTCAGGCGCGTGACGCCATGGAAGCGCGCGCGGCGATCAAGGAGCTCAACCCCGATGTCGTCACCCTCGACATCGAAATGCCGGATATGAACGGGCTCGAATTCCTTGAAAAGATCATGAAGCTCCGTCCTATGCCGGTCATCATGGTTTCGTCGCTCACCCATCGCGGCGCTGAAGCCACCATCGCGGCGTTGGAAATCGGCGCTTTCGATTGCGTCGGCAAGCCTGCGCCGGGCGATACTCGTCCGTTCCACGAACTGATCGACAAGGTCAAGGCGGCGGCCAAATCGAGTTATCGCTACCAGTATATGCGCCGGCCGGCGCATCCGGTCCCGGCCGCGAATGTCAATTCGGCGCCATCCGAATACAGGGTCGGCCGGAAAGTCGTGGCAATTGGCTCTTCAACGGGCGGCGTCGAAGCGCTGATAGAAGTTCTTAAGAAATTTCCGGTTAATTGCCCGCCGACTGTCATAACCCAGCACATGCCGTCGACCTTTACGAAAAGTTTTGCGGAAAGGCTGAACCGGCTATGCGCGCCGCAGGTGCAGGAAGCGACCGATGGAGCCCGGCTCGAAATCGGTCGCGTCTATCTCGCGCCGGGCGGCGAGCGACATATGACGGTCACAAACGCCCACGCTCCCGTGTGCCGTCTGCTCGATAAGCCGCCGGTCAACGGACATCGACCTTCGGTCGACGTTCTTTTTGACTCCGTGGCTGAACTCGCCGGGCGCAACGCCGTGGGAGTCATTCTGACCGGTATGGGCCGCGATGGCGCATCGGGACTGTTGAAGATGCGTCACGCTGGAGCGCGCACCGTCGGTCAGAATGAAAAGACCTGTGTGGTCTATGGAATGCCCCGCGTGGCTTTCGAGCTCGGAGCTGTGGAAACACAGCTTCCGCTGACGGCTATAGGGGAAGAGATATTGAAACTTACTGCCGCCCGAAAAGAAGGGAGCGACTGATGTCTATCGCTGAAAAAATCAAAGTCCTTATTGTCGATGATCAGGTAACGAGCCGCTTGCTTCTTAGTGACGCTTTGACCCAGCTCGGGTTCAAGCAAATTACAGCAGCCGGCGACGGGCAACAGGGCGCACAGATCATGGCCCAACAGCCTCACCATCTGGTCATCTCGGACTTCAACATGCCGAAAATGGATGGCCTGGGACTTCTTCAGGCCGTTCGATCGAACCCGGCCACGAAGAAAGCCGCCTTCATCATTCTGACTGCTCAGGGCGACCGCGCGCTCGTCCAGAAAGCGGCGCAGATGGGGGCCAACAATGTCTTGGCCAAACCTTTCACCATCGAAAAAATGAAAGCGGCTATTGAAGCCGTGTTCGGATCCCTCAAATGAGCGATGGCTTCAAACGTGTCCATGTAATCCAAGGCGAGTGGAAAGTCTCGCGCGACCCGGATGTGGTCCTTTCAACGGTGCTCGGCTCCTGCGTGGCGGCATGTCTTCGCGACCCGGTGAACGGTGTTGGCGGGATGAACCACTTTCTCCTGCCCGGATCCGCAGAAGCCATGGCGCAGGGCGGTGACGTGTCGCGCTACGGCGTCCATCTGATGGAGCTTCTGATCAACGGGTTGCTCAAGCAGGGCGCTCGCCGCGACCGGCTCGAGGCCAAAATCTTCGGTGGAGCAAAGACCATCGCGACATTTTCGAATGTCGGCCAGCAGAACGCAGAATTCGCGATGCGCTTCCTCAAAGACGAAGGCATCAAGATGGTAGGGGCCTCCACCGGCGGCGACGCCGGCCGCAAGCTCGAATTCTGGCCGGTATCTGGCCGGGCCCGTCAATACGCCCTCACCGGCGCTGAAACACAGCGGACCGTCCAGCTCGAAACGCGCCCAGTGCCCGTGCCGAAGCCAGCCGAGTCGTCGATCGAGTTTTTCTGATCTGGAAGGGTCACGCCATGCATTCGAGTGTAGTATCGCATACGGTTCCGACAGAAGAGTCGCTGCCAGAAATTCTGATGCGGGTGGTCTCTGAACTGCACGACGTCGCCTATCTCATCGAGCGGATCGAACCCTTCCTGACCAATTCGAACGGCGTTGATTTCATGGACGCCGCCGATCGTATGATGGTTCTTCAGGGTATTGACCTTGCGGTTCAGAAAACCCGCGGTCTCGCCGAATTCATCGATACCGTAACGGCTTCGATTCCGGAGGAAATGCTGATCGACATCACGACCGCCTTGAGCCTTGTCAAGCTGGCGGAAATGCAACGCGCGCTTTCCGGCGGAACGCGCCGCGGACATTCGCAGCCGATCATCAAGACTGCTGGAGATTGTGATCTGTTCTGACGTCGCCACGGCGATGACCGGGCAGATTGACCGGAAATAGAGCGCCGCAACGGGAAGTCGAGGCCCGACGGGCAACATCCTCGCGCAAGTTTGAAGCCGTAGAGTGACAGCAAGGAATGATACCTTGACCTCGTGGCGCTTAACTTCGCGGGAACAGAATGAATCTGTTGAATCAGCTTACGGCTATACTCAAAAACCTGACATCGCTGGGCGCGACCAAGCTGGTTGCCCTCGGAGCGATCTTCGGGTTGACCCTCCTGGCGATTCTTGTCGGCAGCTACTACGTCAACAAACCTGGGTATGAGACCCTGTATGTTGGCCTGGACGCTTCCGATCTCAATCAAGTGGGAATCGCGCTCGCCGAAGGCGGGCTCGACTATCAGGTCGGAACAGACGGCGGCTCCATCGCGGTGCCTGTCGGCCAGACGGGAAAATCGAGACTTTTCCTGGCTGAGCGCGGACTTCCGAATTCGGCCAATGCCGGCTACGAATTGTTCGACAATGTCGGTTCGCTCGGCCTTACATCCTTTATGCAGGAAGTCACGCGGGTGAGGGCGCTCGAAGGCGAAATCGGCCGCACCATCCAGACCATCAACGGCATCAACGCCGCGCGCGTTCACATCGTGATGGCTGATCGCGGATCTTTCCGCCAGACGGAACAGAAACCGACCGCCTCCGTGATGATCAGAGCTTCCGAACAGGTCGGTCGCCAGGCTGCGGCGTCCATCCGGCATCTGGTGGCGTCCGCTGTGCCAGGCCTCAATGTCGACGACGTCACCATTCTCGACTCGGCCGGCCAGTTGCTCGCCTCTGGCGACGATCCGTCCAGCAGTTCGCTCAACCGGTCTCTCGGAATCCTTCAGAACGTCCAACAGGAAATCGAGAGCAAGATCGACAATGCGCTCGCCCCCTTCCTGGGCATGGACAACTTCCGCGCATCTGTGACCGCGAAGCTCAATACCGACGCGCAACAGATCCAGGAAACCATTTTCGACCCCGAATCAAAGGTCGAGCGGTCTGTACGTGTGACCAAGGAAGACCAGAAATCTGAACAGGTTTCCCAGGAACAGGCGACCACGGTCGAGCAGAATGTTCCCCAGGGCAATGAGAGCGCTGGGACAGGTCCGAAGTCTTCAGACCAAGCCAACAAAAAAGAAGAACAGACAAACTACGAAATCAATCAGAAAACCGTCGCGACGGTGCGCAACGGCTATACGATCGACAAGCTGTCGATCGCCGTCGTCGTCAATCGCGGCCGAATCGCCAAACTCGCCGGCGAGCCTTTCGATCAGGCCAAGTTCGACAGTATTGTCGCGGAAATGCAGAAGATCGTAACTTCCGCCGCCGGGATCGATGCTCAGCGTGGCGACATCATCAATGTTTCGGCGATCGATTTTCTCGACAATCAGCTCCTGAACGAGGCTGCCTCTTCGGATTCCTTCGCCGATATCTTCATGCGCAACATGGGCACGATGATCAACGCGCTGGCCTTTGTCGCCGTTGCTTTCCTGATCGTCTGGCTTGGCTTCCGTCCTTTGATCAAGGCGATTGGTGGTCCCGAACTCGGTGCGGCTGCACTCGGAGCTCCAGGATCCGTGCCGCTCGGCGAAAGCGCCGGCCTGGAACTGCCGGACTTCTCTCCGCCGACAGTCGGCGGTCCAGGGGCCACGCTCATGGACGGCTTTGGTTCGGACTTCGGCTTCGACTCAACCGACGACATCCTCAACCCGAGCGAAGACGATGGCTCCGGCCTCGCCAAGCGGGTCAAGGAAGGTCCGGAACGCCGACTCGGCCGTATGGTGGAAATCAGCGAAGAAAGAGCAGCCAAAATTCTTCGCAAATGGGCGCTTCCCGAACAAGCAGCCTAGCCGACAAGATCAAAAACCAACAACGCCGGCCCCGCGCCGGCGTTTTTCTGTTCGTAGACGGGCATGTTCACGTCGAAAATCAGGGGGCTACTTGAGTTAAAGGATTAAAAAATTGTATTCGATGTCGAATCAGTTTCACCATGAAAGTGTTCGGATCTATCGTGATGACGACATTGAACAGGCTTCCGCGAGATTTACGGACTCGCGGCAAATGACCGGGTGGTGAAGTGACCGCTAAAAGCGACAGCGGATCGAAAACGGAAGGGTCGGGCTCACCGAGAGCCCAGGTTCACGGTACGATCAGCGCGGACCAGATGTTGGACCGCTTGAACAAGAGCGTCTCTGCTCAGGATGTCGCTGCTGCGGTCATTGCGCTCTCGGATTACGTCGGCGCGGATGGCTACCTGCTGGCGCGACATGAGTTGAACAGCGAAGCGGGCCTGGACAATGTCATTTCTTCCAACTGGCCGTTCGATCTTGTGCGCAACAAGGGGAGGGAATTGCTCGCGCGTTTGTCGCGGAGCACGGAACTCGAAAAATGCCTGTCCGTGCTTAATCCCGCATTTTCGTTGCTGGTCGATGATCAGAACACGGTCGGCGACCCTGGACGAGAATATTGCACGATCATCTTCAATGCCGGACGGACCCGGTATTGCCTGATGTTTATCTGCCCCCAGGATGTGATCCTGTCACAACAGCGATTGCGTGAAACGGGGTTGTTGGCGGGATATCTGGCCAGCCTGTTGTTCCGTGATGCGGTGCGAAGCGTAAGGGACATGGACCTGACGGATCGTGAGCTCGAATGCCTTTATTGGATCGCTGAGGGCAAGACGAGCGACGAGATCGCCACCATCATCGGCATTTCCAAAAACACAATCAACAATTACATCACCAGCGTCATGCGCAAGACCGCCACTCGAACGCGATCGGAGGCAATCGCTTATGCGGTGCGGCACAATCTGGTTTGAGGAGCGTCTCCCTTGAAGGATGGCAAGACAGGCATGGACGGCGGCTCGAAGCGAAACATTCGCTCGCTTAGCCGTTCTGATTTTTTTCCGAGGTTGGTGTCGATGCAACGCACGGCTCATGCGCGGAATTTCGCCGTCTTCAAGACAAACAATTCAGGATTGCCAAGCAAGCGTAAGCTGGCCTGCATTCTCGACAATTTCCAATCGGACAACCAGATCGCCGCATCCGCGATCCTGGAGCACTACAGCCAGGTTTTCCTCGATCACCTCGAAACATCCTCGCTGCCACTGCTGTGGAATGGTTTGGGTGAAGCTCAAACGGCTGAGACGCCAGATTTCACCGGCTTCGTCAGCCGGATCAAACAGCGAAGTCTGCCAGTTTGTGGGATAGCCTTTCCGGTTCGCCTCGGCTCGATGGGCAACGGTTATATCGTGTTTTCCGCCAACTATCTCGATCTCGCCTGGGAGACGATTCTCGATCTGCACGCCAAGTCGCATCAACTGATGATGGATCTCCTGACGCTCGACGAGCGTCGTTCGGCGCCGGACGAAGTCTTATCCAGTCGCGAAATCGCCTGTCTCCAACTGGCTGGCGATGGTTTGGTGAGTGAAGAGATCGCCGTTCAACTCGGCCTGTCCGTTCATACGGTCAATGCGTATCTGTCTTCGGCCACTGTTAAGCTCGATTCGGTCAACCGTATCCAGGCGATCGCCAAGGCCATACGCCTTGGCTACATCGCCTGAATTTTCACGGATGTCAGTTTATTGAAGCGAGCCGGAGGCATGGGCATCGAACGCCTGCATCTTGGGCGTGATGAACCGGGCGCGGGCCAAGCTTTCGGCGAGCAGGGCGGTATCGTGACCCGGATTTTCATTCGGTTCATGAAAGGCGATGTGGTTGATCTCTATTCCCGCCAATTCGTCCGTCAGTGAAAGCTGGGCGTAAACGGTCACCGCGTCGGCCATGATTTCAAGGTCGAGCGAGATCTGCGGCAACTTGTTCCAGTCCATTTCATAATTGCCGCCTATGCCGAAGCGGATCGTGCCCGGCAGGAAATACAGCTCTGCTGCAGAGTTCACGAGATCCGCGATATTGCCCCAGCGCTCATAGCGCAGGAGCGAAACGAGGTCTGCGGCGTCAATGAGCCTGAGTTCTGTCGCAACGGGACGCAACGCCTCGGCCACGATTTTCTCGTGTTCGATGGAGAAAGGGCTTTTTTTCATCGTTTTCAGTGAACCCGTCTGGCTTTATTCTTGGACGCATAAATGCGTTGTATCAGTTCGGCGACGGCCTTGTAGAAGACCGGCGGGATGACACTATCCACCGAGACTTGCGCAAACATGGAGCGAGCTAGAGGTGGGTCCTCGAACACTGGGACGCCGTTTTCCTCGGCGACCTGGCGGATTTTAAGGGCGATGAGGTCAGTTCCCTTGGCCACCACAACCGGAGCCGCATCTTCGTTGCGCACATAACGCAGGGCGACGGCATAGTGTGTCGGGTTGGCGATGACGAGCGTGGCGCGCGGCACGGAATTGATCATTCGCTTGCGGGCGAGATCTCTGGCGAAAGAGCGTTGGCGCTGCTTCACCATCGGATCGCCATCCGTCTGCTTTCGCTCTTCCTTGATTTCCTCCTTCGTCATCTTGAGCTCTTCATACCAATGATGATGAGTCCAGAAATAGTCCGCGATGGCGATGATTGCCGCGGCGAATAGGATGATGACGAGGATCGTCCGCACATCCGACGACAGCCGCTTGAGCAGAAAGTCGGGGTCCGCATACATCGCGTCGAGTGATTTGAAATATTCCGATCGCAGGCTCAAGCCCACGACCATCCCCACGACCAGGATCTTGATCAGGGATTTTCCGAACTCCACCATGCCCGGCATGCCGAACAGACGGCCAAACCCGGCGGCGGGATTGAGCCGCGAGAATTTGGGCGCGATTCGCTCGAGCACGGGGGTTGGAAGATTCTGGAGAATCGAGGCGGCAATGCCGAAAGTCGCCATCAGGATGAAGGCTGGCGTGACGATCGCAGCCGATTCCCAGAAGACGCGGCCGAACAGGGCCACGATATCGGTCCCGGTTTCGAATCGCCATTGCTCGGGCTTCTCAAACACGCCTCTTAGCGTATCCCAGAGTTGGGCCACGCCGCTCGGCAGAAAAAACACGAAGTAGACATAGATGCCGAGCGTGGAGGCGAACACCGTAATTTCGCGGGAGAAGGGCACGTTGCCCTTGTCCGCAGCTTCGCTATAGCGCTTTTGAGTCGGTGCTTCTGTCTTGCTGTCCTTGTCCGCGCTCTCGGCCATGCCCGTTTACCTCCGTCAGGCCGCTTCGACCGCGCCTCCGGATTCCTTGAGCTGGATCTGGCCGTTGGCAGCGAGTCGAATCGCTTCCTGGGCGATGGACCGGCGGGCAATGGCTATCGTGCGCGGATTCGCAGTTGTGTCGGGCGCTCCGAGATCCGATTCGATCATGCGGCGCTGGCGCGCGCCGATCGAGGAAAGCACGGCTTCGCGGATATCCATCGACGCTCCCCGCAACGCCATGGTGATGACGTCGCCGGCAATGTCGTTGAACAGCATGACGCGGCTGCGCTGCGGCATGACGAGCAGATCCTCGAACAGGAAGATCTTCGGACGGACTTTCTTGGCGGCTTCCTGGCTGATCGCCTCGAGCGAATCGAGCAGGTTTTCGACCTGATTCTTCTCGAGTTCGTTCATCAGTTCGGCCACCTTCATCGTGCCCGGCGCGTTGCGCTCGGCATTGAGGTCGCGAATGATATCCTGAACGCGGCTTTCGATGACCTGAACCGCCTTGGGGTTCACGTCCTTGAGGTTGACCGTACGGTTGAGAATATCGGCGCGGCGTGTTTCCGGCATCTCCAGAAGCACCTTGGCGCCGGCCGAAGACGGCATCATCGACATGATGTAGGCGATGGTCTGCGGATGTTCGTTGATCAGATATTTGGCGACGAAAGCGGGTTCGGCGCTTTCCAGCTGTTCCCAGATCGTCGTCTCATAGGCCTGGAAGGCGGCGCGCCGGCCCAACAGTCCATCGACTTCGTCCGGCGTCAGACCTTCCTCGAGAATGCCCTCGATCGCCTTGGCGTTGTCCATGAGGCCCGCGCCTTCGGTGAACAGATCCTCGAATTCGTTGACGAGGTCTATCAATTCGTTCGGCGGGATCTGGCGCAGTCTCTGGGCGGAATGGATGATGACCTGCAATTCGGCCTGGGTAAAATATTTAAGTAATTTTCCTGCGACCTGCCTGCCCATGGCAAGCAGCACAGCCGCCGCCTTTTCGGGCGGTGACAGCGTGCTCGCTGAGGTGGTCTCAAAACTGTCGAAGTCGAACATATCGACGCTCCCCCGGAATCATTCCGGTTTGTAACTCTGATACTCTAAGACTTGCCGCTCGACTTAACTTCCAACAGTTTGATGCCGAAACGGGTTTCATCATTCTCCATAATGGTGATTTCACCACGACCGATGAGCCTTCCATTGACGATCAGATCGACCGGTTCGCCAATTTTCCGATCTAGAGCGATAATGGCCCCTTCGGTCAGATTCATCAAGCCGGAAACCTGCATTTTGCTAGTTCCTAGAATGATTTGAACATCAATTGGGATGTCCTTGATAAGATCCAGGTTGGCATGCAGCGCGCTGCCGGGCTCTGCAACCGCGCCCATCGACGCGCCAGTCCCGAAGTCGCCGCCTCCAAAACCCGAATCACCGAAGTCGCCGCCGAAGCCGCCGCCGTCGAAGTCGCCGCCGCCTCCGAATTCCGATCCCATCGGTGTGTCGGATGTTGAGAAATCACTTCCGGCGTCGGCGCCGAATTCCGCGCCGAAATCCCCTGCGATATCGTTGAGACCAGCTTCGTCGGCTTTTAGAACGCCGCGAAGGTCGTCGATCGCTTGATCGAGCTCGGCGTTTGCGTCGCCGGTTTCGATAACTTCGTCTTCGATTTTTGCTTTCTTCGGTGCCATACGATCATCATTCCAGTTTAATCTTGCGCTAGGCTTTTCAAAACCCGATCAGGTGAGCAGGTCTCTAAGGAGATCCTGGTCGGAACCAGAGGATTCCCGCACGCGTACGGTGTAATTGTTGCCGGCCCGGCCGAACTCGCAGCTATAGAGGTCGCGCCCATTGGCGCTGACCTGGGCGCGAACGTCGTCTTTGTCCAGGAACGGGATGACGTCGCCCGGTTGCAGCTTGGCGATGACGCCGAGCGTCAGCGGCGTCAGATGAATGCGGGCCTCGACTTTCACGTCGGACCGCCGCACCTGGTCTTCCAGAATATCGGCCCAATCGTTGACAGCCTTGGCCGGCGCGCCGGAAACCGGGTGGCGAACTTTTGTCTTGAGTAGGGTTTTCTGCGGAATCACGATTTCGAAAAAGGAAGTGAGGTCGCCAAATTCGATCTTCATGCGAATCAGTGCCGCGAACATGTCGACATAGTCTTCGGCCGGCTTCGGCCGGCTCTTGAGATTATGCGGCTTGGTCAGAATCGGTTCGTAATTGCCGGGCGCATCGACTGCGGATTTGATCACCTGGGCGATCTTGTCCAGGATCAATGGCGCCATTTCCAACTCGATGGAGGAAGCGGGCCGCGCTTCGACCGCGCCCAGCGACGCGGGATCGCCGCCCATCAGCGTCTCCACCAGCGCGATGATCGCGGAGGAGGAACAGGCGATTGTGAAGTCGGAGCACCAATTCTTGAGCGATCCGTCCATCAGCACCGTGCCCGGCGCCATATCGGTGATTAACTCGTTCTTGTAGCCGGTTTCGCAGCGCTCGAAATAGAAGCTCATCTTCTGCTGCGTTTCCATTTCGACGAGGTCGGGAAGAAACGCGGTCAAAACATGGCCAAGCTCCACGCACACCTTGGAGATCGTCTGATTCGTGCCCAGTTCCCCGGTCATCAACGCGTAAACCTTGGGGTCTATCGCCGGCGCCTGTGTACGCATTGCCACTCCCTCCGTCATCACGCCGCCTTTTCGCCGCCGCCGCCCGGGTTCATCATTTCCTGCTCGACGGCGTCGATTGACGGACGTTCATAGGAGGAAATGGTCTTGCGGCCATACTCAAGAGCGACCTGTGGAACAGATCCGTTCATATATGCGATCAGCGTCTGCTTGACGATCACATACAGGCGAAGCTGCTTGCCCCGGACCGCTTTGATCATATAGATGAGCGGGTTCATGATGCAGTAGGAAAGTAGAATACCGGTAAACGTTCCGACAAGAGCCGCGCCGATCAGGTGCCCGAGAACTTCAGGCGGTTCGGTGATGGCGCCCATGGCGTGGATAACGCCGAGAACGGCGGCCACGATACCGATGGCCGGGAAGGAGTCGCCCATGTTCTGGAGCTGGGTGAAGGCCTTCATCTTGTCGTGATCGATCGTCTGGATTTCTTCGTCCATCAACGCCTCGATTTCGTGACTGCGGGCGTTGCCGATGATGATCAGCCGGACATAGTCGCAGATGAATGCGGTGAGATCCTTGTTCTTAAGAACCGAGGGCGCATTCTGGAAAATGATCGACTCGTCCGGATTGTCGATATGCGCTTCAATCTCGTTGCGGGACTTGGTGCGCAGATCGCGCATCAGCGCATAGAGACATCCCAGAGTGTCGAGATAGTTGCGCTCCTTCGGAACGGCGTTCTTGAACGCCTCGCCGATCGCTTTTCCCGAATCCTTGATCACTTTCATCGGTGTGCCGGCGATGAAGGCGCCGAGGCCGCAACCGATGATGACGAGGAATTCGTAGGGCTGCCAAAGCACTTCAAGATGGCCGCCCGTCGCAAGGAAGCTGCCGATGATGCAGCCGAAAACAATGACCAAGCCGATAATGATGTTCATGACGCCGCCTGCGCTGATCTCACAATAAATCCAGCTTTGAATACGGTTTCTTGCTTGTGTGAAGCTGTTGGTTCTGCACCCTGAATTTGGTGCGCGGCGGCGACAGGTTCGCGCAAGCGAGCTCGCCGATGCTCTCCATCGACAGGGAGTCGCGGGCTGCGCGGCTTTCGCTCGAGGCAGTATATCGCCGGGTATGAGACCCGGTCAGAGGGCGAGCATGGATACAAGTCTTTACGTCGCGCTGTCGTCTCAGCTTTCGCTGGAAAAGCGTCTCAATACGATCGCCGACAACCTGGCCAATATGAACACGGTCGGCTTCAGGGCGACCCAGGTGAAATTCGACGAAGTGATGACCAAGGCGGAAGGCGCGCGCGTTGGCTATGTGTCTCCCGGCGAAGAATATCTTGCCACCGACAATGGCGCCATCACCCAGACAGGAAATCAGTTGGATTTCGCCGCCAAGGGCGATGTCTGGTTCCACGTCGCCAGTCCTGCCGGCAACGCCGTGACGCGTGACGGCCGGTTCTCGATGCTGGAGACCGGCGACCTCGTGACGCTCGAGGGATATCCCGTTCTCGACGCCGGCGGAGCGCCGATCCAGCTCAACGCCCAGGGCGGCACGCCCACCGCATCAACAGACGGAATTCTCTATCAGGATGGCAGGCCGGTCGCCACTTTGGGCCTGATGTCGGCGAATATCGGCGCGAATTTCACGCGCGCCGGCAACGCCTCCATCATTCCCGGTGAAGCGCCGCAGCCGGTCGTCGACCGGGCCGACGCCGGCGTGCTTCAGGGCTACGTCGAACAGGCCAATGTCAATCCGCTCAAGCAGATGACCGAGATGATCACCGTGCAGCGGACCTTCGACTACGTGACTCAACTCATGCGAGACAATGAAAACTCCCTGACGGGCGCGATCAAAACTCTCGGTGGAGCGTCCTGACCGGGCGGAATTGAATGGATAGGTTGATGGAAGACAAGGCAGGGAACGCCGGCGACAGAATGGCCGCGATCGGCGCTCTGTTCCAGCGGTTCAACCAACCTGGCGCACTGGTCTCGCATGCGGGGCGCGTCAAGACGATCGCGGCCGGGCACTACACCGTGACAGGTCTCTCCCGCTATGTGCGGCTCGGCGAATTCGTCGCCCATCGCAGCGACTCCGGCGTGCATCTGGGCGAAGTCGTCCGGGTGGAGCCCGATTTGGTCTATGTTTGCCCGATCGAGCCAGGCGATCCGATCGGCATCGACGATCTCATTCTCAAGCGCGGCGCATTCAGGCTCAATCCGGATGACAGCTGGTGCGGCCGCACGGTCAATTCGCTCGGCGAGCCCATTGATGGTCTCGGCCCGATCGCGCAGGGCGCTGTCGCACGCTCGATTTCCAACACGGCGCCGCCGTCGATGACCCGGCAGCGCGTCTCGAAGGGCTTCCGCACAGGGGTGCGCGCCATCGATATCTTCGCGCCGCTTTGCCATGGCCAGCGTCTCGGGGTGTTCGCCGGCTCCGGCGTCGGCAAGTCAACGCTTCTGTCCATGCTGGCTCGCGCTGACGCTTTTGACCGGGTCGTGATCGCCCTGGTCGGAGAGCGCGGCCGTGAAGTGCGGGAATTCATCGAAGACACGCTGGGACCTCATCTCAAGAAATCGGTTGCGGTGGTTGCGACGTCGGACGAAAGCCCGATGCTGCGCAAGATGGCGCCGCTGTCGGCGGTGACGATCGCTGAGCATTTCCGTGATCAGGGTAAGAATGTTCTGCTGATCGTCGACAGCGTTACGCGTTTCGCCCATGCAATCCGTGAAGTGGCGACTGCTTCGGGCGAGCCGCCAGTCGCGCGCGGCTATCCAGCCTCGGTGTTCACGGAGTTGCCGAAATTGCTCGAACGCGCCGGCCCCGGTCCCGAAGGCGCAGGCGCGATCACGGCGATCATCTCCATCCTGGTCGATGGCGACAATCACAACGACCCGATCGCCGATGCCACGCGCGGCATTCTCGACGGCCATATCGTGCTGGACCGAGCCCTGGCCGAAGAAGGACGCTATCCGCCCATCGATCCCCTTGCCTCGATCTCGCGTCTGGCGCGCAAGGCCTGGACGCCCGATGAGGAAAAACTGGTGTCTCGTCTCAAGACGCTGATCCACAAATACGAGGAAACGCGCGATCTGCGCCTGATCGGCGGTTATCGCCCCGGCGCTGATCCCGACCTCGACATGGCGGTCAAGCAAGTGCCGCCAATCTATGAAATCCTGAAACAGACCCCTGGAGAAAGGCCGGCGCGCGATGCGTTCGCCGATCTGGCCTCGGCGCTCAAGAACGCCAACCAGCCGGGTAACGGCGCCAATGGGCGCCCGAGGTGACGATGACTGATTTTGACGCCGACGAACCCGTCGAACCGCCGAAGAAGGCGCTGCGCAAACCTTTCTGGACCGTTGACCGCATTATCGGCTGGTCGGGCGCCGCGTTGGCCATGACGGCGGCTTTCTTTCCCTGGTATGTGTTTTTTAATGAGGATCAATTCGGCATCAAGATCGCCGTGCGGGAACTGACGCGCGATCTTCCGGAATGGGCGGGCAGGGCGATCGTCAATCCCTCGCCGGCGGCCATCGCCGACCGTGACGAAAAGACCGGCGATCCGCTTGCGGGCGAAAAGATCATCACCGGCTCGATCCCCGACATCGGCAAGGATTCGGTTGACGATAGCGGAGCCTCCGCCCTCGACCAGGCCTTTCCTGGCGACGCCATGCGCTTCAAGGTTCTGCATGTCGCCAATGGTCGGGCCATGATTGAGGACAAGGGCGGCGTCTATCTGGTCGAGCCCGGTTCTGTCCTTCCCGACGCATCAAAGGTGGCGGCGCTCGAGCAGCGCGACGGCAAATGGGTGGTCGTGACCGACAAGGGAACAGTCTACGGCGTCGGAAAATAAACCCGGACACCGGTCCGGGCGAACTGAGCTGGGCGGCCCGTGCCGCCCATTTTTGCGTTTTGCGGTCGAGCCCTGAAAATTACGGCTTTTGGGACAAGTCCCGCGCAAGATTCTGGCTCTATGGTTGATTGTGTCATGAAGACAAAAGTTCGGTCATGAAGACGGAGAACACCCATGCAACCGATTCAACTATTTGAATTGGCGTCGCGACAGGCAGAATGGCTTTCGGTTCGCCAAGGCGCAGTTTCTGGCAATATCGCCAACGCCAATACCCCGACCTTCCGGGCCAAGGACGTCGAGCCCTTCGAATTCGTGTTGCAAAATCAGACGACGCCGATGGCCGCGACCAATTCTCGCCATTTCGCCGACTCGCCGACCTCGACCTATGTGGTCCAGTCCGACGAGGACAAGAAAGCCGTCGCAAAGCTATCCGGCAATTCCGTCGATCTCTCCGAAGAGTTGATGAAGCAGGGCCAGATCCGTCGCGACTACGACCTCAACACCGCAATCGTCAAAGCATTCAACAAAATGATGCTGACGGCCGTGAGGAAGGGGTAATCCATGGATCCGCTTTCAGATTCTCTCGCCATTTCCGCCTCGGGTCTTTCCGCCCAGTCCACGCGCTTGCGCGTCGTGTCGGAAAACCTGGCGAATGCGCGCTCTACAGGCGATACGCCGGGCGCCGACCCCTACCGTCGCAAGACAATCAGCTTCTCGGATGAACTCGATCGCACTTCTGGCGTCGAGAAAGTCAAGGTGAAGCGGATTGGCGTCGACAAGTCCGAATTCCTGAGCGAATACGAACCGGGCAATCCGGCCGCCGACCCCAACGGAATCGTGAAATATCCGAATGTGAACGTCCTGCTCGAAATGGCGGACATGCGGGAAGCCAATCGCTCCTACGAGGCCAACCTGCAATCCATTCGTCAGACCCGCGATCTGATCTCGTCAACCATCGATCTCCTGAGGTCATCGCAATGATTGAACCCATCAGCGCATTGAGCGCTTCCCTGGCGTCTGAAACCAAAAAGATCGCCGACCCATCCGAAACCCTGGCCACGATGGACGCCGGCGCCGCTGGCGCGAGCTTCACCGATTTCGTGTCCAATATCGGCGCGTCCTTCGTCGACAATCTCAAGGCTGCCGAAACCAAGTCCATGGACGGCATGCTCGGCAAGGCCAGTGTTCGCGAGGTCGTCGAGACTGTGATGACCGCCGACCAGACTCTGCAAACGGCTATGGCGTTCCGCGACAAAGTCGTCTCGGCCTATCTCGACATCGTGAAGATGAACATCTGAGGGTAACGAATGAGAGCGCTATCGATCGCCGCGACCGGCATGAACGCACAGCAGACCAATCTCGAGGTGATCGCGAACAACATCGCGAACATCAACACCACGGGCTTCAAGCGCGCGCGCGCCGAGTTTACGGATCTACTCTATCAGACCGATCGCGCAGCGGGCGTCGCCAACACCGCCAACCAGGCCACGGTGCCCGAGGGCATCAATATCGGCCTCGGCGTCAAGACCGCGGCGGTCCGCAACCTGTTCGAACAGGGCGACCTCAGCGAAACCAGCAACAATTTCGACATGGCGATCGTCGGGCGCGGCTTCTTTCAGATCCAGGCCCCCGATGGGTCGACGCTCTACACGCGCGACGGCGCGTTCAACAAGAACGAAAACGGCGAACTGGTGACGGCTGACGGCTATCTCGTCATTCCCACCATCACAGTGCCGACCGACGCCACCGATATCACCATCAACCGTTCCGGCGAAGTCTATGCGACGATCGGCACGGAAACCGATCAGCAGTTGCTCGGTCAGATCCAGCTGGCAAATTTCGTCAACGAGGCGGGATTGAAGGAGCTCGGCGGCAATCTCTATCAGGAGACGGCCGCTTCGGGTGCAGCGATCGTCGGCGTCGGCGACGACACCGGCTTCGGCTATGTGAGCCAGGGCTATCTCGAAAGCTCGAACGTGGATTCGGTCAAGGAAATCACCGACCTGATCTCCGCGCAGCGCGCCTATGAAATGAACTCCAAGGTCATCACCACCGCGGACGAAATGTCCAAGACGGTGAGCCAGAGCATGAAGTAAGGAAAAGCGGGCGACCATGATGGCAAGCATGCGGCATAAGAGACATATGTTGACGGCGCTGGCTGCGGCCTTGGCGTCTTTGGCGATGGTGGGCTCGGCGAAAGCTGCTGATTTCGGCATGGCGGTCGTCCCCACCCAGATTATTTATCCGGGCCAGGAAATCACCGAGAACCAGTTGACGACGGTGCCGGTGACCAATCCCAATATCGCTCCCGGCTATGCCCAGAAGTATTCGGAAGTCGCCGGTCTGGTGACGACCAGAACGCTACTCCCCAACCGCACGATCATGATCGCCGCGTTGAGGGAAGCCTGGACGGTCCGGCGCGGCGACAAGATCGTGCTTGTCTATGACAATGGCGGTCTCAAGATCACCGCCGCGGGCACGCCGCTGAATGACGGCGTGGTCGGCGACCTCATCAAGGTTCGCAATACCGATACCGGCGTCATCATTTCCGGCACGGTCAGGCCGGACAGTTCGATCCTCGTGGTGCAGAAATGAAGAGACTCGTTGCCCTGATCCTGGCGAGCCTGATGACTTTGTCGACCGCCGCGCCGTCACAGGCTGCGGCGACTGCACGCATCAAGGACGTCGCGTCGTTGCAAGCTGGCCGCGACAACCAGTTGATTGGCTATGGTCTCGTGGTGGGCCTGCAGGGATCTGGCGACAGCCTGCGCTCTTCGCCCTTCACCGAACAGTCGCTGCGCGCGATGCTGCAGAATCTCGGCATTTCCACCCAGGGCGGCGAAAACCGCTCCAAAAATATCGCCGCAGTCATGGTCACGGCCACGCTGCCGCCATTTGCAAGTCCAGGTAGTCGCATGGACGTTGCCGTCAGCTCGCTCGGCGACGCCACCTCCTTGCGCGGCGGCACGCTCGTAATGACCTCGCTGACCGGCGCCGACGGTCAAATCTACGCCGTCGCACAGGGGCCGCTGATCGTATCCGGTTTTTCGGCGACAGGCGACGCCACACAATTGACGCAGGGCGTGACGACCGCCGGACGCGTGCCGAATGGCGCGATCATCGAACGCCCCCTGCCGTCGCGCTTCAAGGACTCGGTCAATCTCGTCCTGCAGTTGCGCAATCCCGATTTTTCGACGGCGGTGCGCATGACCGACGCGATCAACGCGTTTTCGAACCAAGCCTATGGCGGCCCGATCGCTTCGGTCAACGATTCGCAGGAAGTGGTCGTGGAAAAGCCGCGCCGCGCCGATCTCGCCCGACTGATGGCCGAGATCGAAAACCTTCCCATCGACACCGATACGCCGGCCAAGGTGGTGGTCAATGAACGCACTGGCACCATCGTAATCGGCGCCGATGTCAGGATCTCCGAGGTCGCCGTCAGCTACGGCACATTGACAGTTCAAGTCAGCGAAAACCCGACTGTTGTACAGCCGTTGCCTTTCTCCAATGGCGAAACGGCCGTGCAGCCGCAGACCGACATCATCGCGCAGCAGGCCAACAGCAAAGTGGCGATTATTAAAGGCTCCAATCTGAAAACCTTGGTGTCCGGGTTGAATTCGATCGGAGTGAAGCCAGACGGCGTTATCGCCATTCTCCAGGGGATCAAGTCGGCGGGCGCGCTACAGGCGGAGCTGGTGTTGCAATGACCAAGATGACGGGACTGTGGAAGACAAGCGCGCGGATCGGCGTCATCATCGGCCTCTGCCTCGGCATTGGCCCGATGGCGGCGATGTCGGCTGAGGAAAGTCACGAGAAATCCACGCCGAAGCCGGCGGTCAAGACGGCGCGTGAGGAAATCCGCGCCTTCTGCGCCAATATCGCCGACGCCGCGCGCGATCAGCGCTACGCCTTGCAGAAGATCG
Source organism: Rhizobium sp. SG_E_25_P2 (assembly GCF_029892285.1). GTDB lineage: Bacteria > Pseudomonadota > Alphaproteobacteria > Rhizobiales > Rhizobiaceae > Rhizobium_E. The sequence goes on from NZ_JARXVM010000005.1 coordinate 73,088, forward strand.
AGCTGGAAAAACTGCAAGCCCAGGTCGACGACCGCATCATCATCCTCGAAACCCGAAAGGCGGAATACGAGGATTGGATGAAGAAGCGCGACGCCTTCTCCAAGCAGGCGGAAGCCGGGCTCGTGGACATCTACAAGAAAATGGCGGCCGACGCCGCCGCCCAACAGCTGGAGCTGATGGATCCGAACCTGTCGTCGGCGATCATCATGAAGCTCAGCCCGAGCAAGTCCAGCCTGATTCTGACCGAAATGGAAGCCAAAAAGGCTGCCATGGTCGCGTCGATCATCTCGGCCGCCGGCAACCGCAGCACATCGAAAGATCCGTCATGAATTATAAACTCTTTTTGATGGCGGGCCTCGTTGTCGTCGCGGGATGCAACGCAAAGTCGGTGACGGAGCTCAATCGCGCCCCGTCCATGAGCCCCATCGGCACTGGCCTGCAATTCACCAAGACCAATGAGATGGGCCAATATCCCAAGCAGCCGGCCCAGATCGCCACCGGTTACTCGCTCTGGAGTGATTCCAAGGCGGCGCTGTTCAAGGACGCCCGCGCCCTCAAGGTCGGCGATATCCTGACGGTGACGATCGAAATTGATGATTCGGCCACGTTTGACAACAAGACCGACCGCAGTCGTGATACGTCCTGGTCAAAGGACTACACCGCGAAAAATTCAGGCTTGATTGCCGATGTCGACGTCAATGGCGAGATCAGTAACAATTCGTCGTCGTCTTCGACAGGCGATGGTTCGATCGAGCGCAATGAAAAGCTGTCGCTGCAACTCGCGGTGGTCGTGACTGGAACGCTGGACAATGGCAATCTGCTGATCAGCGGTTCCCAGGAAGTGCGCGTTAACCAGGAAATTCGCGTCCTCAACCTCGCCGGCATCGTGCGTCCGCAGGACGTCGACGCCGACAACAAGCTGTCCTACGACAAGATCGCCGAAGCCCGCATTTCCTATGGCGGCCGTGGCCGTCTGTCCGAAATCCAGAACCCGTCGGTGGGTCAGCAGGCGGTCGATATTTTCGGCGTGTTCTGACGGTTTCAAAACCATCCGACGCGCCGGGGGCAAGGAGACGACATGGTCGACATTCCGGAAGAACAACCGGTCGAAAAAAAGAAGTCGGGCCTGGTCATGACCATCGTCCCGGTTGCGGTCGTGACGGTGATCGCGGCGGCCGGGGGCTGGTTCCTGGGCGGCATGCTCGCACCGGCGGTCAATGTGCCGCCGCCGCCCGCCGCCGAGAAAAAAGCCGAGGGCGAAAAGAAGGAGGGTGAAGGCCTTCCGACGATTTCCACGGAGGAAAACGGCGTCGTCCAGCTTGAGGCGATCACCACCAACCTCGCATTTCCGGCGGATAAGTGGATACGGCTCGAAGTGGCGCTGCTGTTCAAGGACAAACCGGATGTGGCGCTGGCGGAGACGATCCACCAGGACATCGCGCGTTATCTCCGCACAGTTACCCTGCAGCAGATCGAAGGTCCCCGCGGCTTCCAGTATCTCAAGGAAGATCTCGAGGAGAGGGCGGATCTGTTGTCGGAAGGCAAGGTCGAGAAAATCATGTTCAGGACCTTTGTGATCGAATGACCGTTCATAAAAAAACAGCCGTCTTGGTTTTGGGCGTGTCCCTTGCGCTGGCCGCCGCAAGCGGCGCCGCGCTTGCTCAGACGGCGACCCCGGAAATATTCAATACGCCGATCAGCGGCTCTGCGGCCAGCTGGATCATCCGGGTGTTCGGCCTCCTGACGGTCCTGTCGATCGCGCCCGGCATTCTCGTGATGGTGACGAGTTTTCCACGCTTCATCATCGCGTTTTCGATTCTCCGGTCCGGCATGGGGCTGGCGACCACGCCTTCCAATATGATTCTCACCAGCCTTGCGCTGTTCATGACGTTCTTCGTCATGTCGCCGACTCTGGAGCGGTCCTGGCGCGATGGCGTTCAGCCGCTGCTGGCCGAGCAGATCGACGAAACAGAGGCTCTTCGCCGCATCGCTGTGCCGTTCCGGGATTTCATGGCGGCCAATACGCGCGACAAGGACCTCAAGCTGTTCGCCGATATCGCCACGGAGAAGGGGCAGACCGCCGTCACTGCGGGAGCGCCTGATCTGCGCGTTCTCGTCCCCGCCTTCATGATTTCCGAGATCCGTCGCGGCTTCGAAATCGGATTCCTGATCGTTTTGCCGTTTCTCGTGATCGATTTGATCGTGGCGACAATCACCATGGCGATGGGTATGATGATGCTGCCTCCCACCTCGATATCACTGCCATTCAAGATTCTGTTCTTCGTGTTGATCGACGGTTGGAACCTGCTGGTCGGAAGCTTGGTTCGCTCTTTCAACTGACGGAAAACTGTCGTCGATTTCGACGTGAAACTGGGTATGCGGGGCGCGAAAGCGCCCCGTTTTCCGTTTGTTAACCATATTTTGCAGCGACCCATCCGTAAATGTCCCGCTTAAGGTTTTCGAAAGCAGTGGACCCCGATACTCCAGCCATACACGGTGATCGAAGGTCTTGAGGGAGACGCTTCGAATGGCATGAGGCCGAACATCGTGACCGGTAAGGAAATCGAGCCCGGCATGTCCCTAATCCTGTAACTCGTTAAAAGGGACACTCAGATGAGTTCTATCGTCACTAACACGTCCGCCATGGCGGCACTGAACACGCTGCGTTCGATCAACAGCAGCATGGAAGAAACCCAGAACGCAGTGTCCTCCGGCTACAGCGTCGACACCGCCAAGGACAACGCCGCATATTGGTCCATCGCGACCACCATGCGCTCCGACAAGACCGCGATGAGCACCGTTCAGGACGCTCTCGGTCTGGCCGCCGCCAAGACCGACACCGCTTACACCGGTCTGAATGCGTCGATCGAAGTCGTCAACGAAATCAAGGCCAAGCTGGTCGCCGCGCGCGAACCGGGCGTGGACAAGGAGAAGGTCAATTCGGAATTGACCGAACTCAAGAGCCAGCTGTCGTCGATCTCCGAATCGGCTTCGTTCTCGGGCGAAAACTGGCTGTACAACAACGATTCGACCGCCAATGAAACCGTTGACATGGTCGGCTCCTTCATCCGTGATGGAACGGGCAGCGTTTCCGTCGGCCTGATCAGCTACGACACCGCCGACTCGACCCTGATCGACAACAACACCGCCGACAACGGCATCCTGACCGCCGCGAACTTCACGTCCTACGCGACGGGCACGACCACGGCGACCGGCTCCTACTACCTGATCGCTGTCGACAGCGGCAACACCCAGAACGGCACCGAAATCAGCCTTTCTGACTCGACCGCCGACTATCAGATCGACAACATGATCTCCGTCGTTGACGACATGCTGTCCCAGATGACCGACGCCGCCGCGACCCTCGGCGCCACCAACGCCCGCATCGACATGCAGGACGAGTTTGTGGCTGACCTCATGGACACGATCGACTCGGGCGTTGGCAAGCTGGTCGATGCGGACATGAACGAAGAGTCGACCAAGCTGAAGGCGTTGCAGACGCAGCAGCAGCTCGGCATCCAGTCGCTGTCGATCGCCAATTCCAACTCGGAAACGATCCTCCAGCTCTTCCGCTAAGAGTACAACCAAAACTGATTTTGAGAGCCGCCGGGAAACCGGCGGCTTTTTCGTGTCCGGAATATCGTGGTGAAGGTTTTTGGTTAATTTTGGGATCGAGAAAGGGTTCTTTAACCATGCACATGTTTATCTACCCTCATCGAAACGACAGGTTAACCCTGACTGAGGGTTAACACGCATGACGCGGCCTTTCGTTACCGGACGCAATCCCGGAATGTCCCTTTAAATTTTTCCCGTAGTATGAGGGGCAAAACAACCATGACTAGCATTATCACCAACATCCAGGCAATGGCAGCTCTCGACACTTTGCGGTCGATTAACTCCGGCATGGAAGAAACGCAGGGCAGGGTGTCTTCCGGTTATCGCGTCCAAGATGCGTCGGACAATGCTGCTTACTGGTCGATCGCGACCACGATGAAGTCGGACAACAAGGCGCTCTCAACCGTTCAGGACGCCCTCGGCTTCGCCGCCGCAAAATCCGACACAGCCTATACCGGTCTGAATTCATCGATCGACGTCGTCACCGAGATCAAGGCCAAGCTCGTTGCCGCCCGCGAACCGGGCGTTGACAAGGAGAAGATCAATTCCGAACTCTCCGAGCTCAAGAACCAGCTGGTGTCGATTTCCCAGTCGGCGTCGTTCTCGGGCCAAAACTGGCTTTACAACGATGACACCACCGCAAACGCGACCGTCGACATGGTTGGCTCCTTCGTTCGTGACAGCGCTGGCGGTGTTTCCGTCGAGCTGATCAGCTTCGATACCGCCGACTCCACCCTGATCGACAACGTCGATCCCACGCTTGGCATCCTGACTGCCGCCAACTACACGAGCTTCGCCACTGGCACCACCACCGCCACCGGCTCCTACTATCTGATCGCCATCGATAGCGGCAACACGCAGAACGGCAACATCGTCGAGCTGACCAACACCACCGCCGACTACCAGATCGACAACATGATCTCCGTCGTCGACGACATGCTGACGCAGATGACCGAAGCCGCAGCCGTCATCGGCTCGACCAACATGCGCATCGACATGCAGAACGAGTTCGTCGCCGACCTTATGGACGTGATCGACAAGGGCGTGGGACGCCTCGTCGACGCCGACATGAACGAGGAGTCTACCAAGCTGAAGGCGTTGCAGACGCAGCAGCAGCTCGGCATTCAGGCGCTGTCGATCGCCAATTCCAACTCGGAAAACATCCTGTCGCTGTTCCGCAGCTAACACTGACGCGACATTGCAAAAAGACGCCGCGGCTGGGCCTCCCAGTCGCGGTTTTTTTGCGTCCGATTTTTCGGGCTTACAATTGCCTGTCTTATTTTAGGCAGTCTTTACAAAGGGATATTGAAGGAAGAACGCACGAACGCTTTTTCGCGAACCTTGCCTTAAGCTTTCCTCAATGAACATTAAAAAATCCTTGCGCCTGTTAACGCTTGATTAACCATGCTCGTTTACATACTGTTCATAACTGACGGAGCGACCGCCAGGGCAAACAGTGGTCGCAAGCATGATGCTCCGCCGTCATTACCGGTAACGTGCCGGATGTCCCCCGAAAACGATATTCTAGGGCGAACCTATGACGAGCATCATGACCAATGCCGCAGCTATGGCTGCGCTGCAAACTCTCCGTGACATCAACAACAATATGGAAACCACGCAGCAGCGCATTTCGTCGGGCTACCGGGTTGAGACCGCGTCTGACAATGCCGCCTATTGGTCTATCGCCACCACCATGCGATCGGACAACAAGGCGCTGTCGACTGTCCAGGATGCGCTCGGCCTCGGCGCCGCGAAAACCGACACGGCCTATACCGGTCTCGGCTCGGCGATTGATGTCGTCACCGAGATCAAGGCGAAGCTGGTGGCTGCGCGTGAACCGGGCGTGGACAAGGACAAGATCAACGAAGAACTCCGTGAGCTCAAGAACCAGCTCGAATCGATCGCTGAATCGGCGTCTTTCTCGGGCGAAAACTGGCTCTACAACGACACTGGCGTCGCTGCGGCCACCGTCGAACTGGTATCCTCCTTCAATCGTTCTTCAAGCGGCACGGTTTCGATTGAAACCCTGGATTTCGACACCTCGACGTCGACGCTGATCGATTCCACCGACGCCAACAATGGCATCCTCACCAAAGCGACCGTCGCAACCGTCAAGACCGGCACCACCACGACGACGGCGAGCTACTTCCTGATCGACGCCGGATCCACGACGACGGCGACCGGTACGGAAGTCACGCTGTCGACCACGACGACCAACTTCCAGCTCGACGGCATGATTTCTTCGGTCGACAAGATGCTGAGCAACCTGACCGACTCCGCCGCTACGCTTGGTTCGATTTCCTCGCGTATCGATATGCAGGACGATTTCGTCGCTACCCTCATGGACGTGATCGACAAGGGCATCGGGCGTCTCGTCGACGCCGACATGAACGAAGAATCGACCCGCCTCAAGGCGCTGCAGACCCAGCAGCAGCTCGGCATTCAGTCGCTGTCGATCGCCAACACCAACGCCGAAAACATCCTGTCGCTGTTCAAGTAAGCGAAAGGTCGACGCGGTCGGGTCTGAACCCCGACCGCGGACCCTGCCACTCCCGTGTCTCGGGAGTGCGGCCCGCCTCACGTCGCGCAGGTCGCCGGGTTGCAGTCCTCGCAGCTCCATTGTCGCCGGGGTCCATCCACACGTCACATTCCGATACTGCCCCGACGCCGGTCATCGTCGCGGTAGGACAAGTTGGGCCGCGCTATTGCCCTGGCGCGGCCCAACGCATTCATTTTCGCGCAAGTTTATCTCGATAGGCTTTCCGATAGAGGGCCCACGCCCGTATTTTTTCAGAAACGGCGGTCTGCAATGAATGCAATCCTGACCAAATACCTCAAAGACTTCAGCGCGCCGCCGCCGCCTCCGGTCGAGGACCTGTCTTTCCCATCCACCTTCTCGCTTGACGATGGCGCATCGTCAGCCTTTTCCTTCGAGCCGGAGCCGGTTCTTGATATCGAGGCCGAGCGCAAGGCGGCCTTCGACGAAGGTTATGCCGAAGCCGAAGCCGCCGGCGAGCAGGCCCAAGAAGCGGCAATGGCCGAAGAGCGCCAAAAACATGCCGTTGAAATGGCGGATCTCGTGTCGCGTCATGAGCAAGGCGCGGTGGCCATGATCCATACCCGCTTCCATGAAATGACCAACGAAGTCGCCCAGGCGCTCGCGGAGCGCACGCTGCAGGTCCTCTTGCCGTTGCTCGGCGCCCAACTGGCGGAACGAGCGGTCAAGGATCTTCACGATCTCGCCCAGCAGGTGTTGAAGGATCGCGAGACGGCGCATGTCACGGTGCGCGGCGACGCCCGTCTGATCTCCGGGCTGAAGCCGCTTTTCGAAGCCGACGGGGTCGAAGTCAGATACATCGAGAACCATTCCATCGACCTCACGGTCGAAATCGACGACGCGGTTCTGGTGACGCGTCTTGAAACCTGGGCGCATGCCCTGGCTGAGGTTGCCGAATGAGCGAGAATGAAAGCCACCATCACGGCAAAAACGAAATCATCATCATCAAGCGGCATGGCGGCGGCCATGAAGGCGCCCATGGCGGCGCCTGGAAGATTGCCTATGCCGACTTCATGACCGCCATGATGGCCTTCTTTCTGATCATGTGGCTGGTCAACGCCGCCAACGAAAAGACCAAGGCCGCCGTCGCAAGCTATTTCAACCCGATCAAGCTGACGGATTCGACGCCCGCCGAAAAAGGCCTGAAAAAGCCGAACAAACAGGCGCAGGGCGAGAACAGTCAGGACAAGTCCGATAGTGAAGGCGAGAAGAAAGCTGCGGGTCAGGCGGAATCCGAGGGTACCGACGAGACCTCGACCGCCGGCGAGCAGATCCAGTATTCCGACGCCGACTATTTCGAAAACCCCTATGCCGTAATCACCGAGATCTCGCAGGAAACCGACGCCAAGGCCAATGTGTCCGCCAAGGGCGATGGCGGCGCGCAATCAGCGGGGCCTGCGACCGGCGCAGACGGCGGGGAAGCCTTCCGCGACCCGTTCGACCCGGATTTCTGGACCCAGCAGGTCGAGGTGTCGCAACAAGCGGGCACCGATCCGTCGCAACAACCGGCGGAGATTTCGGGCTTGCCAGGCGATGGCATGGTGGAAAACGCCGAAAATATCGATTCCTCCAAGACCGGTGAGGCGCTGAGCGGTGATCGCAAGGGCGGCGAAATGCCGAGCGGCGAAGCCAAGGCCGGCGAGGGGCTGACCGAAAATGACGGCATGAAGGACCAGCCTGAAAACGGTTCCGACAAGACCAAGCATGGCACGACGGACAAGATCGGCAAGGGCAAGAGCGACATGTCCGAATCCGGCAAGACCGACAAGAAAGAGCAGGGCAAGTCGGATCAGGCTTTGGCCGGCAAATCGGACAAGGACAAGGATGGCAAAACGGATCAGTCCGGCGCCAAGGTCGCGTCCGCCGAGCAGCAGGCCGAAGATCTGGAGAAACAACTCAAGCAGGAATTGAAGGGCAAGATCGGCTATCTCGCCGAGGGTCTGATCGTCACGCCGGCCGAAGGCGGGCTGCTGATCAGCATCAGTGACCAGGTCAAGACGCCGATGTTCCAGATTGGCTCGTCGATCCCGACCAAGGAAACGGTGATCGCCATCGACCAGATTGGCAAGCTGCTGAAAGGCCGGTCCGGACAGATCGCGATTCGCGGACATACCGACGCGCGTCCGTTCAAGGCAGTCGGTTATGACAACTGGCGGCTGTCCGCCGATCGCGCGCAGAGCGCTTACTTCATCCTGAAGCGTGCGGGCGTGCAGGAAGCGCGGGTTTCGCAGATCTCGGGATTTGCCGACAAGCGCCTCAGATTTCCGGAGAAGCCGCTCGATGAGGGTAACCGCCGGATCGAAATTCTCGTCCAGGCGACCGAGGGCTAACGGATGTCCTTCTCGGTCCATATTCGCAGGGCGTTTCTGACGGTCGGGGTAAGCCTTTTGGCGCTCGCCGCCGCCGCGCGCGCCGAGGATGCCGCGCCCGTCGACGCCGCCGAGCCCTATAAGCTCGTCCGTTCCCTGCAGAACATCCAGGACCAGGTCATCTCCGGAGATATCTCCGCGCTCGACATGCAGCGCTTTCTCCTTGAGGAGATCGATCGCCGGCTGAGAGAGGCCGACGCCTCTGTTTTCGACGATACCCGCAATGTCGACGCCGCGCTGATCTACGCCATGAGCGGAGGCAACCCATCGACGCTCGACCTTCTCGCCCAGCGTGACGTGAGCGGCAACTTCGACAATCGCATCACCAGCATTCTGAGACGCTACCTGAATGGCCGCGGCGCGGGCGCCGTCAAGCAGTTGAAGGAAGTGGTCCCGGAATATCGCTACACCACCATCGGCCCGTATCTGCAACTCATCGGCGCCAACGCGATGATGGAGACAGACAAGGAGACGGCGCTCAAATATTTCGACTGGGCGCGGCTCGAAGCGCCGGGCACGATCATCGAGGAAGCCGCCTTACGCCGCGCCTTGATGATCACCTCGAGATCCGGCGACACAGCCGCCGCTCTGCCCTACGCGCGCCGCTACGCCCGTCGCTACATGAATTCTCCATACGCCTCGCAGTTTGCCGATATTTTTGTCGCGCTGGCCATCGACCATCCAAAGGCGTTGCCGCCCGTGGAAATCGAGGCGTCACTGGAGCTGGTCGAACGGCGTCGGCAACGGGAAATCTTTCTGCGGCTCGCCCGCCGCGCGGCGATCAATGGCGACAAGCCCCTGACGGATTTCGCTGCGGGGCGCGCCAAGGCGCTTTCCGAGCCCGACGAGGCTTCGCCCTTGGCGCTGGCCAAGCTCTACAGCGGGCTGGTCGACATTCCCAGCGACGGTATTGAGGATGTGTTGAATCGGCTCGGGGGAATTGCGGACCAGGATCTTTCCCCCAAGGATCGCTTCCTGCGTGACGCCGCCCGCATCGTCGCCGCAGAAGTCATGGCGCCGCCCAATGCTGACAGTCTCGCGCAAGCAAATCGAGATATGGCTGATAAGGAATACAGGGACAGAATGTCCGCACTGGCGCTCGATGCAGAGACGACGGGATCCACCGATCCGACAGCAGCTTCAGTCTCGGAACAGCCGGCGGCGTCAGAAACGGCGCCCCGGAGCCAGGCCCTCGATGCGCGCATGGATCAGGCTGAAAACCTCGTCGCTTCCGGTCGGGCCCGGCTCAAGGACATCGACGCGCTCCTGGCTAAGGAAAGCGAATAACCATGATCGACGCTTCGGCAACTGCCATCGGTCGCGGCTCCATCGCCGTGAACGGACTGAAGAATAGCGGCTCCCAGGAGGATGCCAGCGCCCAGGATGAAGGTTACGGTTTTGATTTCGGCGATTATCTCGATGGCGCGTCGTCCGACGCCGCCGCCGGGGATATCTCTGAGGACGCCGCCGGAAATTCCTCCGCATACGCCTCTTCCGAGGCGGGAGACGCAACGCTGACCCGCTCCATTTTCAGCCTGATCGCGATCGCCCAGGCAGGAGGCAAAACTGGTCAACAGGCAGGAGCGGACGCCGCAGCCCTTCAGTTAAACAATTCTGAGTCCCAGCTGGCGCAGAGCGACGTCGCCGCTTTGTCCACGGAAGCCGGCGATGCGGCTGCTCCGCTTGCCGGTCAGGCCGAACCGCTAGAAGGAAGCCGCTTGGCGGCTCTCCTGGCTGGTGCGGATGGGCCAAAGACCGCAGAACTCCTTGCGGAGATTGTTGCGCAAATTCAGCAGACCGGTCAGCCTGAGGCTCCGATGTCGATCGATGAAGATGCGCAAGCGCTTCCGGCGGATGCATCGGAAGACGGATCCGTGGTCAGCGCACTCTTCGGTGAAGTCGACCCAATTGAGAGCGACGGCGCGGCTCATCATCTGCTCTCAGCCTTGTCCAAAGCCCTGCAGCAAGAGGACGGAGTCGACGACGATGTTGTCGAGGCTGAAGAGGACGCTGCGTCGCCCGCTTCTCAGCTCGAACTTGATCCGATTGCGGCTGCGTCCGGTGTCGTGAAGGCAATTGAAGTCTCCGAGACCGCGTCGGCGCGCGGAACCGACAGCGCCAAGGACGCGCTGGCGCAAATAACCTCCCCGGCGGCTTCGGACGACGCGGTGCATTCGGACTTGAGTGTTGAAGAGTCGATCGCCTCGGCCGCGACCGGCGATGAACTCAGCATAGATGGCTTCGATCAACTCACCGTTCTCGACTCCCGTCGGTATCTCGGCTTTGGCGGCGATAATGCGAAAATGTTGACGGCGGCGCTTGCCGGCGAAGCAAACCGCGCGCTTGCGCCCTACACGACCGTTGCGGATATGAGCGCCCAACCCACGGCGACCACGGTCAATACGCTGAAGATCCAGATGAACCCCGAGCATCTCGGCACGATGACCGCCTCGCTGAGGCTGAAGGGCGATGAACTCTCGGTCGAAGTCACGGTCGATACGATCGAGGGATATCGTCATCTCGCCAAGGATCAGCAGGCTATTGTCCAATCCCTCCGGGACCAGGGCTTCGCGGTTGACCAGGTCAGCATTCAACTCAACCCGGCTCCGAAGACGGAAAGCCAGCAACAGGATCAGGGACAGAATGGCTCGAACCAGAACCTGCGCGAAGGGCAGGGTGACGCCCAGCGGCAACAAAGCGGCGACGGCCGTTCCGTCCCGCAGAGTGACCGGATCTCGTCCGGTGACTTGTCGTCATCTGAACTGGGTGACGGTCGCAGCGCTGGCGATTCTGGGGACGGTCTCTACCTCTGAGGCCGAGGCGAGTTCGGGTCTCTGCGAGCGTGAGATTTCACGCGCCGCCGCCCGCTACGGAGTGCCCGAGGGCATTCTCTATTCCGTCGGTCTCACCGAGACCGGCCGGAAAGGTTCTCTTCAACCCTGGGCGCTGAACATCGAAGGCAAAGCGGTGTTTGCGCGTTCGCCGGATGAAGCGCTCGCGGTGTTCCGGGAGGCCCGCTCCCGAGGCGCCGAACTGATCGATCTTGGCTGCATGCAAATCAATCAACGCTATCATGGCGATCAATTTTCCTCGCTGGACGCCATGCTCGACCCGGAAAAAAATGTCGATTACGCTGCAAGATTCCTGGCGCAACTTCATTCGAAGCATGTTACATGGACCATGGCCGTTGCGCGTTATCATGCCGGGCCGAACAACAATCCAGCGCAAAAGCGTTATGTCTGTAGGGTGATTTCAAACCTTGTAGCCACGGGTTATGGCGTTTGGACGCCGAATGCCCTGGAATTTTGTAGCAACTAAAGGTTGTTTTTTCCAAGTTCGATTTCCGTTTGCGGATTTTTGTCGCTTTGTGGTGACAATGAGGAGTCAAGACGCCTCGTTGCCGCGATTAACCATACGTTAACTTTTCCCTGTGGAAAATTGTGTGCCATTTCGAGGTAGATACTAGATATGGATCAAATCGCCCCCTAATTCTTAATCAACTGTTAATTTGACCCTGTCATTAGCTCTAGTTGCCCGGGAGTCTTCCGATTCGTACGAATGGGGTGTTGTTTCACTACACTGATTCGGAGGCGGACGATGATCGTAGTGGTAGACGAGCGAGCGCTCGTAAAAGATGGATATACCTCACTTTTTTGTCGGGAAGGCGTGCCCTCTACGGGCTTCGATCCTCACGAATTTGGAGAGTGGGTCAATACGGCTGCGGACGCGGATATCGACGCGGTCGAGGCCTTCCTGATCGGTCAGTCCGAGCTTGCGCTCGGCCTGCCGAAGGCGATCAGGGACCGGAGCCAGGCTCCGGTGATTGCAGTGTCTGATTCTCCCTCTCTGGAGATGACGCTTGCATTCTTTGATTGTGGCGTGGACGATGTCGTGCGTAAGCCCGTTCATCCGCGCGAAATCCTTGCGCGTGCGGCGGCGATCCGTCGGCGTTACAAGGCGGTCGATGCCAAATTCACCGATGTCGGCGCTGTGCGCGTTTTCTCCGATGGTCGTGACCCGGAGATCAACAGTGAAGTGTTCCCTTTGCCGCGCCGCGAGCGCCGCATTCTGGAATATCTCGTGGCCAATCGCGGCCGGCGCGTTTCCAAGACCCAGATCTTCAATGCGATCTATGGCATCTTCGACGAAGATGTCGAAGAGAACGTAGTTGAAAGCCATATCAGCAAGCTGCGCAAGAAGCTGCGCAAGAAGCTCGGTTTCGATCCGATCGATTCCAAGCGATTCCTCGGCTATTGCATCGACTGGCAGTAAGAACTCGTGCGCCGCGTTCGCGCGGCGCTCATTAATAGATTTGACCAATCACCCGCAAAGGTTCACGCAAGGCACGTCTTCTAGTCTGTAAATATTACGGAAAAGAGGATCCGAGATGAGCCTTTACGGAATGATGAGAACCGGTGTTTCGGGTATGAACGCCCAGGCCAACCGGTTGAGCACAGTCAGCGATAATATTGCCAATTCCAGCACCACCGGTTACAAAGGGGCGTCGACAGAGTTCTCGTCCCTGCTGATGCCGCAGACCAACGGCACCTACAATTCCGGCAGCGTGGAAACCGAAACCAGGTATTCCATTTCGCAGCAGGGCGCGCTGACCTACACGACCTCCGACACCGATCTGGCGATTAATGGCGAAGGCTATTTCATCGTGCAGGATTCGAGCGGTCAATCCTTCCTGACGCGCGCAGGCTCATTCACCTCCGACTCAACCGGCAACCTGGTCAATGCCGGCGGCTATACGCTGATGGGCTATAGCTATGGCGATGACGCGCCGTCTGTCGTGGCCAACGGCTTTGCCGGCCTCGAGGCCATCAATGTCAGCTCCACCGACATGCAGGCCAATGCATCCACGGATGCGACATTCTCGGCGAACCTGGACGCAGGCGAAGAAATTATCGAAGATACCATGCCAGGGGATTCGGGCACATCCGCCTCGGTCGACGATATCAATTATACGCATAAGAGCTCGCTCACGACCTATGACAGCCTTGGCAACGAGGTCATCATGGACATTTATTTCTCCAAGACGAGCGAGACGGAGTGGGATGTTGCGGTCTTTAACAAAGCCGACGCCGATGCCGATTCAGGGTCGTTCCCCTATACTTCGGACGCCTTGACAACTCAGACGCTGACGTTCGACCCGGATACCGGCGCGATTGTGGATGGCGGCACAACGACAGCGGCTATCCCTGCTGACACTATCACCAACATGCCCGATGTATTCACCTTCGATTTCGCGGGCATGACCCAGCTCGGTTACGACTTCTCGGTCACCGAAGCGGATGTCAACGGCAACGGTGCGAGTGTGGTGACCGGCGTGGAAATCGCCGCCGACGGTACGGTTTCCGCCAAATACGACAATGGCGACACTTCGGCTCTTTATCAAATCGCGCTTGGAACAGTGACCAGCCCGGACAATATGGATGTGCTATCCGGCAACGTCTATTCGCCCAATGCCGAATCCGGCGACTTGCAAATCGGTTTTGCCGGATCGACAGCCTTTGGCGATATCGTGTCGGGGGCGCTCGAAGACTCCAATGTCGACCTCGCCAGCGAATTGACCACGATGATCGCCTCGCAGCGAAGCTACACAGCCAACTCCAAGGTGTTCCAGGCAGGTTCGGATCTGCTCGAAACCCTTGTGAATCTGGCTCGCTAACAACGCTATCGCCTAGGAGATCGTTATGTCGTTATCGTCTGCAATCACCACCGCACAAACGATCTTTTCCAACACAGGTTTGCAAACGTCGGCCTTGTCGACCAACATCGCAAACGCCTCCAACCCGGACTATTCGCGCCGGGTTGGCATTCTGACGCTCGATTCCAATGGCGCGCAGGTCCTGAAAATCCAGCGCGCCGCCGACAACGGACTGGTCAAACAATCGATGTCGGCGACGTCGGAAGCCAGCGCGCAGGAAACCATCGACCAGAAGCTGACCGATATTCGCACGCTGCTCGGCGGCAATGATTACGAAACCGCGCCGTCGACCTATATCTCCAAGCTACGCGACGATCTCCAGGCCTATGCGACCAAGCCGAACGAATCGACGCTAGCCTCAACGGTGGTGTCGAGCGCTCAGGATGCGGCCAATTCGCTGAATTCGATTTCCCAGGAAATCCAAGGCATGCGCGGCACCATTGACCAGGAGATCGACGATCAGGTCGAAGAACTCAACAATCTCCTGACGCAGTTCAAGACCGTCAACGACGCAGTTCGCCAAGGCACGGCCAATGGCGTCGACATCAACAACGAGTTGGACGCGCGCGACAGTTACCTTCGCCAGATTTCCGAAATCATCGGCGTTCGCTCTTTCACCCGTGAAAACAACGACATGGTCCTCTATACGTCGGATGGAACCATGTTGTTCGACGGCAGTCCGCGCGAGATCATTTTCACAGCGACACCGGCCTATGGCGCCGATACGATCGGCAATCCGCTGATCGTTGATGGCGCTGCCATGGAGGCTGGTAACAGCGGCAATTCTACCGCAAACGGCAGCTTGGCTGCTCTCTTGCAGGTCCGCGACAGCATTATACCCACCTATCAGGACCAACTCGACGAAACCGCGCGCGGCCTCATCCAGACTTTCGCTCAGGTCGACCAGACGGATGGCGGTCAAGACGACCTCCCGGGGCTTTTCACCTGGACCGGTTACACGGCCGGAGACACGATACCCGACGGTACAGAGATCCAAAGTGGCCTCGCAGCATCGATCAAGGTGAATGATGCGCTGGTGAAGACGAAGGACGGCGACCCGACCCTGTTGCGAGACGGCGGCTACGATGTCGATGACCAGGATGTCTCTAGCACGGATTATCTCGGCAATGCCGATGGAGACGCCAGCTATTCGGAGATCCTGGACGGTCTGGTTTCCTCCATATCTGCGGACCAGACCTTCAACGAAGACGCTTACCTGGATACCGAAATATCCGTTGTGGGGTTTGCCAATGCGTCGATCGGCTGGTTGGAGCAATTGGTCTCCCAAAGCGCCACGGCCAAGGAAAACAAGGACGCTCAGTTGACCCGTGTCACGGAAGCGCTCTCCAACACCACCGGCGTCAGCCTCGATGAAGAGATGTCGCTGATGCTCGATCTCGAACAGAGCTACAAGGCGTCGAGCAAACTCGTCACGGCTGTTGACGAAATGCTCAAGTCCTTGCTCGATGCGGTATAGGCTAGGATATCATGAAGACTTCCTTTATCTCCAATCTCTCCGTGCAAAACTCCATGCGTTCAACCATCAATTCGGTTCAGGCCGAATTGATCGATTCGCAGAAGGAGGCCGTCAGCGGCGTCTACTCCAATATCGGCGAAGAACTTGGCGCGACCACGACGCGCAGCCTCAATCTCCATTCAGAAGTCAATATGATGGACAATTTGCTGAAGACCAATGCGGTGGTCGAGCAACGATTGTCTTCGACCCAGACAGCGCTCGACACTATTGCTGAATCCGCGCAGACCGGGCTCAACACGCTTGTCGCGCTTTCGGGCAGCAATGACGACTCTCAGTTGATGACCGTGCAACGCACCATGACGGACGTGCTGGAACAGGCCATTTCCGCAGGCAACACCTCCGTAAACGGAGAATATGTCCTGTCGGGCATCAATACCGACGAAGCGCCGCTCGCCGATTATTTCGAGGACGATAGTCCGGCGCGCCAGGCGTTCCTCGACGCTTTCACCGGTCATTTCGGTTTCGCGCCCGACGACGACGCTGTCTCCAGCATCACCGCGGACGAAATGCAAAGCTTCATCACCGACGAACTCGAGCCAATGTTCCTGGAGGAAGACGGCGACTGGGAAGCCAATTGGTCGAATGCATCCGATACGCCGACCACCGCCCGTATTTCGCGCACGGAAGTCATCCAGAGTTCGTCGACGACGATCACCGACGGTTTCCGCTACATGGCAATGGCGTCGGTCATGGCGATCGAGATGCTGAATTCCGATTTTTCGATCGAATCGCGCAATGTCGTCAGCAACGCGGCGATTTCCTATATGGGGCAGGCAATTTCCGGCATCGACGCCGACAGAAGCCAGCTCGGCCTGTCGCAGAACCGTGTGGCGCAGGCCAATGAGACGTTGCAGGCGCAGATCGATATCGTGAAGCTCAATCTCGACGATCTCGAAGGTGTGGATGTCTACGAAGCGTCCAACCGAATCACCGCGCTCAGCAATCAGATGGAAATCTCCTATTCCATCACCGCGCGGATCAACGAGCTGAGCCTCGTAAACGCATTGTAAGGAGTTGGCGCGGTTTGATTATCGCGCCGTTTCAACAGCTTTAAGAAACGCACCGTCTCTAAGAGCGTAAGCTTGGCTTCAGGCAAACCAGTTACGCTAAAAAAATGACCGGAATATGAGGGGCTGAATGTACCAGTTTTCCTACGCAGAAATTATGGCGGATGATGTCGCCGACTCGCGAGAACGCGAAAAACAGGTTCTTGATCGCGCCGTGAGTCTTTTGCGTGCCGCCGAATACAAGGGCCGCGAATCGCGAGAAGCCGTCGAAGCGCTCTACTACACGCGACGGGTTTGGGTGGCCCTGATCGATGATCTGCGGCTCACCGACAACCAGCTGCCCGCCAACCTCAAGGCCGACCTGATCTCGATCGGGATCTGGATCCTCAAGGAGGTTGACCGGATAAGAATGCGCCAGTCCGTCAATTTCAAGGGTATTGCGGATATTATAACCATCATCAGGGATGGACTGAAATGAAGAGCACTTTGCGTATCTCACTCAAATCCGGAGAGCGGATTTTCATCAATGGGGCCGTTCTCAGGGTTGATCGCAAAGTCGCCATCGAGTTCCTGAATGATGTGACCTTCCTGCTCGAGAACCACGTGCTGCAGCCCGAAGGCGCAACAACGCCGCTCAAGCAGCTGTATTTCATCGTTCAGATGATGCTCATCAACCCCGAGGGGGCTGAGCAGTCCAAGCAGATGTTCAAGAAGTCGATCGTGATGTTGCTCGCGAGCTTCCAGAACGAAGAGATTCTCGCCGAACTCAAGCGCGTCGACGCCATCGTCACTTCTGGCAAGCCTTTTGAGGCGTTGAAGGCCATTCGCGGCCTCTATGCGATTGAGGACAAGATCCTGAACAACGACGAAATGACGCCTGCCGTTCGCGAAAATATCCGCAGGGAGATCGCTCCATGGCAATAAGCGCGCTAACTGCGCTTTCGGCAACGTCGACCACCGCGACGTCGTCCACCAGTTCGACGTCGACAACGACGACGTCGGCAAGCAGCACCGACGCGAAGTCGGCGACGCTGGACTACAACAACTTCCTTCAGCTGCTTGTCGCTCAGATGGAGAATCAGGATCCGACGGATCCGATGGACGCGACCGAACAGATGGCCCAGTTGGCGTCCTTCTCCCAGGTCGAGCAGCAGATCAAGACCAACACGCATCTCGAAAACATGCTCTCGCAAACCTCTCTCTCCACCGCCGCGTCCTATATCGGCAAGACGATCGAGAGTGCGGACGGAGAGACCAGCGGCGTGGTCGAATCGATCGCCATTACATCCGATGGCGTGGTGGCGACCCTGAAATCCGGCGACGAGGTGACGATCGAAGAGGGCATCAGCATTGTTGCGACGACCACTTCGACCACGTCGACCGATAATTCCGGAACCGACACCAGTACGGATGACGGCGCCGCCGACGATGGCGAAACCACGACGGATAGTGTAGACAACAGCAATAGTTCTTCTTCGGACGGAACTTGAAACAGCATTGCAAGAGGATCGGCTATGAATGAGGCTGACGCCCTGGATATGGTGCAAGCCGCGATCTGGACGGTTCTCATTGCGTCTGGTCCCGCCGTGCTCGCCGCGATGATCGTCGGCGTCGTTGTGGCCCTTCTGCAGGCTTTGACGCAGGTTCAGGAAATCACGCTGACTTTTGTGCCGAAAATTCTAGCGGTCTTCGCGGCGGTGGCGTTGTCGGCGCCATTCATCGGATCGCAAATGTCCATTTTCACGACGATGATTTTTTCTCGCGTCCAAAGCGGCTTTTAGCCGTCTTTGCGCCTCTGGAGTCTGCCGAACACTTCGCGCAAGCTTCCGCTGCTATTCGCTAAGGCGTGGAATAGCGGCTTCATGAAGAGGCGGAAGATTTATGGCTGATGTTCAGTCGATTACAGTTCCAAAAATTGCCCCCAAGGGGCGCGATATCGGCTTCGCGATCGGAATTATCGCGATCCTGTCGATCCTGTTTCTGCCGATTCCGGCGTTCCTGATCGATCTGGGTCTCGCATTCTCGATCTCCTTTTCCGTTTTGATCCTGATGGTGGCGCTCTGGATCCAGAAGCCGCTTGATTTCTCCTCCTTCCCGACGATTCTTCTGATCGCCACGATGACGCGCCTGTCGCTCAACATCGCGACGACGCGCGTGATCCTGTCGCATGGCAATGAGGGACATGAGGCGGCGGGTCATGTGATCGCCGGCTTCGCCAGTCTGGTGATGTCGGGTGACTTCGTCATCGGTCTGATCGTCTTCATGATCCTGATCGTGGTGAACTTTATCGTCATCACCAAAGGCGCGACGCGTATCGCGGAAGTCGGCGCCCGCTTTACCTTGGACGCCATCCCCGGCAAGCAGATGTCGATCGACGCGGACCTGTCCGCCGGCATGATCGACGAGAACGAAGCCCGTCGCCGCAGAAAAGAACTTGAGGATGAGAGTTCGTTCTTCGGGGCCATGGACGGCGCCTCGAAATTCGTGCGCGGCGACGCGGTCGCTGGCCTCTTGATCACTGCGATCAATATTTTCGGCGGCATCATTATCGGCTATTTCCGACATGGCATGGAATTGGGCGAAGCGGCCGACGTCTTCGTCAAGCTGTCGGTCGGCGACGGTCTCGTCTCGCAGATTCCGGCGCTGATCATTTCGCTGTCCGCCGCCCTGCTCGTATCGCGCGGCGGCCAGGTTGGCACCACCGACAAGGCGGTTGTCGATCAGCTCGCCGGTTATCCCCGCGCGCTGGCGATGTCGGCGGGCCTCGTGTTCGCCCTGGCCTTGGTGCCGGGTCTTCCCTTCTTTCCGTTCACGGCGCTCGGCGTGATCCTCGCTTTCGGCAGCTATGTGATCCCGCGCCGCATCGAGGCCGAAAACCAGGCCAAGCGGCTCGTGGAGGAGCAGAAGAAGGCGTCCGAAGTCAAGGAGCAGGACAAGGACTCGGTCAAGAACGCGCTGCGCACGCCCGAGATCGAGTTGCAGCTCGGCAAACAGGTTTCGACCCGACTTCTGGGCGCTCATCAGGAACTGGCCTTCCGCGTCGGCAAGATGCGCAAGAAATTCGCCAGCCAATACGGCTTCGTCGTGCCGGAAATCAAAGTGTCGGACGAGTTGAGTATTCCCGACAAGTCCTATCACATTCGCATTCACGGCACGACAGTGGCGTCCAACCTGCTGCGCGTCGGCGAAGTGCTTGTCATTACCGGCGGCGGACGCCGCCCGACCGTGCCCGGCGACGATGTTCGCGAACCCGCTTTCGGCATGCCTGCGGTGTCGGTGGTCGAGACCTTCACGGAAGAACTCAAGCGCGAAGGCTTCCACCCGATCGACAATGTCTCCGTCGTGCTCACGCATCTGTCGGAAGTCATCCGCAACAACCTGCCGCAGCTTCTGTCTTACAAGGACGTCAAGATCCTCATCGATCGCCTCGATCCGGAATACAAGAAGCTGGCCGACGAGATCTGCACCACGCATATGTCCTATTCGGGCCTGCAGGCGGTGCTCAAGCTGCTGCTGGCCGAGCGCGTCTCGATCCGCAACCTGCATCTCATTCTCGAAGCCGTGGCCGAGCTTGCGCCGCATGTGCGCAAGACCGAGCAGATCGTCGAACATGTCCGCGTCCGAATGGCCCAGCAGATCTGCGGCGATCTCTCCGACAATGGCGTGTTGCGCGTGCTGCGTCTCGGCAACAAATGGGACATGGTGTTCCATCAGGCCATCAAGCGCGACGCCAAGGGCGAAATCATCGAATTCGATATCGACCCGCGTCATCTTGAGGAATTTTCCGAACAGGCGACAAAGGTCGTGCGCGAATATCTCGACCGCGGTCTGCCCTTCGTGCTCGTCACTTCGCCGGAAACGCGCTCCTATGTGCGCATGATTATCGAGCGTCTGTTCGCCACGCTGCCTGTCCTGTCCCATGTGGAACTCGCCAAGGGCATCGAAATCAAGATCCTCGGAACCATTTCATGATCCAGGATCCCGAAGGACTGGTGCTGGCCCTCGTTGTGGTGTTCTGCCGCATCGGGGGCTGCATCATGGTCCTGCCGGGCTTCTCGACGGCCCGCATTCCCGTGATGGTCAGGATTTTCATTTCGGTCACCGTATCGCTCGCGCTTCTGCCGTTGATGTGGAACGACGTCTATCCGAAGATCGAACGCGGCATCAGCAATTATGTCTTGCTGATTGCTATGGAAACCCTGACCGGCGTGGTGCTGGGCCTGATCACCCGCTTCTATGCGCTTGGCCTGCAATTCCTCGGCACCGTCATCACCATGATGATCGGCTTGAACACGCCGCCCGCCAACGACATTCTCGACGACACCAGCGAAGGCCAGTTGACCAATCTGATCACCTTCGCCGGTCTGATGGTGCTGTTCATGCTGGATTTCCATCACCAGCTATTTCTGGCCATCGCCCAGTCCTACAAGACCTGGCCGCCTGGCGCCGGCTTTGAGGCGCAAAAGGCGCTTGTGTCGCTGGTGGACACGCTGTCCACCACCTTCACGATCATGCTGAGGCTTGCGAGTCCGTTCATCCTGTTCAACGTGTTGTTCAACATGGCAATCGGCTTTATCAATAAGCTTGCGCCCGTTGTGCCGGTCTTCTTCATCTCCACCCCCTATCTGGTTTTGGGTGGCACGATACTTCTCTATTTCGGCGCCGCCGCGATGTTGTCGCTGTTTGGCGACGGCTTCAGCCAGGTCCTGAGGTAATGTATGGCCAAGCTGCCCCGGTCTGAAAAACTCGCTCGTCTCGTCCGCGTGCAGCGGCAGTTGGAAAATATGGCGCAGGCGGATCTGGCTTCGACCACGCGGGCGCGCGCCGAGATCCAGCGCAGCCTCGATGTCACGGTCGAGGCGCTTGGCTCGCTCTCGCCAGTGCACCAGATTTTCACGAGTCTCTATGCGACCCAGATCGGCCGCTTGACTGCCCGCGACCAGCATCTCGCCACCGTTCAGGAAATTCATGAAGGGCGCATGCGCAAGGAGCGCGCCAAGGGCGACCGTCTCGATGATCATCGCAAGGAAGCTCTGACCGACGAACGCCGCGAGGCTGACGACAACGCGATTTATGATCTGATCGAGCAGAAGACGCTTCTGGACCGTTTCGACCTGCCCTGAAGTCGACATGCTCTGCGCCCGTCTTGGCTTCGAAGTCGCGATAAGCCACGGTCAAGCTTGAAGCGTCATGGTGCCTTTAGCAAACTCTTGAGAATACGGCGTCTTATCTTCCATGGCGATCAATCCACCCACCGATATCATCCAGGACGTGATCAGTGCGGCCGATCCCGCTCAGGTCGAAATCGCCCAGGCCAAGCTCAAGGCCGGGATCGCGGTTGCGGAAGCGCGCAAGCTGAACAAAGTCGACGCAGGCTTCGACTCGACCTTGGTCCGCGATCATATCCGGACGACGGCGCGGAATGGCGGCAAGGACAAAGAAATCGCTGAACCTTATCGCAAGTTCGAAGCCATGGTCTTGCAGAACTTCATCAAGACCATGCTGCCGGATAGCGAGGAGGTCTATGGCAAGGGCTCTGCCGGCGAAATCTGGAAAAGCATGATGGCCGAGCAGATGGGCAACGAAATGGCCAAGGGACGCGGCATCGGCATTGCCGAACAACTTTCTTCGCGTCAGGCGCAGCGCAGCCAGCAGGAAGAAAAAGCCGAGTTGTCCGAGCGCCAGAGCGTGACGACCCAGAGCATTCAGCGGCTTGAGTTGAAGGCGCTCGATGAGCTGTTGCCCGGCTCCTTTGCCGAAGACGACAAGAAGAAGCGTGTCTGAGTATCCCCATGCTTAGCGACATTGGAGAACGAACATAATGGCGACAGCGCTCACTGAAGACAATTTCAAGGAATTGCGAATCAAGACCGTGCTCGGCCGGCTTGAATTGATTATCGACAATGAAAATCTCCGCATCGGCAAGGATGTCGAATTCGACATCAAGGCGTCCAATGCGCATAAGAGTCGCTGCCTCTATGAATTGACGATGCTGTGCAAGGACAGCGCGCCGAGCGAATTGCCCAATGGCCTTTCGATCCAGATGAAGTTCCTCAAGCAGAAGCTGATGCTGAACGCCCGTCGCCTGGAAGCCCATCTTGACGCCGTGCGCACGGTCACCGACATTCTCAAGACTGCGGCGCGCGAACAGGATGGCGACGGAACCTACACGCAGGAACAGTTTCGTTACGGCGAGATGTAACACGCCATGATCAAGCTCATCATCACGGGCGTATGGGTCGCGATCGTCACCTTGGGGGCGGTCTATGGCTCCATTCAACTCGCCAAGCCGGAAGATCCGAACGCCGAAGCTGAGAAAAAGAAGGCGGTGCAGGAGTTCATCCCTGGCGAAATGGTGACGTTCCCCGTGATCAAGAAGGGCGACGTCGTCGGCTATTTCCTCAGCAAGACATCCTACATCGTCGACAAATCCAAGATGGCCGAGGTCACGGTTCCGATCCCGGCGGTGATGACAGACGAACTTTACACCGCGTTTGTTGGGGATCAGATCATCCGTATCGGCGATAACAGGGAACTCGACGTCAAGGGCTTCCGCGAACGCATCAAGACGGCCGTGAACAAGCGGCTGGGCGCCGAGGTCGTTGTCGACGTCGTGTTCGAGCAGATCGATTATCTTTCCAAGGACAATCTCCGCCAGCAGCGCGCCGACAAGGCCGAGACGATCGTTCACGAGGCGCCTCCTGCGGATATTCCGGCCGGCAAGGCTGCTGAAGGCGGTCACTGATTCTTGCTAAGGGACCGGGTCAATGAAGGCCCGGCATAGTCAATGCCGCCCATATGCGGCTTTGGGTAAATCTAAAATTTTATTGATTTTCATTTTGGTACGAAACATGGGCCGAAACGAAGCATAAAATACAAAAGCGGAAGTATTTTATTTCGGCATCTGTGATCCCTTGATGCTGCGCGCTTGGCTGATAAATCCGCTATATAATTGAAAAATAACGGAATAAATCCGTGGTTAATGCTCCGTTGATCGGCGCTGCGGCATTCTATCGTTTTACTTAAAAGCCATTTTAGCGCCCCGTGTTACTTCAAGAGCAATGAAGACGGGGCGGATGAACAGACCTTCCGGGCATGGATTTATTCGTTGCTGTCTTCTGAGACGGCTGGCGCGTGTCAGCCGCTTGTGTTTGCGTGAGGAGTCGGCAGCATGAATATCGTTTCGAATATGGCGGTGTTCAGTTCGCATCGGGAGATTCTCGGTCTTCCGGTCTGTGATCTGGGCTGGGCGGACGCCTTCACATTCGTAAACGCGCTCGCGGAAGTCCCGGTGGGACAGACGGTCATCTCCTTCATGAATGCGCATAACGCCAATGTCATGTTCAGCGACCGCGGTTATCGCGAAGCGCTGGACCGGCATCTGGTGCTGCCGGATGGCATCGGCGTCGATATCGCGTCCCTGATGGCCTATGGGGCCGCTTTTCCAGCCAATCTCAACGGCACCGACTTCGTGCCCTCCTTGCTGACCTATATGACGCGGCCGAAGCGCATCGGGCTGATCGGGGCGCGTCCGGAAATCCTGCTGCGCGCCTGTCGCAATTTCGAAGCGCATGCCCCATGGCATGAGTTCATCCCCATTCATCATGGCTATTTTCACGAGGACCAGTCCGGGGAAATTCTCGCCGAAGCAGCCAACCTCAAGCTGGATATTCTTCTGGTTGCCATGGGGACGCCGCGTCAGGAAAAATGGATCGACCGCCATATTCATCCGGAACATGCGCGCCTGGTTCTCGGCGTTGGCGCTCTGTTTGACTTTGTTGCCGGCGAGGTGCCCCGCGCGCCGATGGTCGTGCGGAAGATGCGGGTGGAATGGTTCTATCGTTTTCTGCAGGAGCCACGCCGTCTGGCGGGCCGCTACTTCGTCGGCGGGCCACTTTTCCTGTGGCACGTCATCGCGGATATGGCGAGCCGATTGGCGGCTGGCAATGGTGGAAAAAAGCGTAGCGCGCGATCACGCCGACCGCTGCTGATCAGCAATACCGGCAAGCGGGATTAAGGCTTCGTTTACCAAGATGAATGTACAAAGGGTAAAGACGAAGACGATTTTTTAACTCAACCAGAGGCGGCGAATGCACGCGCGCTCCCTGCTCGATTATCTCTCAGACGCTGAGCGCGCCCAAAGGGGCGGTCGCCGTGATGCGCGTGACTGGGCGGCGATTCTGGAACGTCTCGAGGAACTCGAGCTCCGCCTCGGCGATCTTCGAGGCGCGCCACAGCCGCGTGAGGCGTCGGCCACCCGCGACGTAAATGAGCGCCAGGCCTTGCGGGATGAAATCTCGTCTATCCTCAGGCGTCGCGGCGTTGTGCCGGAGCCGCGTCGCGCCAATCCGCCGCCGCCGCTTGCGCCACGCGACTGGGTCGAGCCGCCGCCGCTCGTCCCGATTTCTGCTTTCCAACCGCCCGCCGAACGCGCCGATCCCAATCTGCTGAAATTCATCGAGGCGGTACGGCTGCTCGGCCGCGCTGCCGACAGGTACATGTCGGATATTGGCGCGGAGGGGCGTGACGAAAGCGCACTCGGTCCCGCCCGATCGCCGGAGAGTCCCTCCTATTCGACGCCGTCGCCAACAGCCTCCGCCAAGCCCCCTGCTGAGCGTCTCCGCATAGAACCGACCAGCGGCTACACAAATGCTGATCTCATCCGGTTGTTGGAAGAGGTCGAGGAATTGCGGCGAACGCTCGCGCAATTGTCGCCGCGGCGAAATTCCTGCTGATGTTCTCTTGATCGCCTCAATCGCGCATGTCACCAATGCGCCGGTCCGGGGCGCGCTGAGACTATCGCATGATTTCAAGCGAGAATAGGATCGCGCGCATGGATGGGATCTGCGTCGAAGGAGGGCAGTTTGGCTCAAATCATTAATGGCGTCGAGGCGGCTGCTGCCGTCATCGACAAGGTGAAATCGGCGACTGCGGCGTTGCAGACCGACACCGGCGTACAGGCCGGTCTCGCGGTCGTTCTTGTCGGCGAGGATCCCGCGAGCCAGGCCTATGTCGGCGCCAAGAGCAAGATGGCCAAGGAATGCGGCTTCAAGTCCATTCAACATTCGCTGCCGGTCGACACAACGCAGAAGGACCTGCTTGCTCTGGTCGACGAACTCAACGGCGATCCCTCCATTCACGGCATTCTTGTTCAGTTGCCGCTGCCCAAGCATCTCGATTCCGAAGCAGTGATCCAGTCGATCCTGCCGGAAAAGGATGTGGACGGCCTGCATGTCGTCAATGCCGGCAAGCTCGCGACCGGCGACATCGACACCGGCCTCATCTCCTGCACTCCGGCCGGCGCGTTGATCCTGGTGCGTTCGGTGCGCGGCGAGGATCTCTCGGGTCTCAACGCCGTGGTGATCGGCCGCTCCAACCTGTTCGGCAAGCCGATGGCGCAACTGCTGCTCACCCGCAACGCCACAGTGACCACGGCCCATTCCCGCACCAAGGATCTGGCCGCGGTCTGCAAGACCGCCGACATTCTGGTCGCAGCGGTCGGCCGTCCGGAAATGGTCAAGGCTGATTGGGTGAAGCCGGGCGCGACGGTGATCGATGTCGGCATCAACCGTGTTCCTGCCCCTGAAAAAGGCGAAGGCAAGACCAAGCTCGTCGGCGATTGCGACTTCGGCTCCTGCGAGCCCGTGGCCGGCGCCATCACGCCGGTGCCGAAGGGCGTGGGTCCTATGACCATCGCCATGCTGATGGCCAATACGGTGATTGCCGCCCATCGCAAGCTCGGCAAAACAGCGCCGAAGTTCTGAACACGGAAGGGGCTTTCCGCCCCGCCTATTCTCCGCTGGCCACCACGCGGTTGCGACCCAGCCGCTTGGCGGCGAAAAGTCGCTGATCGGCGATTTGCAGGGCGGTGCGGGCGTCCGCTGCCTCATAATGGGTGGCGATCCCGATGCTGACGGTTACGCCAAGCCCCTTGGCGATTTGCGCCCAGGGCCAGGCGGCGATCAGGCTGCGCAGTCTTTCGCAGAGAGCGTCGGCGGTGGGCATGTCCGTTCCATGCATGAGAATGGCGAATTCTTCGCCGCCAAAGCGAACGATCGTGTCGGTTTGGCGCGCTCTCTCACCCATGACGATGGAAACCTGCCGCAAAACCTTGTCGCCGATCATGTGTGAGCATGTGTCGTTGATTGTCTTGAAGTGATCAATATCGACCATGGCGATGGCGAATGGCTGGGAGTTCTCATCGAATTCGCTGAGGAGGGTCTCCAGGCGCCGTCGATTGAACAACCCCGTCAGGGGATCGAGATTCGCGGCTTCCGCCAGCATTTCCGCCCGGCGTTGTAATTCCTGATAAGAGGACGCGATGTCCTGAGACCGCTTCACCTCGATATCCAGCAAGGCCCTGAGCTTGTCGGTCTCATAGCGGATTTCAGCGATGCGCGCCTGCTGCTGGATTTTTTCGCCGCTGAACTGCAGCTGGATAGTGTGGTATTTCTTGTAGGCGGCCAGAGCGGCTTTGTAATCTCCGAGACCCTCATAGGCGTCGCTGAGATGTTTGTTTGCGAGCATCGTTGTTTCGGCTTGGCTGGAGGTCCTACCGAGTTCGAGCGCTTCCTGGATGGGCGCCAAGGCCTCGTCGTAACGCCCGAGAGATATCAGCGATCTGGTCAGCTCTAAAAGGAAATGGCCTTTTCCCCGATCCGAGTCGTCACCGATAACAGACTGATAGCGGATGAGATATTGTTCTGCAGCGTCGTAGTCGTGAGCAATGTTGCTGTATTCCGCCATATTGCCGAGGCAAAGCCTCTGGGCCCAGATGTCTTGCAACTCCATGGCAAGGGAATGCGACATCGCGGTGTATTCGAGGGCCTTGTTCACCAGATGGCTGGCCGCCGGGTTATCTCCTGTTTCAACCGCGGCGTAAGCAGCTTCGGCCCAAGCCCCGCCGAGATTGATCAACCACCAGCATTCAAAGGCGCGATCGCCAGCTTCCCTCGCCAGCGCCACAGCGCGGGAACAATAGTCGATGGCTTGTTCCGGCTGGTGGGAAAGCCAGAAAATCACCCCGATCACATTAATGGCGAGAGACCGGCTCCTGGCGTCCCCGCTGCTGTCGGCCAGATTGAGCGCGGAGGCGGCTGTGTCGATCGCATCTTCAAAGCGTCCGATTTCCTGAAGCAGCCACGCCCTGATGGCCAGCGCATTCGCCTCTTGCGCCCGCTCGCCGATCTCCCTCCACCTCGTCTCGGCCTCGCGCGCATAGTTGAGACCCGTTTCTGTATTGCCAAGCTGAAAGCAATACCATGCCATATCCAGTGCGGCGCGCGCACGGTTTGGCTGGGTGTCGATATCCGATGATCCGTGAAACACAGCTGCAGCAAGCGCAAAAGCCTCTTTCGAACGCCCGGTGCAGCCGAGACGCCAGGCCTCGTCCAATGCCAGGCCCGCGTCGTTGTCTCTCGGTGAAGCGTTGTTGGCCTCTAGGGTCGAATTCAACAGTCCTGTTCCCGCCATGCGCCGTTTCTACACGTCGATCCCGCCACTTTAGTCAGCAATCATATGTCGCTGCGAGTTTACGGATAGAGAATTAAGATATTGAACCGGCGTATAGCCAAAACTCGCAGTCTTCGCCCTGCTTGAGGCGGGTTTGAACTGCTCCATATTGGGAGCGCATGGACGCTGTGCGGGCGTAGCGCGCGGGCCGATCAATCCGCCCAGGCGAGCGACATGAGCATCAGATCCACTTGCGCCCCGTCTGGACGCCTGCCTCCTTTGGGCAGCAACCTTTCCTCGCGGAAACCCGCCTGCCGGTAGACGTGAATGGCGCGTTCATTATAGGTCGCGACCCGCAGCATAAGCCGCCGTGCAGGCGAGCCTTCAAACACCAGGCGTATGAGCCGCGCCAGCAGCGCCGAGCCCACGCCAGTGCCCGGATCCCGCACGATAAACCGGTTGATCATCACGTCGCCTGAGGATGACCCCATGCCGCTGAGCGCGACAAAGGCCTGAGGGCGTCCATTGGCGTCATCGAGGACCAGATAGAGATAGCCGGGCGTTGAGAGATTGCGATGGTGTTCCTGCTCGTTCCATCGCCCAACCAACCGGTCATAGCCGGGCTGACGTTCGATCTCCATGATCGCCGGGATGTCGGCGGCGTTGGCGCGGCGGAGATCATCGAGCCGGCTCCACATGGCCTTGTCCTTTCCCCGGTTCAGCCCTATTTTGCCGCCCATTCTGGCCGCAACAGCGACATCAGCGCAAGATCGACGCGTTGGCCATCCGGCAGCGCATAGGCCTCGCGCATCACGCCTTCGCGCTTGAGCCCGCAGGCCTCATAAGCGCGCCGGGCGCGGTCATTGGTGATGATATGGTCCAGCCAGAAGCGATGCGTCGTCGTTTCGTTAAACACCCAGGCGATGACGTCGTTCAGCAGCCGGCGTCCCGCGCCCTTGCCGGGATCGGCCACCGCGATGCGCTTCAGGCAGGTATTGCCCATGATGTTGGTGAGGTCTCGCAGGATCGCGAAGCCGCCGATGGCTCCGGTCTCATCGACAGAAACCAGATAGGCGTAATCCGGGTCGTTGAGCGCGCGGGCGTGGAATTCGGCCGAGGACCGGCCCACCACCATCTCATAGCCCGGCAGGCGCTCGATCTCCATGATGCGGGCGAGATCTGCTTCGCCGGCGCGGCGGAGGGAGGGCTGGTTGGTCATCTAAAAATCCTTGCTCGATACCGGAAGATGGTGTCCGGCGCAGGATGTCTAGCACAAAGGGGAACGACAGGTCATCGATCCCTCGCGCATCGCACAGGCGATGAACGCGGGCGATCGACGACGATTGTGAAGAGGGGAGGGCGGGTTCATGCGCCACTCCCCAAAAATGTCAGGCCAGCACGCCCGCGCCGTGATCGGCGGGTCCCGCCATCTGGCGGAAGATCGAGAACAGTTCGCGGCCCATGCCATAGTCGTTGCCGGACAGATCGGCTTCGGCCTGCGGGCGGCTGGCGAGATCGGCATCGCTGACCAGAAGTTCGATCGCGCCGTTGATGGCGTCGATGCGGATCATGTCCCCATTGCGGACCTTGCCAATCACGCCGCCGGCCTTGGCTTCCGGCGTCACATGAATGGCGGCCGGCACCTTGCCGGATGCGCCGGACATGCGGCCGTCGGTGAGCAGCGCCACCTTCTGGCCGCGGTCTTGCAGAATGCCCAGCACCGTGGTCAGCTTGTGCAGTTCGGGCATGCCATTGGCCTGCGGTCCCTGAAAACGCACCACCGCGATGAAATCGCCGGTCAATTCGCCATTCTTGAAGGCGTCGTTGAGGCCCTGCTGGTCATGGAACACCCGCGCCGGCGCCTCGATCACATGCCGTTCGGCCTTGACTGCCGACGTCTTGATCACGCCGGTGCCGAGATTGCCCTTGAGCATCTTGAGGCCGCCGGTCGCCTGGAACGGCTTGTCGATGGTGGCGATAACCTTGGCGTCGCCGCTTTCCTCGGCCACGGGCATGCGGATCACCGCGCCGCTTTCGCCAAGCCGCGCTTCGACCGTATAGGCTTTCAAGCCATGACCGAACACCGTGCGCACGTCGTCATGCAGCAAGCCGTCCTTGAGCAGTTCGCGGATCAGGAAGCCGAGGCCTCCAGCAGAGTTGAAATGGTTCACATCGGCAAGCCCGTTCGGATAGACGCGGGCGAGCAACGGCACGACGTCGGAGAGATCCGAAATGTCCTGCCATGTCAGGTGAATGCCGGCGGCGCGGGCGATGGCGACCAAATGCAGCGTGTGGTTCGTCGAGCCGCCGGTGGCGTGCAGGCCGATCACGCCGTTGACGATCGAGCGTTCGTCGATCATCTCGCCCACCGGCGTGAATTCGTTCCCCTGCGCGGTGATCGCCAGCGCCCGTTTGGTCGCTTCCTTGGTCAGCGCGTCGCGCAGCGGCGTGCCCGGATTGATGAAGGAAGAGCCGGGCATGTGTAGGCCCATGATCTCCATCAGCATCTGGTTGGAATTGGCTGTGCCGTAGAAGGTGCAGGTGCCCGGCCCGTGATAGGATTTCGATTCTGCTTCGAGCAGTTCGGCGCGACCGACTTTGCCTTCGGCAAAGAGCTGGCGCACCCGGGTCTTTTCGTCATTTGGGAGGCCCGTGGTCATCGGTCCGGCCGGAATGAACACCGCTGGCAGATGCCCGAAGGTCAGCGCAGCGATCGCCAGACCCGGCACAATCTTGTCGCAGACGCCGAGAAACACCGCCGCGTCGAACATATTGTGCGACAGGCCGATGCCCGCCGCCATGGCGATGACGTCGCGCGAAAACAGCGACAGTTCCATGCCCGGCTGGCCCTGGGTGACGCCGTCGCACATGGCCGGCACGCCGCCGGCCACCTGCGCCACGCCGCCAGCTTCGCGCGCTGCGTCGCGGATCAGCGCCGGATAGGTCTCATAGGGCTGATGCGCCGAGAGCATGTCGTTATAGGCGGTGATGATGCCGAGATTGGGGACGCGGTCTCCGGCCAGCATCTCCTTGTCGGCGGGGGAACAGACCGCGAAACCATGCGCGAGGTTGCCGCAACCCAACACCGAGCGATGCACGCCCTTTGAGGCGGCGGCGCGGATGCGGCCCAGATAGGCTTCGCGCGCGGGTTTCGAACGTTCCACGATCCGGGCCGTGATGGCCGCGATTCTCTTGTCGGCTGCCATGATGGTTCCTTTCGGCTGTCGGTGGCGAAGTCATGCTCCGCCCGGTGGGGCGCGCCGTCAGGGCGCCCAGTAGATCTGGGTTTCGGACGCAGCATTCGCAATCACGCGCCCGATCGGGAACGCGCTTGCGGCGCCTTCGGCGAGCGCCTGGTCGATGACCGGCTTCTTGGCGGCGCCTTCGATATGCAGGACCAGCAATCGGGCGTCCTGCATCGCCGAGAAGGTGAAGGTCAGCCGGGTCTCGCCTGCGCCTTCAGCGTCCATGGTGATAACGCTGCGGCGCGTCTTCGGGTTCAGCGCCTGTTCGAGATTGTTGCCGCCGGGAAAGAACGACGCCGTATGGCCGTCGCCGCCCATGCCGAGAACCACGACGTCGAACGGCCGGATGATCCGGTCGGCGTCGCCGGTGGCGACCATCGCTGCGTCTTCCGCGTCTGCGACGGCATGATAGAGCGGCACAAGTTTCGCGCGGGCGGCAGCGCCGACCCGGAGATTTTCGGCCACCAGCTTGTGGTTGGAGCGTTCGTTGGTCTCAGGCACGAAACGCTCGTCGACCAAAGTGATGGTTACCTTCGACCAGTCGAGTTCCTTGGACGACAGCGCCTTGAAGAAGGCCTTGGGCGTCGAGCCGCCGGAGACGGCGATGGAGGCCGCTCCGCGCGCCGCGATGCCGTCGGCAAGCGCGCCCGCCACCCGTCCGGCAAGGGCGTCGGCGAGCGCCGCGCCATTGTCGAAGATATGGAATTGATGAGCCATGGGCGGGTTCCTGTCCTCTAGGTCATTCGTGCCAGGTGCGGCCGTCGCGTTCGATCAGCGCGATCGAATGGCTCGGGCCCCAGGTGCCGGCGGTGTAGCCCTGTACCGGCTGTCCGGTCTCTTCCCAGGCCTTGAGGATCGGGTCGACCCAGCGCCATGCCGCCTCGACTTCGTCGCGGCGCATGAACAGCGTCTGGTTCGATCGGATGACATCGAGCAGCAGTCGCTCATAGGCGTCCGGATTGCGCACGTCGAAGGCCTGGGCGAAGCTCATATCGAGCGACACTTCACGCAGGCGCATGCCGCCCGGGCCCGGATCCTTGATCATCAGCGACTGCTTGACGCCTTCGTCCGGCTGCAGGCGGATGATCAACTGGTTCTCGGAGATGCGGCCCGCCGACGAATCGAAGATCGAATGCGGGATCGGCTTGAAGGTGATGACGATTTCCGACACGCGAGCCGCCAGCCGTTTGCCGGTGCGCAGGTAGAAAGGCACGCCCGCCCAGCGCCAGTTGCCGATTTCGGCCTTGATGGCAACATAGGTCTCGGTGTTGGACACGCCACCTTCGAGTTCTTCCAGATAGCCGCGCACTGCGCCCTTTTCAGACGCGCCGGCGCGATACTGGCCGCGCACGGTGAACTTGTCGGCATTGGAGGCGTCGATGGTCTTCAGCGCCCGCAGCACCTTCAGCTTTTCGTCGCGCACCGCTTCCGCCGCCATGGAGGAGGGGGCTTCCATCGCCACCAGGCAGAGAAGCTGCAGCATGTGGTTTTGCACCATGTCGCGCAGCGCGCCCGCTTTGTCGTAATAGCCGGCTCGATTTTCCAGGCCGACCGATTCCGCCACGGTGATCTGCACATGGTCGATATGGGCGGAGTTCCACAGCGGCTCATAGAGCGCGTTGGCGAAGCGCAGCGCCATCAGGTTCTGCACCGTCTCTTTGCCGAGATAGTGATCGATGCGGTAGATCTGCTCTTCGCGGAACACCTTGCCGATCGTGTCATTGAGTTCGAGCGCCGAAGCGAGGTCGCGGCCGATCGGCTTTTCCACCACGATGCGCGTGTTCTTGGTGATCAGCTTGTGATCGCGGATGCGCTCGGAAATAGGGCCGAAAATGGCCGGCCCGACAGCCAGGTAGAAGGCGCGGACCCGGTCCTTGCCCTCGTCGAGCAGCTTGCGCAGACTGTCCCAGCCTTTTTCCGAGCCGGCGTCGACAGAGACATAGAACAGACGCGCAGTGAAGCGGGCGACGGCCTCTTCGGTATATTCGCCGGGCTTCAGGAACTTCTTCAGCGCCTCGGCTGCGAATTTACGATAATCGTCATGGCTGAGGTCGCCGCGCGATGCGCCGATGATGCGCGTCGGTTCGGTGAACTGACCGGCTTCCTGGCGATGAAAGAGCGCCGGCAGAAGCTTCCGCTCGGCGAGGTCGCCCGTGCCGCCAAAGACGACATAATCGAAAGGTTCGACGGGAATGATCTGGCTGCTCATGGACGTTCTCTTCTCCTGATCGGGCGTGTTTGTCATAATCTAATCGATTTAAAAATTCCAGTGCCCTGATGCGCTTTTCTCGTGAAAAGCGTCTGCGGCAAGGGTTGCGTCGTGTCTCGGCCGCCGCTCACAGGCGGTCGAGCATCGAGAACCAGGTGAGCGCCAGAAACAGGAGCGGCGCCCGGAACTTTGCGCCGCCGGGGAAGGGCGGCACGTTGAACGATCGGTACAGCTCAAGATCGGTCGCCTTGCCCGAGATCATATCGGCATAGAGCTTGCCACAATAGTTTGACAGCATCACGCCATGGCCGGAATAACCGCCGATAGACGTGACATGCGGCATCACCTCGCGCACGAAGGGCTGGCGGGGCAGGGTAATGCCTACATAACCGCCCCAGCCATGGGTGAGCTTGACATCCTTGAGTTCCGGATAGATCTCGGTGATCTGCCGGCGGATATGGGTGGTGATGTCGTCTGGTTTTTCCGAGGAATAAATCTCCCGGCCGCCGAACAACAGCCGGTTGTCTTTTGATTTGCGGAAATAGCGCACCACGAAGCGCGAATCGCAGACCGATTCGCCGCCTGGGATGACGCCGGGAAAATCGTCGAGCGGCGGCGTCGCGCCGATGAAGGAGCCGATCGGCATCACATGCGCCGCAGTGACCGGCTCCAGATTGCCAATATAGGAATTGGTGGCGATCAGCGCCTTGCCCGCCGTTATCGTTCCGCGCGGCGTCTGGACGCGAACCTTGCCGCCCTCGGATGTGATCGCGCTCGCCCCAGTCATTTCATGCACTTTGGCGCCGGCGCGGGCAGCGGCTTTTCCAAGCCCCACCAGCAGCTTCATCGGATGAACATGGCCTGTGCCGGCATCCCGGACGCCGAAATGAAAGCGGTTCGATCCGACCTTTTGCGCTGTCTCCTGCTTGTCCATGAAATGCAGATGCGGATAGTCATAGCGCTCCGCTGCGATCTCGGCATTGGCGCGGAAGTCCTTCTCCATGCGGGCCTTGTGCGCCACGATCATGTGGCCGGGCTGGTAATCCATGTCGATATTTTCGCGGGCGGTAAAATCGAACAGATGCGCCTTGGCGGCCTCGCCCATCTTGAACAGCGCGCGGGAGCGTTCGAGGCCGATTTCCTCCTCCACTTCCTCCGGCCACCAGCGCTGGCCGGTGCCGAGTTGGCCGCCATTGCGGCCCGATCCGCCGTCGCCCAGCCGATGCGCCTCGATCAATCGAACATCCACACCGGCGAGGGCCAGGGTGTAGGCAGCCTGAAGCCCAGTGAAGCCCCCGCCGATGATAACGACATCAGTCTGAGTCGAACCCTCAAGAGGAGGGTATTCCGGTCGGTCGTCGACCGATGCTTCATACCACGAGATGCCGGGAGAGATCGGGCTTTGCCATGCCATGATAAACCTTTTTCGCTGCATCCGGTCGAGCCGGACGGCATTTGATAGCGTGAAAAGCAGTTGAGCGGCAAGCCACGGGCCTGCGGCCTCTGGGCGCAAAATAACAAAGCGGGCGACGACGCGCCCGCTTTCCGATCATATGGACGACGGACCGATCAGGCGGCCCGTCTGCTGTCCCGGGCGCTTCCGCCTTCGAGCTGGAAGCGGGCGACGAGTTCGCGCAGCAGATCCGCTTCCTGCGACAATTGCCGGGTGGCGGCATTTGTTTCTTCCACCATGGCGGCGTTGCGCTGGGTCATCTGGTCCATGGCGTTCACGGTCGCATTGATTTCCGACAGCGAAGACGACTGTTCGCGGCTCGACGTGGCGATGAGGTCGACATGGCCGGAGATCTCGACGATCTGCTGGGCGATGGTCATCAACGCGTCCCCCGTCTGTTCGACATAGCGCGATCCCGTCGACACTTCCTGCGCGGAATTGCCGATCAGATCGCCGATCTCTTTCGCCGCCTTGGCCGAGCGTTGGGCCAGTTCTCGCACTTCCTGAGCCACGACGGCGAAGCCCTTGCCGGCTTCGCCAGCGCGAGCGGCTTCGACGCCGGCATTCAGCGCAAGAAGGTTGGTCTGGAAAGCGATGGAATCGATCACGTCGATGATCTGGCTGATCTTGTCGGAGGCGTCGCGGATGCGCACCATGGCCGATATGGCGTTCTGCACGATGCCCGAGGAGCTTTCGGCGTTCTTTGTGGCGGTCGCTACGATTTGACGGGCTTCGCTGGCGCGCCCCGACGTCGTCTTGACGGTGGCGGTGATCTGTTCGACCGCGGCTGCGGTCTCTTCCAGCGAGGCGGCCTGCTGTTCGGTGCGCTTGGCGAGATCGTCGGCGGCGTCGGCCATCTGGCGGCCGTTGTCCTGGATCAGGTCGGAGGCGTTGCGGATCTCCGACATCGTGTTGCGCAGGCCGGCGATCGAACTGTTGAAGTCCTGACGCAGCGAATCGAGTTCGCCGGCAAACGGCGTGTCGATGGTGAAGCGCAGTTCGCCGCGTGCGAGGTTGCCGAGCCCGTCGGCGAGCGCGCGCACCGCGACATTGACCTGGCGCGCCGTCTCGGCTTTTTCCACTTCGTTGCGCAGACGCTCGTCTTCCGAGGCGCGACGTGTGCGTTCGGCCTCTTCCTGCATAGCGATCTTCTGCTGCGCATTGCTCTTGAACACCGAGAGCGCGCGGGCCATCTCACCGATTTCATCCGGACGGCGGTCGCCGGTGATCGCAGTGTCGAGCGCACCGTCGGCAAGCCGGCGCATGGCGTTGGTGATGGCGAGGATCGGTCCCTTGAGCGTGATGACGAGAGCAGCGCCCGCCGCCATGGCGATCAGCACGCCAAGCGCCATAGCGCCGATCGAGATGGAATTGGCCTGGTCGCGTTCCGCGCCAGCGCTGTCGCGCTGCAGTTCGGCGAATTGCGTCAGCTTGTTCCAGGTCTGGTCGATCTGCTGGGCTGCGGCGGCGAATTCGGTTTCCTTGCTGCGGGCGTTCACCGCAAGTTCGGTGGCGCTCTTGTCGAGCTCTGTGGTCACCGGTTGCACGACCTTCGTCAGCTCCGAGAAGAACGGGTCGTCCTTGACCGCGCTCGCCAGCCGCTGCACTTCGGTATTATACATGTAGAGCGACTGCTGGACTTTTTTGACGCCGGCTTCGTCGGGTTTGGCGACGAGTTCGGCGAAGACCACGCGAATTTCATTGTTGTTGTTGACGATCGAGCGCAGCTTGTTGGCGACATTGTCAGCTTTGGAGATCTGGGCGTCGGCGGCGGCGAGATTGAGGATCGATTGGCGCATCAGGTCGCCGCCGAATTGCTTGAACATCGTCGCGAGCGTCCGGAAACTGTTGATCGCGCCGTTGGTCTTGGCCATAACAGCGGGGCTCACATCTCCGGACTTGATTTGTGCGAGCACGGGGGCGAGTAGCTTTTCATATTTCTTAGCGTAGGGAAGCTTAGCTTTCGGCAGGGCGGCGGTCAGTTGCGCGGCGCTCTTTTCGAGATCAGGCCCGTATTTCTTGAGCACCGCCAGTTTGTCTGCGTCGGCGAGCATCTTGGCGTGATCAACCACCAGCGCGTCCAACATGGTGGCGATGCGGTCAATCTCGACGGCGTTGTTCAGGCCCTTCTTTTCGGCTTTTTCCTTCTTCTTCGCTTCCGCGATCAGCTTGAAGGATTTCTTACCGATGTCGCCCTGAACCTTTGTCAGTGTTTCCTGTGCTTTGGCGACACTCGCCATGATGGCGTTCTGCTTGCTCTGCAGGCCCCAGAGCGTTTCAACATTGTTGGAGATGGTTTTTGACTGATCAAGCGCTTCGTTGAGAAGCGTCACATCCGTCTCCGCGCTGAGGTCGTCCGCAGTCTGCTGGAGGAGGGACAGTTGAGCGGCCACATCGGAGGCGGCCGTCTGATGCGTGGCTTCCGACGGGCTGCGAAGAAAGTCGCTCATGCTGGCGAACACGGTCTTAAATCCGCTCAGCGATTGAAGGACGCTGTTGGAAATCTCCATGCGCCCCTGCAGCAGGCCCGACGCATAAAGCCCCGTTGCGCCAACGGCGGAAATACTCAGAACGAATGGCGCGACAAGCACAATCACTTTTGTCTGAATTTTGAAACGCGACATCAATTTGTCGATCAAGGCAAGCCCCTCCTCTGCGACAGCCGGACATCGCCGTTCGTCTCGCGACGGCTGCGACACTGCCGATGTATTGGATCCAGTGTCGCATCGGGGAATTAAGGACGGACTAACGCTTGCTGGCCGCAGCCCTATAAATCAGGGGAGGGAGCGCTTTTGCGCCAAAATGGATCGACGCGCCGAGCGACGCGTCGATCTCCGCCGATCAGGCCGCGCGTCTTGCGTGGTTGCCTTGGCTTGCCAGTCGGAACTGCTGGACGAGGCCCATGAGGTTGTCGGCTTCGTCGGCGAGCTGGCGGGTGGCGGCGTTGGTTTCCTCCACCATGGCGGCGTTGCGCTGGGTCATCTGGTCCATCGAATTGACCGAGGAATTGACCTCCGCCAGCGCGTTGGACTGGTCGCGGCTCGCCATGGCGATGGTTTCGACCCGTTCCGACACCGTGACGATCTTGTGCGAGATCTCGGCCAGCACCTTGCCGGTCTGCTGCACCAGCCGCGAACCGGAAGAGACTTCCGCGCTCGACTTGCCGATCAGGTCCTTGATCTGCTGGGCGGCGCCCGCCGAACGCTGGGCCAGTTCGCGCACTTCCTGGGCGACGACGGCAAAACCCTTGCCGGCTTCACCGGCGCGGGCCGCCTCGATGCCGGCGTTGAGCGCGAGCAGATTGGTCTGGAAGGCGATGTCGTCGATCACGTCGATGATCTGCACGATCTGGTTGGAGGCGTCCTCGATGCGGCCCATGGCGGTGATCGCCGAGGCGACGATCGTGGAGGAGGCGTCTGCGCTTTTCTTAGTTTCGCCGACGATATGGTTGGCTTCTTCGGCGCGTTCGGCCGAGGATTTGACCGTGACCGTGATCTCTTCGACGGCTGCGGCGGTCTGTTCGAGCGCTGCGGCCTGCTGTTCGGTGCGCTTGGCGAGATCGTCGGCTGCGGCGCTCATTTCGCCGGCGTTGCGCTGGATCATTTCGGTGTTTTCGCGGATCTGCGCCATCGTGTCCTGCAGCTTGGAGAGCGAGGAGTTGAAGTCGGCGCGCAGCGTCTCCAACTTGCCGAAGAACGGCGTCTCGATGGTCTGGGAAATGTCGCCCTGGGCGAGACGGCCGAGACCGGCGGCGAGCGCGTTGACGGCGAAGTCGATCTGACGATCGATATCGAGCTTTTCAGCGTCGTTGCGGCGACGTTCGTCGTCGGCGGCGGCGCGTTCGGCGTCGGACCGCTGTTCGATTTCGATCTTGGACAGCGCATTCTGCTTGAAGACGCCGAGCGCGCGGGCCATTTCGCCGATTTCGTCGATGCGGGCTTCGCCATTGATCTTGGTGTCGAGCACGCCTTCGGCGAGCTTGCGCATGGCCGAGGTGATCTGGCCGATCGGGCCCTTGAAGGTCATGACCAGGCCGATGCCGGCGAAGATGGCGATGAGGATGCCGGTGATGGTGGCGCCGACCGAGATGGAGTTGGCGCTGTCGCGCTCCTTGCCGGCGCTCTGCTTCTGCAGTTCGGCAAACGCCGTCAGCTGCTTCCAGATTGCGTCGATGTCGGAGGCGGCGGCGGTGAAAGCGGCGACGCGGCTCTTGTTGATGTCGAGCAACGATTTTGCGTCAGTCTCCAGCGTTTTCAGCGCGGGCGTATAGTTGATTTCCAGACTGTCGGCGATCGACGAGCCCTTGGCGCTCATCGCGAGGGTCGCCAGGCTGGTTTTGAGACGCGTGATCATCGGTTTCAGCGTCGACAGATTGGCGTCGGTCGGCGCCGTCATGAAACGGGCGACCTCGGTCTCCATCAGGAAGGTCGCCTCGACCACGGCCCGGCTGTCGCGCACCACGGATTGGGCTGCTTTCATTTCCGTCTTGAGCGCGGCGAAGCGTTCGGTCGCCAGCTTCATCTTTTGCTGAGCGGCAAGACCGATGAAGATGTTGACTTGACGCAGGGCGTTGAGCTTGGTCATGAGCCGGGCGGCGGCTTCGTCGCTGACGACGTTTTCAGTCAGCACCGCCTCGACC
Organism: Rhizobium sp. SG_E_25_P2; assembly: GCF_029892285.1. Lineage (GTDB taxonomy): Bacteria > Pseudomonadota > Alphaproteobacteria > Rhizobiales > Rhizobiaceae > Rhizobium_E. The sequence goes on from NZ_JARXVM010000005.1 coordinate 112,883, forward strand.
GCCTTCACGCTTTCGTCGAGTTTTCTGACCGCCACCGCGTTCGGGTCGCCGATCAGCGCCCCGAGTCGATATTTCAGCGCCTTCAATTCGCGCATGCTGGACTGCACAAAGGCAATTTTGTCCGCTGCGGTGAGTTTGGATATCGCGCCTTTGGCGACATCGTTGACCAGGGCTGCGCCAGCGGTGATCTGCGCCGCGTCGTCGATCATGGTCTTGGCTTCGTCGTCTTCCTTCGCGGTTTTTTCCTGCAGCGAGGTCGCCGACGTGTTCAATTCGAGCTTGCCAAAGCCGATATTGGCGATCTCGTCGTTCAACACCTTCTCAACCTCGGACTCACGGGTGTGAAGCGTTTTCAGCTCGTCGATCTGCGGACGCACCTTCTGCATGGAGGCGATGACCGAGCCGAGTTCGGTTTTGCCGGTGTCGCCTGCGGCCATGCTGGAATGCATGTCGTTGAGCAGATCGTCCTGACGCTGGAGAGTGTCGACCGCAGCGGCATAGTTTTCGTCGCTGGCTTTGTCGAGAAACACGTTCATGGCTGCGGTCAGGTCACGGAATCCGCTGAGCGCCTGAAGAACGCGATTTGAGACTTCCATCCTGTTCTGGAGCAATCCGGAAGCGTAAAGGCCGGTCAGGCCCACGGCTGAGATCGCAGCCACGAAGGGAAGGATGAAAATAAGGACCTTTGTCTGGATACGGAACCGCGAAAGCAAAGCATCGATATTCATTATCTTGAACCTTTGGAGCGTTTGGCCGCCTGCATGGTCGCTGGAGCGCAACCCTTCATGCATGCGCCTGAACTTTCAGTGTTATTAATCCATAACTGGTGCTGACATTTACATTCAGGTATTAAAGGATGCCTAATGCAGGACTTGTATCTTTAAATAAAACGCCAAAAATTCCTATTTTAGAACATTGTGATGCGTAAGAAAATGGCGAGACTCGGGGGAGTCTCGCCATGAAAATCCAGGGGGCTGACGTCTATGCGGCGTATTTCGAGGCCGTGACGTCGCTTTTTGATGATTTCCGAATATTGAACTTTTCGATCATCGTCATCAACTGATCCGCCTCTTCTGCGAGGTGCTGCGTCGCGGCGTTGGTCTCCTCGACCATGGCGGCGTTTTGTTGGGTCATCTGATCCATCGCGGTCACCGACGCGTTGATTTCCTGCAGCGACGAGGATTGTTCGCGGGCGACGCCGGAGATCACCTGCACATGTCCGGCGATGTCGACGATCTGCCTGGAGATCTCGATCAGCGCTTCCCCGGTCTGTTCGACGAAATGAGAGCCGGTCGAGACTTCCTGTGCGGAATTGGTGATCAGGTCGCCGATTTCCTTGGCGGCCTTGGCGGATCGTTGCGCCAGCTCGCGCACTTCCTGGGCGACGACCGCAAAGCCTTTGCCGGCTTCGCCGGCGCGCGCCGCCTCGACGCCCGCATTGAGCGCAAGCAGATTGGTCTGGAAAGCGATGGAATCGATCACATCGATGATCTGGCTGATCTTGTCGGATGCGTCGCGAATGCGTGTCATGGACGAGACGGCGTTCTGCACCACGGGAGCGGAACTGTCTGCGGTCGTCCGGGCAAGACCGATCACCCGGGAGGCTTCGTCGACGCGCGCTGCCGAGCCCTTCACATTCTGGGTGATTTCCTGCACGGCGGCGGCGGTCTCCTCAAGTGACGCCGCCTGTTGTTCGGTTCGGCGCGACAGATCGTCGATGGCGCCGGACATCATCCGCGTGTTGGCGTGGATGGCGCGCGTGGCGCCTTGAATTCCGCCCAGCGTTTCGCCCATGCGCTCGACCGACAGGTTGAAGTCGCGCCGAAGCGTCTCCAGCCGCCCCTCTAGAGCGATGTCGATGCGACAGTCCAGATCGCCTTGAGCCAGTCGACCCAGCGCTCCGGCGAGCAATTCCACGGCTCGGTTGACTTTCTCGTCTTCGGATCGCTTTTGCTGGTCCGCCTGCTCCTGGATCTGCACCATCAGGTCGGCATTCGCCATCGCTTCGGCTTCTAGTTTCGTCTTTTCAGCGATGCCGGCGCGAAAGACGTCGATGGTGCGGGCGACGCGCCCGAATTCATCGATCTTGTCGAGATAGGGCACGGATGTGTTGAGGGCGCCCCGCGCGACCTGGTCGATGCAATTCGCCAGGCTGGACAATGGAGCGACGATGCGGCGGGCGGCGATATAAGCGGCGAGACCGAACACCGCAACGGCGCCGCAGCCGACGGCGATCGCGAGCCAGGCGAGATATTGCATCCGCGCTTCATAGACATCCATGGGAATGCCGATGAACAGCACGCCGATGGTTTGGCCGCCGCTGTTCTTGACGGGAACGTACCCGGTCATGAAGCTTTTTCCGAATAAGGTTGCCGGACCGAAATAAGCCGCGCCGTTTGCAAGGGCGCCTTGCGCCGGGTGATCTGCGGCGAGTTTCGTGCCGACCGCCCGTTTGCCGTCTTTCTTCACATTGGTGGAAACCCGTACATAGTCCGAACCTTGACGTTCGAATATGGTGGCCACACCGGAAATGGCTGCCGCCACACGGTCGACCAGGGCGAAGTCCGGCTTGACGGAAACTTTTTCCGCTTGCAGGCCCGTCAGTTCTCCCTGGCGCATTTCGACTTTCGCGCCGGGTTGGTCCAGTTCGTAAAACTGGCTGAAGATACGCGCCGCATCCCGTGAATCCGCAACCGCGTCGTCGAGGACAAACGAACGCAGACTGACATTCATCGCCAGCGAAATCACCGCTGCGGTTAAAACAACCGCGAAGACGCAAAGCGCGGCCAATCTGTTGGCGGCGGAGGAACGAAGGAAATGCAGCATGGTGCGGGCCCCAGATTGATAAATAACAAATTAGAATTTGAATCAAAATTTTAAAATACTATAAATTTTACGGGGATTCTGCTTGATAAATGAAAAAAGCGCGGCAAATGCCGCGCTTTCATGGGGGCGTTGACCTGCGTCAGGCCGCGCGTCTTGCGTGGTTGCCTTGGCTTGCCAGTCGGAACTGCTGGACGAGGCCCATGAGGTTGTCGGCTTCGTCGGCGAGTTGGCGGGTGGCGGCGTTGGTTTCCTCCACCATGGCGGCGTTGCGCTGGGTCATCTGGTCCATCGAATTGACCGAGGAATTGACCTCCGCCAGCGCGTTGGACTGGTCGCGGCTCGCCATGGCGATGGTTTCGACCCGTTCCGACACCGTGACGATCTTGTGCGAGATCTCGGCCAGCACCTTGCCGGTCTGCTGCACCAGCCGCGAACCGGAAGAAACTTCCGCACTCGACTTGCCGATCAGGTCCTTGATCTGCTGGGCGGCGCCCGCCGAACGCTGGGCCAGTTCGCGCACTTCCTGGGCGACGACGGCGAAACCCTTGCCGGCTTCGCCGGCGCGGGCCGCCTCGATGCCGGCGTTGAGCGCGAGCAGATTGGTCTGGAAGGCGATGTCGTCGATCACGTCGATGATCTGCACGATCTGGTTGGAGGCGTCCTCGATGCGGCCCATGGCGTCGATGGCCGAAGCGACGATCGTGGAGGAGGCGTCTGCGCTCTTCTTGGTCTCGCCGACGATATGGTTGGCTTCCTCGGCGCGCTCGGCCGAGGATTTGACCGTGACCGTGATCTCTTCGACGGCGGCGGCGGTCTGTTCGAGCGCTGCGGCCTGCTGTTCGGTGCGCTTGGCGAGATCGTCGGCTGCGGCGCTCATTTCGCCCGCGTTGCGCTGGATCATCTCGGTGTTTTCGCGGATCTGCGCCATCGTGTCCTGCAGCTTGGAGAGCGAGGAGTTGAAGTCGGCGCGCAGCGTCTCCAACTTGCCGAAGAACGGCGTCTCGATGGTCTGGGAGATGTCGCCCTGGGCGAGACGGCCGAGACCGGCGGCGAGCGCGTTGACGGCGAAGTCGATCTGGCGGTCGATGTCGAGCTTTTCAGCGTCGTTCCTGCGACGTTCGTCTTCGGCGGCGGCGCGTTCGGCGTCGGACCGCTGTTCGATCTCGATCTTGGACAGCGCATTCTGCTTGAAGACGCCGAGCGCGCGGGCCATTTCGCCGATTTCGTCGATGCGGGCTTCGCCATTGATCTTGGTGTCGAGCACGCCTTCGGCAAGCTTGCGCATGGCCGAGGTGATCTGGCCGATCGGGCCCTTGAAGGTCATGACCAGGCCGATGCCGGCGAATATGGCGATGAGGATGCCGGTGATGGTGGCGCCGACCGAGATGGAATTGGCGCTGTCGCGCTCCTTGCCGGCGCTCTGCTTCTGCAGTTCGGCAAACGCCGTCAGCTGCTTCCAGATTGCGTCGATGTCGGAGGCTGCGGCAGTGAACTGGCCCATGCGCTCGTCGGTTACCGTCACCAGCGACGTGCTGTCTTCGTCCATTTTGGCGATTGCCGGCAGCAGCGAAGTTTCGAGTTTCTTGAAGAAATCGAGGTCATGGGCAGAACCGGACAACGCCACCATGGCGGTCTTGACGATGTCGAATTCCTTCTTGAGCCGCGAGAGATTGTCCGCCGTCGGCGCCATCATGAAGCGGGCGAGTTCGATCTGGATGGAGTAGCCGGAGCTTACGACCTTGCGGCTGTCGCCGAGCACGCCCTCCGCCTTGACCAGCGGTTGGTCGAGTTCGGCGAATTTCAGCGTTGCTTCCTTCATCTTCTGCGATGCGGCGAGGCCGAGATAGACGGAAATCTGGCGGAAGCTCGACAGCTTGGTCGCCATCTTGGCGGCGAGGTCATCCGAAGCGGTTGTCGCCGAGGAGAGCGTGGCGAGGTCCGTAACGGCCGTTTCGAGCGATTGTGACACAGCCTTGTTCTTGGCCGGCAGGGCGGCGCGGAGGATCCGGGCGCGCTTCTTCAGCTCGCCGAGGCTGTTCTGCACAAACTTCAATTTTTCATCAGAGCTTTTAAGGCGCACATATTTGCTGGCGAGTTCGCTGAGGAACGCCGCAGACGTGGTGATGCGTTCGGCTTCACGCAGCTTGGATTTCGCGGCGCTTTCATCGGTGCGCACGGCTTTCTGCAATTCGGTTGCCGATTCGCTCAGTTTCATCTGCGAGCCGACGATGACGTTCTCGCCGTCATGGATCGCCTTGCGAAGCGTCTCTTCTCTTTCGTGCAGCGCCCACAGGCCATCGAAACGCTCAATCACGCCATTGATGGACTTGGTCGCTTCGGCCAGATCGCTCCAACCTTCCGCCGTTTCGTCGAGCTGGGAGAGCATTCCGTTGAGCAGGTCGCGCTGCTCCACCAGTTTGTTCTTCACTGTATCGCGCAGTTCCGGCGTCGTCTCGTCGAGGAACTTGTTCATCGTATCCGATACGTCGCGGAAGCCGCTTAGGCTTTGCAGAACGCTGTTGGAAATTTCCATCCGTCCCTGGAGCAGGCCCGATGCATATAGGCCGGTCAGGCCAACGGCGGTGATGCTCACCACGAACGGAAGGATGAAAATCAGAACTTTGGTTTGAATTTTGAACCGTGACAACATGCGGTCGATATTCATAAGTGCTCCTCGCCAAGGCCTATGACCGGGGCGTCGGTCTCGCCAGGCGACAAAGCTTCGCACAGGCCGGTTCCGGCGCCGTCACGTCGCAGTCATTGCGGAAGTGGTTCACGGTCAATCGACATCATCGTCGACCCCGCAAGTATGTTCTGCTCTTCTTAAAATTGACTTACTTATAGAAACTTATCGTCAAGCCTGTTTGACAGGCTGGCGCCGAGGACAGAGTCCATGGCTGCCGCCACAGGTGGTTAAGCCCTGCGGCGGCGATAGATGGTCGGTAGCTGGTTCAGCTCAGGAAAAGGCTAATTCCATAAAGCGTGGCGAAACTCGCCGACAGCGTGGCGATCCAGAACAGTCGGGCGCCGGTCTCCGCCTTCTCGGCTTTCGCGATGGCGATTGCGCGCCGGCGACGTGGAAATTCTGCCATTCTCAACCCCTACCAATGAGCTGCGTCGATTAGACTACGATCCGCAGTCTTTCTCAAGAAAGAATTAAAGTTCCGAGTCGGCTCAAGGTTCGGTTAAAACTTTGCCCAAAAAGTGGCTGCCCCCTCGCCAATTGCGCGGGAAAAGGTATGATCGTCTTATCCCAAACCTCAAACCGGTGGATCATGGCCGCAAGGAAAACGAATACAAAGACCGTCAAAGCTCAAACCGTTGTTCCTCCAAAGCCATCGCCTTCTCTCTCCCGCGCCCGTGGTGTCTCAACTTGGAAGGAAGCAGCGGAGTGGCTGCGGGCCAGGGGAATTGAGGACATCGAATGCATCACGCCAGATCTCGCCGGCGTTGCCCGCGGCAAGATGATGCCGACCTCGAAATTTACGTCCAATACCTCGCTTGCACTGCCGTCCGCGATTTTCCGTCATACGATTTCAGGCGAATATCCGGATGAAACCGAAGAGTTCCGCTATGATTCGCGCGACAGCGACATCAAGCTGGTGCCGGATCTTTCGACCCTTTCGGTTGTGCCGTGGGAGACAGATCCCACCGCGCAGGTGATTTGCGACATCGTCGACACCGACGGCAAGGCGGTGCGCTATACGCCGCGCAATGTGCTCAAGCATGTGCTTGGTCTTTACAAGGAGCGCGGCTGGAAGCCGGTCGTGGCGCCGGAAATCGAATTCTACCTCGTCGCCAAGAATGATGACCCCGATTATCCGCTCAGGCCGCCGCAGGGCAGGTCTGGCCGCTCCATCCAGGGCGGGCAGGGCTATTCGATCGCCGGCATCAACGAGTTCGACGAACTGATCGACGACATTTACCATTTCTCTGCGGCCCAGGGTCTAGAGATCGACACGCTGATCCACGAAGAAGGTCCGGCGCAGCTTGAGATCAACCTGCGCCATGGCGATCCGATCGAGTTGGCGGACCAGGTGTTCCTGTTCAAGCGCACCATTCGCGAGGCGGCGTTGGGGCATGGCATTTACGCCACCTTCATGGCCAAGCCCATGCAGGGTCAGGCGGGTTCGGCCATGCACATCCACCAGTCGGTAGTCGACGCCAAGAGCGGCAAGAACATCTTCTCCAATCCGGATGGCTCTGCCTCCAAGGAGTTTTTCCACTTCATCGGCGGCATGCAGCAATATGTGCCCAAGACGCTGGTGATGATGGCGCCCTATGTGAATTCCTATCGCCGGCTGACGCCGGGCATGGCCGCGCCTGTCAACAATGCCTGGGGCAATGACAACCGCACGACGGCTTTCCGCGTGCCGGTGTCCGATGCCGCCGCCCGTCGCGTCGAAAACCGCCTTCCGAGTTCGGACGCCAATCCCTATCTGGCGCTGGCGGCTTCCCTTGCCGCAGGTTATCTCGGCATGATGAAGGGGCTTGAGCCGACGCCGCCATCTGATGGCACCGCCAATGAGGGCTCGGTGGAGCTGCCGCGCGGCCTTTTGGAAGGCGTGGCGCTGCTGGAAAACGAACCCGACCTGCGCGAAGTCTTCGGCGATGAATTCGTCGGCATGTATGCCGGCGTTAAGCGCGGCGAGTTCGAAACCTTCATGCAGGTGATCAGCCCCTGGGAGCGGGAATATCTGCTGTTGAACGTTTGATCCGTATCGTCGGTGATTGCAATTTGAAGGCCCGGCGCATCCCGCCGGGCCTTTTTGCCTTCAACCCCGTCGCAGCAGCCGCATCAGGAGGGAGCGCCGTGACCACGGCGTCTCCTGCGGCTCCGGCCAATGGTTGCGCTCGCGCATGAGCTGGCAATGACGGGCATAGAAATAGGCGGCCAACATCTCGTGCATGACGTGTCTCCTCGGTGTTCGCTGGTCGATCTCGATTGACGAGGCGTGCAGAATGTCATTCAATTTGAGATCTATGTATCATCAAGATCGCGATAGGTTTTTCAAAAATGAAAGACATTGATTGGGACGCCTATCAGATTTTCCTCACCGTCGCCCGCCATGGCGGTTTGACCGGAGCAGCTCAGGTCACAGGGTTAAGCGCTGCGACGATTGGCCGGAGGATCCTGCAATTGGAGGAACGGATCGGCCTTTCGCTGTTTCACCGCAGCCAGACGGGTTATGCGCTGACGGCGGAAGGGCAGACCTTGTTCGATGAATTGCTGCCCATGGAAGGCGTCGCCCGCCGCGTCGAGCAATGGCGTAACGAAAGCCGCGGCGCGGTCACCATTCGCATTGCGCTCGGTAGTTGGGTCGGCCTGTTCGTCGCGGAGAATATTCGCGCGCTGGTCACCGAACGCGACCAAATCAGGCTCGATCTGTCGATCGGCGAACAGCGGTCCCAGTTGACGCATCGTGAAAACCATATCGGCCTGCGCGCGCATGAGCCGGACGAGCCCAATCTCGCCGCCCGCTTCATCAGCGAAGTGGCTTATGCTCCGTATCGGCGTCGCAACGGCGCGGATTTTGATCGCTGGATCGCGGTCGACGAAGCTGAGGCGCATTCCGCTTATCTGCAATGGCCGCATCGTCAGAAATCCTCGGCGATCGTTGCGACGGTCAACCGGCCCCGCTCCTTGCTCGATCTCGTCAGGGCGGGCGCCGGGATCGCCGTGCTGCCCTGTTTCATCGGCGATCACGATTCGCAACTCGAGCGCGCCGGAGAAGAAATTGTTGCGCTTCGTCATCGCCAATGGCTGGCCACGCACAATGACGATCGGTCCCGGCGGGAAATCCGGCTTGTCGCCGATCGACTCGGTCGGTTGCTCAAGGCGCATGCGGATCTATTCGGCGGGCGGCGGACCAAATAAACGTCGAATTGACTGCTGGCGTGGAGCCTATGGTTAGCTTTAGAAAAAGTGCGGATATTGCAAGAAATGTGTCATCATGTGACAGATGGATGGACGCGGGAGCCCTCAGGAAACGCCGAAGGCGCATCTCCATGAATATTCCATGACATTTGCGTTTGTCCAATTTTCGTTAACCTGGATTTCAGCGAGGTCGGGGCTATTTCCCCTGGAATTTTAGGGGATGTCCGAGGGAGGCGGACGTCCCGGTCTGGGAAAAGCGCCATGTTTTGGATCGACCGCCTTTTGTCTCGTTTCAGTATCCGCACCAAAGTCCTGGTGTTGGTGCTGCCCTTTATCATCAGCATTTCCGCCGTCGGGCTTGTGGGCGTTCTCTCGTCCAGCCTGCTGCAGGACCGGATGTCGGTTGCAAGCAGCGCCACCGCGTCGCTGCGCGGCTTCAAGGACGTCTATGCGGCGATGATCGCCTTCCTCACCGACACCAGCGAAACGAGCCGGGCCGCTTTGCAGGCCAGATTGTCCGAACAGTCGCAAGCTCTTGAAAGCGCGCGGGGGCGGTTGCCGGCACAGGCCGAGGGCAGGTCGGATCTCGATGACGCCTATGCGCAGCTGTCCGCCATTCGCGCCCGTATGGATAGTCTCTGGGAGGTCCATGCGCGCGAGGAGGCGTTGGAAACGCAGCTGGATACGGCGATGTCGGTGGTGATATCCAGCCAAGGGGCCCTCCAGCAGGAGGCTGCAGGTTATGAGAAAACCGCCCGCGCGGCCGAACAGGACGCGCGTGAACAGTTGCGGCAGGCCGACAAGATCCTTGCCGCCACCGCGTTGGCCGCCACCCTTCACAAAAGTTTTGCTGCACGCCCCGACGATGCAGCAGGCTTGAAGGCGCTCACTGCCGGCCTCGACGAACTCAAGCTTCGCCACAAGCTCATGGCGCCGGCTTTGCCGAAAGCCGCAAAGGCGGCGGGCCGCGATTTTTCCAAGCGGCTCAAGGCAATTCGGGCGCTTCTCGAGGCCAAGCCGCGCGCGCTGGACACGGCTGCGAAAGCCGAGGTCGAACTCACGGGGCTGGCCGCCCTTTCGCCGATGCTCGACGCTGCCGCGACCGCCCGAATGAAAGACGTGTCCGCCACTTTTGCCGAACTCGAAGGGCAACTCGCCAAGGCGGAATTGGTCACTCATGACGCGCGGCTTGTGGTCGACGCCGCGTTTCTTGCCCGGATCGCCTATTCGAGCTTCATGCTCGACCGGTCCGACGCCAAGCGCGCAGCGCTCTCGGAGCAGGTCGATTTGTCCCGCAAGGCGATGTTCTCGCTGGAAGGAACCGCAGGGGATCTTGCTTTCGCCAAGCAGCAATCAGCGCTCCTGCTGCCTGCGCTCGATATGATCGACCGCGATAGCAGCGCCTTGATCGGCACCACTGCCGAGCGGGCAAAGTTGTTCGATGAGGCGGCCCAGGGCATCGACTCGGTCGGAAAGCGCCTGGCCGGCTTCGCTGAAAACCAGAAAAATGCTGCCGAACAGGAAGGCAGCGCCGCCAGCACCCTGTCCGTTGGGACCAGCCTCGCGGGTGTGGTGATCGCCATGCTTTCGGGGGCGGCGCTGGTCTACACACTGCGCGGGCCAATTTCGCTGATCACCTCCAGCATGCGCAAGGTCGCCGGCGGTGCGCTCGACACCGAAATCGCCGGTATGAACAGGCCCGACGAGATCGGCGACATGGCCCGCGCGCTCGACATTTTCAAATCCAACGCTTTGACCAAGCGGGAGCTTGAGCGCAGAAGCGTCGATGAGCAAGCCAGAGCCGAAGAAGAACGCCTCCGTCACGAAGCGGAAAGAGATCGCCGCAACGCCGAAATCGCAGATGCGGTCGAGGCGCTGGCGCGCGGACTGGATGCGTTGGCGCAGGGAAAGCTCAATATTGCGCTGAACAAGCCCTTCGCCGGTCAACTCGATAAACTACGGCTTGACTTTAATGCGTCCGTCGGAGGACTCCACGACACGCTGGTTGAGATCCGCGGGGTCTCTACCCAGATTCAGGAAAACGGAGCGCAGATGACCGACGGCGCCAAGGCGCTTGCGCTGCGCACCGAGCAGCAGGCGGCGTCGCTGGAGGAAACGGCCGCGGCGGTCGATGGCATCAACAGGACGGTGGCCCGCGCCGCCGAACAGGCTCTCGACGCCGATCGCACGGTCGGTTCGGCGCAGCGCACGGCGGAAAATTCGACCGTCGTCGTCGACAGCGCCACGCGGGCCATGCAGCGTATCCAGACGACGTCGGGAAAAATATCCAAGATTATCGACGTGATCGACGAGATCGCCTTCCAGATCAATCTACTGGCGTTGAATGCCGGCATCGAGGCGGCGCGAGCGGGAGACGCGGGGCGCGGCTTCGCCGTTGTCGCCCAGGAGGTGCGCGAACTCGCGCATCGTTCTTCGGTGGCGGCGAAGGAGATCTCCGAACTGATAGGAAATTCGACCCGGGAAGTTGAGGCCGGAGCCGACCTCGTCACTCAGACCGGGGCGGCTTTGATGGAGATCTCCGGGGCGATCGCCAGTTTCTCCGGACAGATCGGGGCTATCGCCGCATCGAGCCGCGAACAATCGACGTCGATCGCCGAAGTCAATGAAGCCGTCGGTCGACTGGATCAACTGACCCAGCGCAACGCCGCGATGGCCGAGGAAACCGAAGCCGCGACATTTGCGTTGTCCAGCGAAGCCGACCGGCTGATGGCGTTGGTGGCGCGCTTTGAACTGGAGCGTGCGGACGGGGCCGTCCGCCGCGCGGCGTGAGACGCAGAGCCTTCATATGGAAGCGCCGGGATCCCCTTGCCCTTGGGATCCCGGCGCCGTCCGCCGCATCTTATCCGGTCACGCGCTTTGCGTGACGATCACCGGGATCATCAGGTCGCCCCAATTGCCTTCGTTGTGATGCCGTGCGGAGCGGATCAGTTCGACCGAGACACCAGCGTCGACGGCTTTCATGACGGTGTGGTTGAGCCTGTGCAGGTCGTTGGCGAGCATGCGGATCGCTGCCTGCTGCTCGGCGGTCATGGTGATGGCTTGTTCTTCGGCGCGTTCTTTGACGCGGGTCTGGACGGTCATGGCATTTCTCCTCTTGATTATTCAGGGGTTCATGATTGAGGGACTAAACCCCTCCCCAACCCCTCCCAACAAGGGGGAGGGGCTTGGATTGCTGCGCCTGCCTGCCCAATCGATCGTTCAGCGATCAGCCCGGTTGATAGTGAGCAAACAGTGCCGCGGGTTACCCCTCCCCCTTGTGGGGAGGGGCTGGGGAGGGGGCTTCTTGGTTATTCCGCCGCAGGGCGGAACTGGTCGTGCTCGGTGGATTCCTTCATCGCGGTGGTCGAAGACTTGCCGCCTGAAATCGCCATGGACACAGCGTCGAAATATCCGGTGCCGACTTCGCGCTGATGCTTGGTGGCGGTGTAGCCATTGATCTCGGCGGCGAATTCCGCCTCCTGCAGCTCCGAATAGGCGGCCATCTGCCGGTCCTTGTAGCCGCGGGCCAGCTCGAACATGCCGTAATTCAGCTGATGGAAGCCGGCGAGCGTGATGAACTGGAACTTGTAGCCCATCGCGCCGAGTTCGCGCTGGTATTTGGCGATGGTCGCGTCATCCAGGTTCTTCTTCCAGTTGAACGACGGCGAGCAGTTATAGGCGAGCTTCTTGCCCGGATGCACCTTGTGCACCGCTTCGGCGAATTTGCGGGCCTGCTCAAGATCGGGCTTGGAGGTTTCCATCCAGATCATGTCGCAATAGGGCGCATAGGAAATGGCGCGGGCGATGCAGGGATCGATGCCGTTGCGAACCTGATAGAAGCCTTCCGTGGTGCGGCCGGCGTCATAGTCGACGAAGGGCTGATCGCGCTCGTCGATGTCGGAGGTCAGGAGCTTGGCGGCTTCCGCATCGGTGCGGGCGATGATCAGCGTCGGCGTGCCCATGACGTCGGCGGCAAGCCGCGCTGCGGTCAGGTTGCGGATATGGGCGGCGGTCGGGATCAGAACCTTGCCGCCAAGATGGCCGCATTTCTTTTCCGACGCCAGCTGGTCTTCATAATGCACGCCTGCAGCGCCTGCCTCGATGAAAGCCTTCATAATCTCGAAGGAGTTCAGCGGTCCGCCGAAGCCGGCTTCGGCGTCCGCGACGATCGGCGCAAACCAGGTATCGACCGACAGGCCCTTGCCTTCCTGCGTTTCAATCTGGTCGGCCCGCTGAAGAGTCTTGTTGATGCGCTTGGCGAGCTCGGGGGCGGCATTGGCCGGATAAAGCGACTGGTCGGGATACATCGACGACGCTGTGTTGGCGTCTGCGGCGACCTGCCAGCCCGAGAGATAGATGGCCTTGAGGCCGGCGCGGACCATCTGCATGGCCTGGTTGCCCGAAAGCGCGCCCAGAGCGTTGACGAAATCCTCTTCATGGATCAGCTGCCACAGCCGGTTGGCGCCCATTTCGGCGAGCGAATATTTGATCTCGACCGAGCCGCGCAGGCGCTTGACGTCTTCTGCCGTGTAGCTGCGTTCGATGCCGTCATAGCGGCCCTTGGGAGCGTTGGGGATGAGCTTGTAAAAGTCTGTCATTGTATCCTCCATTCATGCTGGGCAGTCGGCCTTGGGAGTGCCGTTTGCTTTCGTTTCGATGAAGAGAATTTACATTGCGACGCAAAAACATCCAGAAAATAGATAGAAATATGGGTCTTAAAGGGGTTATGATGTGTCGAGATTTACAGGCCATCCTTGTAAATCTGTAAAAACTGTAAAAAATATCTCTGGTAAGCTTTTGTAAAAGGAGTGACAGATGTCGGAGATGAAGATCTTCGCCGGGCCGCGCATCCGGCGTATCCGCAATGGTCTCGGCGTCACCCAGACGGCCATGGCCCAGGCGCTCGGCATATCGCCCTCCTATCTCAATCTCATCGAGCGCAATCAGCGGCCGCTGACCGTGCAACTGATCCTCAAGCTCGCCTCCGTCTACAAGGTCGATGTCGAGGAGTTGCGCGGCGAGGCGAAAAGCGTGGTCGGCGAACTCAGGGAAGTGTTTTCCGATCCGTTGCTTCAGGGCGAGATCCCGGGCTCGGAAGAGCTGGTCGAGGTCGCCGACGCCGCGCCCAACGCCGCCCAGGGGCTGATCAAGCTCTACCGCGCCTATCGCGAACAGGCGGCCCGGCTCTCAGATCTCGCGGGAATGCTGGCCCAGGCCGGCCATGATGCGCCGCTTGCCGCCGCCCGCCTGCCGATGGACGAGGCGCGCGAGGTGTTTGCGTCGCGACCCTATGTCTTCGAGGCTCTCGACGCCGCTGCCGAAGTTTTTCACGCTCATCTCAATCCGGGCGAGGATTTGGCGCATGCGTTGCGCGAATGGCTGCGCGCCGAGCATGGCGTCGTGGTACGCACGCTGCCCATCCACGCCATGCCCAATCTCCGTCGACGCTACGACCGCCATTCGCAGCGCCTTTTCCTGTCCGAGCGTCTCTATCCGCATGATCAGCTGCGCGAGATGGCGCAGGAGGCCTGCCAGATCGTCCTGAGGGCCGAGATCGCGGCGGCGCTCGACGCTCTCCCTCTGTCCTCGGCCGAAGCGCGCCGCATCGGCCGCTTCGAACTCGGCCGTTATGCGGCGCATGCGCTGATGATGCCCTATGGGCCAATGCTGGCGGCGGCGCAGCGCAGCGCCTATGACATTGGTTTGCTCGCCGCGCGCTTCAAAGTGTCGTTCGAACAGGTGGCCAGCCGGCTTGTCACGCTGCAGCGATCAGGTTCTGCGGGCGTTCCGTTTTTCCTGATGGAAGTCGACGCAGCCGGAAACCGGGTGCGCACGCTCGGCGCCGAGGGCTATCCGCATATCCGCTTTGGCGGCGCCTGTCCGAAACTGTCGGTGCATGCGGTCTTCGCCGCTCCGGGCCAGGTTTTATCGGAAATTGTCGAAATGCCTGATAGCGGCCGCTTTCTCACTGTGGCGCGCACGCTGGAAGGCCCGGTGGCGGGCTATGGCGAGCGCGTCAGGCGCACAGCCCTGCTGCTCGGCTGTGATGCGGCGCATGCTGGCCAGATCGTCTATGGCCGCCAAGTGTCGGAGCCGCTGCCGATCGGGGCCGGCTGTCGCCTCTGCGAGCGCGCCGGCTGTCTCGCTCGGGCAGAGCCGCCGCTCACCCGCCCGCTGGGACTGGATGAAATGGTGGCGGGATTGAGCGTGTTCGATTTCCAGTAGACATTGCGCGGCCGGATGCTCCGCGCATCAACTTGTTCAAACCTTTCCATTTTTCAGTTGTCGCGCTGCAAAATCCTTTCTAATCTGTTTACAGCGGGGAAGCCGGGACAAGATAAATCGAAATAGATCCGGACAAAACAGGAGTAGTTTATCATGAAAAAACAGTTGGTTGGTCTCGCGGCGGGGGTTGCCTTCGCCATGTCTGCCGGCTGGTCCGTCCAGGCGGCGGATCGGGTGGTCAACGTCTACAACTGGTCCGATTACATTGACAGCTCCGTACTCGAGGAGTTCACCAAGGAGACCGGCATCAAGGTCGTCTACGACGTCTTCGATTCCAACGATCTGCTGGAAACCAAGCTTCTCGCCGGCGGCTCCGGCTATGACGTGGTGGTGCCGACCGGTCCGTTCCTTGCTCGTCAGATCAAGGCTGGCGTGTTCCAGAAGCTCGACAAGTCCAAGCTGCCGAACCTCAAGAATATGTGGCCCGTCGTCTCCGAGCGGCTCGCCAAATATGACCCCGGCAATGAATACGCCGTCAACTATATGTGGGGCACCACCGGCATCGGCTACAATGTCGACAAGGTGAAGGCGGCGCTCGGCGATGTGCCGGTGGACAGCTTCGATATCATTTTCAAGCCGGAAAACGCCGAGAAGCTGAAGTCCTGCGGCATCAACATTCTCGACGCGTCGGATGAAACCTTCGCCATCGCCATGAATTATCTCGGCCTTGGCGGCGACAGCAAGAAGACGGCCGATCTCGAAGCCGGCGGCGAGGTCTATAAGAAGATCCGTCCTTACGTGCGCACCTTCAACGCCTCCGCCTATATCGATGATCTCGCCAATGGCGATGTCTGCATCACCATTGGCTGGTCGGGCGACGTGTTGCAGGCGAAAAGCCGCGCCGAGGAAGCCAAGAACGGTGTGAAGATCGACTATGTGATCCCCAAGGAAGGGACATATATGTGGTTCGACAACCTCGCCATTCCGGCCGATGCGCCGCATGTCGAGGAAGCGCATGAATTCATCAACTTCATGATGCGGCCCGACGTGATCGCCAAATCGTCGAACTATGTCCAATACGCCAATGGCAATCTGGAATCGCAGAAACTGCTCGACGAGTCGGTGTTCAAGAATCCGTCGGTCTATCCGACTGAGGCGACCATGGCGAAGCTCTTCACCATTTCGCCGTATGCGCCCAAGGAACAGCGCGTGCTGAACCGCATCTGGACGCAAATCAAAACGGGCGAATAACCCTTCAAGGGGCTTGCGGCGGGGCCGTAGCCCCGCCGCTTTCAAGGCAAATGCGCTCATGAAAAGAGCGCGCGCCTATGGATCAACCGCAGGCGCGGGAAAGCGGACAGAGGGGAAAAATGGCGAAGACACTGGGGCCTGTTAAGCGTAAGTTCAGCCCGTGGATGGACAAGAGCGAAAAGCCGTTCATCCGTTTCGAGAATGTCACAAAGCGTTTCGGCGATTTCGTCGCCGTCAACAATCTCACCCTCGATATCTATGAGAAGGAATTCTTCTCGCTGCTCGGCCCTTCAGGCTGCGGCAAGACCACATTGATGCGCATGCTCGCCGGCTTCGAAGAGCCTACCGAAGGCCGCATCCTGCTGCAGGGCAAGGATATTTCCGGCACGCCGCCCTATAAGCGCCCCACCAATATGATGTTTCAGTCCTATGCCCTGTTCCCGCATATGTCCGTGGCCAAGAACATCGCCTTCGGCCTCGAACAGGACAATATGCCCAAGGGCGAGATCGACGCCCGCGTCGAGGAAATGCTGAGGCTGGTGAAGCTCACCGATTTCGCCAAGCGCAAGCCGAGCCAACTTTCCGGCGGCCAAAGGCAGCGCGTGGCGCTCGCCCGCTCGATCGCCAAACGGCCGAAAGTGCTTCTGCTCGACGAGCCGCTCGGAGCCCTCGACCGCAAGCTGCGCGAGGAAACCCAGTTTGAGTTGATGGACATCCAGCACAGTCTGGGCCTCACCTTCCTGATCGTCACACATGATCAGGAAGAGGCCATGACCGTGTCCGACCGTATCGCGGTGATGGACAAGGGCATCGTGGTGCAGGTGGCGACGCCGGCGGAAATCTATGAAGCGCCCAACAGCCGCTATGTCGCGGATTTCATCGGCGACATCAACATCATGGAAGGCGTGGTCTCGGCCAATACGGGTTCGGCCAGTCAGCATGGCGTTGTCAGCCTGAGTTCCGGCGAGTTGAAGATTGAGGTCGAGCAGGAATGCGCGGCGGTCTCCGGCGCCAATGTCGCTTTCGCCATTCGGCCGGAAAAGGTCCGCATCTCGCTCGATGCGCCCACTGAGGCTGGCCCGCCCAATTGCATCGCTGGCGAGGTCATCGATATCGGCTATCTCGGCGATTTCTCCGTCTTCATCGTGGGGACCCCGGATGGCCGCGTGCTGCGCGCCGCCCAGGCCAATGTCTCCCGCCATGTCGAACGGCCGATCACCTTCGAGGACAAGGTCTGGCTTTCCTGGTCGGCGGACGCCGGCCTCGTGCTGACGCGATAGGGGAGGGGATCATGGAGCCGAGCGCCGTTTCCCACAGCCGCCCCAGCCGCTGGCTGGTGGTCGCCATTCCCTATCTCTGGCTGACGTTGTTTTTTCTCGCGCCATTCTTCATCATTTTGAAGATTTCGCTATCCGACAGCGACATCGCCATGCCGCCGTATACGCCGGTGTTCGAGAGCTTCTCGCAACTCGGCGATTTCCTGTCGCAACTCGATTTCGAGAATTATTTCTACCTCACCGAAGATCCGCTCTATATCAAGGCCTATCTGTCCTCGCTGAGGATCGCGGCGATCTCCACGCTGCTCCTGCTGCTGATTGGTTACCCCATGGCGCTCGCCATGGCCAGGTCTTCGGCCAAGATCCGCCCGACGCTGTTGATGATGGTGATCCTGCCGTTCTGGACCTCCTTCCTCATCCGCGTCTATGCTTGGATCGGCATTCTGAAGCCCGAGGGGCTGCTGACCATGCTCTTGCAGGCCCTGCATATTCTGGGGCCGGATGATCAGATCCAGATTTTCCGCACGGAATATGCGGTGCTGATCGGCATCGTCTATTCCTATCTGCCCTTCATGGTTCTGCCGCTGTATTCGGCGCTGGAAAAGCTGGACGGCACGCTCTTGGAAGCGGCGAGCGATCTCGGCTGCCCGCCCTGGAAGGCCTTCTGGAAGATCACCTTCCCGCTGTCGCTTCCGGGCGTGGTCGCGGGCTCGATGATCTGCTTCATTCCGATCACCGGCGAATTCGTCATCCCCGACCTGCTCGGCGGCGCCGACACGCTGATGATCGGCAAGACGCTGTGGGTGGAGTTCTTCGGCAATCGCGACTGGCCGCTCGCCTCGGCGGTGGCGGTGGTGCTGCTTGCCATGCTGGTGGTCCCGATCGTGATCTACCAGAACCAGCAGCAGAAAGCCGCGTGAGGAGAATGCGATGAAACCCGGAAAATTCGACACGACCTTCCTCACCATCGGCTTTGCCTTTCTCTATGTGCCGATCCTGATTCTGGTGGTCTATTCCTTCAACGCCTCCAAACTGGTCACCGTCTGGGGCGGTTTTTCCACGCGCTGGTATGTGGCCATGTTCCACAATCAGGCCCTGATGGACGCGGCCTGGGTCACAGCCCGCGTCGGCGTGCTCTCGGCCACTATCGCCACGGTGCTCGGCACGCTCGCCGCGCTGTCGATGACGCGCTTTGCGCGTTTCCCCGGGCGCGTGCTGTTTTCCGGCATGATCTATGCGCCTATCGTCATGCCGGAAGTCATTACCGGCCTGTCGATGCTGCTGCTGTTCGTCGCCATCAACATCGATCGCGGCTTCTGGACGGTGACGATCGCTCACACCACCTTCACCATGTGCTATGTGGCGATCGTGGTGCAGTCGCGGCTATTGACCTTTGACAGGAGCCTGGAGGAGGCGGCGCTGGATCTCGGCTGCCCGCCGGTCAAGACCTTCTTCAAGATCACCTTGCCATTGATCTTGCCAGCCGTGGTGTCGGGCTGGATGCTGGCCTTCACCCTGTCGCTGGACGATCTGGTGATCGCGAGCTTCAATACTGGTCCGGGCGCGACCACCCTGCCGATCAAGATCTATAGCCAGGTGCGATTGGGCGTGACGCCGGAGATCAACGCCGCCTGCACCGTGCTGATCGGCCTGGTCACTTTGGGGGTGATCGCCGCGTCCTTGGCGACCAAACGCCAGGAAGCCCAGCGGGAGCGCGACGAACGCGCCGCCGCTGCTCAGGCCTGATCCAAAGACGGGCCTTTATTCATCATAGCCGCTGCGGGGCGGCAGGAAGAGATAGGTGAACAGCCAGATCGGCAGGATCACCGCCGCCCCCAGCCCGATATTCGGAAGCGCCCAACCGACAAATCTCTGCAGGAGCAACCAGAGATCCGCAGGCGTCATGCCGAAACCGGCAAGGATCGTCTCGGTGGATAGGCCGAGAAGATTCATGCCCGTTCCGAGAATCAGGCAGGCCAGTGTGAGCTTCAAAAAACCGATGATCATGTGGGGCATGGCGCGGCCCTCCGGCAGATGGTCGAGAATTAAACCGATTTGGTAAAAAACTGATTTAAATCAGGACTGGACTGGGTACCGTTCGTCGCCCGAGCGGGATTGCCAGCGCCTCGCTCTTATGCTGCATTGCGGCGCAAACGGGCGCCGGGTCAAGGGCGCGCTTGAGGAGAGAATGCCATGGGAGACACCACACCGCTCTGGACGCCGTCGGCCGAGCAGATCGAGAAGAGCCAGATGACGCTGTTCCGTCGCTGGTGCGCGGAAAAATTCGCTGTCGATCTGCCCGATCACGACGCCTTTCATCAGTGGTCGATCACTGAGCGCGGTTCCTTCTGGTCGGCTGTATGGGATTATTGCGGCGTCAAGGGCGACAAGGGTGCGCGCGATCTGATCGATGGCGACGACATGATGAAGGCTCGCTTCTTCCCCGACGCATCTCTGAACTTCGCCGAAAACCTACTGTCCACCACCGGCGCCGACGCGGCGCTCATCTTCCGCGGCGAGGATAAGGTCTCCTATCGCTGGAGCTGGGATGAACTTTCCGCCATGGTCTCGCGCCTGCAGCAGGCCTATCGCGCCATGGGCATCGAAAAAGGCGATCGCATTGCGGCCATGATGCCGAATATGCCCGAAACCATCGCGCTGATGCTGGCCGCCGCTTCGATGGGGGTGATCTGGTCGTCCTGTTCGCCCGATTTCGGCGAGCAAGGCGTGCTCGACCGTTTCGGCCAGATCGAGCCGAAACTGTTCATCGCCTGCGACGCCTATTGGTATAACGGCAAGCTGCAGGACGTGTCCGCCAAGCTCCGTGCGGTGGAGCCGAAGCTTGGCGCGCCGGTGCTGGTCATTCCCTATGCCGGCGATGCCGACAGCCTTGCAGCCTCTCTCACCAATGGCCGCACGCTCGCCGAGTTCATCGCGCCCTATCCTGCGAAAGCGGTCGAGTTCACGCCGCTGCCCTTCAGCCATCCGCTCTACATTCTGTTCTCTTCCGGCACCACGGGCGTGCCGAAATGCATCGTCCATTCGGCAGGCGGCGCGCTGTTGCAACATCTCAAGGAACAGCGTTTCCATCTCGACCTCCAGGCCGGTGAGCGGCTGTTCTATTTCACCACCTGCGGCTGGATGATGTGGAACTGGCTGGTCTCGGGGCTCGCGAGCGGCGTCACGCTCTGCCTGTTCGACGGCTCGCCTTTTGCGCCGGGCGGCGAGGTTCTCTGGGATTACGCGGCCGACGAACGCTTCGCCGTGTTCGGCACATCGGCCAAATATATCGACGCGGTGCGCAAGGGCGGCATCGAGCCGATCAAGACTCATGACCTCTCGAGCCTGCGCGCCGTAACCTCCACCGGTTCGCCGCTCTCGCCGGAAGGCTTCAGCTTCATCTATGAGGGCGTTAAGCCCGACGTGCAGCTCGCCTCGATCTCGGGCGGCACCGACATCGTGTCCTGCTTTGTGCTGGGCAACCCGATCAAGCCGGTCTGGCGCGGCGAGATCCAGGGCCCCGGCCTTGGCCTCGCCGTGGATGTCTGGGACGACAACGGCAAGCCTGTGCGCGGCGAAAAGGGCGAACTGGTCTGCGCCAAGGCCTTCCCCTGCATGCCCGTCGGCTTCTGGAACGACAAGGACAACGCCAAATACAAGGCCGCCTATTTCGAGCGCTTCGACAATGTCTGGTGCCATGGCGATTTCGCCGAATGGACCGAGCATGGCGGCCTGATCATCCATGGCCGTTCGGACGCCACGCTCAATCCGGGCGGCGTGCGCATCGGCACGGCGGAAATCTACAATCAGGTCGAGCAACTCGAGGAAGTGGCGGAGTCGATCTGCATCGGCCAGGATTGGGACGATGACGTCCGGGTCATCCTCTTTGTCCGCCTGCAGCCGGGCGTAAAGCTCGACGCCGAGCTCGACAAGAAGATCAAGACGAAGATCCGCACCGGCGCTTCGCCGCGCCATGTGCCGGCCAAGATCATCCAGGTCGCAGACATTCCGCGCACCAAATCCGGCAAGATCGTCGAACTTGCTGTGCGCGAAGTCGTTCATGGGCGGCCGGTCAAGAACAAGGAAGCGCTCGCCAATCCCGAGGCGCTGGATCTCTATGCCGGGCTTGAGGCGTTGAAGATCTGAATGGATTGAGGGCACAAAGGTGTCGTGCAGGCGCATCGATCGCCTGCACGTCCTGAAAGTCCAAGCCCCTGACGAATGGCATATTCCCGCCTTGCCCCATGGGGGGCAGGGGTGTACACTCAGCTTCTGACAAGTACTACGCTTGGTCCTGGCGTGTCAGGGCCTTTGAATTTGCAGTCAACGAATTGTCTTGCCGGTTTGTGCAGCGACGTTGAATTTTAGATGGACGGCGCCAAACGGGCGCGATTTTCGCTTATTTCGAAACATTGAAGCATCACGCGACGTCATCTCTGGCGTTGGCGCGGGTCTGCCCTGTTTTGCGAAAGCGATGGGCAGCCACAATTGCGGCATGCTCCGGAGAGCAGAGCATGAACACCCGCAGCAAGCAAACCACCGTGCGATTTCATTCCTCCTTCCAGTTGCCTGGCATCGAAGGCCTTCTTCCCGAAGGCGAATATCATGTCGTGCATGACGAGGAACTGATCGAAGAGGCGTCCCGGCCGGCCTGGCGCAGGATCGCAACCTTCATTCATCTGCCGGCAATCGGAATGCGCGGCCCCGTCCAGCGCATGGCCCCGATCAAGGTTCAGGATCTCGAAGACGCTCTCGAAAAAGACCGCCTACACGCCTAACAACCCACAGAAGGGAACAATATCATGGCCAAGGGACAAATGCGCAGCGGCAAGGAAGCGCGCAAACCGAAGAAGGACAAGGTTGCGCCGGCTCCTGAAAAGCCGTTTGGCAACCAAGTGAAGCTCGCGACAGGGGGCAACAACGCGCCACGCGGAAAGAACTGAGGTCTATCGACCGGCCGGCATATTCGATTGACCACGATTGCGAGGGTCAGGGCGGAGTAGCCGGCCGCGCCGTTCATTCTCCCATGAAGGATACTGCATGCTGATCCGATACGGCTATGAAATCACGCTCACTTGCGAAAATCCGACGGCGCTGGTCTGCCTGCTGTCGGTCCATGAAGATAGGGCCGCGGACCTTGTCGCGCCGGAAAACACCTTCACACAACCAATACTTCCCATTTCCACCTATCTGGACATGTTCGGCAACAAATGCCGGCGCATGCTGGCTCCCGCCGGAGACCTGACGATCTGGGGTGACGCGACCATTAGGGACAGCGGACTTCCCGAACAGGCCAGGCCCGAGGCGAGGGAGGTTGCGGTCGCCGACCTGCCGGATTCATGTCTGGTCTATCTGATGGGCAGCCGTTATTGCGAAACGGATCGGCTCAGCCAGGCGGCTTGGGATCTGTTCGGCGCGGTCACACCCGGCTGGACGCGCGTCCAGGCTATTTGCGACTTCGTGAACGCCCACATCACCTTCGATTACATGCAAGCGCGGTCCACACGCACCGCCTATGAAGCATATGGGGAGAAGGTCGGCGTTTGCCGCGACTACGCCCATCTCGCTCTCACGCTTTGCCGATGCCTCAATATTCCCGCCCGCTATGTCAATGGCCACCTCGGCGATATCGGCGTGCCCGTAGTCGACCCAATGGATTTCAGCGCCTGGATAGAAGTCTATCTCGATTGCGGTTGGGTGACGTTTGATCCGCGCAACAACATTCCGCGCATCGGCCGCATCGTCGTCGCGCGCGGCCGCGACGCCGCGGATATTCCTCTGGTCAACTCGTTCGGCCCGCATTTGCTCAAAGGCTTCCGGGTCTGGACCTATGAGGTGGATGCTCCACCAGTTTAGGTCTTCGTCGCAAAAATTACTAAAAATAGCAAATAAGCATAGATGCCATTTATAATTGTTGCTGCCACCGTCTGGTCATATTGATTGGGCAGGAAACAAGCGCTGTTTTGTTTTCATAAGGTGATGATATGGCTCAGAAATATAACACCATTAAAGGAACGAATGGGCAGGACATCCTGGATGGGACGTCCAGCGCTGACGAGATTTTCGGATATGGAGGGCAGGACTCTCTCGAAGGCCGCAGCGGCAACGACATTCTCCGTGGCGGCGGCGGCAACGACACTTTGGAAGGAAATGCCGGCAACGATATTTTGCGCGGCGATGCTGGCGAGGATGTGCTTTCGGGCGGCGCCGGCAACGATATTCTCTATGCGGGCGAGAATCGCGGTTCCGGCAACGACGAACTCAGTGGCGACGCGGGCGCCGACATCCTCTATGGCTCCACAACGCTGGGAACCAGCACGCTCGGTAATTGCGTTCTTGATGGCGGGGCTGGCGCCGATACGTTCTATGTGCTGACCAAGGGCACGTCGGTGAATGCAGGGTCCGGCAATGACCTGATCTATGCCGGCATGGGCAAGCCGATGAAGGAATCCTATATTTCGGGTCTCGACGGCGGCGATGGCAACGATACGATCAGCTTCGTCAAAGCGAAATCCGGCGTCATCACCGAACTCAATTATTTCACGTTCTATTACGAAGGTCGTCTCATCGAGCCCGGCGGGGCCGCTAAAGGCGAGCGCTACCACACCAATATCGAGAACGCCATCGGTTCGAAATACAAGGATGAACTCTGGGGCGGCGAAGCAAACAACAAGCTGTCCGGCGGCGCTGGAAATGATTTCCTTGACGGTCTCGAAGGCTCGGACCAGCTAACCGGCGGCGCAGGCGCAGACACTTTTCACTTCAACACCGTGTTCGTATCGGACACCAAGAACCGCGATGTCGTCACCGATTTCAGCCGCAAGCAAGGCGACACAATCGATCTGCATTCGATGGACGCCAATACCGAACTTGGTGGAGATCAGGCCTTCTCCTTCATCGACAACGCGGCATTTAGCGGTGAGGGCGGCGAGGTCCGGTTGGCGAAAGACATTCTCTATGGCGACGATGACGGTGACCGGGTCGCGGACTTCTCCATCCGTGTAGATGTCGAATCGCTGAAAGCGAGCGACTTCATCCTTTAGGACTGTCGGGGAGGGGTCATTTCCCCTCCCATGCCTCCGGGATCCGGCCGCGTTCGACGATGTAGAAGCCGTTCGACGAAATCTCACGCCATGACCCGGCCTCGCCATTGGGCCAGATGACGCGAACGCCGACTTTATCGAGCGCACCGACGCCGAAATGGATCCAGCCCAATGTTCCGCCGGCATGGCCGCCGCCGATGGTGATCTCGCGGCGAATGATGCGATCGCCGAGTTTCACTTCCACCCAAGCGCCGATGCCTTCGCGGTTTGGCCCGTCCTGCCGCAGTTGCAGTTCGATGAAGCGTCCGGCGTCCTTGGTCGTGTTGCGCCAGATCTCGGCATTCTCCCAGCGATTGACAACGACAAGATCCACGAGCCCGTCGAGGTTGAAGTCCGCCAAGGCCGCTCCGCGCGACGTCTTCATGCTGTCGACGCCCGCCTTGTCGCCCATCTCGGCGAATTTGCCGTCCGGCTGCTGGACGAGAAGATTGTTGGGATCCTTGATGGCGAAGTCCGGCATGGTCGAGACATTGCCCTTGGCGATGAACAGATCGACCCGGCCGTCATTGTTGACGTCCTGGAAATCGGTGTGCCAGGCGGTCGAGGGCTTCCATTCGCCGCCGGTATAGGGGCGATGCGCGGTCGCGCCCTTGGCGAAGGCGATGTCCGCATAACCGGGCTTCGGCTTGCCTTCCTTGGGGATAGTCGCCAGCGCCTGCAGCTTGTTGTCAGCCATGCTGGTCAGGAAATATTCCGGATAGCCGTCGGAATCGAGATCGTAGCCGGCGATGCCCATGCCCCAGATGCGCAGATATTTCCAACCTTCGTCCTGGGTGTAGAGCTTGGGCGGCTGTCCCGGCGGGATCTTCCACATCTGCTCCTGGCCGCCCTTGTAATATTCGCGGTCGTTGGAGACGCGCAACGAAGGCGTTCCCGACCGGTTCCAGTCGGTGAACAGGATGGAGAGCGGGCAGAAACTCGGCTTCAGCGGCAGGGGTTTTGCAAAGCGCTTGCCGTCGCCTTCCGGCCGGATCAGCCAGTTATCGGTGCAGGTGCCCCAGGGGTAAGTGTCCTCGTTGCGGTCGACATAGGCGCCAAGCGCCAGCGTCGGCCATTGCAGGCCTCGTTCCCAGGTGGCGGAGAAGGACGTCCACCAGGCGTCGCCGCCTGTGAAGCCCCAGGCCTCGTTGGCGCGTTCGAACTTGCAGCCGCCGAGACCCTTGAGCGCCAGGCTTTCGCCGACGCGGAGCACGACGAGATCCTTGATCCCGTCGCCATCGATATCGATCGGATAGGCGCCCGTCGTCGCGGCGAATTCCGCCCCGCTTTTGGTTACTTCGAATTTGAGCTCGCCGCCGCGCTTCGACCTGTTGACGAAGAGCTTGGAGGCGCCGTCGCCGCCGGCGAGCCAGAGATCCTCGAAGCCGTCGTCATTGCAATCGAAGCTCGCTGCCCCGCCGCCAACCATATATTGCCAGTCGCCGGCATAGACATGGGCGACGCCAGCACTTTTCGTTTCGTCCTCGAAACGCGGCGCGACGCTCTCCGCCCCGGCATGGGCCGAGAGCGGCGCAAACATGCCCGCGAGCGCCAAAGTGAAAGCCAGCCGTCTCATGCTCCTGTCCGCGTCTTGAGCTTCACCGCATAGGCGCCGATGCATTCGCCCTGTTGAAGCCCACGGTCGATGGCGGCGCGGAAATGGATGCCGCCATAGAGCCGGGAAATCGCCGCTTCCTCAGCCGCCGCCGTGAAGCTTGTGAAGTGACGCACCGGCAGATTGTCCGCCTCATGGGTATGATCGTCGAAAGCGTAGTTGTCGCCGAACACCGCCGTGAGCGCCACGGCCGCCGCCCCCGATTGCGTGCTGTGGCCGCTCGGATATTCCGGGAAGGGCGGTGTGATCAGGATCGGTTCCCATTTGGGATCGATGACGCGCTTGATATAGGTGACCGGACGCACGAGATCGTGCTTGAACTTGGCGTCCCAGCAGCCGATGAAGCCGTCGGCCACCGCAACGCCCAATCGCACCAAGGCGTCCGCCGTCTTTTCGATGCCAGCATCCTCCTTCTTGAGAATGCTGAGCGCGATAAACAGCCAGTGGCCCGGAGGCGTCGGCGACAGCATGGGATCGTCGGACCAGAAGCGGGCGATGATCCGCTGCTCCGGCGTCAGCGTGTTGACCGTGTCATAGACTTCCTTGGCTTCCTTGTAGAAATCACTGTCGGGCGTTTCGCCATAGGCGATCGCGGGCGGCAGCGGGCAGGTCGCGCCGGATGGCATGGCGAAGGGGCGATTGTTGCCCCAATCCGGCAAAAGCGGCATTTGTTGCTGGGCGATCTTGCTCGTTGGAACCCAATGGGAGGGGCCAGGCGTCAGCTTGTACTCGCGCGGAAAGCCCATATTTTCAACCAGTGCGCCGCCATCGTCCTGCGACCAGGCGAAAATATGCTGGGCGACCGCGACGCCATAGGCTTCACTGCGCTTGGAAACGTCATCCGGCACGCCCGTCGACACTTTGGCGTGCATCTTCTTGCCCATATTGGCGAGCGCGCGCTGGCCGGTGGGGCCCGTTCTGTCGAAGAAATTCTGTGCTGCAAAATTCATCGCCGCATTCAGCGCGATCGACTCGTCATAGACGGCGCCAGCTTCTCGCTTAGGCGTTGCGGTCAGGCCGTTCAATTGGCCGGCAAGCGAGACCATGTCGCTTTTGCCGCTGGCGGTGACTTCATAGATGGTCACGCCGATATAGGCGAAGGACCGGCTCGCCACGGGCGGCGAGTAGTTGGGCGTGTGGCGGACAAGCTCAAGGATCAGTTTGTACCAGTCCTGAACGACATCTTCCGGCGCTTTGACCGCAGCGTGGGCAATGGACAGATTGGCGACGAAAATTCCCGCCAGAAAAACAACGGTCCAAAGCCGAACCGCGCGCAATATCTCTTTCATGAACTCCCCCGAGCTTATCTCCGTCTCTCCCAAGACGGTTTCAAACGATTAAGCACAGAGGCAAGGTTGTCCGCAAGAGGCGCTTGGCCGAAGAGTAAATTGTACAATCAGGCTGCAGAGAGGAGAGGCGCGCGATGCTTGCCGCGCGCCCCGGCAATCGTGATCAGAGTTTGAAGGGAGCGTCGAACACGCCCTTGACCTTCACGCCGAGATCGAAGGTGAAACCGGCCTTGGGATCGGCGGCCTTTTCCTCCGCCGACATGCCTTCACGGGCGGAGGTCACCAGCAGGCGGTCGGCGTCCGCGCCGATAAAGGCGGGGCAGGTGGTCTGGGTCGCGGGAACCTTGTAGATTGCGACGACGTCACCCGCCGGGCTGTAGCGGCGCACTTCGCCGACGCCCCAGCGCGTATTCCAGACATAGCCTTCGGCGTCGCAGACCGATCCGTCGATGCCGCCATCTACGCCGGCCTCGTCGGAGAACACTTCGGCCTCGCCGACAGGCAGGCCGGTCAGCGCATCAAGCGCCACGCGCATATAGCGGTTCTCCATCGTGTCGACCCAGTAGCCGATGGTTCCGTCCGGCGAGAAGCAGATCCCGTTCGGGATCGACACGCCCTCGAACAGCGTCGTCACCGTGCTGCCCGCGACATGGTAGATCTTGCCCGCGCCCTTGCGGCCTTCGCCGGTCTTGGTCATGGTTCCGAACCACAGCGAACCCGACGGATGGGTGCGGCCGTCATTCGAGCGCATATGCGGCTGATCGTTCTCGATCGGCGTGACCAAAGACAGCGCGCCCGTCGCCTTCTCGCGAATATAGAGACCGTTTTCGGACACGATCAACTGCCGCTCGTCGTCAATGCGCGCCAGCACGCTCGCCATGAACGGCAGCTTGTGGATCGCGAGCTCGTTGGTGTCGAGCGACAATTCATGCAGCTCGCAATCGAGGATCGAGAACCAATAGGCGGTGTTGGTGTTCGGATCAAAGGTCGGGCCTTCACCGAGATGCGCCGAAGTCGCAGACAGAACGCTGCCCTGGAAGTCGTGGGTGTCAGTCATGGATCAGGCTCCGAATACGCGGCGATAGGCGTCGATCGTGGTGTTGGCGCGGCGGGCGATATCGGCGGCGTCCATGCCTTCCTTATAGATGCTGGAGCCCAGACCGAAGGCCTTGATGCCGATCTTGGCGTATTCGCCGAAATTCTCGTCGGACACGCCGCCGACAGCCGCGAGCAGCAGATCCTTCGGCAGCACCGCCTTGATGGCGTTGATGCCCGTCGCGCCGAGCACGCCGGCGGGGAAGAATTTGAGGCCGGTTGCGCCGACCTTGGCGGCCGCCAGCGCTTCCGTGGGGGTGAAGACGCCAGGAAGCGTCACCATGCCCTTGGAGACCGCGCGGCCGAGCACGGCTACATCGACATTCGGGCTGACGAACAGTCGGCCGCCAGCGTCTTCCAGGCGGTCGACGTCTTCTTCGGTCAGCACGGTTCCTGCGCCGATCAGCGCGTCGGCCGGCGCCATCTTGGCGGCGATCTCGATGGAGCGGAAGGGCTCCGGCGAATTCAGCGGAATTTCGATGGCGCGGAAGCCGGCGTTCAAGAGGGCTTCGATCGCCGCCGGCGTCTCAGCCGGGGTCAGGCCGCGCAGGATCGCGACCAGCGGATATTTCATGTCTGGAAAGGGAATACGGCTCATCACGCTTCTTTCTTAAAAGGACCATAGGCTGCGGGCCGCCTGGTTCAGGCCGGCGCGCACCGCCTCGTCGGCGTCCATGGTCGAAAATTGCAGGCCGACCCTGTGAAAGGCCGCCTCATAAAGGCCCCTGAGCTTGCCGGATACGACGAGCACCACGGGCGTGTCCTTCGGCGCCGATTTGAGTGCGCCCGCAAGTTCAAGGCCGAGCATCGTGCCCGACAGCGTGGCCTCTGCCTCGAAATTGGTCAGCGAGAACAGAAGACCGCGCGCCCTCACAGAGAACAGACGGTTGGCGGTCAGTTCCGGTTCCTTGAAGGCCGCATGCACGGCGTTCACGAAAGCGGGGTTTGCTCCGTCGAAACCGGGCGAATCCTTGATGGCGTGCTGCAGGATCGTGTGCTGCGAAATCGCCTGAAACAATTCGCCCGTCATGAAGGTGGCGAAGCCCAGCACCTCGCCCTTGACCACCCGCACCCATTTGGAATGGGTGCCTGGCATGGCGACCAGGCAATCGCTGTTCTTGATCTTTTGCGCGCAGCCCAGCAATTGCGTCTCTTCACCGCGCATCACATCGGCGGCGTGCGGGTCGCGCTGGGCGAGGCCCGGAAGAATGCGGATGTCGCGGGCCTGGCCTTCGACCCGGATCGCGCCGTCGGCTATGTCGGCAAGCCGCGCCGGCGCATCGAGATAACCGGCCTCGACCCAGCCCTGCTTGGCGCCGGCCATGCCGCAGACAATGACGGGAATATCCGCCGGCGCCTGCACATGGTCGAGATGCTTGGCGAGCACTTCGGCAAAACCCGTCTCCCGGGCTGTGGTCATGCCTTCACCCGAGCGGCTTTCGCCGATCACGACGTCGTTTTCGCCGATCAGCCACAGGCGGAAACTCGACGTGCCCCAGTCGACCGCTGCGAATTGCGGTTTCACCATCAGAAATAGCCTCCATCGACGATCAAGGATTGCGCGGTGATCGCCCGCGCGCTGTCTGACGCCAGAAACAGGCATGGTCCGACCATGTCTTCGGCGGTCAGGGAAAATTTCAGGCATTGCCGCTCGCGATGGGCGGCTTCGGCCTCGTCGGAAATCCACATTTCCTTTTGCCGTTCTGTCAGCACCATGCCGGGAAGGATGGCGTTGACGCGAACATTGTCCTTGCCGAACTGGCCGGCCAGCGCCTTGGTCATGCCAATCATACCGGATTTCGCCGTCAGATACACCGGAAGATCCGGAAGGTTCATCATGAAGGCGATCGAGGAGAAATTGACGATAGCCCCACGGTTGGACGCCTTCAAGGCAGGCAGGCAGCTTTGCGAGATAAAGAAGGCGGCGCGCAGATTGACCGCCATGTTGCGGTCCCAATAGGCTTCGGTCACCACCTCGGTGTCGTGTCGGTCGTCCCAGCCGACATTGTTGACGAGCACATCCAGGCCGCCCAATGCGGCGATCAGATCTGCGACAGCGGCGCGCGTCGCCTCGACATCCGCCACGTCGGCGCGGCGGAACAGGGGCTTGGTCGATGACGGCGAGCAAGCGATCACGTTCTCGGCGCCGTCAGCGTCGATATCGATAAATCCGACCTTGGCTCCCTGCCGCGCGAATCCGGCGACGAGCGCCGCGCCGATGCCGGATGCGCCGCCGGTGATCAGCACGCGGGCGGACCGCAAATCCTCAAACTGCGCGGATGGCGAGACCACGGGACTACCTTTCCTCGTTCTGGACATCGGGAGCCGGCGCCGATCAATGGCTCTGGCTCGCGCCGAGTGGTATATTCCGTAAGCACAGGAGGGAAAACCCCTCCCTGGAAAAATCATACTTAAGGAAAGTCGCAGATTTTGTGGTCTGGAGCCGCTGCTTTGCGCATTTTTGCGACAATATTCACAGGCGGCAAAAAGCCGACGCTTGATCTTTTTTGGGTTCGGCGGGTTCATTATCTGTTATGTAAACGATTGCGGAGCGAATCATGAGGTGGCAATGAGCCATTTTTCAGATGTCGCCTGGCGTAATATCATTTTAGGGCAGTCTTGCGTGAACGCATCTGCTCTGCGAACCAATTGATAATCCGGCTTTGCTTGGCGGCGTAAAACCTGACCATGGAACGATGTGATAGACTGAGACATGCTTGATCGACAGACTGTAAAGCCGGTGAACCATGAAGCTCTGATCTCGGAGTTGGCTGCCCTGTCGACCCAGTTCGACATTCTTCGATT
Source organism: Rhizobium sp. SG_E_25_P2 (assembly GCF_029892285.1). Taxonomy (GTDB): domain Bacteria; phylum Pseudomonadota; class Alphaproteobacteria; order Rhizobiales; family Rhizobiaceae; genus Rhizobium_E. The sequence goes on from NZ_JARXVM010000005.1 coordinate 144,226, forward strand.
CCTGAAAAAGACCACTGAAATGTTTGCTGCGCGCGCCTTCATGGTGCTCAGGATGCCCTCGTCGACGGCCGTGGCGTTACAGTCGGCGTCGGTGATCACCAGTTGGCCTTCCGAATTAATCGCCAAATATGACGCGGAAGGGCTGATGGCCGATAGCCCCGCTCTCCAACACATCAGGACGTCAACCGTGCCGTTCTCCTACGACATCCACGTCATCAACGATCAGCGGCGTGATGGAAAGATGGAGCGGGCCATCGAACTTTTCGAGCAGTATGGCCTGCTTCGCGGTGCCTATTTCCCGGTTTGTGACGCTGGCGGCGATCGCGGCGCGGTCGGCTATTCCGGCGAGCGCGAACCCTTCACGAATCAGGAAATGCTGCAACTGCATATGATATCCACCTGCGTGTTCGATCGCCTCTACCAGTTGGCGCGGAAAGATCGCAAAGGTGGCGAGGATCTTACCCAGCGTGAAATCGATTGCCTGACTTGGACTGCGGCCGGGAAGACGAGCATGGAAATCTCCAACATCCTCAATCTGTCGGAACATACGGTCAACCACTACCTCAACCGGGCGACCAAGAAGCTCGACACCGTCAATCGCACGCAGGCTGTCGCCAAGTCGCTCAGGATGGGCATCATTTCCTGATCCTGACGCCCTTGGAATTCTACCGGAATCAATAGCTTTTTCCGCATTTATACCCCATTTGGGGGATGACGTTACGCAAGCTGCAGTTTAATTTCGCTGCACGAATATGCGTCGCGATCGCGGTCGTGCGCCGAGACGCACGCACATTTGCGCCGACCTTATGGTTCCATGGCGAAACCCCTCCCAGACCTATCCTGGGACGCCATGTGGAGTAACCCGCCCGCGCCCTGCCGGGCGGGTTCTTTCTTGGGCGCCTAAAATTTCGTCTAATCTGGTGGTTTTTTGCTTCATATGGAGCGTGCAGTTTGCACATCGCGTTTCGTTGCTGCGCCAGAAGGCCGCATCAACGGGCTGTCGGAGGCGTTTCAGTGTCTGGCACAATTCCTGCATCGCTATTCCCAGGTCCAGAGGGGACTAAAAAAGCATCCGAAACAGGATGCGCGAAGGCAAGCCGCCTTCCATGCCGCCGCATCGCGCGACGCCGGCATGGAAGGCGGAACTTGTTTGATACCCATCAACAAACAAAAATAGTCTGCCGCGCTGGGTTGGCGCGCCCGAAGGCTTCCACTATCTACAGGCCACAGCGAGTGAGGGGCCAGTGATGAGTGAAGTGACGAGCAAAGATGTCCTGGAACGGCTCAAGACCGTGCGCGGACCTGACATGACGGGCAACATCGTCGATCTCGGCATGGTTTCGGAAGTGTTTATTTCGGACGGCAAGGCCTATTTCTCCATCACCGTGCGATCCGACAAGGCCAAGGATTTGGAGCCGCTTCGCCTTGCCGCCGAGCGCGTCGTCAAGGACATGCCCGGCATGAAGGGCGCGTTCGCCGCATTGACGGCGGATAAAAAGGCGGGAGCCGCGCCGCCGCGTCCACAGGCGGCGCCCGCGCAGGGCCATGCCCATCCTCATCCTCCCCGCGGCGCGGCCCCCAAGCAGACGATTCCCGGCGTCAAGCGCATGATCGCCGTCGCATCCGGCAAGGGCGGCGTCGGAAAGTCCACGACGTCGGTCAACATCGCGCTGGGTCTTCAGGCGCTCGAATATAAAGTCGGTCTGCTCGACGCCGATATTTACGGTCCGTCCGTGCCGCGGCTGTTGGGGATTTCGGGTCGCCCCCAGCAGATCGACGGCCGGCTGATCAAGCCGATGGAGAATTACGGCCTCAAGGCGATGTCGATGGGCTTCCTGGTCGACGAAGAGGTCGCGATGATCTGGCGTGGACCGATGATCCAGTCGGCGCTCTTGCAGATGTTGCGCGAAGTCGCCTGGGGTGATCTCGACGTGCTGGTGATCGACATGCCGCCCGGCACAGGCGATGTGCAGCTGACGCTGGCGCAACAGGCGCCGCTATCAGGGGCGATCATCGTCTCTACCCCCCAGGATCTGGCGCTGTTGGACGCACGCAAGGCCATCAACATGTTCAAGAAGGTGGAAGTGCCCTTGCTCGGCCTGATCGAGAATATGAGCCACTTCATCTGCCCCAATTGCGGAACCTCGCACGACATATTCGGCCATGGCGGCGCTCGCGCCGAGGCGGAAAAGATCGGCTCTCCCTTCCTGGGAGAGGTGCCGCTGGCCTTGACGATCCGCGAGACATCCGATGCCGGTGCGCCCGTCGTTGTCAGCGAGCCTGACGGCCCGCATGCCCGGGTCTATCGGGAAATCGCCGGCAGAATTGCCGAGAGGTTGTTTGGCGACGAGCCGCTTTCCCGCGCCGCGCCCGCCATCGTTTTCGAGTGACAGCGCGCCTGACCCAATAGCAGGCCGACGCCCCTGCCGGGGCGCCGGTCCGTTCTATCTTGATTACAGACGCGTTTTGCGCGATACCAGCCTCGTTGAACCTGCGCTGGCTTTGGCCGCGTGACGACTATTGACCATTTCGCAGGCGCGCGGGGCGAATGCGACCAATGCCATCGGGGCGCGGAATGACCTTGTCCGGAGCTTATTGCTCATGATCATTGCTTACCGTTCGAACGGTGAGTCGATGATGCTGCCGGTGGACCAGCAATTGCAGACTCTTCCAGCCGATGTCATTTGGCTAGACCTCGCCCATCCGACACGCGAGGAAGATCACTATGCGCAGCATTTGACCGGCATAGAGGTTCCGACCCGCGAGGATCTGCGCGACATCGAACCATCAAGCCGTCTTTATTCCGAGGGCAGGGCGCATTACATGACCGCGTCCTTGCTCTGTCACGCGGATACGGCGACGCCGAAACTGGCGGATATCGCCTTCGTGTTGACAGACCGTCATCTGGTGACCGTCCGCTACGACGAACCGAAATCCTTCAAGCTCTATGCTGCTGCGCTGGGGCGTTCGACAAACGTCCCCTCCGCGCCGCATGTCACGCTGGTCAAGTTGATGGAGACGATTTCCGACCGGACGGCGGAAATTCTCGAACAGGCGGAAATGAAGGGCGAAGCGCTGCTGCTCGCGATTTTCGGTGACGGAAACGAACCGGTGAAGCGTCGACCGCCGCGGTTCCTGGAGAATCTTCTCTCGTCGATCGGGCATCATCACCGACTGATCTCGAAGGCCCGCGACAGTATGGCGTCGCTGTCGCGTCTGATGAGCTTCCTGACCAGCGTCCAGACCGTGCAGTCGGACGCCGAGGCCAAGGCTGTCTGCCTTTCCGTGACCCGCGATCTGCAGACATTGTCCGAGCATGCGGCTTTCATTTCGTCAAACACCACATTCCTGCTTGACGCCTCGCTCGGCCTGATCAATGTCGAGCAGAACGCCATCATCAAGATTTTCTCGATCGCCTCGGTGGTGCTTTTGCCGCCGACATTGGTCGCCTCCATCTATGGCATGAATTTTCGGTTCATGCCCGAACTCGAATGGACATGGGGATACCCCGCCGCGATCGTGATGATGATCGTCTCGGCCGTCATTCCCTTCTTCTTCTTTCGTTGGAAAGGCTGGCTCTAAGCCGGAAACTGACAATGTCGGACACAAATTTGCATTCGGGCGGCCATTCAGGCCCTATGTCCCAAAAGAAGCTGCTGGCGCTGGCCCTTGGCTCGGTCGGCGTGGTCTATGGCGACATCGGCACCTCGCCGCTCTACGCTTTTCGCGAATCGCTGCGCCCCGTCTCTGGCGACGGCGTCGATCGCATTGAAATCATCGGCCTGATCTCGTTGTTCATCTGGGCGCTGACCATCATCGTCACGTTGAAATATGTCGTTTTTCTGTTGAAAGCGGACAATGACGGCGAGGGCGGAACGCTGTCGCTTCTTTCGCTGGTCACCAAGGCGGTGTCAGAGCGTCGGGCGGGCGTTCTCCTCCTGATCGGCATCGTTGGGGCTGCGCTGTTTTTGGGCGACGCGATGATCACGCCCGCGCTGTCGGTCCTGTCTGCCGTCGAGGGTCTGAAATTCGTCACCCCGGCGCTGAATCCCTATGTGGTGCCGATTTCGGTGGTGATCCTGATCCTGCTGTTTGCCGTTCAGTCGCGCGGCACGGGCGCGGTATCCGCCTTTTTTGGCCCGATCACCGCCTTCTGGTTTCTCACGCTTGGCGGCATCGGCGTTTACCACATTTTCGACGATCTCAGTATCCTCGCAGCCTTCAATCCCTATTATGGCGTCTGGTTTCTCACCAATAGCGGCATGGTGGGCTTTATCGTTCTCGGTTCCGTCTTTCTGGCGGTCACGGGCGCAGAAGCGCTTTACGCCGATCTCGGCCATTTCGGCCGCGCGCCGATCCGGCTCGCCTGGTTCGGATTGATCTTTCCGGCGCTCACGCTCAATTATCTTGGACAGGGCGCCTATGTGCTGCAGCATCCCGAAGGACTATCCGATCCGTTCTTTCTGATGTTTCCGGAATATCTGCGGCTGCCCGCTGTCATTCTCGCGACTGTCGCCACCATCATCGCCAGCCAGGCGGTGATCACCGGCGCTTTCTCACTGGCGCGGCAGGCGATCCATCTCGGCTTCCTGCCGCGCATGGAGATCTATCATACGTCGGACACCAATACGGGCCAGATCTATCTGCCGGCGGTCAACACCATCCTGATGTTCGGCGTCATGGCGCTGGTGTTGATGTTCAAGTCGTCGGAATCGCTGGCGGTCGCCTATGGCATCGCCGTGACCGGCGACATGGTGGTGTCCACAATCCTGCTCTACAACTTCGTCCGCGGTTTCTGGAAATGGTCGCGTCTTCGCGCCATCAGCATTATCGCGCCCTTGTTGTGCATCGAATCGGTGTTCCTGGGCTCCAACCTCACCAAACTGCATCACGGCGGCTATGTGCCGGTGCTGATCGCCGCCTGTTTCGTGGTGATCATGTGGACCTGGCGGCGCGGCACCAAGATCCTGTTCGAAAAGACCCGGCGTACGCATATACCACTCGGGACATTCGTGAAGTCGCTTGAAAAGAAGAGCGAGCATGGTCCGATCGAAGTTCCGGGCACCGCGATCTTCCTGACTTCGGACCCGACCTCGACGCCTGCGGCGCTTCTGCACAATCTCAAGCACAATCATGTGCTGCACAGCCAGAACATCATTCTGACGATCAAGACGCAGAACCGGCCGCGCGTGCCGATCGAGGAGCGCGGACGAATCGAGCGTATTTCGGAACATTTCCAATTGCTGGAACTGAGCTTCGGTTTCCAGGAGACGCAGAACGTCTCCCAGGCGCTCGCGCATCTGAGAAAGACCGGACTGAAATTCGACATCATGTCGACGTCCTTCTATCTCGGTCGGCGGAAACTGATCCCGGACGCCAATTCCGGCATGCCCTCCTGGCAGGATCGGCTGTTCATAGCGCTCGCCAGCGCCGCGACCGATCCGTCGGATTATTTCCGGTTGCCGGCCAACCGCGTCGTGGAACTGGGCGCGCATGTGACCGTATAGCCGAACAAGCGGCTGGCATGGCTCTTGATCAAGCGGGCGGCTTTGGGCCGCCCGTTTACGTATTAGCGCCCTCTAACGCCTCGCAAAGGCCACAAATCCCGGGATTAACCAAACATCAAGGTTAATAGCGCATTGTTTGGCCGATGAATTCCAGTTCCTGTGGAGTAGCGTTCACGTGTTGAAGCGTTTCTTGGCCGCGCGTCGCCCGCGCACCTCGTCCGATTGGGCTGCCCCCGGTGTTTTCGCGCTTGCCGGCTTGCTCATTTTCCCCAGTGTCGCCGCAGAGGCTGATGTGACCGGGCTGGTGTCCGCTCCAGCCGGCGCCGCTGCCTGGCGCAGCTATATGACGCCGATCGGCGCTGGCTCCATCCAAAACGCTGAAATCGTCTTCAAGGAATCGGGCGCCAAAGGTTACGATCCCGCAAATCGCGGGCTGGTGCTGGCCGGCGGCCAGAAGGTTGCGTTGTCGGCGGATAAGCGCGAGCAGCCGGAGACGCCGGACGAGGCGCGGGTGACCCGCAGCCTGAAGAAAGGCCGGGTGCTGGCGTCGGAACGCGTGCGGCCGCCGCAAGGATTCTCCGCCGGCAGCATTCTCGATCGACAGGCGCATCTGTTGGCCCCGGAATTGACCGAGGAGCGTGTGACGATGTTCCAGAAGCCAGCGCTCAAGGGCAAGGAAATCGAAATCGCCCTGGCCTTTCACGCCGTGCGTCCACGGCTGCACGATGACGCCGCGTCGTCTATGCTTGCGAGCCTGATCACCAATGAAAAGGGCGATAGTCTCGCCAGCGCCTACGCCAATCCCGAGCCTGACTACGCCGAACAATCGCCATTCGATTCCATTCTCGTAAAGCCCAATGCCGACCGTTTCGTGCCGGATGTCGGCAAGGAGGCGCATGGCTGGGCCGCCAATGTCCTGCCTGCCTCGGTTTTCAGCGAGAAGGAACAGAAGTGCCTGGCCGAAGCCATTTATTTCGAGGCGATCACCGAGCCGCTGAAGGGACAGGCGGCGGTGGCGCAGGTTGTGCTCAACCGGGTGCGCAATCCATCATTCCCAAATACGATCTGCGGCGTGGTCTACCAGAATGAAGATTGGCGCAATCGCTGCCAGTTTTCCTTTGCCTGCGATCGAATTCCTGACGTCATCTGGTCGCGCGCCCGCTTTGACGCCGCCAAGCAAGTTGCGCTCGCCGTGACCGCCGGCAAGATTTATCTCAAAAGCGTTGGCGATTCGACCCACTACCACGCCGTCTATGTTCGACCCAATTGGGCGCGGACCATGAAGCGAGTCAGCCGCATTGGACTGCACATTTTCTACCGAACCTATGGCGGTGGCTGGGTCTAATCGGCCCATCCGGAGGCGCAATGCCGCACGGTGTGGCGTTAAAAGCCCGTTTATACACCGTAATCCATTGAAATCGTTGATTAAAAATACATGAACGACCATCGACGCCTCGCCTTGACTCCGAAAAGGGTCGAAACTATGGTGCACGCGGCTTGAGGGCGGGGGTCTCCAACACGGGAATTTGCCTATTTTCTGCCTTGCACGGGCGGTTTGGCTGGGTTAAGGCCCGGACCGCGAGGAGGCGAAAATGGAAACCGACCGCCAGGATAGTCTGGAAGAACGCATGGAAAAGCTCCGCAAGGAGTTATGTCAAGCGGAAGGCAATCCCGAGGGGGGTGTGAGAGCGGCCAGTGAAAATGACCGGAAAGGTTATTCACAGGCGCTGAAGATTTCCTCGGAATTCATTGCGGCCGTTATCGTCGGCGCGATGCTCGGCTATCTTCTGGACATGGTTCTGCCCATCAAGCCATGGGGGTTGATCATTTTTCTGCTCCTTGGATTTTGCGCGGGCATCCTTAATGTCCTCAGAGTGGTGGGCGTGGTAACCGCGCCGCATCCGGTGGACAGGATCGGGGAAGCCCGCAATACGGACAAAAGGCCGAAGCCCTGAGGCGCGGCCGTGATGAAAACGAGAGAGAAGACACGTGGCGACCAGTGAAAAGGTAGACCCGATCCATCAGTTCCATATTGTCCCGCTGTGGGAGAATGTGGCTGGCACCGGCTTTCATTTTACCAATTCTGCTCTGTTCATGGTGCTGACCGTCGTCGTTGCGACGCTGTTCTTCGTCTGGGCGTCCGCGCCCCGCGCCATCGTTCCGGGCCGCCTGCAGTCGATCGCCGAACTCGCCTATGAGTTCGTGGCGAAGATGCTAAAGGACTCGACCGGCAAGGAAGGGATGAAGTTCTTCCCCTTCGTTTTCTCGCTGTTCCTGTTCGTGCTGGTGTCGAACCTGTTCGGCATGGTGCCCGGCTTCTTCACCGTCGGCAGCCAGATCATCGTCACCTTCGCGCTCGCGCTTCTGGTGATCCTGGTCGTGGTTCTCTATGGCGTTTACAAGCATGGTCTTCACTTTTTTGGCCTGTTCGTTCCGTCGGGCGTTCCGATGCTGATCGTTCCGCTGGTCACCACGATTGAGGTCGTGTCCTTCCTGTCGCGTCCTGTCAGCCTTTCGGTTCGTCTTTTCGCGAACCTGCTCGCCGGCCACATCACGCTCAAGGTTTTTGCCGGCTTCGTCGTCTCGCTCGGCGTGCTTGGCCCGATTGGCGTCGTTGGCGCGATCCTGCCGCTGCTGATGACCATCGGCCTCACCGGTCTCGAATTCCTGGTCGCCTTCCTGCAGGCCTATGTGTTTGCGGTTCTGACCTGCATGTATCTCAACGACGCGGTTCATCCGGGCCATTAAGGTCGTGAGTAGAGTTCGGCGTCGGTTGACTCTGACCGGCGCTCCTGATTAACAGCCACCAAACGAAAACACTGAAGGAGTTCTACAATGGAAGCTGAAGCAGCAAAGTACATCGGCGCCGGTATCGCTTGCCTCGGAATGGGCGGCGCGGCCCTCGGCCTCGGCAACATTTTCGGCAACTATCTTGCCGGCGCGCTTCGCAATCCGTCTGCAGCTGATGGCCAGTTCGGCCGTCTGATCTTCGGCTTCGCCGTGACGGAAGCTCTGGGCATCTTCTCGCTGCTCGTCGCTCTTCTCGCTCTCTTCGGCTGATCGGCGCTTCAAAAACCATCGGGCCATGGCGTTCGGCCGTGGCCCGTTTTTTGATACCGTATCCTTGCCCTGGAGGAAGGAATGTTTGTGACGACAGCCTATGTTCTGTCCGCCACGGCGGTAGAAGGGGCAGTGCAGTCGACGGAAGCCGAAGTGCACACCGAAACCGGTGTTCCGCACGACGCCGGCCACGCCGATGTATTCCCTCCCTTCGACGCCACCCAATATCCATCGCAGCTGCTGTGGCTGGCGATTACTTTCGGCGCCTTCTATTTCCTGGTGTCGAAGCTGATTTCTCCTCGCATTGGCTCGATCATCGAGACCCGTGAAGCCCGTATTGCCGGCGACCTTGCCGAAGCAAAGCGGATGAAGGACGAAGCCGACGCCGCCGTCGCCAGATATGAGCAGGAACTCGCTGCGGCCCGCGCCAAGGCGCAGGGCATTGCGGCGGAAGCCCGTGAGGTCGCCAAGGCAGAGTCGGACGCCGAGCGCCGTCAGCTCGAAGCCGACCTTGCCAAGAAGATTTCGGAAGCAGAAACCAGCATCACCGCCATCAAGACAGCGGCTCTGGGTGAAGTATCAAGCGTGGCGCAGGACGCCGCGTCCGAGATCGTTTCCCGGCTCACCGGCGTGTCTGTCAACCCTGGCGAAGCCGCTGACGCGGTCAACGCCGTGAAAGGCTGAGGAGGCTCGTGATGGATGCAACTATGTGGGCGCAGATCTGGGCGCAAGTCGCGCTCCTGATCTTCCTCGGGGTCATCATCTACCTCAAGGTTCCCGGCATGGTCACCCGCGCGCTCGATTCGCGCGCGGAAAAGATCGCTGCCGAGCTGAATTCCGCCAAGAAGCTGCGCGACGAAGCGCAGGCTTTGCTGGCCGAATATCAGAAGAAGCGCGCGGCCGCTGAAGCGGAGGCCGCCGAAATCGTCGCCGCCGCCAAGCGGGAAGCCGATGCGCTGGCCGCAGAAGCCAAGCAGAAGACCGACGACTATGTGGCGCGCCGGACGCAGATGTCTGAACAGAAGATCAAGCAGGCGGAAGCCGAAGCTGTGGCCGCTGTTCGTTCCGCCGCTGTCGACCTCGCGGTTGCCGCAGCCGAAAAGCTGATTGCGGGCAAGACGGATGCGTCGCTTTCCAACGCGTTGTTCAATGATGCGCTGGGCGAGGTGAAGACGCGGCTCAACTGAGCCCTCTTCATGATACCGATTGAAGAACCCGCCGCGAGGCGGGTTTTTTCATGCCGCTGTCTGGACATGGCGCATAGTTACGGCTTGACCGAAATCTCGCGATAGAGCCGGAGCACATGCGACTCCTCCGGCCAGCGTTCGGAGAAGATCAGCCGATCCAGCGGCATGCGGTCGCGCCACCCTTTGGATTCAAGCTCGGGCTTGCGGTAGAGTTCCGCGACACGGCCGACACAGAGATAGGCGACGATTTCCACGCCGTCTGGAATGCCGAGCAGATCTGCGAGGCGGCGATGATCGAATATGCTGACCCAGCCGACGCCGACGCCCTCCGCCCGCGCCGCGAGCCAGAAATTCTGTACTGCGCAGACGGTGGAATAGAGATCCATATCGGGGTGATGCGTGCGTCCGAGAACGAATTCTCCTCCGCGCTTGCGATCGCAGGTGATGCAGATATTCAGCGGAGCCTTGAGAATTCCTTCAAGCTTCAATGCGCGGTATCGGCGCTTGACGTCGCCTTCCAGCCGGTCGGCCGCTTCGTTGTTGGCCGCTTCGAAAAGCGCGTGCACGGCGCGTCGATTGGCCTCTTGCTCAATGAGGATGAAGTTCCACGGCTGCGACAATCCCACCGATGGGGCGGCATGCGCAGCCGCTAGCAAGCGAAGGATGAGGTCAGCGTCGAGCGCGTCCGGCAGGAATTCATTGCGCACGTCGCGGCGTGTATGAATAGCGCGGTAGACAGCGTCTCTTTCGGAGTCGGAAAATGGACCCGCGACCGTCATGTCGCGATGGGTGGCGCCGAGCATATAACCCCCTGCGTCTGGCGATCCCGATGCGCCGTCCTCGCGCACCGGGCTATGATGTTCGGCCGGTCTTCTGGCTCAGGTTCAACTGCCGCTTCGCCTTCCCGGTTTCCCAGTGGCGTATTGAAGCGGCATCCCCCTTACAGCGCTGGGCGCGCGCCGGCCTTGCACCGACTTCCCGATTCTCCCGCGCAAACGGGCTCCGAACAGCGACCATCTAGCCGACTGCCGGGGACGGATGCAATACGGCTTGCGACACGGTTTAGTCCTTCCGCAACGGGCGAAAGCTCATCCGGTGGAGAGGGCAGGGCCCGAGTGTTTCGATCGCGACCCGGTGCTGGGCCGTCGCATAGCCGGAATGTTTCTCAAACCCATATCCGGGATAGGCAACCGAGGCTTCCGTCATCATCAGGTCGCGGGTGACTTTGGCGACGATCGAGGCTGCAGCTATGGTGACGGACCGGCCGTCGCCCTTGACGAACGCCTTGGCCGGGCACGGAAGACCTGGCGGCACGTCGCGCCCATCGATGATGGCGAAGTCAGGCGCTCGCGCCAGCGACAATGCCGCGCGCCGCATCGCTTCTAGGCTCGCTTTGCGGATATCGCTCAGATCGATGCCGCGGGCGCTGACGGAGGCGATGGCGACATCGGCAGACGCCAGGATCTCCGCGTAGAGACGCTCGCGTTCGGATAGGGAAAGCTGTTTGGAGTCGTTTAGACCCATGGGAATGCGGCTGGGATCCAGAATGACGGCGCAGGCGACAACGGGTCCGGCCAGAGGGCCTCGTCCGACCTCATCGAGCCCGACAACCCGCCTATGGCCGTCGCGCATCAGCGCGGCCTCGATCGAGAAGGTCGGGCCAGGGGATTCAAAGAAGAAGGGTAGGGAATCGGCGGGACGCGTCATGCGGGGTATGTGACATATCCCGCCGATTCCCCGCAAGTCCCGGATCGAGGGCGGCGGTCCGGGTCGCTCGCGGACGTCCTCCGTCGTTGCGGTTCGACGGAGGGCGCTGTACGACGCAAGGCAAGGTTTCAGGGACATGCCATGCCTTGCGTGCGATGTTGTCAGAGCAGGCTCAATTGCACTCCGTGGCCGGAAGGCGGCACAAAAAGGTCGGTGTTCAATTGCATGCCGCGCCGCTTGAGGTCGTGCTTCTTTGCGGCAAGCTCGAACCGCCGGTGCAATTGCCAGGCATAGGGACCAGCGCCCTTCATCCGTTTGCCGAATTCTGCGTCGTAATCCTTGCCGCCGCGCATGGAGCGAACGAGATTCATCACATGCCGATACCGGTCAGGGTAGTTCCGCAGCAGCCAATCGCGAAACAGCGGACTCACTTCGAAAGGCAGGCGCAACAGGATGTAATTCGCTTCCTTGGCCCCAGCGGCCGCGGCGGCGTCAAGAATGCGCTCGAGTTCGTGATCATTGAGCGCGGGGATCATCGGCGCGGCCATCACGGCTGTCGGCACGCCAGCCTCTGCGAGCGTCCTGATCGCCTCCAGCCGCCGCGCCGGGGTCGATGCCCGCGGCTCCATCAACCGGGCCAGCTTGCGATCAAGCGTCGTCACCGACAGCGCCACTTTCGCAAGGCCCTTCTCGGCCATCTTGGCCAGCAGATCGACATCGCGCATCACCAGCGCGGATTTGGTCACGATAGAGACCGGGTGGTTGGCGGTGGCCAGCACTTCGAGGATCTGCCGCATGATGCGCCATTCTTTTTCGATCGGCTGATAGGGATCGGTGTTGGTGCCGATGGCGATCGTTTTGGGCTTGTATCCGGGCTTCGACAGTTCCCGCTCCAACTGCCGCGCCGCGTCTGGCTTGGCGAATAGCTTGGTTTCGAAATCGAGGCCCGCCGACAATCCCATGAAATCATGGCTTGGTCGCGCAAAACAATAGACACAGCCATGCTCGCAACCGCGATAGGGGTTGATCGATCGGTCGAACGGCACATCCGGGCTGTCATTGCGGGTGATGATGCTGCGCGCCTTCTCGACCTGGACTTCCGTGCGAAAAGGCTCCAGGCTTTCGAGCGTCTGCCAGCCATCGTCCAACGCCTCGCGTTCCGTCGGCTCGAACCGCCCTGCCGGGTTCAAGGCAACGCCGCGTCCGCGACGACGATCGACGTCGATCCTCAGACCGCTCTCCTGGAGCAGTCCGTCGGCAAGCTCCGCCGTATTGGCAGGCTGGAATGCAGCCTGCCGCGAAAGGGACAGATTGATCATTGGGCTTCTCCGAAGCGGCTCGAACCAACCGCCTGATGACAATTTTCCTATCCTGAAAAAGAGAACAATGCAAGAACAAAATGCGGCTGGCATTCCCCGGCGCCTTTCGGTAAAGGTATGTGATGCTGACGGTGATGTTGGAATGTGAAAACAGCGAGCCAGAACTCGCCTATACGCTCTCGGTGCTTGTGTCGGGCGCCGTGGATGGCGTCGTCAGCGAAGTCATCATTCTCGACAGGGGGTCTGAGGACGGCACCGCGCGCTTGGCGGATGCGGCAGGATGCAAATATTTGGTCGACTGGGCTCTGGCCGATATCGTGCATGCCGCGCGCGGCGAATGGCTTTTGTTTCTACAGCCCGGAGCCCGACCGCAAAGCGGCTGGGTCGAGGAAGTTCTGGAATATGCGGCTGTTGACGGCAAGCCTGCACGGTTTTCGCCGTCTCGACGGTTTCGCAAGCCGTGGTTCAAACGCATCATGCAGCGCAATGAACCGCTGGAGGATGGTTTCCTTGTTCGCAAGCGCGATATCTTGCCGGCGCTGAAGGCTGGCGCTGATATTGCGCGCTTCATGCGCGGCGTGGCGCGCCGCCGGCTGCGATCGGAACTCATTCCCGCCTGGGTCCTGCGCGGACGCCGCAGAGACGCAGTGTCATAGGTCTTGTATGAGATATTGTTTATAAGTAGCCAGTAAAATTAGGGGAAACTTAAGCGTGAAGCCGTAAAATTACGGACAAACGCCGGAAACTGTCATGTTTCCGAGCGTCTCTGGACGCCGAGGGGACCTGATGACCAACCTGAAGATTGCGCATAAGCTTTACCTGCTGGTTTTTGCATTGATGGCCGCCTTTGCGGTTGCCGTGACATTCGAAATCCGCGCCGCCTCCGACGCGGTCTACAACGAACGTTATGAGATGTTGCGAACCGAAACGGAAACCGCCGTCTCGATCCTCAAGCAATTCCATGAACGTCAGCTTGCGGGCGAACTGACCGAAGAACAGGCGCGGGCCCAGGCCTATCAGGTCGTCAACGGCATGAAATATTCGCCGGATGGCTATTTCTTCGCCTATGACTACGACCTGAACATGGCCTTCCATTACGATAAGGACAAGGTCGGCAAAAATCTCCGCGGCAAACCGGATCCCAAGGGGACGCTGTATCGCGAAGAACTGCTGAAGCTCGGCCAGGCAGGCGGCGGCCGCACGGATTTCTACGCCTCCAAACCCGGCGAGCCGAAAGACGCGTTCTTCCGCAAGAGCGCGTATGCGCTGGCGTTCGAGCCATGGAAGCTGGTCGTGGTCACCGGTCTCTATATCGACGATCTCGATGCCCAGGTGAACGGCATGATCAGCCAGGCCATTGGCGTCATCCTGGCCATTTTCGCCCTGGGCTCGGCGCTGGCCTATCTGATTATGCGCTCGATCACCAAGCCGCTTGAAGACGTCCGCCAGGCGCTTGGCGCGGTCGCGGATGAAAACACCACGATTGCCGTGCCGCATGCGTCGCTCAGCAACGAAATCGGCATGATGGCGCAAGCCACCGCTGCGCTGCAGGCCAAGATTCGCGAGCGGCATGAACTGTCCGAGCGCGAGGCGCGCCAGCAGCGTGAACTCGCCGCCGAGCGTGAAGCCAATGCTCAGCGTGAGCATGAGGACGCTGAAGCGTTGTCGCGCGTCGTGCAGGAAATCGGCGCCACCATGGAACAGCTCGCCATCGGCGACCTCACCGTGCGCTGCAGCGATCTCGGCGGCAAATATGAATCGCTCAGGATCAACCTCAACCAGTCGCTGTCCAAGCTGGAAGGCGCCATGTCGAAGGTCAATCGCAAGGGCGAGGATATCGGCGCGTCCAAGGACGAGATCCGGCGGGCATCCAGCGAGCTTGCGCTGCGCACCGAGCGTCAGGCCGCCAATCTTGAGGAAACCTCGGCGGCCATCGACGAATTGTCCGTGACTGTTCGCCAGACTGCGGAGGGCGCCCGCGAGGCCGCCAACCGCGTCGCCACTGTGTCCGGCGAGGCCAACAGCAGCGACAAGATCGTCGCCCGCGCCATCACCGCCATGAGCGGCATCGAAAGATCATCGACGGAGATCACCAAGATCATCGGCGTGATCGACGAGATCGCCTTCCAGACCAACCTGCTGGCGCTGAACGCTGGCGTCGAGGCGGCCCGCGCCGGCGAAAGCGGCAAGGGCTTCGCGGTTGTGGCGCAGGAAGTGCGCGAGCTCGCCCAGCGCTCCGCAGCCGCCGCCAAGGAAATCAAGGAGCAGATCTCGCGGTCGTCGATGCAGGTTTCTGAAGGGGTGGATCTTGTGGGGCAGACTGGCGAGGCGCTGAAACGCATCTCCGACCAGATCAGTTCGGCCAACTCCATCGTCGAGAAGATCGCCCATAGCGCGCAGGAGCAGGACGCGACGTTGAAGAGCATCGCAAGCTCCGTCAATCAGCTCGATCTCGCCACGCAGCAAAACGCCGCCATGGCGGAGGAAACCACGGCTTCCGCTCAGGTGCTGGCCGACGACACCGAGGAACTGGTCAAACTCATCAGCGCTTTCCGCGTTCATCCCAACGCCGGAGCGCATCACCGGCAGGCGGCTTGAAAGCTTTGACTCACAAAAAAACCGGCCGCGAAAGCGGCCGGTTTGCGTTTGAGCCTATGCTGTTCAGCCCGAAATCTTGCTGAAATCCGCCACCGTTCCGGTCGCGCTGCGGATTGCCGCCAGGAGCGCCAGACGATTGGCGCGGATATCGGCATTCTCATCATTGACGAGCACATCGGTGAAGAAGGCGTCCACGGGGCCGCGCAGCTTGGACAGCGCTTCCATGGCGGCAGCGAAATCCTCCCGCGCCACGGCTTCCGCCGCACTCTGGCTGGCGTTGACGATCGCCTGATGCAGTGCCGTCTCTGCCGGCAGTTTCAGCAGCGACAGATCGATGCGTTCGGCAGCCTTGGTTCCCTTCTTTTCCTCGGCGGCGAGCAATTGCGTGGCGCGCTTGGTTCCCGCCAGCAAGTTCTTGCCATCTTCTGTGCCGATAAAGGCCGACAGCGCTTCGGCGCGGCGCACGATGGTCAAGAGATCGTCGGCGTCTTCGGAAAGCACGGCGTCGACGATGTCGTGACGGCGACCGGCGTCCTTGAGATAGACCTTCAGGCGGTCGTGGAAGAAGGAGAGGAGGTCGCGGTCAGAAGCCACGCTCAACAGTTTGAGGCGGACATTGTTCTCCAGGATGATCCGGATCACGCCCAGCGCCGCGCGACGCAGCGCATAGGGGTCCTTCGAGCCCGTCGGCTTTTCGTCGATCGCCCAGAAGCCCACCAGCGTATCCAGCTTGTCGGCCAGCGCCACGGTCGCGGCCACCTTGTCGGTCGGCACGCGGTCGGAAGGGCCCTGCGGCTTGTAGTGATCCTCGATGGCGGTCGCGACCGCTGCGTCTTCACCCTGCAGCGCCGCATATTTGCGGCCCATGATGCCCTGCAGTTCCGGAAATTCACCCACCGCTTCGGTGCGGAGATCGGCCTTGGCCAGTACCGCGGCGCGATCCACCAGAATGGGATCGGCGCCTGTGGCCTTGGCGAGTTCCGCCGCCAGTGCGCGGATGCGCGTCACGCGCTCGCCTTGGCTGCCCAGCTTGGCGTGGAACGTCACATTGAGATGGTCGAGCTTGGCCATGCGCTGGTCGAGCGGCTTGGAAAGATCGAGGCCGAATTTCGCCGCTGAATCCTTCAGCGCGTCGAGATCGGGCAGGTCGCCCTGGTCGCGTTTGTAGAAATGCGCCGCGTCCGACAGGCGCGCGCGCACGACCTTGCCATTGCCGTGAATGATCTCGGCGCCGCCGTCCTTGGCTTCGATGTTCGAGATCAGGATGAAATGGTTCGACAGCGCCTCCTGGCCATGCAGGCGGGTGACGAAACATTTCTGGTTGGTCTTGATGGTCAGCCGGATGATTTCGGCCGGGATCTTCAGATAATCCTCTTCGAAGCTGCCCATCAGCACATGCGGATATTCCACCAGCCCCGACACTTCCTCGAGCAGGCCCTCGTCCTCGACGAGGTCGAGACCGGAGGCGAAGGTGATGTTCTTGGCGTCGGCCAGGATGATTTCCTTGCGGCGGTCGGCGTCGAGAATGACCTTGGCCTTTTCGAGCGCCGAGACATAGTCCGAGAACCGCTTGACGGTGATGGCGTCCGGCGCGTGGAAACGATGGCCATAGGTGACGTTTGAGGCGACTATGCCGTCGATTTCGAAGGGGATCACCACCGGTTCGTCATGCTCGGGCCCGAAGGTGCAGACGATCGATTGCAGCGGACGCACCCAGCGCAACGAACCCGGCTTTGCCGAGGCCGCGCCTGAACGCATGCTCTTCGGCCAGGGGAAATTGCGGATGATGCCGGGCATCACATCGGTGATGATCTCTTCGGCCGCGCGGCCATGTTTGTGGATCATCGCCACATAGAAATCGCCCTTCTTGGGGTCCGATTTCACCTGCGCCTGTTCGATGGAAGAAAGGCCGGCGGAGCGCAGGAAGCCGTCGATGGCCGCCTGCGGCGCTTTCGTGCTCGGTCCCTTGCGCTCTTCATGCTGATCGGCGGAGCGGGCGGTCAGGCCGCGAATGTCGAGCGTCAGCCGGCGCGGCGTCCAGTATTCGCGTGCACCCTCGTAAGTGAGGCCCGCCTCCACCAGCGCGTCCGTCAACAGCTTTTTCAAATCGCCCGCGGCCTTGCGCTGCATGCTGGCGGGAATTTCCTCGGAGCGGAGTTCAAGAAGAAGATCGGGCATGGTGTCTTTCGCTTTCGCGGGCGGATAGGGAAATGTCGCGCCGGACCTAGCAAGTTCCGCGCCGCTTGTCATGCCTGAATTGCGCGGCGGCTCGGATGGGGAAATTGATAAATATCAGCGGTCGCTAAAGTTGTAGCAAAGCCTTGCAGCCTTCTTTAGCGGGGCTCGCTTATCCTGATCCCCTAGGTCATTTCAGGGGGAATCCCCGCATGCCGCAGGCAGTCTGGAATGCAATGCCCATCTGGGGTCTGGTCACGACCCGCGCCATGCTCCGCTGGACGCTGAGCGACAAGAGCCGCGACGAAGTTCTCTCCGGCGTGCTCAACGAAATCATTTCGACGCGCGAATTCGACCTCGGCCCCTGCGCCGCCATCTTCAACGAAACGCCTTATGGCGGACGGCACAAGCTTCTCTATCACACCCAGGCCGATTGGTGCACGATTCCGCTGGAATATGACCCGCAATCGGGTCAGGCGCAGCCACTCTGTGCGGAAGACCGGGCGCGCTGCTACCTGCTGCCGTTGATCGACCGCAGTTCCGGCGCGGTCTTCGGCTCAGTTCTGTTCCTGGGCAAGAGCCGCCGCCGCATGGACGAGGAGCGCATGGCGGTGTTGCGGCTGCTGATCTGCGACCTCGCCGATATCGTCCTCTCTCGCCGCCGCGCCGACGCCGACCACCAGTTCGCCGATCTCGTCGAGATTTCGACAGACGAGATCTACCTCATCGATCCCGACATGCTAGAGATCTTCCGCGCCAATGGCACCGCGTCGATCAAGACCGGTTATCGCGAAGACCAGCTCATTCGCATGACGCCGGTGTCTCTGAAACCCGAACTTTCGCTCGACGAGTATCGCATCCTCATCAATCCCGTACTGAGTGGCCGCGAGAAATTCGTGACCTTCGAGACGTTTCACGCCCGACGTGACGGCAGCCAGTACCGCGTTACGGTGAAGGTCATCTCGCTCAGGGGAGAGAAGGGGGAATGCCTTGCCGAGGTGGTGTTCGATACGACCGAAGAACAGCGCAAGATGCTGGGCATCCTTCAGGCCGCTTTTGAGGCGTTTCCGGGCGGTATCGCCGTCTTCGATCATCGGCTCGACCTGTTGATCGCCAATCGCCATCTCTACGAGCTTCTTGATGTCACGCCTGACGCATTCCCGCCCGGCGCCAGTTTCGAAAGCCTGATCCGCATCAATGCCGAGCGCGGCGAATATGGCGATGGCGACATCGACGCGCTGGTGCTGGAGCGGGTCAATCACGCCCGGCTCTTCCTGCCGCATAGTTTCGAACGCGCCAACGGCAATGGCAAGGTGCTCGCCGTGCGCGCCGAACCACTCGCCGCCGGCGGCTATATTCTCAGCTACACCGACATCACCGTGCGCAAGCAGGCGGAGATCGAACTCATCCGCCATCGCGACCAGTTGGAGGATCAGGTCCGCGAACGCACGCTGGAAATCGAAGCCCAGGCGCATGCGCTCGAAGAGGCGCTGAACCATGAAAAGCAGATCAATGCGCTGCAGCGCCAGTTCGTCTCAATGACCAGCCACGAATTCCGCACCCCGCTCGCCATTATCGACGGCGCCGCCCAGCGACTGCTCCGCCGCAGAGGCGCGGTCGATCAGGACTTCCTCACCGAGAAGACTGGCCAGATCCGCGCATCGGTGGCCCGGATGGTCGAGCTGATGGAGAGCTTCCTCTCTGCCGGTCGCATGACCACGGGCAAGATCGAACTCAATCTCGCCGATTGCTCCATCAGGACGCTAATCGAACAGGCGGTGGAGCGTCAGCGCGAATTCTCCAAGCGCCATCGTTTCCATGTCGACCTGCAATTCCTGCCCGAAAAGATCCGCTGCGATCCGCTCGGAGTCGGTCAGGCGATCACCAATCTGCTGTCGAACGCGGTGAAATACTCGCCGCATGCGCCGGATATCGAGATCACCGGCTGGGACGAGGGCGACTATGCGGTGATTTCCTTCCGCGATCATGGCGTCGGCATTGATACCGACGACATACCGAAAATGTTCTCGCTCTATTTCCGCGCCCGCACCTCCACGGGCATCGCCGGAACGGGGATCGGGCTCAACCTCGTCAAGCAGATCGTCGATCTGCATGAAGGGGACATCAGGGTCGACAGCGAGCGGGGGCAGGGGTCGACATTCACCCTCATCCTGCCAGTGCATGGACCCGCAACCAAGCCGCAGGCGGAGCGCGCAAATGCGCCCATCCGTCCGGCCCAGCAAGAAGAAAGGATATCGGCATGATCACCATTCTCTGCGTCGAAGACGAAATGGACGTCCGCGAGCTGATCACCGAGGAGTTGGAAGACGCCGGCCTGCGCGTGCTTCAGGCCTCCAACGGCAAGGAAGGGCTGGAGAAAATTCTACAGCACCGGCCTGATATCGTCATCTCGGACATCACCATGCCCGAAATGGACGGAACCGAGCTTCTGGCGGAATTGCAGATCAACTATCCACAATTCGCCAACATGCCGTTCATCTTCCTGACCGCGCTCGCCGACCGGGAGAAGATGCTCGAAGGCATGCGCGCCGGCGCCGACAACTACATGACCAAGCCGATCGATTTCGACGTGCTGATGGCCAAGATCCAGGGGTTGGCGCTCCGGATCGAAAACCGGGTCGCGGCGGGGCTGGAGTTCTGAGGCTCAGCCTTCGACGATCTCGACCCCAAGCGAGCCCAGCGCCTTCCAGTAATCCGGATAGGTCTTGCCCACGCAGAGCGGATCGAGAATGGTGACGCCGTCGATCTTGAGGCCGGCAAGCGCAAAACTCATGGCGATGCGGTGATCGGCGAAGGTGTCGATTTCGGCCGGCAGGCGCTGGCCGATCAGGCTCGGGTCCGAGGCCACGATCAGGTCGTCGCCCTCTTCGGTCGCCAGCCCCGGCCGGATGGCGTTAAGGCCTGATGACAGCGCGCGGATGCGGTCGCATTCCTTGACGCGCAGATTGGCGATGCCGACGAAGCGCACCGGCGTTTCATTGAAGGCCGAGAGCACGGCGATCGTCGGAATCGCGTCCTGCATCTGCGAGCCGTCGATGACGGCCGGAATATGCGGGAAGGCGGAGATGACCTCATAGGCCTTGGCGTCCGGCTGGGTGAAGGCGCCGGCGTCCACGCCGATATCGATCTTGCCGCCTGTGAGCGCTTCCGCAGCCCAAAGATAGGTGGCGGCCGAGGCGTCGGGCTCGATATGGTAATCGGCGGCGACATAGCCGGAAGGCTGTACGCGCCAGGTGGAGGGCGAGGTTTGCTCGACCTCGGCGCCGAAAGCGCGCATCGAGGCGAGCGTCAGGTCGATATAGCCGCGCGCGCCGATTTCGGCGCCGGCGAGTTCGATGTCGAAGGGTTCGCTGGCGAGCGGCGCGGCCATCAAGAGCGCCGAGACATATTGGCTGGAAAGCCCGGCGTCGATCACCACGCGATTGGTGGTGAAGCGTCCTTCGGCGTCGACGGTCACCGGCGGGCAGCCGGTCGGCGCCTCGATCTGGACGCCGAGCGAGCGCAGCGCCTCGACCAGCGGCAGGATCGGCCGCTTGCGCATATGCTGGTCGCCATCCACCACGAAACGGCCCTTGGCGAGCGCCACCGCCGCCGTCAGGAAGCGCGTCGCCGTGCCGGCATTGCCGAGAAACAGCGGCGTGGCAGGTTCCTTCCAGACGCCGTCGCTGGTGACGACGAAGGTTGTCGCGTCCGGCTCGTCGACCGTCACGCCCATGGCGCGCAGCGCCTCGGCCATATAGCGGGTGTCGTCGCTCTTCAGCGCGCCGGTCAGCCGGCTCACGCCCTTGGCGAGACCTGCGACGAGCAGCGCGCGATTGGTGATCGACTTCGAGCCCGGCGGGCTCACGCGGCCTTCGAGCGGCTTGGAGGTCGGGACGATGGTGAGTTTCTCGAGCGTCATCAGGCGATCCGATACGGGCGGTGCGGTGGAGCCGGCCCCGTCGATCTCACGGCGAGGGCCGGATGCGATAGATAGGCGGCGGACGGCTTACGCCGTCCAGTTGACCCCGCCGGCGTCGGTCAGCAGGAAGGCTTCGCCGCAGGCCTTGGCGAGCGTGCGCACGCGCAGTATATAGCTCTGGCGCTCCGTCACCGAGATCACGCCGCGCGCGTCGAGCAGGTTGAACACATGGCTCGCCTTGATGCACTGGTCATAGGCCGGCAGCACGCATTTGTGCAGGCGCTGATTGTCCTGATCGCCGGGCGCGCCGGCGGCCAGCAGCGCTTGGCATTCCTTCTCGGCGTCGATGAAATGCCGGTGCAGCATCTCGGTATTGGCGTATTCGAAATTATGCCGCGAATATTCCTGCTCGGCCTGCAGAAAGACGTCGCCATAGGAGATCTTCTCGGCGCCGTCGCGGCCATTGAAGTTGAGGTCGTAGACATTGTCGACGCCCTGCACATACATAGCGAGCCGTTCGAGACCATAGGTCAGCTCGCCCGCCACCGGCGAGCATTCGATGCCGCAAACCTGCTGGAAATAGGTGAACTGGCTGACTTCCATGCCGTCGCACCAGCATTCCCAGCCGAGACCCCAGGCGCCCAGGGTCGGGCTTTCCCAGTCGTCTTCGACGAAACGGATGTCATGCAGCAGCGGATCCAGCCCTATGGCCGCCAGCGAGCCGAGATAGAGCTCCTGCAGGTTCGACGGATTGGGCTTCAGGATCACCTGATACTGATAGTAATGCTGCAGGCGGTTCGGGTTTTCGCCATAGCGTCCGTCCGAGGGACGACGCGAAGGCTGCACATAGGCGGCCTTCCACGGCTTCGGGCCCAACGCGCGCAGCGTGGTCGCCGGATGGAATGTGCCGGCGCCCACTTCCATGTCGTAAGGCTGCAGAACCGCGCAACCCTTGTCCGCCCAATAGTTATGCAGGGTCAGGATCAGCGCCTGGAACGAGCGCTTGGGATTCATATGATCTGGGATCGCGGACATGACTTCTACCCTCGGCAATTGCTGGCGGCTGAGTGCCATGGCGGGCGGAAACGGTCAAGGCCCTGCCGCGTGGCAAGCGCCGCGTCCCTGGCTGCTTACTCGGGCAGGTGACACACCGCCTCGATGTTATGGCCGTCTGGATCGAGTACGAAAGCCCCATAATAATTGTCGTGATAATGCGGCCGCAGCCCCGGCGCGCCATGGTCCCTGGCCCCTGCCGCCATCGCAGCTTCATGGAAGGCGCGCACCGCAGCGCGGTCCGTGGCCTGGAAGGCGATATGCAGCACGCCGGTCACCGGCCCGCCGCTGCTGATCCAGAAATCCGGCTTGTCGACGCCATAGCCGGCATGCGCCGCCCCGCCCGTCATCTCCGCCGTCACCTCCATCATCCGCCCCGCGCCGATGGCCGGCATGATCGCATCGTAGAAAGCGCGGGAACGTTGATAGTCCGAGACCGGAAATCCGATATGGTCGAGCATGATATCCTCCATGTATGTTCTCTAAATGTTCTCGCTATTCTCGGTCGACTGTCAAGCAGTTTGCGGAATTTCGCGTAACCTGAATTGATCTGCTTCAAAGCGGGCTGGACACTTAACCCGCAGCATCCCCGGACCACCGGGAAAGGACCGCAGAATGGACAGACAAGGCCTGTCAGAGCACGAAGCCGCTGCGCGCCGCCTCCAATTCGGTCCCAACGCCTTGCCGGAACGGAAATCCCCGTCCTTTTTTCGCGTTTTTCTCGGCCAGTTCCTCAGTCCGTTGATCTACATCCTGCTGGCCGCCGCAGCCCTCTCGGTCTTTCTCGGCGATGTCGAGGATGCCGGTTTCATCGGCGTGGTTCTCCTGGCGAATGGCCTGATCGGGGCTGTGCAGGAGTTTCAGGCAGGCAAGGCGGCGGCGGCGCTCCGGCAGATGGAAGAGGCGAGGGCGATCGTCATCCGCGACGGCGAGCGCCAGGAACTTCCCGCCCGCGATCTCGTTCCGGGCGATCTCGTCTGCCTTGAGGCGGGCGGACGCGTGCCTGCCGATCTCAGGCTCATCGAGGTCAATGACCTCCGCTGCGACGAGTCGCTTCTGACCGGCGAACCCGATGCGGTGCGCAAATGGCCGCGCGACGACGATCAGGGCGATCTCAGGGCCTCCACCGCCTTTTCCGGATCGATGGTTACCCGCGGTCGGGGTTTGGGCGAGGCGGTGGCGACGGGGCTGGCCACCGAGTTCGGCAAGATCGCCGCCGCGATCAGCGGATCCCAGAGCGAACGCCCGCCTTTGCTCGTCCGGCTTGAACGCTTTTCGAAAAATCTGGCGATTGCGGTGCTCGTTGCAGCCGTGCTGCTGATCGCCGCCGGCTGGCTGCGCGGCATGCCGCTTGCAGAACTGTTCATGGTCTCGGTCGGTCTCGCCGTCAGCGCCATTCCCGAGGGATTGCCGGTGGCAATCACGGTGGCGCTCGCCATCGCCATGCGGCGCATGGCCCGTCGCAATGTGATCATGCGCAACATGCCGGCGATCGAATCGCTGGGGTCATGCACCATGATCGCCACCGACAAGACCGGCACGCTGACCATGAACGAGTTGACCGTCACCGATATTCTCCTGCCGGACGGTTCCGAAATCACGCTTGAGGATCACCTTCGTCCCCAGTCGATCGAGGAAGAGCCGCTTCTGTCGCATGCCCATCCGCAGGCGCGCCCGCGCATGGCGCGGCTTCTGCGCGCCGCTTGCCTTCCCAATGAAGCCAGTCTGGTGTCTGAAGAAGAGGGCTGGCGCGGTCTGGGCGACAGCGTCGATGTCGCCCTCCTGCACGCCGCGCGCAAAGGCGGCCTGATCCATGCCGATGTGCTGGCCGACCATCCGCTGCTCAGCCGCATCCCTTACGAGCCGGATCTGAAATACGCCGCCTCCTTCCATGATCTGGGAGACGAAATCAGGATTTTCGTCAAGGGCGCGCCGGAAACGCTCGCCGCCATGGCCGACGCGATCGCGATCGGCGAAGACGACCAACCGATCGATCGCGCTCTGCTGGCCGCTCAGAAGGACGCGATGGCGGAGCGCGGATTGCGGGTGCTGGCGTTTGCGGAAGGACGGATTGCCTCAGGCGCCAGCGGCCAGCTTACCGGCGCGCATCTCGCGGGGCTGACGTTCCTGGGCCTTGCGGGCATGAAGGACCCGCTGCGACCGGAAGTTCCACAGGCGATGGCGGCCTGCGCCGCCGCCGGCATCGGCGTGGCCATGGTTACCGGCGATGATCCGGTCACCGCCGCCGCCATCGCCCGCGAAGCCGGTCTTCGGGCTGAGGACGACGAGATCGTGACGGGCCCGCAGCTGGCCGAGGCCGAGGCGAAAGGTCCGGCTGCGGTCGACGCTCTGACGGCCAAGGCGCGCATTTATGCGCGGGTCGAGCCGCTGCAAAAGCTCGCCATCGTCCGGTCGCTGGCCCGATGCGGACATATCGTCGCCGTGACCGGCGACGGCGTCAACGATGCGCCGGCGCTGAAAAACGCCCATGTCGGCGTCGCCATGGGGCGCAAGGGCACGGATATCGCCCGCGAAAGCGCCGATATCATCGTCACGGACGATAATTTCGCCTCCATCGTGGCGGGCGTGCGCGAAGGCCGCGTCGCCTTCGCCAATATCCGCAAAGTCATCTTCATGCTGGTGGCGACGGGCGCGGCGGAGGTGCTGCTGTTTCTGTTCACCGTGCCGCTCGGCTTGCCGATGCCGCTGCTGGCCGTCCAGCTTCTCTGGCTCAATCTCGTCACCAATGGCGTTCAGGATGTGGCGCTCGCCGCCGAACAGGCCGAAGGCGACGAACTCGCCCAGCCGCCGCGCCGGCCCGATGAGCCGATCTTCGATCGCGTGATGATCCGGCGCATCGTCTTCACCGCGCTGTTGATGGGCGGAGGCGGCTTTGCTCTCTATTATTGGCGGCTTCAGGCCGGCGCGCCGATCGATTTGATCCGCAACGAACTGCTTCTGTTGTTCGTGATGTTCGAAAATGTGTTGACGCTGAGCGCTCGCAGCGAGCGGGCCAGCCTGTTTGGCCGCCGCTTCTTCTCAAATCCTTTGCTGCTGGCGGGCGTCGCGATTACCCAGCTTTTGCATGTCGGGGCCATGTATGTCCCGGGCCTGTCCGACACGCTCGGGGTCAGTCCCGTGACCTTGGAGGAATGGGCGATGCTGATTGCGCCCGCCGCTGCCCTGTTGCTGGCGCTGGAAGTCGAAAAGGCGCTACGGCGGCGCTTTACGCCTCGTCGGGGCGCTTGACGCGATATTCGCCGGTGACCGGATCCTTGACCAGCGTTCCAAGCGCGCCGGTCTCGGCCTCGCGCCGCTTGGCGGCGTTGGCCTTGGCCAGCTTCACGGCGTCGGCGACGAATTTCTTGTAGACGATCCAGCCAACAAGCCCGATCACGACGACGAAGATGATCTTCGATAAACCCACTTTACAATCCTAAAGTCCGTACCGGCTCCACCAGAGCCGCTCCTCCGCCGTCGCGATCGCGGTTTCCGCCGCGCCCGCGCCGATCTCTCCACCCAGCCGCGGCGCGACAGCGCGTCCCGAAATCATCCGGGCCACAAAACCGCGCGAAGCCTCGACCGTCTCGATCTCGACCTTGTCACCATAGCGCAAGCGAAGCTCGGTTTCCATGTCGCCGATCGCGTCGACGAGACCGAGCGCCAAACCTTTCTCGCCCGACCAGAACAGGCCGGTAAACAGCGTGTCGTCATCGGCAAGCTTGCCGGCGCGGCGTTCCCTCACCATGTCGATGAACACCTTGTGCACGTCGAGTTGCAGCGATTTCAGATGCGCGACATCGCTTTCCCGTTCGGGCATGAACGGATCGAGCACCGACTTGTTTTCGCCCGCGGTGTAGATGCGGCGTTCGACGCCGACTTTCTTGATCAGTTCGGTGAAGCCGAAGCCGCCGGAGATGACGCCGATCGATCCGACGATCGAGGTCGGATCCGCAATGATTTCGTCGCCGGCAAGCGCGATCAGATAGCCGCCCGACGCCGCGACGTCCTCGACGAACACCAGCACCTTCTTCTCATGCTGCTTGGCGAGCGCGCGGATCTTGAAAAAGATCTGCCGCGACTGCACCGGAGATCCGCCGGGCGAATTGATGGCGATGGCCACTGCCGGCGCTTTTTTTGTCTCGAAGGCTTCTTCCAGAAGCTCTTCCACATTGGCCAGATTGAGGGCCGGCCGGAACTGGCTGCCGCCCGCCTGGATCACGCCCGACAGCCGCACCACGGGTATCTTGACCTTTTTCTTGCGGAAGCGGGCGGGGATGAGACGGCTGAGAAAACCCATGGATAGTTCCTGATCCTGCGTGCGGTCGTTCAGACCGATATAGGAGAGAGCGAGTAGCTTTGAAAGGCCTAACGGCGTGGCCCGAGCCGACGATAGGCTGCGCGGCCATTGTTGAGGTCGTCGACCTCAGCCAGAAATTTGTGCGAACCCTCCGGATGCATGAAGATTGGCGCGCGAAACACCGGCCGCGCCCGTGATCCCTTGACGCCGCTGACCAGCAGCCGGATGGCGTTTTCACCCTGCCGGGGATGAATCATGGTGAATTCCAGCCCGCCGAAGCGCTTGCCGCAGGCTGTGATGATATCAGCGATCGATTCTGGCCTTGCGATCAGCGACATCTGCCCGCCGGGTTTCAGGATGGCGCCGGCCGTGCGGATCCAGGCGTCGAACAATCCGTCCAGCAGCACATGCGCCTCCGCCTTCAGTCCATCCGGGGCGCGCCGGTCGCCGGCATGGTTGAAGGGCGGGTTCATGATCACATGGTCGTATATGTCGTCCGGCAGGCCTGCGGCCACGCGTTCGCGGCCTTTCAGCGTCACATCGGCTTCGATCAGCCGGGCGCGGGCGGCGACAGGAGCATTCTCCGGCAAAGCCAGCGTTTTCTCCGCATAGGCGACCATGTCGGGCGATTTCTCGATCAGCGTCACCCGCGCTTCTGGCAGGCGCACGGCAACGCCCAATCCCGCCGCACCCGCGCCCGCGCCGAGATCGGCGACCTCGATCGGCCCGTCCGCATCCACCATGGCGGCCAGCAGCATGGCGTCCATGCCAGAACGATGACCCCGACCCTTGGGCTGGACCAGATAAAAACGGCCGAAATGAAAGGCGTCGATCGTGTCGACGACGTCGCCGTCCACGGCTTCGAACTGACTTTCGCTCATCTCAACTCGCCGCCCAGACCCGCGTCATGGAGCATGCGGCGGGCTTCCTCAATGCGCTCGTCCTCCACCAGAAGACGTCTCTGCAATATGCCGATGGAGCCTTCGAGCACGCTCATGCCCTGATCCGCGATAAAACAGACAATGTCCCGGTCCTCGAGCAGGCTCACGGCGTAGGACAGGGCCACCGGGTCGTTGCTGCGCATGATTTCGATCACTTCACGCTCCCTCAGGGTCAAATTTTGTCAATTCATGGGCGCCGGGGCAATTCGCCTCTTGCCGCTAGGCCCCTTGGTTTTTATGGTCCGCCCAAAGAATTCAACAGGAGCCGGTTCTTTGGGCGTGGTCATACCGCTTGATGAAAGCAAAAACAAACAGGCGTCCATCAAGCCTCTGGTCGATCTGACCAAGGGCGATATGGAGCGCGTGAACCAACTCATTTTGTCGAAGGCTGGTTCCGACGTCCAGATGATCCCGGAAGTCGCCAATCACCTGATTTCCTCAGGCGGCAAGCGCTTGCGCCCGATGCTGACGCTGGCTGCGGCCAATCTGTTCGGCTACAAGGGCGAAGGTCACGTCAAGCTCGCGGCCAGCGTCGAGTTCATGCATACGGCGACGCTTCTGCATGACGATGTCGTCGATGAAAGCGACATGCGCCGCGGCCGCAAGACGGCGCGGATCCTCTGGGGCAACCAGGCGAGCGTGCTGGTTGGCGATTTCCTGCTTGGCCAGGCCTTCAAGATGATGGTCGAGGTCGGCTCGCTGGATGCGCTCGATGTGCTGGCCACCGCCGCCACCGTCATCGCCGAGGGCGAAGTGCTGCAATTGTCCGTCGCCAAAAATATGGAGACGACCGAGGACGATTATCTCCAGGTCATCCGCGCCAAGACGGCGGCGCTGTTTGCCGCCGCCGCCGAAGTCGGCCCGATCATCGCCGGCGCCAGCAAGGCCGATCGCGCCGCGCTGCGTTCCTACGGCATGAATCTGGGTCTCGCCTTCCAGCTGGTCGACGATGCGCTGGATTACGGCGGCAAGGCGGCCGAACTCGGCAAGAACACCGGCGACGATTTCCGCGAAGGCAAGATCACCCTGCCGGTCATCCTCGCCTGGCGTCGCGGCTCCGAGGACGAACGCGCCTTCTGGCGCAACGCCATCGAGGGCGGCGAATCGACCGACGAAAATCTCGAGCGCGCCATGGGGCTGATCACCAAATACGGCTCGCTGTCCGACACCATCGCCCGCGCCAACCATTACGGCACCATGGCGCATGACGCGATTGCGGCTCTGCCAGCCTCGCCGCTCAAATCGGCGCTGATAGACGTGATCGAATTTTGCATTGCGCGCGTCAACTAAAAGCCCATTTCGCCCTGTAGCGCCGGATGCTGAGCACGCATCCGGATCTCTTGTGAGGGCTGGCGAATTGTGGTCTTAAGGACGCTTATGATTTGCGTCGTCGGCTTGCATGCCGCTGCCGACGTCGCCACATGCGCGAGGCGGAATGCGCAAAGCGCATCAATGAAAGGCTGTCGAATGGCATTCTTGAACATCGGCCGGTTGAAGTTCGGCACGGCACTGGGGCTTCTTCTCACCTTGTCCGCGCCGGCTCTCGCCGTCGAGGCCGCAAAGCCCGAAGCGGCTGCGCCCGAGATCAGCTTCGACATCGAAAGCGTCGACACTTTCGCCGGGGCGTTTCTCGCCGGCCGCACCGCCGATGGCGACTACGATTACGAAAGCGCGATCACGCTCTACCGCACGGCGCTGAAATTCGATCCTTCCAATCTGGAAGTTCGCGAACGGCTGATGATCTGCCTGTTCATGAACGGCGATTTTGACGAGGGCGTCGCCGAAGCGGTGAAGCTCAAGGACGACCCGGCGGTCGAGCGCATCGCCAAGATCGCCCGCGGCATTGATGCGATCCGCAAGAAGGATTTCAATGAAGCCTATAAATTCCTGAAATATGAAGGTCCCAACGAACTCGACCGCATGATCAACACGCTGATCGTGGCTTGGGGACAATTCGGCGAAGGCAAATCCAAGGAGGCCATCGCTTCCGCCATTGGGCTCAAGGGTCCAGAGTGGTTTTCCGTCTTCCGCAATTACACCGCCGGCATGATCGCCGCTGCGGCTGGCGACATCGAGACTGCGCGCAAGAAGCTGTCGGAAACGGTCGCCAACCGCGAAGAGGGCACGGCTGCGAGCGACACCTATATGCGCGCGGTCATCGCGCTGGCGACGCTCGAAGCGCGCGCCGGCAATCGTCAGAAGGCGCTCGACGCCATTTCCTCGGGCGAAGTCTTCGCGCCCGGCTATATTCCTCTGCAGGCGTTCCGCAAGAAAATCGAAGCGGGCGAAAAGCCCGAATTCGCGATTTCCGACGCGACCCAGGGCATGGCCTCGGTGCTATTTTCCGTCGGCGGCGCGCTAAACCAGTCGCTGGCGAGCGCACCCGACCGGGCCAGCGCCCAGGACATCGTGACCTTTTATCTGGTGACGGCCAACGCGCTGTCTCCTGCCGACGCCGACACGGCCGTGCTGCTCGGCGGTCTGGCTGAGGCCAACGACAAGCCGGAAAAGGCGATCGAATGGTATCGCAAAGTGCCGGAAGGTTCGATCCTGCGCCGCATCGCCGATCTTCAGCTCGGCCTTAACCTCGCCGGCACCGGCAAGACCGAGGAAGCGCGCGAGCATCTGAAGGCGGCCATCGCCGCCGACCCGCGCGACACCCGCGCCTATCTCGCCTATGGCAGCCTGTTGTCCGACAACAAGGAATATGCCGAAATGGCCGCCAATTACGACAAGGCGGTCGAAGTCATCGGTCCTATGCCCAAGCGCACCGACTGGTCGATCTTCTTCCAGCGCGGCATCGCCTATGAGCGTCTCAAGAAGTGGGATCTCGCCGAGCCGAATTTCCGCAAGGCGCTGGCGCTGTATCCGGATCAGCCGCAGGTGCTCAACTATCTCGGCTATTCCTGGGTCGACATGAACATCAATCTCGCCGAAGGCCTTGAGATGATCCGCAAGGCCGTCGATCTCAGGCCCGACGACGGCTATATCGTCGACTCCCTGGGCTGGGCCTATTACCGCCTCGGCCGCTACGATGACGCGGTCTCCGAACTTGAGCGGGCCGTGGATCTGCGCGCCTCGGACGCCACGATCAACGACCATCTCGGCGACGCCTATTGGCGGGTCGGCCGCAAGCTCGAAGCGATCTTCCAGTGGAAGACCTCGCTTGAGCTGAAGCCCGAGCCGGATATGATCCCCAAGCTCGACAAGAAAATCCGCGAAGGCCTGCCTCCGGTCGAAGCCAGCGCGGAAACGACCAAATCGGTCAAGATGGCCGAGACGAAAGCGTCGGCGGCGCAAACCAAGGCCGCCGAGGCCGCGAAGCCTGCTCCCGCCGCTGAAAAGCCAGCCGATGCTGCTCCAGCCGAACCTGCGGCGGTTCTGCCGGCAGCCGAGCAAGAACCTGCCGCTGCGCCGGCGGTCACGGAAGTCGCTCCCACGGCCGAGGCCGGCGCGCATACAGTGGTCAATGGCGACAGCCTTTGGACCATCGCGCGGGACCGTCTCGGCGACGGCCATCGTTTCCGGGAGATCATCGAACTCAATCCGG
Organism: Rhizobium sp. SG_E_25_P2; assembly: GCF_029892285.1. Classification (GTDB taxonomy): domain Bacteria; phylum Pseudomonadota; class Alphaproteobacteria; order Rhizobiales; family Rhizobiaceae; genus Rhizobium_E. The sequence continues at coordinate 175,545 of NZ_JARXVM010000005.1, forward strand.
ATCTCAAGCGCCGGCCGGATGCGCTGAAGCCGGGCCAGGTGCTGAAACTGCCTGCCAAGAACTGACAGTTCTCGCCGAGGGGCGCGCCGTCATGCTCGGGCTTGTCCCGAGCATCTGCACCGGCTGAAGTGAAGTTCGAGCGTCTTTGTTTTCCGTGGCAGACTCTCGGGACAAGCCCGAGGGTGACGAACTGGGTGGCTGGCCGTCCTGTGTCAGGATGCGCCGCAGGCTGTATAAAGCCGCCGCCCAATGCAGGGTGATCCATGATCGAAGAATTCGCGCCCGCGAAAATCAATCTCGCGCTGCATGTGACGGGTCAACGCGCAGACGGCTATCATCTCCTCGATTCGCTCGTGGCCTTCGCGGCCGCCGGCGACCGCCTTAGCTTTGCTCCGGCGGAGCAGGATGGCTTCAGCCTGTCGGGCCGTTTCGGGCCGGCCCTCTCGCCTGACGACGCCGGAAACCTGGCGCTCAGGGCGCGAGACGTGCTGCGAGCCCTGGCGACCGAGATGGGCCGCGACGTCGGCTGCGTCCATATCCATCTCGAAAAGAACCTGCCGATCGCCTCTGGCATCGGCGGCGGCTCTGCCGACGCCGCCGCCGCCTTGCGCGGACTGAACCGGCTGTGGAATCTCGGACTCGGCATGGAAAGCCTGCGGGCGTTGGGCCTGCCGCTCGGCGCCGATGTGCCGATGTGCGTCGAGAGCCGCCCGCTGGTCGCCCGGGGCATCGGCGACGACATCAGGCTGCTTGCGGATTTTCCCGCGCTTCATATCCTGCTCGTCAATCCGCTGGTCGAGGTGTCGACGCCGGCAATCTTCAGGCGGCTGACGACCAAGACCAATCCGCCGCTCGCACTTCCCAGCGATGAGGCAGGGCTCTCAGACTGGATCTTCGCGCTTCAGTCGGCGCGCAACGATCTGCAGCCGCCGGCCGAACAGCTTGCGCCGGAGATCTCTGAGGCAATGGCGCTTCTCACGTCCACCAATCCGCTTCTGGCCCGCATGTCGGGCTCCGGCGCGACCTGTTTTGCGCTTTACGCCGATCAGGAGAGACTAACGGCCGCGATGCGCGCGCTTGAGGCGGCGCGGTCGCAATGGTATTGGCGGGCATGCGCATCAACAGGGGAGATCTGACATGTCCCGCATCGACGACACCAGGCCCTTCGTCCCTGTCGGTATTGCCGTGCTCACGGTCTCGGACACTAGAGCCATTGCCGATGACCGCTCGGGCGACACGCTGATCGCGCGCATTGAAGAGGCCGGACATCGGCTGGAAGCCCGCGCCATCGTCAAGGACGACAAACTGGCGATCTATGATCAGGTGAAAGCCTGGACGCTCGATGACCGCATTGATGTGGTCATCACCACCGGCGGCACCGGCTTCACCGGCCGCGACGTGACGCCTGAAGCGTTGGAGCCACTGTTCGAGAAGCGCATGGATGGCTTCTCCGAAGTGTTCCACCGCATTTCCTACGACAAGATCGGCACCTCCACCATTCAGTCCCGCGCCACAGGCGGCGTCGCCAACGCCACTTTCATCTTCGTGTTGCCCGGTTCGCCCGGCGCGTGCAAGGACGCCTGGGACGGCATTCTCAAGCTGCAGCTCGACTACAGGCACATGCCCTGCAATTTCGTGGAGATCATGCCGAGGCTCGACGAGCATCTCAGGCGCGGCAATGGATAGGATCCTGATCAGCGCCTGTCTGCTCGGCGCGCCGGTGCGATATGATGGCAAGGGCAAGTTGCTCGTCCATCCGCTGATCGAGCGTTGGAGGAATGAAGGGAGGCTGGTGTCCTTCTGCCCCGAACTGGCAGGCGGTTTCCAAACCCCGCGACCAGCTGCAGAAATTGCCGCAAACGCCTCCGGCGACGCCGTGCTTGCCGGCGAGGGCAAGGTCATCGATGTCGAGGGCGCCGATGTGACCGCTATGTTCGTGGAGGGCGCGCGACAGGCGCTCGCCAAGGCCCGCGCCGAACGCTGTCGCCATGCGCTGCTGATCGACGGCAGTCCGTCCTGCGGCTCGTTGAGCATTTATGATGGCCGGTTCTTGGGCGAGCGCCATCCGGGTCGTGGCGTTACCGCCGCTCTGCTCGCGGCCAATGGCGTTGAGGTCTTCGCGCCCGTGGATATTGATCGTCTTGCGGCGCTGTTGTCGCCGGCTTGATCACGGAAGCCGCAATTGCATTTTTCCGGGGTCGAACGGCGGCGGAGCGGCTTTGGCTTCTTCAATCGGCGGCGGCATATGCTGCATGTCGGCGCTGACCGCAGACGTTGTGGCGTCGCGGTCGATGATCGGCGTCTCCACGGGCAATGGTTCCGTATCCGCAACGGCGGCGTCGAGGCCCGCGGGCGCCTTGCTGACCATCACCACAGGCGATCCGCCCATCCAGGCCTCGGTGCGATAGATCATTTTCTGGCCGTTGACCGTGCGGATCTCGATTTTCTGCTCGCCGGGCCTGAGCATGGGACCGGTGTCCACGACCTTCTTTTCGGCCATTTGGCCGCAGGCTTCGCAGCGAATGAATTCGACGCTGCGACCGGATCGATCCGTCGCCTTCACATCGATAGACCCGGCGAAAGCCGGCGCGGACATAGCGGCGAAAGCGGCAATGATGGCCAGACGCATGACAGGCTCCCGAAAACGAATTTCCAGGAGCCTATGAAAAATCTATTAAAGTCCGGTCAGCAACGCTGGTAAAGGAAGTGTTAATCGCGCTCGCGCGCCACAGCCCGCCAACCGATGTCCCGGCGGCAGAAGCCGTTATCCCAGCGGAGATCGTCGATGCCGCGATAAGCCTTGCTCTGCGCCTCCGAAACGCTGTCGCCAAGCGCCGTGACATTGAGCACGCGCCCACCAGTCGCCACGAGATGTCCATCCTTGAGCGCGGTGCCCGCGTGGAAGACATGCAGATCCGCCGTATTTTCCGGCAGCGCTTCGATCGGCGTTCCCTTGTCATAGGCGCCGGGATAGCCCTTGGAGGCCATCACCACAGTCAGAGCCGTCTCGTCGCGCCATTCCACTTGTGCGCGGTCGAGTTCGCCCTTGGCGGTCGCCAGCAGAAGCGCCAGAAGATCGGATTTCATCCGCATCATCAGCACCTGGCATTCGGGATCGCCGAAGCGGACATTGTATTCGATCAGTTCCGGCCCCTTGTCGGTGATCATCAGGCCGGCGAAAAACACGCCGCTGAACGGATGCCCCATCTCCGCCATGCCGCGCATGCTCGGCTCGATGATGTCCTTCATCGTGCGCTCGACGAGTTCAGGCGTCATCACCGGGGCGGGGGAATAGGCCCCCATGCCGCCGGTGTTGGGGCCGGTGTCGCCGTCGCCGACGCGCTTGTGATCCTGAGCGGAGGCGAGCGCCAGCGCCGTCTTGCCATCACAAAGCGCAAAGAAGCTCGCTTCCTCGCCGTCGAGAAACGCCTCGACCACCACTTCGGCGCCGGCGGCGCCGAACGCGCCTTCGAAACAATCATCGATAGCCGCGCAGGCTTCCTCGACGGTCATGGCGACGGTCACGCCCTTGCCTGCGGCGAGGCCATCGGCCTTGACGACGATCGGCGCGCCCTGAGCGCGGACATAGGCCTTGGCCTTCGGCGCATTGTTGAAGCGTTGATAGGCGCCGGTCGGAATGGAGAAACGCGCGCAGAGATCCTTGGTGAAGCCCTTGGAGCCTTCCAACTGCGCGGCCGCCTGCGAGGGACCGAAACAAAGGAAGCCCTCGCTGCGCAACACGTCGCTCAAACCGGCGACCAGCGGCGCTTCCGGTCCGAACACGACGAAATCGATGGCCTTGTCCTTGCAGAAAGCGACCACCGACCCATGGTCGTCGACATCCAGGGCGACCAGTTCGGCGTGATCGGCAATGCCGGGATTGCCGGGCGCGACATAGAGTTTGCCGAGAAGCGGAGATTGCGCCAGCTTCCACGCCAGGGCGTGTTCGCGCCCGCCCGAACCGATCAGCAGAACCTTCATGCGCAGCCTCCATTGGAACTTTCGGGCGGTTTAACCCGGTGGGCGGAAAGGTCAAGGCCTGGAATTGTGAAGACAGGCGCAAGACAGCGTTAGACATCTGGTAACCAAATCCGTTAGGAAGGTTTTATCGTAAATGTCGGCATAACAGGCTTCGTCAAAGTCAGGCGAACGCCAGTAGGAGGTTTCCTTGTCCCGTCGCGCCCTAGTTCTCGCCGCCGCTCTCGCCACGCTTCCCATCTCCGCGCTTGCGGAAGACGGTCAGTATTTCTGGTCGGGCGACTGGTATCTGAAGGCAGGCGCCGCCGGTTTCGTCGCGCCGCGCTTCGAGGGCTCCAAGAGCTATATCCTTCAGGCGTCGCCGATCATTTCGCTCAGCCGTCAATCCGCCACGGCGCCGCGCTTCAGTTCTCGCGACGACAATCCCTCCTTCGCCGTGTTTGAAAACGACATGATCCGCGCCGGCGTGACCGGCAAGCTGGTGATGCCGCGCGATCGCGATACATCTGATGATCTCAAGGCGTTGAAGGCTGTGAAGTTCGGCATGGAAGCCGGCGTGTTCGCCGAAGTCTATCCGACCGATTGGATGCGCTTCCGCACCGATATCCGCCACGGCATCCGCAGCCATAACGGCGTTGTCGCCGATCTTGCGCTGGACGCCTTCATGGATGTGACGCCGACCGTGCGCGTCTCCGCCGGCCCACGCCTGTCCATCGCCTCCGACGATTATATGGACGCCTATTACAAGGTCACCAACAAGCGCAGCGCCAAGCATGGCCTGTCGGCCTACGATCCCGATGGCGGCTTCAAGTCGGTCGGCTTCGGTTCCGAGGTGGTCTGGAAGGCGACCGATCGCATCGAGGCGGGCGTGTTCGGACAATACAACCGTCTCGTCGGCTCCGCCGCCGATTCGAGCCTGGTTGAGGAGCGCGGCTCCAAGGACCAGTTCGTGTTCGGCATTTCCTCGAGCTACAAATTCGGCTTCACTCTGCCCTGAGACGCAATGCCCGCTTGACGCGAGCCGGTCTGTCATGGTCATGGCTTAGGGCATGACCAGCCAGATCTCCGACAACGGCCGCGTGGCCGACGCGCCTTCCGACAACTGGGTTTACCGCGCTCTGCCGCGTTGGGCCTGGCCCTATGCGCAGCTTGCGCGATGGGACAGGCCGATCGGCTGGCAGCTTTTGATGTGGCCCTGCTTCTGGTCCGCCGCGCTGGCCGCCAATGCCGCGTTGTCCGAAGGCCGGGCCGTGTTCTGGCAGTTGGTTGGCCACCTCGTTCTGTTCTTCATTGGCTCGGTGGCCATGCGCGGCGCCGGCTGCACCTATAACGATCTGGTCGATCAGGATATCGATATGGCCGTGGCGCGCACCCGCTCGCGGCCCTTGCCGTCGGGTCGCGTCAGTCGGCTGAACGCCAAGATCTTCCTGGCGCTGCAGGCGCTTGCGGGCCTTCTGGTTCTTCTTAGCTTCAACGGATTTTCAATCCTGCTCGGCATTCTCTCGCTCGGTGTGGTGGCGATCTATCCTTTCGCCAAACGGTTTACGGATTGGCCGCAGTTTTTCCTGGGTCTCGCTTTTTCCTGGGGCGGGCTGATGGGCTGGGCGGCGGTGTTCGGCGGTCTGTCCTGGGCTGCCGTCTGGCTCTATCTCGCAGCGGTCGCCTGGACCATCGGCTATGACACGATCTACGCCCATCAAGACAAGGAAGACGATGCGCTGGTCGGCGTCCGCTCCACTGCGCGCCTGTTCGGGGACGCGACCAAGATCTGGCTGACAATCTTCTTCGCGCTGACGCTGCTGCTGCTCGCTTTATCCTTCGGCGCGATCGGCGTCTCTTTTCCCGCTTGGTTGGGTTTGGTCGTCGCCGCAGCGCTGTTTGGCTGGCAATTGTTGATTCTCGATATCGACGACGCGAGTCAGTGTCTGGACCTGTTCAAATTCAATTCCATTGTCGGTGCGGTGGTTTTCGCGGGACTGTTTCTATCGCTTCCCCTTGCGTGACCTGAGCAGCGCTGTTGCATAATTGTGTGAAACTGACCGCATATCTGGAAAAGCTCTGCGATATCGTGAGGTTAAATTGACAGCCTCCCGGCCCTATGGGAAACAACCTATAATTTACCATGATTTGCTGGGGCTTCGGGGCGCATGTCTGATTCTCAAACGCTCGTAGATAAACTTCTTGATATTCCTTACTTTGCTGATCTTGTCGAACAGAACGGCGTGGATTGGCTGACCGATCTCCTCGAAACGCTTGAAACGACGGATTATGATGTCGAGGCGCTGACCTCCATCCTGTCGTCCAGTGATGAGGAAGACGCGTCCGACGAGATTTCGTCATTGCTCTCCTCGGCCACTAGCAGCATGTCGGACACCGACCTGACGGTCGATGCAGCGGACGAATCTTCCGACTCCGAAGATGCCGACGACGAGGAGGAAGAAGAAGATTCCGTTCTCGCCGCCGCCAGTCGGTCTGATGCCGCCGCTGAGGATGACGAGACGACTGACGAGTCCGACGAGTCCGACGATGACAGCGCGTCCGATGACGGCTACGTGGATTGGGACGGCGAAAAAGTCACGACCTTCTCGAACGCTGTCAGCGCGCCGCCGACTTTTCCCGAAGATGATCCCGGCAAATACACCTATTTGAAGAGCTTGTACTATGAGCGTCGCATGAGCCATGACTTTGGCGATGCGGCTAGTGATTTTGGTCTGAACGGCTTTTACCGCAAGATGAATCTTGGCGGCGGCAACGACCGGATCTTCACCACCTCCCTGCAGAGCGACGATCGCTTTGTGTCCGACAGCTACCATGTTTCGGGCGGCGAGGGGTCGGATACGCTGATCCTGCAGGAAGGTAACGGTTTCAACGTTAAACTCGACGGCTGGTCAAATTTTGGCGCCTATGGTGGTTGGGTTGAGATCACTGAAGTCGAAAACATCATCGGCTCGGCGGGCGACGACACCATCACTGGCACTGACGCCGCCAATATTCTCGAGGGCAGCGACGGCGACGACACGATCATCGGCCTGAAGGGCAATGACACGCTGACCGGCGGCGAAGGCGCCGATGCGATCACCGCAGGCGTGGGCGACAATACGATCGGCGGGGGCTCCGGCAACGACACCATCATCGCCGATGCTGGCAACGATACGATCGATGGCGGCGACGGCGCGGATTCCATCGACGGCGGCGAGGGCGACGACGTGATCGCCGGGGGCGATGGCGCAGACACGATCTTTGGTCAAGCGGGTGTGGACTCGATCGACGGCGGCGAAGGCGCAGACGTGATCGACGGCGGCGACGGCGTGAGCACGATCCTGGGCGGCGCTGGTTCCGACACGATCACCAGCGCGGCGGGGGCCGATGTGATCGACGGCGGCGACGACGACGACCTCGTCAAGGCGGGCAACGGCGCCAATTCCGTCGATGGCGGCGCAGGCGACGATACGATCGTCACCGGTGACGGCGACGACACCATCATCGGCGGCGATGGAGCCGATGTCATCAAGGCTGGCGATGGAAGTTCGTCCATCAAGGGTGGCGATGGCGACGACAAGATTACCGCTGGCGACGGCACATTCCATTCCGTCTTCGGCGGTGCGGGCGATGATCGTATTGAGGTTGGAGCAGGCGACGCCGTTCTCGATGGCGGCGACGGCTCAAACCGCATCATTGCCGGCGCCGGCGCGCATACGGTCACGGGCGGCGAAGGCGACGACCGTATCGAGCTGGGCGACGGTGATAATTCGATCTTCGGCGGGGCCGGGGCGGATACGATCACTCTCGGCAAGGGGTTCGACACCATCACGGCTGGCGATGGCTCGGACACGATCAACGCGGGTGATGGGGGCGCTTCGATCTCTGGCGGGGCTGGGGACGACACGATCACCATCGGCGACGGCAAGTTCCACACCGTCCTTGGCGGCGAGGGCAGCGACCGCATCACCATCGGCGATGGCGACGCTTATCTCGATGGCGGCGACGGCTCCAATCGCATTATCGCCAACGACGGAGATCATACGGTGATCGGCGGCGAGGGCAAGGACCGCATCGTCCTTGGCAATGGCGACAATTCGATTTCTGGTGGAGCCGGAGCCGATACGATTATTGTCGGAAAAGGCTTCGATACCGTCATCGGCGCCGACGGCGCGGATATCATCAGGGTCGGCGATGGAGGCTCTTCCATCGACGGCGGCGAAGGCAATGATGATATCACGGCCGGCAATGGTTTCGACACTGTCAATGGCGGCGAAGGCAACGACAAGATCGACGTGGGCGATGGCGGCAGCACTGTAGTCGCCGGTATCGGCGACGATACGATCATTGCCGGCGCGGGTATCGACTCCATTCTTGCAGGCGTTGGCGCCGATCGGATCGAAACAGGCGCAGGCGACGACTATATCGACGCCGGTTCGGGCGACGACACCGTCAAGGCTGGCGATGGCGACGATCGGATCAATGGCGGCGACGGCGCGGACAAATTATATGGCGATGCGGGCAACGACACGATCAACGGCGACGCCAACAATGACGTGATCAATGGCGGCGCCGGCTCAGACCGGCTGTCCGGCGGCGACGGCGCCGACGTCATCGATGCCGGCGACGGCAATGACACGGTGTCTGGCGGTCTCGGTGACGATACGATCACCGGCGGGGCCGGCGTCGACGATATCGACGGCGAAGATGGCGATGATGATCTTGATGGCGGCGCCGGCAATGACAATCTCGATGGCGGCGACGGCAACGACCTGATCAACGGCGGTCTGGGAGACGATAGCATCGTCGGCGGGCTTGGAAACGATACGCTGACCGGCGGCGAAGGCGCGGATGCCGTCTATGGCGGCGAGGGCAAGGATGTCTTGAGCGGCGGTATCGGCGACGACACCATTTACGGTGAGGCCGGCAATGACCAGATCGATGGCGGCAACGGCGCCGACACGATTTCGGGCGGCGCGGGCAACGACACGATCACCGGTGGCGCGGGCCTGGATTCCATGTCGGGCGGCGACGGCGAAGACGTCTATGTCTATAGCTCGACGAAGGACAGCGGTCGCGTTGACCTCATGGACTTCATCTCGGACTTCAGTGTCTCCGAAGACAAATTCGACTTCAGCGAGTTCACTCAGGCCGACGAATTCGTCTTTAAGGGTGACGACGACTTCACCGGCGGCGGCACGGCGGAAATTCGCTACGAGAAGATCTCGGGCGATACCTTCGTTCAGCTGGATCTCGATGGCGATGGCGTGGTGGACATGCAGCTCCAGCTCGACGGATCCCTGACATTGACCTCGTCGAACTTCTCGTTCTGATACCAGAATGTAAAATGGCGCCGAAAGGCGCCATTTCACGGCCGGGGCTGTATCAGTCGCGGGCGAAGATCTCGCGGCCCTGAATTTTCATGCTCACGCCGAGATCGCCGGTCTTGCGGCGCACCAGGAAACGGGGGCGGCGGCTGGCGAAATAGGAATGGCGACGGCGCGGCTTTGCCGAGCGCGCAGCGACGTTCAACAAGTGATCATCCAACTGCCGCGCCACACCGTCGGCCTCGACCATCAGCATCGGGATGCGATAGGCTTCCGACCAGGCTCGCCAATCTGCGGCGATGTCGTAGAGGTCATGGGCGACAAGCAGCGGCACGCAGAAATTGGGATCAGTGTGGTGCAGTTCCAGCGTGACGGTGACTTCGCCATTGCCATGATCAATGGCGCGGGCGGCGACGCCGGCGAAGACGCGGGACGGCAGGGCGATGGTGAGCGGCAAGCCGCTACCGGTCAACATGCGCCGCATGACTGCGCCGCGCTCGTCGAGCGTCACAGTCACTTTGTCTTCTGCGCTGGCCACTTCATAGGTCAGCTGTTGGGGAAACAGGCCCGGATCGAGCCTCAGGACATCGGTGGCCCAGGACGGTTGCATGACGGTGTTCGGCATTTTTCTTGACCCTGTTTTAGCTTGAGAGCTTCTGCTCTTCTCTGCGTTGGGACTTTGCGTCCTCTTTGATGGGGTCAGAATAGGCGGCGTCTGTTTTAGCCGACTTAAAAACTCTGGTTAAAAAACCTTTGTTGTGACAGATGGTTAGCAATTGCCCACCTGAATTGGTTTCATCCGGGTTTACGCTTGCGCTTCAATTTCTCCGGATCTGTCGACGATTTGTAAAGCAATCGACAGCGGCTATCGACTGGTGTCTTGGGACCTCATAATCACCGGTAAGTTTCAGATAAGAACTCTGTGAGACAATCAGAAGGCGCGCGCGAAGGGTCTGTCATGGTCTCCACTTTTCTCACCTACGAAAACGTCAATCGGAACTACAAGGCCAGTCTCGACCGTGTGAAGAGCGACGCCGCGACCTCGCGCGAGGCGCAGTATTATCAGGAGAATATCGGCAAGGTGAAAACCGTCGACGAGTTCGTCGATGATTACCGCCTCTATTCCTACGCCATGAAGGCCTATGGTCTTGAGGACATGACATATGCCTCCGCCTTCATGAAGAAGGTGCTGAACAGCGACCTCACCGACGACAACTCTTTCGCCAACAAGCTGGCCGATCAGAAATATCGAGATTTTGCCGCCGCCTTCAAATTTTCGAGCAATGATGCGCCCATTGTCCAGACCAGCAACCAGATCGACGGCGTGATCGACTCCTATCAGGACGAGATCGACAAGACCAACGAAGAGACCGCCGCCGCCAACGCCTATTACAAATCGGCGATTTCGGAGGTGAAGACGGTCGATGATCTGCTCGACAATTCGGGCCTGCGCGACTACGCGCTCAAGGCCTATGGGGTGGACTCCCCCTATTGGAGCAAAGACTTCCTCACTAAGGTGTTGACCAGCGATGTTGACGATCCCGCGAGCTTCGTCAACCAGTTGACCACGGCTGATCGCAGGAACTACCAGGCGATGGCCAAGGCCTTCAATTTCAACGCCTCGGGCGCGCTCGACAGCGGGGTTGCCGCTCAGACTGCGGATCAAACCGCCGATACGATGTTCGCCTATACGAGCACGGTGCCCGGCCGCACGACGCCGGCGCTCGCAACGCTCAACAAGGAATATTACGAGACCAAGATCGGGACGATCACCTCGGTCGACGAACTCGTCAACGACAGCCGTATGTTTGACTATGTCCGCAATGCCTATGGTTTGCAGGACGTGACGCTGCGCAGCACGCTCAAGAATATCCTGACATCAGACCTGTCGGATCCCGCCAATTACGCCACCACGATGGGCGGCGCGAAATATGAAAAGGTGGCGGCCGCCTTCAATTTCGACACGGACGGCGCGATCAAGGGAACTGATGGGGCCCAGACGGCCAGCCAGCTTACGGAAACGTCAGCGGGTTATCTCATCGGTTATGACGACACACAGCAGCAGACCGACGACGATCTCTACGACTATTATCGGCGGACGATCAGCACCGTTGAGAGCGTGGACGATCTTGAAGGCACCCCCAAGCTCTATGATTTCGTGTTGTCCGCCTTCGGTTTCGACGGCGCGACGAAAAAGACCGACATCGAGAAGGCGCTGACTAGCGAACTCTCCGATCCCACGAGTTTCGCGAGCGCCAACAAGGACAAGCGGTTCCAGGCGTTGACGGAAGCCTTCAACTTCGATGCCGAGGGCAATATGGAGGCGCCCAATCTGGCGCAATCCCAGGCCAATCTCCAGCAGATCGCCAAGGACTATGTCGTTCGCAAGACGCGTTTCGGCAATGACGATGAGAAAGAAAAGGCCACCGAGGAGGCCAGCTATTACACCAAGACCATGCAGACGATCACCAATCGCGACGACTTCCTCGCGGACACGCGCCTGACCGACATCGTGCTCGAAGCCTATGGGCTTGATCCCAAGGATGTCAGCAAGGATTTCCTCAAGCAGGTCATGACCTCGGATCTGTCGGATCCAGACAGTTTCGCCAATCAGCAGACCGATCACCGCTTCGTGGAGATCGCCTCAATGTTCAATTTCACCGAGGATGGTGGTATTGCCGCAAAGACGCCTGGCGTGCAGGACGAGCATGGCCGGCTGACCACCGAATATCTCTATCTCCAGGAAAGCCTGGAAGACGAGACGGGGGCAGGTAGCGTCGGCGCCCAGCTCGCGCTGTATTTCCAACGCATGTTCCCGAGCGTCAACACGGCCTACGACATTCTCGGCGACAAGGCGCTGCTCGAAGTATTCCGGACCGCCTACCAACTGCCGACGGAAATGTCCTCGATGGACATCGACAAGCAGAGCGCGCTGGTCGAGAAATACATGGATTTCGAAGAGCTCCAGGATCCCGAAGAGCTGCAGAAATTCATCACCCGTTTTGCGGCCATGTATGATCTGCAAAACGATACGAGCAGCAATTCGGTGGTCAGCCTCTTCAGCAATTCGTCGTCGTCGATCAGCGCGGACACGCTGCTGTCGATCGCGCAGCTCAGAAACAGCTGATCGCGTTTCACTCCCGCATAAAGCCCGCAGACTGAACCGTGCTCCATGGGATGGCAAGATTCCGATTGCGTCGTGCCGATCATCGATATATCCATTTGGATATCACGAGAGGGAGATGGAACGGATGTTGCGACGGAATGTCTTGAGCGCGTTTATCGCCGCGATGGTGGCAATGGCGGGAGGCGGCGCGGCATTGGCCGAGCAGGCGAAAAGCCTGACGGTGTTTGCCGCCGCCAGTCTCAAGGGCTCGCTCGACAAGGCTGCCCAGCTCTATCAAAGCAAGACCGGGGTGAAGGTCGCCATTTCCTTCGCCGCCAGTTCGGCGCTGGCCAAGCAGATTGAAGCCGGTGCGCCGGCCGATCTCTTTCTGTCAGCGGACCTGAAATGGATGACCTATCTGGTCGACAAGGGCGCGGTGAACAAGGAGCAGGTGGTCAAGCTGCTTGGCAACCGCCTGGTGCTGGTGGGCGCGCCCGATTTCTCCAAGCCGCTGACCATCGGCCAGAATTTCCCGTTGGCCGAGGCGCTTGGCGACGGACGCATAGCCATGGGCGAGCCGAAAAGCGTGCCGGCCGGCAAATATGGCCGCGAGGCGCTGGACTATTACGGAGTCTGGAAGGCCATTGAGCCGAAAGTCGCCGCCGCCGATAATGTTCGCGCTGCCCTGCAGCTCGTGGCGCGCGGCGAAGCGCCCCTCGGCATCGTCTACGAGACCGACGCCAAAGCCGAAGCGGGCGTCAAGGTCGTCGGCGTCTTCCCGGAAGAAAGCCATGCGCCGATCATCTATCCGATCGCGCCGATCGCCCACGCGACCAACCCGTCGACCCAGGATTTCCTGTCTTTCCTGACTGGTGCGGAGGCCCAGGCGATCTTCAAACAGGCTGGATTTACCGTTCTCGCCGGGTCATGATTGGCGCATGGCGTTTTCGGATGAAGAATGGGTTGCGATTGTCTTGAGCCTGAAAGTGGCGGCGCTGGCCGTCACGCTCAGTCTGCCGCTGGGCATAGCCGTTGCCTATCTGCTGTCGCGGCGTGATTTCTGGGGCAAGACCCTGTTGTCGGGTCTGGTGACCCTGCCGCTGGTCCTGCCACCCGTGGTCACCGGCTATCTGCTGCTGATCGCGTTCGGCCGCAAAGGCGTGTTCGGCTCAGCGCTGGAAAGTCTGGGCATCGTCCTGTCGTTTCGCTGGACCGGGGCGGCGCTCGCCGCCGCCGTCATGGGCTTCCCGCTTCTCGTTCAGGCGATCCGCATTTCCATGGAAGCCATTGATGGGCGGTTGGAGCAGGCGGCCCGCACGCTGGGCGCTTCTCCGTTCTGGGTGTTCCTGACCGTCACCTTGCCGCTCTGTCTTCCCGGCATTATCGCCGGCGTGGTGATCGCCTTTGCCCGGTCGCTGGGCGAGTTCGGCGCCACCATCACCTTCGTCTCCGCCATTCCCGGAGAGACTCAGACGCTGGCCTCCGCCATCCATACCGCGCTTCAGGATCCCGACGGCGAGCCGCAGGCTTTTCGTCTGACGCTTCTCTCCATCGCGCTCAGCATGCTGGCGATCTTTCTCTCGGGCTATGTCTCGCGCCTCATTGCCGTCCGCTTGGGAGCCCGGCCATGATCGAGGTGGATATCCGCCATCGCCAGGGCGATTTCGCGCTGTCCGCGCAGTTTTCCGCCGAGGGCGGACTGACGGCGTTGTTCGGCGCGTCGGGATCGGGCAAGACCACGCTGGTGCGCATGCTGGCCGGACTGACGCGCCCCGATCACGGCGTCATCCGTGTCGGCGACACGGTCTGGAGCGACGCCGGACGCGGCCTGTTCACGCCGCCGCATCGCCGCCGGATCGGCTATGTCTTCCAGGAAAGCCTGTTGTTTCCGCATCTCACCGCCCGCCAGAACCTGCTTTATGGCCGGTTTTTTTCGCGCGGCAAGAGCCGGATCAGCGAAAGCGATGTTATCGAACTTCTCGGCGTCTCGCGGCTGTTGGCGCAGCGGCCGGCCACGCTCTCGGGTGGGGAAAAGCAGCGCATCGCCATAGGGCGCGCTCTTCTCTCCAATCCGCGACTGATCCTGATGGACGAGCCGCTGTCGGCGCTCGACCGGGCGCGCAAGGCTGAAATCCTGCCTTATATCGAGCGCATCCGCGACGAGTTCGGCATCCCGATCGTTTATGTCAGCCATTCCGTGGAGGAGGTGGCGCGACTGGCGAACCGGATCGTGCTGCTTGACGAGGGCCAGGTGATGGCAGTGGGTGCGCCGGGGGAGGTGCTGGCGGGGGTGAGTGGGCTGACTGAACCGCTGGCGCCGCAGGCGGTCATCGAGGCGCGTCTGGTCGGTCACGATCCCTATTACGGCGTCAGCATCGCCGAGATCGGCGCGCATCTGATCACCATCCAGCAGGTCGCAGCTCCCATCGGGGCCATGCTGCGGCTCCGCATTCCCGCCACTGACGTTGTGCTGTCGCAGTCGCGGCCGGTGGGATTGAGCGCGCTCAATATCCTGCCCTGCTTTGTCAGAAAGATGTCCACCGAGGGACGGCAGGTTCTCGTGACACTGGATTGCAATAGTCAGACGCTTCTGGCCCGGATCACGCTTCTTTCCGCTGAGCGATTGGAGCTTGCGCCGGGAGACGTCATCCACGCCATCTTCAAGGCGGTGACGGTGGAAGGCGCGGGGATCTATCGCGAAGGCTGATCGGAGTCGGATGCGGGGGCCGCCTCTGTTTCAGCCTCATCCACTCGCATATTAACTTCCATCCAGGCGAGATCGCCGCGCAGCGCCTCCGCCGTGCGGGCCTCCATCGCCCGGAAACGGGTGAGCAGTTCTTCGCCGAACGGCGTCAGCGCAGCGCCGCCGCCGGATTTGCCGCCATGCTTGGTGGCGATTACGGGCTCGATGAACAGATGGTTGAGCTCATCCGCCAGCAGCCAGCCGCGCCGATAGGACATGTCCATGCGCTGCGCCGCCTGGCGGATCGAACCGGTCTCGCGGATCAACTCCATCAGTTGCGCCTTGCCGTGGCTCAGCGGCGCGCCACCGGGAAAGGTGAACCGCAAATTGGTGCGAATGCGGCCCGTCATGGCGTCCGGATCACCTTGTCGGGGTTCATGATCAACGCCGGGTCGAACGCCTTCTTGATCCGCCGCATCAGGTCGATCTCGATGTCGGAGCGGATCTCCGCCAATTCATCGCGCTTCAATTGCCCAATGCCGTGCTCGGCCGAGATCGAGCCGCCGAAATCCAACACCAGCGCATGCACGATGGCGTTGATCTCGCGCCACCTGTCGATGAAGGCCTGCTTGTCGGCGCCGATCGGCTGGGAAATGTTGTAATGGATGTTGCCGTCGCCGAGATGGCCGAAAGCGCAGATCCGCGCACCGGGAATGGCATCCATCACAGCCTGTTCCGCCTTCGCCATGAAGGCGGGAATGGCCGACACCGGCACCGACACGTCATGCTTGATCGAGCCGCCCTCGGGCTTCTGGGCGTTGGACATGCTTTCGCGCAGCCTCCAGAAATCGCGCGCTTGTTGGCTGGAGGCTGCGATGGCGGCATCCCGGACGAGCCCCGCCTCGAAGGCCTCCTCCATCAGACTGTGCATCATCGTCTCCGCAGCCTCGGCGCTGTCCGAAGTCGAAATGTCGATCAGCGCATACCACGGATAGGCGTCTGACAGTGGCTCGCGGACGCCTGGGATATGCTTGACGGTGAACTCGACGCCAATCCGCGCCATCAGCTCAAAACCGGTCAGCGAGGAGCCGCAGATCGCCGACGCTCGTTCGAACAGCGAGAGCGCTGCCTCGGCGCTGTTGAGCCCGGCAAATGCGACCTGATGGCCGCGCGGGCGCGGAAACAGCTTCAACACCGCTCCGGTGATCACGCCAAGCGTGCCCTCGGCGCCAATGAACAGGTCGCGCAGGTCGTAACCGGTATTGTCTTTTTTCAGCTTGCGCAGCCCGTTCCAGATTTCCCCGGTCGGCAGCACCACTTCGAGCCCCAGGCAGAGCTGGCGCATATTGCCATAGGCCAGCACCTGCGTGCCGCCGGCATTGGTGGAGAGATTGCCGCCGATCTGGCAGGAGCCCTGCGAGCCCAGCGACAGCGGAAACAGTCGCTCATGGCACGCCGCTTCCTCCTGAATGGTCTGGAGAATGCAGCCTGCATCAACAGTCATCGTATTGGCGGCTGCGTCCACGTCACGGATGCGATTGAGCCGCGCCAGCGACAGAAGCACGTCGGCGCCGCCTTCACGCGGCGTCTGGCCGCCGACATGGCCAGTATTGCCCGATTGCGGCACGATCGGCGTGCCGGTCTCGCTGGCGAGCGCCATGATCGCCGAGACTTCCTCGACAGTGCCGGGCTTGAGCAGGAGAGGGGAGGCGCCGAAATAGAGGCCACGGGTCTCTTTCAGATGCGGGGCGATTTCGGACTGGTCGGTAATCGCATATGCCTCGCCGACAATGGCCATGAACCGGTTGAGAAGCGTCTGGTCGAGCATGCCTTGTCCTTCTGGCCTCTGACTGTTCAGCTTTTGGGAGCCGCCGCTCTTGAAAGCCGGTCGTTGATCGCCTCGCCCAGACCATCCATCGGGATCGGGGCGAACACGATGGCTGCGGGCGCCAACGCATCCGCCTGCTTCATCATCGCGAACAGATTGGCGGCCGCTTCGCGCAGGTCGCCACGCGGGCTGAGATCCAATTCTTCTACGGCCATGTCACGGCCGGCGATGTCCTGGCCTGCAAAATTGATCAGCGCCTCGCCGGGCCTGACGCAATCCACGTCGAGGCGCACGCCAACATCAGGCGCATAATGCGAGGCCAGCATGCCCGGCGCTTCGATCGCCGCGCCATGATCGGCGCGAATGAGCTGCACGCCGAGCACGGCTTCGATCTCGGCTGCGTCGAGCCCGCCAGGCCGCAACAGCTTGGCTTCGCCGCCTTCGATCTTGACGATGGTGCTTTCGACGCCGACCGCCGCCGAGCCGCCATCGAGCACAAGCTTGATCCGGTCGCCGAGATCATCAGCCACATGGGCGGCGGAGGTCGGGCTGATCCGCCCCGAACGATTGGCCGAGGGCGCGGCGAGCGGCTTGCCATAGGAGGCGATCAGCTCACTGGCGAAACCGCGCGGGCAGCGTAGACCCACGGTCGGCAGGCCTGCGGTGCAGAGATCATGGATGTCGCTGTCCGCCTTCAGCGGCAGCACCAGCGTGAGCGGCCCGGGCCAGAACGCTTCGGCCAGCTTTCGCGACAGCGAATCGAAATGGGCGTGGCGCTCGGCCATGGCGAGATCGGCGACATGGGCGATCAGCGGGTTAAAGCGCGGCCGTCCCTTGACCTCATAGATGCGGGCGATGGCGTCGGGATTGGTGGCGTCGGCGGCCAGCCCATAGACGGTTTCGGTGGGCATGGCTATCGGCTCGCCAGAAGACAGGATCTCGACGGCGCGGGCGAGCGCCGCGTCCTTATGTGTCTCAATGTCGATAATGTCCGCCATGAAGCCGTCTTTCGTCAGGCCTCGCCTATAGCGCGGGCAGAGCGGCTTGCCAAGTTGGCAGTCTTCAGAGCGCGCGGATGATCCGGCGCAACTGATCTTGCTTGGCGCCCAGCATCAGCACATTCTTAAACGCCACTTTGGGATCCTGCGTGCGGAACAGCAGGCCATTGCCGCGCACACTGGTGTTGATGGTCAGCTTCTGCTGGTCCTCGTCCTTCTCCACGGCGACGGCGAAATACATGCGTTCGGCGCGCATGTTGATCTTCTCGAAGGTCAGATGCTCGACCTCGATATCGGCGAAGAAATTGGCGATGTAGAAGGCCCATTTCACGTCCTTGAATTCCGCGAAACTGGTCTTGGCGGCGGTAACGTGGCAATAGCCGAGATGCGGCGTTCCCTTGAGCGTGCGATGGAAAACCAGCTTAGGGAACCGGATCGAGCGGTGAAAGCCGTTCAGCCGCTCATGCGTGCGTTCGCCGGCCGTCGTCAATTGCTTGCCGGCGCGTTCGGCCACTTCCTCATAGCTCAGGTAACGTTTCTGTACGCCGTCCCAGCTGGGACGGTTGCGGTCGATGCGACCGGTCCGCAGGAAATCGGAATGGACGGTCGGCTTCTTGGGAGCCTGCTCCTCCTTCTTCTTTTCCTCGAAATATCGCAGTTGCGCAATCATTTCGGTCTTGGATGTCGGTTGTTCCTGGGCTTGCATTCGCTCGCTCTACGCTCTCTCACTTGCTTGCAGGCTAGAGGCGCATGATTACGCGAGGCTTGCCCCAAGGCCGTGAAACTCAACGAAAATATTGCGCTGTCTCGGTTTCCGAAGCCGCCTGCTCGCCACCAGAGAGCGTAAAGCTCGCCCCACCGATATGGCTCACGCCGAGCGCGCCCTTGGCGCTGACCAGATATTGCAGCACGGGCGGCCGTTCCGGCAGAAGTTCGCCGCGGCTCCAGGCGCGGGCGAGCGTCGCCCGGTCGCCTCCAGCGGAATTGACGTCGATATCTTCCTGCGCGCCGTCGATGCGCATCGGGCAGGCTTTTTCGTCGCAATTGGCGATCGAGGAGAATTGCCAGAGGAAATAGTTTTCCCAATGGCCCATCGGGAATACGCCCTTGATCTCCGGCTTGTAGCGCGCATACCACAGCGGCAGGCGCGACAGCAGCGGATGCTCCTCACGTTTCAGCGCGATCAATTTCGCGGTATCGTGATTGGTGTAAAGCACGGGATAGCGCCCGGTGCGC
The DNA here is from genome assembly GCF_029892285.1 of Rhizobium sp. SG_E_25_P2. Taxonomy (GTDB): domain Bacteria; phylum Pseudomonadota; class Alphaproteobacteria; order Rhizobiales; family Rhizobiaceae; genus Rhizobium_E. The sequence goes on from NZ_JARXVM010000005.1 coordinate 194,680, forward strand.
GCCTTGATATGGCGGGCGAAGATCTCGGCGTCCTCGAGCGACATGTATTTTTCGGTGTCGAGGCCTTCGATGTCGAGCGCCATGAGATCGTCGGGCGCGGGGCGGGCGTAATCGAGAAAGTGATTGGCCTGGTCGATCGGGTTGCCGGGCCGGGCCAGATGATAGGCGCCCCACAGCAATCCGTTCTGCCGCGCGAGCAGCCTGCGGGTCTGGTAGAGTTCCCGGCTGACCGCATATTTGCGCCACATCGTCTTGCAATGCGCCGCCGTGTCGCCCTTATGCGGCTTGGAGCAATCATAGACTTCCGGCAAACCATCGGACGCCTTCGAGATGAAGCCGGCGATGCGCTTGTTGGCGACCAGCTTTTCCCAGTCGAGAATGTTCAACTCGTAAGCGTCGAGCACGATCGCCTTTCGAGGGTCCTTCCAGGGCTCGTCATCGGCCGCTCGCGCGGCGGGAAGGCCTGCCAGAAGGGCTGTCGCCAGGGTGATTGCTCGAAATAGGTTCATGCTCGCCTTGCCGGTTTGTTGAAAGCAAAGCGTGCGCCAGTAAGGTTAACAAGTGGTGAGAATGCGACCGGCTTCAGAAAAAGTCGGGCGTCATCATCAGCGCCATCGAACCGACGATGGCGGGCGGAAGGATATAGGGAACGCTCTTTCGCTTCAACTTGCCGAGCATGGTGCGAAGAAGAAGAACCTGGGCCGAATATTTGCGGCGGCAGAAGGCGATCTTCCGGACATAATCGTCGATCTCCCACAGCGCGCGGCTGCCTTGGGCGAAATAGGCGATGTCGCCCGCTTTCAACACGCGCGTCGCGCTGTCCTCCGTCGTCACCCGCACCGCGCCTTCGAGAATGACCACCGTCTCCTCGTCATGGAACGTCCACCAGAAGCTCCCGGCGCTGCATTCCCAGATCTTGGTCTCTGCTCGGCCGTCGACGCTGGGCGAATGCAGACCTGCCCGCGCTCGGGGGGCGCCCGAGACAATCCATGCCGGATTGATGGGGGCGTCTTCAAGCGTCACATCCTCCGGGCGTCCCGCCACGAACGAACCGTCAAGCGCTTTCAATGTGCCTGTACTCGCCTGAGCCATGTTCAAATTCCCTTTCTCCCGATGAAACCGTCATCGCACAAAATCCTCGCGGAACCTTTGATGAGGTCGCTAAAGTTTTAGCCGGTTGGCGTTCTTTTGGGTCAGTATCGCGTGTTTGCCGGTCTGCTGTTCCGAAACGGGCCACCTTGCCCCCGTCGGCGCGTTTGGGTACCGATGAGACAGACGAAGGTTATGCATAGGGAGAGACCGGCATGAAGATTTTGGTGATCGGCGCGAGCGGCGTGCTCGGCTCAGCCGTGGCGCGCGAATTGTCGGCGCGCCATGAGGTGATTTCCGCCTCGCGCAATGGCGACGTAAAAGTCGACGTCAAGGATGTCGACAGCATTCGGGCGATGTTCAAGACGGTCGGCGAGGTCGATGCAGTGGTCTCCGCCGCCGGCAAGGTGCATTTCGGCCCGCTCAAGGACATGACAGCCGACCTGATGGCGGTTGGCGTCAAGGACAAGCTGATGGGCCAGGTCAATCTGGTGCTCGAAGGGACCCCTTATGTTCGCGACGGCGGCTCGTTCACGCTCATCTCCGGCATTCTCGGTCACGACCCGATCCGCGCCGGCTCCAGCGCCAGCCTGGTCAATGGCGCGATCGATTCCTTCGTGAAGGCCGCAGCCATCGAACTGCCGCGCGGAATCCGCATCAATGCGATCAGCCCGACCGTGTTTGAGGAATCCATGGAAGGCTACGGCCCGTTCTTCCGCGGCTACAAGCCGGTCCCCGTGGCCGACGCCGCGCTTGCTTATTCGAAAAGCGTCGAAGGCGCCCAGACCGGGCAGGTCTATCGGGTCTGAGCCCTTACAAGATCCTCGCCCGCCGAAGCAGCATCCAGGCGGCGCCGATAGACAGCGTGATCAGCACTCCCGCAAAGAAGGTGCCGCCTTCGGTATGAGCGAAGGGCAGGTTTTCGGTGTTCATGCCGAAAAAGCCAGTGACCAGCGTCGGCGGCATCAGGAAGGCGGTCAGCAGCGACAGGATATAGAGGTGGCGATTGGTTTCGGCCTGCGCGCGGGAATCGATATCTTCATGCAGGAGCCGCGCCCGTTCCTGCAGCGAAAACACATCGCGCTCGACCACCTCGATCCGCTCGGTCAGCTTCTGGGCGATTTCCTGAAAGCCGTCGGGCGCCTCGTCGTCGTCTGAGGCGGCGGCGCGGCGGAGCAGCGCCAGTTCGGTGCGCAGGTGGCGATAGAGCTTGACGATCGAGCGCCGGGCCGGGGCCAGCCGGTGGCGCTCGTCACGCTCGGCGTTTTCATAGACGAAATCCTCGATGCGGTTGAGTTCGTCGTTGATCTCCTGCGCCATGGCCATCACCGTGCGCTGGAATTCGATCACCAGCGTCGAAAACACATCCATCGGACCTGAGACGCGGGCGCTGTTCTTCTCCAGCGCTTGGCGCGCCCGGTCGATGCTGCGCAGCGGATGCAGCCTGGTGGTGATGATCATCTTGTCGGTGATGGCGAAATGCAGCCAGCCGATTTCCGAGGTCATTTCGTCAAAGCCCCGCTGCAGGTCGATGATCGTGCCGCAGACGATCTCCGGCGACACCGATAGCGTCGCATGCGCGTCTCTGCTCGTCAGCGCCTGCACGGCCTCGGATGGCAGGCCTTGTATGCCTTCGAGAAGATGCGGCACGCGGGCATCCGACAGGCCCAGATGCAGCCAGAGAAAGCCGGGTTGCGATAAAAGCGCCTCTAGATGGGTGTCCGGCGGCAATCTCAGGCTCGCGCCTGACTGCGGCTCAAAACGTGTCGCCCAGACGAAACCGGGAATGGTGGAGACGGGAAGCTCCATGCTGTCAGCGACGTCCTTCTGTCCGAAACTTTGCCCGGACAGCAATAGGTCGCCGACATGACAGTTTTGCTACAAAATCATGACAGCGAGCGCACGACCGAGCAGATGCAGATCAGCGTGAAGATCGCCGGCAGGGTGAAGCGAACGCTGCGGTGGATTTCGCGAACGAGATAGACGTTGCGCCGCACGGCCGGAAAATCGGCGTATTGCAGTCCAAGATGGATGAGCAGAGTGAGCACCAGGTAGAAATAGCCGAGCGAAATCATGAAGGCGATCGGTGAATTGACCGACATGGACCCCGGAAAGCTCGATTCGAAGGTGAAAGACAGCGCCGCCAGCGCCAGAAGCGCCGAATAGGTGATGCCCGCGTGGTCGACTTTCAACTTCTGCGGAGCCCAGAGAATGAACAGCGACACCGACACGACGGCCGCGAACGGGACGAAGATCCGCAGGAGATAGCGCGGCCATTCGCGGCTCATGGTGGCGGTTGCGGTGGCGCGCACGAATGGCTTGGCGTTCCATCCGTAGAATTGGGTGAGCGTGAAGGACAGCCGTTCTGGCCGCCAATCCGAGATCGAGATCTGCTCCGCGATGGCGGAGAGTTCACGGTCGCGATCATCGACCACGAAAATCAGATCGCTTGCCGAATAGCGCGGGGCAGTGAAGATGAAATCGATATTCTGCCGGTCGAAGGGAAAGGCGGCGAGATCGACCGAAATCCGGAAATCGGCGTCCAACTGCCGGATCAGAGCAATCGAGCCGTCGGCGGAGATCGAGAGGGCCACTGAACGAGAACGGGGCTCATCGATCTGATTGGCGATCGTGACGTCGGGCGTCCAGATCTCGGCGATCTTGCTTTCGGCTTCCTCGCCGAAATAATCGTGCCGGTAGACACCGGCCGCGATCGGATCAAAGGCTTGGTTCGGGTCTCTCCATCCTTGCGTATATTCCACGCGCGCCGAAATTTCGTCCTTGGTTTCCTCAAGCCGGGTGATGTTGAGCACCCGCACCGAGAGGTGGGTTTCGATGGGAAGATGCACGCGTCCCGGCAGCGACGGCGGCGGTCCCGAGGCGAAAGCCTGAGACGCCAGGCCCGCGAAAAGCAAAAACGTCGCGAAAAGCCTGCGGAGCGGAAACATCAGGCGTCTCCGCCGCTGCGAAGCGCCCGGGCGGCGCCGTCGCGCATTTTGAGATAGGCTGCGAGCGCGGTGGTGGGCGCGCCGATGCGGCCGCTCTGCAATTCATCGGCAAGTTCTTCGAGCGGACGGAAGACGAAGGCCCTGAGGCCGGCCATGATGACGCCGAACCCGATCATTAGTCCGGACAGCGCTACAACGATCACGGTCACCAATGTGGCGCGGAAAGCCGCCTCCGCCACCGTGAAATCGCGGGCGACGATCATCGCGCCGATCACTTTGCCCGAATAATCGAGGAGCGGTCGCGTCATCACCCCAAGCGTCGCGGCCTCGCGCTTGGTGATCTCAAGCTCTGGTCCGCGCGACAGTTTGATCAGACCGTCCTTCTGCAGCGCTTCAAACAATGTGCTGTTTGTGGAGCCGTCGAGCTGCAACTTGGCGCCGCGCTCGCCGAAACCGCCTTTGGCGGTGGGGATGTATTGCGGGTCGAGGAAAATCGCGAAATCCGCTCCAGTGGAGGATTTCGACGCCTCCATCAGCATTTTCAGACTGACGCCGACTTCCACCGTGCCGATCACCGCATCACTGTCAATTGCGGCGGAGACGGCGCGCAGGCTGAGGCCCTTCAAGCCGATTTCGAGACCCTTCTGCGGCTTGCGGCTGCGGTTGGCGGCCAGCACCATCGGCCGGATCTTTGACAGATCCTGCCCGAAGTCCTCGGGAGCCCAGACGCGCAGGAAGGATTTGATGTCGGCTGTCTGGAAATGCAGCACGTCGACGCCCGCTTCGAGCGCCAGGCTGTCGAGCGTCGGCTTCATCTTGGCCATGAGCCCCGCCCGATCGCCAGCCTTCAGCAGCGCGATCACCTGATTATCCTGGGCGATCAGTTCAGAATGACTGACCGTCAGGTTTTCCGCCTGAGTCATGGCGGTGATCAGCACGAGGCTGGTCGCCTCGATTTCCTTCTTCTCGCTTGCGGAAAGCGCTGCACGTCCATCCGCATAAAGGATCCAGCCGCCGATCGCCAGGGTCGCCCCCAGGATCAGGCTGGCGATGACGGCAATTCTGCGCTCGAGCTTCATGGTGGTCCCGCAATCGAAATGAAACGCTTCTAGCGTTAGCGACTGCGGGAAAACTTGTCGACGATGGTGAACTATGCGGAAAGCTGCATTCCACAGTCCCCTTAATTGACGTTTACGTAAAAATCAATTAGACCGACTTTCGAAAGTCCGCAGCGCGCGCTAGGCTGCGGCGGCACGATCAGCTTGGAGGAGCGGAATGTACAAGGCGCCCGTGGGAGAAATTCTGGCTGCGCTCAAGGCGCAGGGGTTGGACATGGCGTTGGGACGCGGCGCTTATGCGGAGCTGACTGGCGATGTCGTTGAGGCCATCGTGGAGGAGGCGGGAAAGTTCGCCAGCGACGAGGTCGCGCCTCTGGGCGAGATCGGCGACAGGCAGGGTTCGCGCCTGATCGACGGCGCGATCAGGACGCCCGATGGTTGGGCGGATCTCTACAAGGCCTGGTCGACCGCCGGATGGAATTCGCTCACCGCGCCTGAGGCCTATGGCGGCCAGGCGCTGCCGCATATGCTTCTCGTGGCGACGCTAGAAATGTGGAATGGCGGCTCACTCGCGTTCTCCCTCTGCCCGACGCTCACCATCGGCGCGATCGAGGCGATCGAGGCGCATGCGACGCAAACGCTCAAGCAAACATACCTGCCCAAAATGATCTCCGGCGAGTGGACCGGCTCGATGAACCTCACCGAGCCGCATTCCGGCTCCGATCTCGGGGTCATGCGCAGCCGCGCCGAGCGCCGCGACGACGGCAGCTACCGCATCTTCGGCCAGAAGATCTATATCACCTATGGCGAACACGATTTCACAGACAATATCATCCATCTCGTGCTGGCCCGCCTGCCGGACGCGCCTGCCGGTTCGCGCGGCATCTCGCTGTTTTTGGTGCCGAAATTCCTTGTCAATGGCGATGGCTCGCTCGGCGCGCGCAACGACGCCTATTGCCATTCCATCGAGCACAAGCTCGGCATTCACGGCTCCCCCACCTGCACCATGATCTTCGGCGACGGCAAGTTCGGCGAGGAGAAGGGCGCGATCGGCTATCTGATCGGCGAGGAGAACAAGGGTCTCGCCTGCATGTTCACCATGATGAACAACGCCCGTCTCGCTGTCGGTATGCAGGGCGTCGCCGTCTGCGAAGCGGCGACCCAGAAGGCCATCGCCTACGCCAAAGAGCGCACCCAAGGCCGCGCGCCCGGCTGGACCGGCGCCGGCATGAGCCCGATCATCGAACATCCCGACATCCAGCGCATGCTGGCGACGATGAAGGCGCTGACCGCAGGCTCGCGCGCCATCGCTTATGCCTGCGCTCACGCCATTGACATGGCGCATGTGACAGAAGGCGATGACAACAGGCACTGGCAGGAGCGCGCCAATCTGCTGACGCCGATCGCCAAGAGCTTCCCCACCGATTGCGGGGTCGAGGTCGCCTCGCTCGGCGTGCAGGTGCATGGCGGCATGGGTTTCATCGAGGAAACCGGCGCGGCCCGGCTCTATCGCGATGTGCGCATCACCACGATCTATGAGGGCACCAACGGCATCCAGGCCATCGATCTCATCGGCCGCAAGCTGCCGCAGTCGAATGGCGCACATGTGCTCGGCTTCATCGACGAGCTCGCCGCAACGGTCGATCAGGTCCGCGCCTCCAACGATCCCGGATTCGGCCGCACTGCCGACAGCCTCGACGCTGCGCTCGCCGATCTCCGCGAAGCCACCACCTGGCTGCTCGCCAGCATGGGCGAGGGGAAGATGACCGAGGCGCTCGCCGGCGCCACGCCCTATCAGCGCCAGTTCGGGCTCACACTCACCGGCGTCTATCTCGCCAAATCCGCCATCACCCCTGTCGACGATGGCAAGGCCGAGACGCGCGTCGCGCTCGCCCGCTTCGCCAGTGAAAACCTGATCGCCGAGACGGCGGCGCTGAAGGACCGTGTCATGCACGGGGCTGAAAGCCTGGCCGCCGTTCGCGCCGCCCTTGCCTGAGGAGACCATCATGACCGACCATATCCTGATCGAGCGTCCCGAGGCGCATCCCGGCGTCACCGTCATCCGCATGAACCGGCTCGACAAGAAGAACGCCATCACCCGCGACATGTATGGCCAGATGGCGTTGGCGCTGGCAGAAGCCGACGCCGATGACGCCATCCGCGCCGTCGTTCTCTCAGGCGGGCCCGGCTGCTTCTCGTCTGGCAACGATCTCGCCGATTTCATTCAGATCGCCGCAGTCGAAAGCGAAGCCAAGAATGTCATCGCCTTCCTGCATGAACTCGCGCGCTTCACCAAGCCGCTTCTGTCGGCGGTCGATGGCATCGCCATCGGCGTCGGCGTCACCATGCATATGCATTGCGACCTGACCTTCGCCTCGACGCGCACTGTGTTCAAGACGCCGTTCACCGATCTCGCCGTCGTGCCGGAAGCCGGCTCGTCGCTGCTCGGCCCGCGCATCATGGGCCATCAGCGCGCTTTCGCCATGCTGGCGATGGGGGAGGGCTTCTCCGCCGAAGAGGCGCGTGAGGCCGGCCTGATCTGGAAGGTTCTGCCGGAGGACGAGGTCGAAGGCGCCGCACTCGCCGCAGCCTCCAGACTGGCCGCCAAGCCGCGCGACTCGCTCACGATCTCGCGCCGGCTGCTGAAGGGCGACGTCGATGCGCTGCGCGATCACATGGATGAGGAGATGAAACACTTCCTCGCCCAGTTGCGCTCCAAGGAGGCCGCAGCCGTCTATGCCGGCTTCTTCGCCAAGAAGGGATAAACCCTTACTGCGCTATAGCTTCGTGTCGGAAAAGCCGTCGCTCGCGATCGCCGTGCAGAAATCCGCCCAGGAACAGTCCTTGCAGGCCTCGCGGATATCTCCGCTCGCAAAGGCGGCGCGCAACGCCTCGACCCGCTCTGCGGTCAGCACGATGGCGGAGCCCTTGTCCGCAAGGTCGGGCAGCAGGCGAGCGACAGAGGCGATGGCCGTGCGATCCATCTCCATCGTCGAGGCCAGCGAACAGTCGTGATCGGACATATCGCGACAGGCGGCGGTGAAGCCGTTGCAGATGTCATCGGGGCCTGCGGTGAGTTCCACCCCTGCGCCGGCTTTGATCGCGGCGACCACCCGGCTCATATTGGCGACGAAGGCCGGCGTATAGCCATAGCCGCGATAGGTCAGCACGCATAAAAAATGATGCCCGCGCAAGCGCACGGGCATCATGTCATTCAAGAGAATGTCTTTTCGTTCAGCCACGGATCAGGCTGGACGCGCCGGAGATCACGCCCTTGGCAATGAGGATCGCGAGCGCAGCCTTGACGAGGTCGATGGCGATGAACGGAACCACGCCGACCGCGAACGCAGCCTGGAGATTCTCGATCAGGGTGGCCTGACCCATAAAGGTCGACAGCCAGGCGACGCCGCAGGCGAACATCGCCACCTCACCGATCACAACGGCGATAGCCGCGCCAACGAAGCCACGGGCGAAACCGCGATCAACCATCCAGCCGATGATCACGGCCTGCAGGAAAAAGCCGACGAGATAGCCGGCCGACGGGCCGAGTGGCAGGAGCGACTTGAACTGGGCGAAGACCGGCAGGCCCATCGCGCCTTCGAGCAGGTAGAGACCGAGCGACGCAGCGGCAAGGCGATGACCAAAGGTCAGGCCGATCAGGATCACGGCGAGCGTCTGCAGCGTGGTCGGCACCGGCCAGCCGATCGCGATCTGCGACATGGCGGCGAGAAACAGGCTGCCGCCGAACGCGATGGCCGCCTTGCGGGCGAGCGTCGAGCCAAACAGCGTGTCGAGCGTCTGGGCGCCCGAGGAGAGAGCGAGATTTGCCATCGGAAATTTCCCTTCCTACGAAATATGGTCCCACCTCTGTCACAAACCGGTCAGTCCTTGTCAATCCGTCCTTCGGTTGGGTTAACGATTTTATCCCGCGCCGCGGCGCCGGCGACTGTGGACCGGCAAGGCGTAAGAGGCTATATCAGGCGCCATGACGACACGCCTCTATGAACATCAGGTCTTTCTCGCTCATCATGTTCCGGAGGGCCATCCGGAACGTCCAGATCGTTTGCGCGCCCTGAATGCGGCGCTCGAGCATCCGCATTTCTCCACGCTCGACCGCCAGGAAGCGCCCGTCGCCAATGAGGACGCGGTGCTGCTCGCCCATCCCGAGGAACATCTGTTTTCGGTGATGCGCTCGATGCCCGAAGAAGGCGTCAAACAGATCGAGGCCGACACCCATGCCAGCCCCGAAAGCCTGAAGGCGGCGCTCACCGCCATCGGCGGGGCTATGGCGGGCGTTGACGACGTCTTCGCTGGCAAGGCCGACAATGTCTTCGTGGCGGGCCGACCGCCGGGCCATCACGCCGAGCATGACAAGGTCATGGGCTTCTGCTTCTTCAATACGGTGGCCATCGCCGCCCGCCATGCGCAGAAGACCTATGGCGTCGAACGCGTCGCCATTGTCGATTTCGACGTGCATCACGGCAATGGCACCCAGGATATTTTCTGGAACGATCCCTCGGTGCTGTTCTGCTCGACGCATCAGATGCCGCTCTATCCCGGCACCGGCGCCAAGGACGAGACGGGCGCTCACGATACGATCGTCAACGCGCCGCTCAGCCCCAATTCCGCCGGCGATCATTTCCGCGAGGCGATGAAGAGCCGGGTATTGCCGGCGCTTGAGAATTTTCGCCCCGATTTCCTGCTGATCTCAGCTGGCTTCGACGCCCATCACCGTGATCCGCTCGCCCAGATCAATCTGGTCGGCGACGATTTCGACTGGATCACTGGCCGCCTGATGGAAATCGCGGGGAAATATGCGGGAAACCGTCTCGTCAGCGTGCTCGAAGGCGGCTATGACCTCGAAGGCTTGGCGGAATCGGCCGGGCTGCATATTGCGCGACTGATGAGAGGATGACGATGAGCGACGCCACAGATCTTTCCGGCCTGAGTTTCGAACAGGCCGTGCAGGAACTCGAATCGATCGTTGCGCGTCTCGAACGCGGCGACGTGCCGCTCGACCAGTCGATCGCCATTTACGAACGCGGCGAGGCGCTGAAGAAACATTGCGAGACCCTGCTCGGCGCCGCCGAATCCCGCATCGAAAAGATCCGTCTTGATCGGGCCGGCAAGCCCGCGGGCGTCGAGCCGCTCGATCCGGCGTGATGGCGCGCGCGTTCGTCTTCATAGTCGGGCGCCGTTGACCCCCGTTAGCAAGCCCGCTAGCGTCCCGCCGCATGATCAGGAGGGACACGATGACCAGAAATTTCGCCTTGGCCGCCGGGCTTTTCGCCCTTGGCGCGAGCACCGCTCTGGCCAATGACACCACTGCCGTCTTGAAGACCGGCGGGCTGGAATTCACCCGCAGCGCCGACATTTCCATGGAGAAGGAAGTTCTCTTCATTTCCATGCAGCAAATTCGCGTCGACTATGTGTTCCGCAATTCGTCCGATAAGGCGATCGATACGCTCGTCGCCTTCCCGATGCCGGATATCGACGGCGGGCCGATGTCGGATGTTTCCTCCGGCGATCAAAACCAGGACAATTTCCTCGATTTCACCGTCACGCAGGACGGGGTGGCGATCGAGCCTCAGCTGCAGCAGCGCGCCTGGGCCAATGCGCTCGACGTGACCGAGGAGATCAAGGCGGCCGGCATATCGCTTCTTCCCAACAGCGAAGCGACGCAAAAGGCGGTCGATACTCTGCCCAAGGAGACGCTCGACAAATGGGTGGCCGACGGTCTGGTGCGGATCGACAGCTGGGACCAGGGCAATGGCGAGGAAACCCACTACATTCCGATCTGGACGTTGAAGTCAGCCTATTACTGGCGCGCGCGCTACGAGCCTGGCGTCGATATCAACGTGTCCCACACCTATAAGCCCAGCGTCGGCGGCACGGTGCAGCCGGCCTTCCTCAACGAGAACCAGCAGCCCAAGGGGCAGTATTACGAGGAATACAAGGCCAAATACTGCGTGGACGACGGCTTCGTGCGCGCCGCGCAGAAAACGCTGAAAGCCATGATGGCCGGCAAGCCCTATCACTACGAGTCCTGGATTTCCTATGTGCTGACCACCGGCGCAAACTGGGCCGGTCCGATCAAGGACTTCACCCTCATCGTCGACAAGGGATCCAAGGACAACTATGTCAGCTTCTGCGGAACCAACGTCAAGAAGATCGGCCCGACGACCTTCGAGATGAAGGCGACGGATTTCTGGCCGGAAAAGGATCTCGATGTGCTGATCCTGAACTACAACGATCCTGCAGCCAATCCGGGGTGAGGGTTTAAGCGGTAAGGGGTGGCGCCGTTGCTACCCCCTCATCCGGCCTGCCGGCCACCTTCTCCCCACAGGCGGGGAGAAGGAGACTCCTGGCGATGTCGGCGCTCCATCCGCCTTCTCCCCGTCCTACGGGGAGAAGGTCCCGGCAGGGGGATGAGGGGCGGTCACGCGCATGTATTGCCGATCAGATCCCTCTCAATCATAAAGCTGATACTGCTCCCACTCTTCCCGTGGAACCCTGCTTCCGATCTTGTAGTCGAACCTGACGACATCGACATGATCGGCGCTGGTGGTGCAGCTGTAGGACAGCCGGTACCACTCGCCCTTGCGGCGGAAGACGGCGCCGGGGGCGTCGATATGGGCCTTGCGGTAATGCGGGTCGGAGAAGGTGTAGGCGATCACTTTGTCGCCTTTCACTTTGGCCATGCCTTCGGTGTCGCAGCGCTGCTCCAGCTGGTCGCGTGGCGCCAGGCGCTTGATCTGGCTGAGCATTTTCTGGTCGATGGCGTGGGCCGGCATGGGCGTGAGGAGACTGGCGGCCAAGGCTGCCATTCTGCTTGTCTTCATTCCGTTTTATCCTCGTTCAGTCTGCTGAAAAGCGGTCGGCAAAGCGACGGCTGGGGTCGTCAGGTGACGATGGGACGCATTGGCGCGGGCAATGCGCTCCTCAAATTCCACCACAGTCGGGCGAGAATGGGGCGGGGGCTCGAATGAGCAGGGAGAACCGCGCCGCGTGGCGGCGCGATGGAGGGAGAAGTCAGGCGAGCCGCTCGGCCATTTCGCGTCCCAGCGCGGAGAACACCGCGCTCACGATGCCCTTGCGGTCGAGACCGGCATAAGCGTTCATCGCCTCAGGCTTGGCCTGATCCATATAGATGTCCGGCATCACCAGCGGCCGCACCTTGAGGCGTCCGTCGAGCAGGCCCTCGATCGCCAGCGCATGCAGCACATGCGCGCCGAAGCCGCCGATCGCGCCTTCCTCCACCGTCACCAGCACTTCATGGTGCCGCGCCAGCTGACGGATCAGTTCGAGATCCAGCGGCTTGGCGAAGCGGGCGTCGGCGACCGTGGTCGACAGGCCCGCCGCATCGAGATCTTCCGCCGCCATCAGACAGTCGGCAAGGCGGGTGCCGAAGGACAGGAGCGCCACCTTCGAACCCTGCTTGACCACCCGGCCCTTGCCGATCTGCAGGATCTCGCCGCGTTCGGGCAGGTCGACGCCCACGCCTTCGCCGCGCGGATAGCGGAAAGAGATCGGGCCGTCGTCATAGGCCGCAGCAGTGCGCACCATATGCTTGAGTTCGGCTTCGTCGGCGGCGGCCATCACCACCATGCCCGGCAGCGTGGCGAGGAAGGTCGTGTCGAACGATCCCGCATGGGTCGGCCCGTCGGCGCCGACATAGCCGGCGCGGTCGATGGCGAAGCGCACCGGCAGCGACTGGATCGCCACGTCATGCACCACCTGGTCATAGGCGCGCTGCAGGAAGGTTGAGTAAAGCGCGGTGAACGGCTTGTAGCCGTCGGCGGCGAGGCCGGCGGCGAAGGTCACGCCATGCTGTTCGGCAATGCCGACATCGAAGCAGCGCTTGGGAAAAATCTCGCCGAACTTGTCCAGCCCCGTGCCCGTGGGCATGGCGGCGGTGATGCCGACGATCTTGGAATCGTGATGGGCCTCCTGGATCAGCGCATCGGCGAAGACCGAGGTGTAGGACGGCGCATTCGGCTTGGCTTTCGCCTGTGCGCCGGTGATGACGTCGAATTTGTTGACGCCGTGATATTTGTCGGCGGCGGCTTCGGCGGGCGCGTAGCCCTTGCCCTTCTGCGTCACCACATGGATCAGCACCGGTCCGGTGGAATTGTCGCGCACATTGCGCAGCACCGGCAGGAGATGGTCGAAGGAGTGACCGTCGATCGGGCCAATATGGTAGAAGCCGAGCTCCTCGAACAGCGTGCCGCCGGTCACATAGCCGCGCGCATGCTCCACGGCGCGGGTGATGGCGCGGTCGACCTTCTTGCCGAGATAGGCGGTCAGCTTCTTGCCGAGTTCGCGGAAGCCGAGATAGGTGCGGCCCGAGGCGAGGCGGGCGAGATAGGCGCTCATCGCGCCTGTCGGCGGGGCGATCGACATGTCGTTGTCGTTGAGGATGACGATCAGCCGGGCGTCGAGCGAACCGGCATTGTTGAGCGCTTCAAACGCCATGCCGCCCGACAGCGCGCCGTCGCCGATCACGGCGATGACATTGCGCCTGCGGCCATCGAGATCGGCCGCCACGGCCATACCCAAGCCTGCGGAAATCGAGGTCGAGGAATGGGCCGCGCCGAACGGATCATAATCGCTTTCGGCCCGCTTGGTGAAGCCGGACAGACCGTTTTCCTGCCTGAGCGTGCGGATGCGTTCCCGCCGGCCGGTGAGGATCTTGTGCGGATAGCATTGATGGCCGACATCGAAAATGATGCGATCATCCGGCGTGTCGAACACTTTGTGAAGCGCGATCGTCAGCTCGACCACGCCGAGGCCTGCGCCCAGATGCCCGCCTGTCTTGGAGACGGCGTCGATCATCTCGACCCGAAGCTCGGCGGCGAGCTGCGGCATCTCCTTGTCGTCGAGCTTGCGGAGATCCTCGGGATAGGAAACCTTGTCGAGGAGCGGCGTCTGGGGCATTGCGTTCACGGGCTGGTCCTGTCACCGGACAAAGTTGAAGCCGGCTTATTATCGCTCTTTGAGCCTTTTTCAACAGCAAACAACGCTGAAAATGAGGCGCGCATCGGACCACCCTAGCCCCAATCGCGTCAGCCGCCAAGCTTGGCGCGCCAAAACGCGTCGTTACGTCGCCGGCAGCGGGATGAATTCCTCCTCGTCGCCGGGCACGATATCGAACTTGCCGGTGCGCCATTCTTCCTTGGCTTGTTCGATCCGCTCCTTGGAGGAGGAGACGAAATTCCACCAGATATAGCGCTTCTCGGCCATCGCCTCGCCGCCGAACAGCATGATGTGGCAGCCCGTCGGTCCCGCCGTCAGGTCGATCGAGTCGCCCGGGCGGAATACCAGCAATTGATCGGCGGGATGTTCGATGCCGGAAATCAGCACCGTTCCCTCCAGTACATAGGCGGCGCGCTCTTCCGCGCCGGCCGGGAAGGGACAGGTCTCGCCGGCGCCGATCGTCAGGTCGACATAAACCGTGTCGGTCGGCGTCTTGACTGGCGAGGCGAGGCCTTGCCAGGATCCGATCACGACACGGCCGCGGCTTGCGCCGTCTTCAAACACTGGCAGATCGCCGACGCCGGTATGGGCGAACACGGGGTCGATCTCTTCATGGCTTTCCGGCAGCGCCAGCCAGGTCTGCAGGCCGGAGATTGAGAAGGGCTTTCCGCGCAGATTGTCCGGCGTCCGCTCGGAATGGACGATGCCGCGCCCGGATGTCATCAGATTGATGTCGCCGGGCTTGATCACCATACCGGTGCCCAGACTGTCGCGGTGATGGATCTCGCCATCAAACAGATAGGTGACCGTGGACAGCCCGATATGCGGGTGCGGCCGCACATCCATGGCCTGGCCGGCGCGCAACAGGGCAGGGCCCATCCGGTCGAAGAAGATGAACGGGCCGACCATTCGGCGCTTGGCGGAGGGCAGCGCACGGCGCACCTCGAAATTGCCGATATCGGACGAGCGCGGAATGATCAGAAGCTCGACCTGGTCGACGGCCTGCGCGTCGCCGGGCTCTGGATCGTGGCCGGGAAAGAAGGACATGGTCTGTCTCCTGTTCAGACAACGACTATGGCCGAGGAGCCGGAAAATGAAAACCCCCGGACGGCGGACCGTCCGGGGGCGTCATGTCTGTGAGGGATGGAGCCGATCAGAACTCCTCCCAGTCGTCCTTGACAGCGAGATTGCCGCTTGTCGGCCGGGGCGCGGAGTTGCGACTGCGCTGCGGAGCGCTGAAGGTTGCGCTCGCCATGCGAGAAGCGGTCTGGCGCAGAAGGTTTGCGGGCTGCGCCGCCGTATGAGCAAGCGAAAACCGGTTGACGAGATCGCGCAGCTTGGCGGCTTCCTGGGCCAGCGTTGCAGCCGCCGCGCTCGATTGTTCCACCATGGCCGCATTCTGCTGCGTGGAATGATCCATTGAGGAAACAGCGGCGTTGACTTCCTTGAGCCCGATCGATTGTTCGCGGGACGCCGTGGAGATTTCCTCCATCTTGCGATTGATCGTCAGGATGTGGCCGCCGATCGCATTGAGCGCGGCGCCTGCGTCGCGCACCAGTTTCACACCATTACCGACTTCGTTCGACGAGTTCTGGATCAGTTCCTTGATCTCCTTAGCGGCATTGGCCGACCGTTGGGCGAGTTCGCGCACTTCCTGCGCCACGACGGCAAAGCCCTTGCCGGCGTCTCCGGCGCGTGCGGCTTCCACGCCGGCGTTCAACGCCAGCAGATTGGTCTGGAAGGCGATTTCGTCGATCACGCTGATGATGCTGGCAATCTTGCCGGAGGAATCCTCGATGCGCTGCATGGCGGCTTCGGCATTGGCGACGATCGCGCCTGATTTGCCGGCGTCGGCATTGGCCACCGTCGCCTCGTCGAGCACTTCCTTGGTCAGATGCGTCGAATTGGAGACGTTGACGGTGATTTGTTCGACGGCCGATGTGGTCTCTTCAAGCGAGGCGGCTTGCGATTCCGTGCGCTTGGCGAGATCGGCTGCGCCGGTGGCGATCTCGCGCGAACCAGCATCGATGACGCTCACGCTCGACCGGATGGCGGACAATGCGTCGCCGAGCTGCTTGACCGAGGCGTTGAAGTCGTGCCGCAGGGCTTCGAAGTCTGGTGCGAAAGGTTCGGTCAGTTCGAAGGCCAGATCGCCATCGGCCAGCCGACGCAATCCGCCGGCAAGTCCCGAGGTCGCCTGTTTGAGGCGGGCGGCAGCCTCGGATTCGGCGCGGGCCTGCGTCTCCAGGCGGCTGCGCTCCATCATCTGACGGTTCTCTTCCGCTTCGGCCTCGAGTTTGCGATTGCGAATGAACGCGGCCCGGAACACGTCGAGCGCCCGCGCCATGGCGCCGATCTCGTCGGCGCGGTCATGACCTTCGACATCCACAGAGATGTCGCCATTTGCGAGATGCTCCGTGGCGTTCGCCAGCTTGCGCAGCGGGCGGATTGCGGTGAGCCTGAGAAGAAGGGCGATGGCGCCGAGCGCGATGGTCAACACGGCGAAGCCGATCAGGAGTTTCGTCTTGATCGCAGCCGACACGGCGGCGCGCTCGGGAGCGAGATCGACGGCGGCGCTATAGGCGCCCACGACTTCGCCCGCCTGAATATTCATTTTTGCGGTATGACAGGCCGCGCAGGCTGGATCGGCCGCAGTGCCCTGACCCAGAATGACCGGGCGCGTGATGCGCATATGTTCGCCTGCGACCGTGACCTGGCCGGCCTTGTCGGTGATTGTCTTTTCGTCAACGGCGTCTTTGGGGCCTTCGAATTCCTGTGCGCCTTCCGATTTCTGGAAGGCCACGATCTTCGGACCCATCACCAGCCAGAGATCGACGCCCTGGCTCTGGGAGGAAAAGCGCTCCATGGTTCCGTCGAGCGTTTCGATCGCGGGATCGCCGTCCGCCACCTTGTCCCGGTTCAGCATGGCGCTCACATGCACGGATTCCAGCATGTCGAGCGCCGCATCGCCGCGCTTCTGCGCGTTTTCTTCGATCGACGCATTCTGCTGGGAAATTTCATAGGCGAGATTGGCGGCGCCAACCAACACCAGAACAGCTGCGACGCTGCCGATGATCTGCACCGACAGTGGTAGAGAATTGATGATGGATTTCACGATGGCTCCGCCCCACACGAATGACAGGTTTTGACAAAGCGCAAGCCATGCGAAACCTGCTCATGTTTTAGCTATATAAAATTAACGAACCGTTGGTTTGTCATGCGGATTTACTTTTCTTGCTTTGCGCGCAAGTCTCTGTAAAAAAATACAAAATTGAATCAGTATATGCTAAATAACGCTTGCGGACAGCGAGCCGGTCTTTCGTCTGCCTGTGGCCCTTCCTCCAAAAAAAAGCGGGGCCGAAGCCCCGCGCGTCGTCGTCCATGCTTGTTTGGCCGTCTCAGAACTCTTCCCAGTCGTCCTTGACGGCGGCGTTGCCATGCGAGACGGCTTTGGCGGCAGGGCGGGCCGCGACGGGGCGAGAGACTGCCGTGCTGGCCGCCGCCGGACGCGCCATGGCTGCAGCCGTCTGGCGAAGCGCTGCCGTCTGGGCGGCCGCGCCATGCTCCAGGCGGAACTGTGCCACGAGATCGCGCAGCTTGCCGGCTTCCTGGGCGAGCGAAGCTGCGGCGGCGGTGGACTGCTCCACCATGGCGGCGTTCTGCTGGGTGGTCTGGTCCATCTGGTTGACGGCAGTGTTGACTTCCGCGAGCCCGGTCGATTGTTCGCGCGCCGAAGTGGCGATGGATTCCATGTGGCGGTTGATCGTGCCGATATAGCCGCCGATGGTCTTCAGCGCCTCGCCGGTGTCGCGCACCAGTTTCACGCCGTTTTCGACTTCCGAGGTCGAATTCTGGATCAGCCCCTTGATTTCCTTGGCGGCCTTGGCCGAGCGCTGGGCGAGCTCGCGCACTTCCTGCGCCACGACGGCGAAGCCCTTGCCGGCGTCTCCAGCGCGGGCGGCCTCGACGCCGGCGTTCAGCGCCAAGAGATTGGTCTGGAAGGCGATCTCATCGATCACGCCGATGATATTGGAGATCTGCTGGCTCGATTGTTCGATGCGCTGCATCGCCTCTTCGGCATGGGACACGACGCCAGCGGAGTGCGCGGCGCTCTGATTGGCGGCCTGAGCCACGGTGCGGGCCTCGTCGGTCAGCTTGCTGGAGCTTGAGACATTGGCGGTGATCTCATCCAGCGCAGCCGCCGTTTCTTCGAGCGAGGCGGCCTGCTGCTCGGTGCGCTTGGAGAGGTCGGAGGCGCCGGAGGAAATTTCCCGCGTGCCGGAATCGATCGAGCGCGTGGCTTCGGCGACGGAGGCGAGCGTGTCGCGGAGCTGCGAGACCGCTGCGTTGAAATCGAGGCGAAGGCCGTCGAAATCCGCAGCGAAAGATTGCGACAGTTCGACGCCGAGATCGCCATTCGCCAGTTGTTTCAGCCCAGCGGCGAGGCCTGCAGTCGCCTCGGCCATTTCGCCGGCGCGGCGGCGGTCCTGTTCGGCCGCGCGGGCGCGTTCCGCTTCCGTCATGTGGCGGTCCTGGGCGGTCTGCGCTTCGAGGTCGCGGGCTTTGACGCCAGTGTCCTTGAATACCTGCACAGCCCTGGCCATGGCGCCGATCTCGTCGCGGCGATCCGCGCCTTGAACCGATGCTTCGAGATCCCCCTTGGCGAGAATATCCATGGTGGCGGAAAGGGCGCTGATCGGCTTGACGACCGTCGCGCGGACGACAGCGTAACCGATGGCGCAGACCAGCATGAACCCAGCCAGAATCGCGAAGAACACCATCAGAATGGCGTGTTCTGTGGTCGAGGTGATCTTGGCGCTTTCCGTTACCTGCTTGTCGGTCAGTTTAGCGGTGGCTGCGGTGATCGCCTCGGAAACACCGACAATCTCCGGCTGGCAGATCTTGTAGAATTCTCTCTGGATCTTCTGATTGGCTGTCGGGTCCGTCGTGCTCAATCCGGCCGCAATGATATCGCTGCAGGTGACATCAATGACTTTCAAAGCCTGCGCCTTGATGTCCGGAAGCGATGTTTCGGTCGCCGCGGCTGCAATGGCGGTATCCATGAGATCGATAAATCTCCGATGCGCGACATCGAATTCCGCCTTTGCGCTATTCAGAATTTTTGGATCGGAGGCCATGATAATGTCGCCGACAGTGGCGCGGATGGTCTGAAAATTGCGGTTGGCGCGCGCCAAGGACACGGCCGCGACGGATTCGTGCTCTATGAGATCGCTGTATCCGCCATCAATGTCGCTCATGACTGATGCGGAATAGAGCGCCACTGCCAGTGTAAAAAACCCGAAGAGCCCCATAATCAGCAGGAATTTCAGCGTGATCGGAATGTTTTTCATGGAGTTTTCCCTTTTATATTTACGAGCGGCATGCGCCAAATAACAAACCACGAATGGTGTCTACATATTTAATCAAAAACGAACAGTTAACGTGTGGTTGTGGTTCGTGGGGCGTGATTTATTATAATCTATATATTATAATAAAGTGAAATATGTTTTTGCGTGGCTGTTTTACTTAATCGACCGTGCGTGATTGGGCGCTTGGAGAGTATCAGCGTTCTGATTGAAACCAGCGCACAGTCGCTCAAAACAAAACGGCGCGGGACCTTGGCCCCGCACCGTTTTGTCAGAGGAATATCTGCTGATCTCAGAACTCTTCCCAGTCGTCCTTGACGGCGGCGTTGCCATGCGAGGCGGCCTTGGCGGCTGGGCGAGCCGGGGACGGGCGGGCCGGAGCGGTGCGAGAGGCGGACGGGCGGGCGGCCGCAGTGGGACGCGCCATGGCGGCTGCCGTCTGACGAAGCGCTGCCGTCTGGGCGGCCGCGCCATGCTCCAGGCGGAACTGGGCGACGAGATCACGCAGCTTGCCGGCTTCCTGGGCGAGCGAGGCGGCGGCGGCGGTGGATTGCTCCACCATCGCGGCGTTCTGCTGGGTGGTCTGGTCCATCTGGTTGACGGCGACATTGACCTCTGCGAGGCCGGTCGATTGTTCGCGCGCCGAAGTGGCGATGGATTCCATGTGGCGGTTGATCGTGCCGATATAGCCGCCGATGGTCTTCAGCGCCTCGCCGGCGTCACGCACGAGCTTGACGCCGCCTTCGACTTCCGAGGTCGAATTCTGGATCAGTCCCTTGATCTCCTTGGCGGCGCTTGCCGAACGTTGGGCGAGTTCGCGGACTTCCTGGGCGACGACGGCGAAACCCTTGCCGGCTTCGCCAGCGCGCGCCGCTTCGACGCCGGCATTGAGCGCCAAGAGATTGGTCTGGAAGGCGATCTCGTCGATCACGCCAATGATGTTGGAAATCTGCTGGCTGGATTGCTCGATGCGCTGCATGGCCTCTTCGGCATGCGCCACCACCTTGGCGGATTCCGCCGCGCTCTTATTGGCCGATTGCGCCACGCCCCGCGCCTCGTCGGTCAGCTTGCTGGAGCTCGAGACATTGGCGGTGATCTCATCCAGCGCTGCGGCGGTCTCTTCCAGCGAGGCGGCCTGCTGTTCGGTGCGCTTGGAAAGGTCGGAGGCGCCGGAGGAAATTTCCCGCGTGCCGCTGTCCATGTTCTGCACCGCGACAGACACCGAGGCGATGGTCTGGCTCAATTGCTCGACGGTGACGTTGAAGTCGGACCTCAGGCTTTCATATTCGGCGGCGAAGGCCGTGTCGATCCGGCAGGTCAGGTCGCCCGAGGCAAGCTTCTTCAGGCTTTCGCCGAGCGTTGAAGTGGCGATGCGCAGCTGTTCGGCCTCGCGGGCGGCGCGCTGCTGTTCGGCGAGGCGGTTCTGCTCGGCGTCGCTGCGCAGTTGCTCGCTCTGGCTTTCGAGTTGGCGGGCCCGGAGCGCATTGTCCTTGAACACCTGCACCGCAACGGCCATTTTGCCGATTTCGTCGCCGCGGTCGCGGCCGGAAATCTCCAGGTTGAGATCTCCATCAGCCAGCTTCGCCATACCCGACCGCATGATGTCGAGCGGCGCGACAAGCCATGCGCGCACAGCGAAATAGGCGGCTGTCATGATGACCGCAGTGCCGATGATCATGCCTGCAAGTGTAGAGTTGGCGATGAAGAGCGATTGGACCGTCAGGTCGTCGCTGACTTTTGCCGCCACAGCTTCCAGCTCCTTCGTTTTGTCGGCAATGACCTTACTCAATGGCGGAAACTTGGTCTGACATTGGCTTCTGAAGAGCTCGATCGCCTTTATGACATCTGCGTCTGTAGTAGTTGCGGCGCCAGCAACGAAGGAAGCCGCGCAATCCTTGTCGAGGATCGTGATACCGAGTTCCCGAAATGTTTTCAGGTCTTGATCGTCTGGGAGCGCCTTTATGGCTGTGTTCGTGAAATCATCGAAGCTTTTTCGCGCAGAGGCAAACTCAGCTTTCGCGGTTTCAACTGCCGTAGGGTCAGAAACCATGATGGTTTCGCCGATCGCCGCTCGGGCGTTCTGGAATGCCCGATTGGACTTTGCGAGAAACTGGGCTGCGCGCTGTTCTGTCACCAGAAGTCCGGAATAGGCTGTATCGACATGCTTGATCTTCTGGCCGGCATAGAACGACGCCGCGACGGCGAAAGCGCCGAAAGCGGCGAGGATCAGCAGGATTTTATAGACGATAGGAAGGTTTTTCATAGCGGTCCTTCATAAGATTGATCCGATCACCCGATTTAGGAGATTGCCTGCGCGAGGCCTGTTCAAGGCTGTTCGTCGCATGCCCCGGCGAAATCATTTCGCTATGTCTCACCTCGGAAGGTGCGGTGGTGGCAGTCGCCGGTCAGCTCTTTGCAGCGCGCGACGGTCGATGGTTAAGGATACGAAAAACTTATTTAGGGAAGCTTAATATATCATTTTCTAATTCGACTTATGGCGTTGTAAAATAAGCGTCTCCAATGCAAAAACGCGGAGCAATGCCCCGCGCTGTGGTGTTCAGGCAATGAGTTCTTTCGTTCAGAACTCTTCCCAGTCGTCCTTGACGGCGGCATTGCCATGCGAGACGGCCTTGGCGGCTGACCTAGCCGGAGCCGGGCGGGCGGCGGCCGGTCTGGAGGATGAGACGGGCCGCGCCATCGCGGCTGTCGTCTGGCGAAGCGCTGCCGTCTGGGCGGCCGCGCCATGCTCCAGGCGGAACTGGGCGACGAGCTCACGCAGCTTGCCGGCTTCCTGGGCGAGCGAGGCTGCGGCGGCGGTGGATTGCTCCACCATGGCGGCGTTCTGCTGGGTGGTCTGGTCCATCTGGTTGACGGCGACATTGACCTCTGCGAGGCCGGTCGACTGTTCGCGCGCCGAGGTGGCGATCGATTCCATATGGCGGTTGATCGTGCCGATATAGCCGCCGATCGTCTTCAGCGCCTCGCCGGTGTCGCGTACCAGTTGCACGCCGCTTTCCACCTCGGTGGTGGAGTTGCGGATCAGCGACTTGATTTCCTTGGCGGCGTTGGCCGAGCGCTGCGCGAGTTCGCGGACTTCTTGGGCAACGACGGCGAAACCCTTGCCGGCTTCGCCCGCTCGGGCCGCCTCGACGCCGGCGTTGAGCGCCAAGAGATTGGTCTGGAAGGCGATCTCGTCGATCACGCCAATGATATTGGAAATCTGCTGGCTGGATTGCTCGATGCGCTGCATCGCCTCTTCGGCATGCGCCACCACCTTGGCGGATTCGGATGCGCTCTGATTGGCCGATTGCGCCACAGTGCGGGCCTCGTCGGTCAGCTTGCTGGAGCTCGAGACATTGGCGGTGATCTCGTCGAGCGCGGCGGCCGTTTCTTCGAGCGAGGCGGCCTGCTGTTCGGTGCGCTTGGAGAGGTCGGAGGCGCCGGAGGAAATTTCCCGCGTGCCGCTATCCATATTCTGCACGGCGACAGACACCGAGGCGATGGTCTGGCTCAATTGCTCGACGGTGACGTTGAAGTCGGACCTCAGGCTTTCATATTCAGCGGCGAAGGCCGTGTTGATCCGGCAGGTCAGGTCGCCAGAGGCAAGCTTCTTCAGGCTGTCGCCGAGCGTTGAAGTGGCGATGCGCAGCTGTTCGGCCTCGCGGGCGGCGCGCTGTTGTTCGGCGAGCCGGCTTTCTTCGGTCGCGCCTCGGGCGGCGCGCGCCTCTTCCTCAAGCCGTTTGTTGTTGACGGCGTTCTGGCGGAACACTTCGACCGCGCCGGCCATGGCGCCCACTTCGTCGGCGCGTCCGGCAAAGGGGATCTCGGTCGTGATATCGCCTTCGGCCAGGCGGCGCATGGCGGCTGTGATGCGCTGGATCGGGTTGGCGACGCCTGAGACGGCGACGAACATGCCAATAATCCCAATTGCGGATGCGACGATGGAAATCGCCAGCGTCGCCATGAAGTCGAAGCCCGCCGAAGCTTCGGCGTCCTTCACCGTGTCATGGGCGTTGCCGACCACGAAATCCACCAGTTCGTTGATCTTGGTGTTGACCGCGTCCGCCCGCGGCTTCAACTCACTGCGAAAATAGGGAAAGGCCTGCGATTTCTTGTCGGCTTTGACCAGATCGACAAAACCCTGTGCGGCTGCGTAATAGTCGGCAATCAGCGGCTTGATCTCGTTGATCAGAGCGCGACCCTTTTCCGTCCGGACACCGCTTTCATAATTGGCAATCGATTTGTCGAGTTCGTCCTTGGCCGTGGCCAGGTTCGTTTCTTCGGCAACGAAGTCGTCCTTGTTGCCGATCATCGCGTGACGGGCGAGCGCCAGCCTGACATTGGCGAAACTCCCCTTGATCTCGCGCGCGTTCAGCAGTCGCTCAACCCAGTAATCGCCGATGTCGGCGGTTGCCGCGCCCATGGTTGCCATGCTGCGCAGGGAAACTGCGGAGAGCGCGATGACGGAAATGACAATCGCCCCCATTATGCCAATCATCATCGTCTTTATGTCAGGTCTGTTCATCTCTTCCCCCATGGATTCTGAGGGGGAATTATATGCTTAACTCATAAATAAATTCCTTATGTCTAAAATAGGGTGAAGATGGAATTGGCGCTGGACGCGTCTCTCTTGCCGCCCGCCTCTTGTCTTCCTCGTCGGAAGCTGATCAACCGGCGCTTTGATCCAGGAACGCACGCCATGACTGAACTTCGCCGCCTCGACCAGCTTCTCATCGAAAGAGGCCTGTTCGAAAGCCGCTCTCGCGCCGCCGACGCCATCAAGCGCGGGGCGATCACCGTGGATGGCGCTGTCGCGACCAAGCAGGGAGCGCTCGTCCCCGAACTGGCCGATATCCTGGTCGACGATCCGGCGCGCGCCTATGTCTCGCGCGCCGCGCTCAAGCTCAAGGCGGGGCTCGAGGCTTTCGGCCTGTCGCCTGCGGGTCTCGATTGTCTGGATATCGGCGCCTCCACCGGCGGCTTCACCCAGGTGCTGTTGGAGGAGGGCGCGGCCCATGTCACGGCCGTCGATGTCGGCCATGGACAAATGGCTCCGCGCATCGCCAATGATCCCCGCGTCGCCAATATCGAAAGCGTCAATGCGCGCGCGCTCGACGCCGGTCATCTCGGTGGCCGCACGATCGGCGCCGTTGTCTCCGACGTCTCCTTCATTTCGCTGAGGCTGGCGATGCCGCCGGCGCTTGATCTCGCAGCGCCCGGCGCCTGGTGTCTGCTGTTGGTCAAGCCGCAATTTGAGGTCGGTCGCGAAGGCGTCGGCAAGGGCGGCCTGGTGCGCGACAAGCGTCTGGCCGACAAAACCGTCGCGGATATGGTCGATTGGCTGAATTCGCTTGGCGGATGGGAAAGCCTGGGTGTAAGCCCCTCTCCAATTTCCGGCGGCGACGGAAATTCCGAATATCTCCTGGCCGGAAGAAAAACATGAGCGCAGAACAACTGACCATTCACGCCATCGGCGCTGAGGGCGACGGCATCGCCCGCAGCGAATCCGGTCCTGTTTTCGTGCCGTTCACGCTGCCCGGCGAAGAGGTGGCGGTGGCGCGCGTCAAGAACCAGGCGTCCGTCATGTCCTGGTCGACGACATCTCCCGACCGGGTGACGCCGCCCTGCAAGCATTTCGGCCCCGAGGGCCAGGGCGGCGCCTGTGGCGGCTGTTCGTTGCAGCATTGGGCGGATGCGCCCTATCAGGCCTATAAGCGCGATCTCGTGGTCGCGGCGCTGCGTCAGCACCGCATCGAAACCGAAGTCCTGCCGCTGATCGCCTGCGCGCCGGGCGAACGTCGCCGCGTGACCATGTCCGGGCGTCCGACCGACAAGGGCCTGATGCTCGGCTTCATGCAGGCCGGCAGCCATCATATTGTCGCCGTTGAGGAATGTCCCATCGCCCATCCGGGCATCGTCAGCCGCCTGCCGGCCATCCGCCGCATCGCCGGCGCGCTGGCCTCGGGCGCCGATCCCTTCCGGGTGACGATCCAACTGACAGCGTCGGGTCTCGATCTCGCCTTCGACGAGATGAAAAAGCCGGACCAGAAGAAGCGGCAGGCGGCCGTCGATCTCTGTCTCAAGGAAAAGGGCGTCGCCCGCATCTCCGTCGCTGACGAGATCCTGGTCGAGCCGCATAAGCCGGTTGTCATGTTCGACCAGATCCCGGTGGTGCTGCCGCCCGGCGGCTTCATGCAGGCCACCGAACGCGCCGAGCAGGCGATGGCCGAGCTCGTGCTCGCCCATGTCGGCAAGGCCAAGCGCGTCGCCGATCTGTTCGCCGGCTGCGGCACATTCTCGCTGCGTCTGGCCCGCAAGGCGCATGTGCATGCCGTGGAATTCGATGGCCCAGCGCTGGCCGCGCTGGATCACGCCGCCCGCAACACCCAAGGGCTGAAGCCCGTTTCCGTCGAGCGCCGCGATCTGTTCCGCCGGCCGATGCAGCCGATGGATCTCAAGCAGATCGACGCTGTCGTCTTCGACCCGCCGCGCGCCGGCGCCGAAGCCCAGGTCCGCGAACTCTGTCGCTCGAAAGTGGCCCGCATCGCCGCCGTCTCCTGTAATCCGACCACGTTCGCGCGCGATCTCGCAATTTTGATCGATGGCGGCTTCACGTTGAAACGCGTCACCCCAATCGACCAGTTCCTGTGGTCGTCGCATGTCGAGGCGGTGGCGCTGCTGGAGCGCTGATCGCCCCAAACAGAAACGCCCCTCGCTGTAGAGGCGAGGGGCGACAGGCGCAGCCAGATACCAAGGAACCTTGGTATGAGGGGGACGGCCCGGGCAAGGATCCGGGCCAGGGGCTTACGCCTTGATCGGGATCGTCTTCATCTGGCGGCGGTTCAGACGATCCTGTTGGAAAGCCGCGCCCGCGCGCTCCAGCGCGGCGATCTGATCGCGCAGCTTCAACTTCATGCGCTTGAGCGCCGTGATCCTGATCGTATCGGGCTGCTTGGCCTTCATCTCGCCTTCGATCTTGCTCTGCAGGATTTCATGGCGGACGCGCAATGCTTTCATGAGCGGGTTCATATCGGTCTCCTTGGTTACGATTATGAATATGGGCTACGTCGCTTGATTGCGCCAATTGATTGATTATATGAATTCGATAGAGAGGAGCTATCGAATGCCCTATCGCCCCACCCATCGCCAGCTGGAATATCTCGTCGCTCTGGGCGATGTCAGGCATTTCGGCGAGGCGGCCCGGCGCTGCCATGTCTCGCAGCCGACGCTGTCGGTGCAGGTGGCGCTGCTCGAAAAGCAATTGGGCGTCACCCTGATCGATCGGTCCGCCACGCAGATCGCGCCCACGCCGATCGGCGACGACATCATCGCGGCAGCCCGCACGCTGTTGTTGGGGCTGGACGAGATCGTCGCGCTGGCGTCATCGGGCCGGAAAAACCTTGGCGGCCTGATCCGTCTCGGCATTGCGCCGACGGTCGGGCCCTATCTGATGCCCTATTTCCTGCCTGCGCTGCACGCCCGCTACCCGGCTTTGAAAGTGTATCTGCGCGAGGACCGTCCGACCGCGCTGGAAGATCGCATCCGCACTGGAGACATCGATTGCGCGCTGGGTCCGCGTCCCCCAGACGAGAGCAGTTTCGCCTATGCGCCGATCTGCCGGGAAGAGATCATGCTCGGCCTGCCGAGTGGTCACCGTCTCGCCGGACGCGACGAGATCACGCTGGCCGAACTCTCGGGCGAAACCCTGCTGACGCTCGGGCGCGGCCACCGCCTGTTTGAAAATGTCCGCGGCCTCGCCGAAGCCTCGGGCGCTGTTTTCGCCGAAAATTACGAAGGCACCAGCCTCGACGCCATCCGCCAGATGGTGGCGATCGACATGGGCATGTCGCTGTTTCCGGAACTCTATATCCGCTCGGAATTTCTGAAGGAGCAGAATGTCGCGCTCGCCCGCATCCGCGACTGGCCGATCTGGCGCGACATCGGCCTCTACTGGCGCGCCTCAAGCGCCCGCAAGCCGCATTACGAGGTGCTGGCGGAGATGGCGCAGGCGACGGCGCGGGATCTGTTGGGGCGGGAGTGAGAGCCGCTCACACCCACGCAAGCGTGCCGTCGTCCGCGCGGCGCAGGATCTTGTCCTGCGGCACGTCCATCTTGGCGGCGGCGTCCTTGTCCAGCGTGCCGGAGAGCTTGAACAGGCAGCGGATCACGCCGCCATGGCAGACGGCGACGGTGGGGCGGGTGATGGCGCGAAACCAGGAGCCTACCCGCCAGGAGAGGATCTCATAGCTTTCGGCATTGTCGCCCGGCGGGATGAAATCCCATTTCTGCCGCTTGCGCGCCTTCACTTTGTCTGGCGTGTCGACGGAGATTTCAGCCGAGGTCCGGCCTTCCCAATCGCCGAAGCAGATTTCCTTGAGGCGGTCCTCGATCTCGTAGGCGAGGGGATCGACGCCGGCGGAGCGGCGCAGGATTTCCATCGTCTCGCGGGCCCGGCCGAGCGGGCTGGAGACGAAGTGGAAGCCGGTGAGGTCGGCCTCGAGGCGGGCGAGCGCCACGCCGTTTTCGGCCGCCTGCTGGCGGCCGAGATCGTTGAGCGGAATATCCTTCTGGCCCTGAAGCCTCCACTCGGCGTTCCAGGCCGTCTGGCCATGGCGGATGATGTAGAGGCTCACAGGGGCTCCCGAAAAAGGATCAGTCCTTGACGACGCTGATGTCGGGCGCGTCCACCGCCTTCATGCCGACGACGTGATAGCCGGAATCGGCGTGGTGGGTTTCACCAGTGACCGAGCGCGACAGATCCGACAGCAGGTAAAGGCCGACATCGCCGACCTCCTCGATGGTGACGGTGCGACGCAGCGGCGCGTTATACTCGTTCCACTTGAGGATATAGCGGAAATCGCCAATGCCCGAGGCGGCAAGCGTCTTGATCGGCCCGGCGGAGATCGCGTTGACGCGGATGTTCTTCGGTCCGAGGTCGACGGCGAGATACTTCACGCTGGCTTCCAGAGCAGCCTTGGCGACGCCCATCACGTTATAATTCGGCATCACCTTTTCGGCGCCGTAATAGGTCAGCGTCACCATCGCGCCGCCATCCGTCATCAGCTTTTCGGCGCGACGGGCGACAGAGGTGAAGGAATAGACCGAGATGCGCATGGTCTTGTCGAAATTGCCGGGCGTGGTGTCGACATAGCGGCCGGTCAGCTCGTCCTTGTCGGAAAAGCCGATGGCGTGCACCAGAAAGTCGATCTTGCCCCAGATCTTTTCGATCTCGGCGAAGGCTGCGTCGATGCTGGCTTCATCCGACACGTCGCAATCACCGGCGACGATTGCGCCGATTTCGGCGGCAAGCGGCTCGACGCGCTTCTTCAACGCTTCACCCTGATAGGTCAGAGCGATTTCGCCGCCCTGCGCATGGATGGCCTTGGCGATGCCCCAGGCGATCGAACGGTTGTTGGCGACGCCCATGATGACGCCGCGCTTGCCCGCCATCAGTCCGGCAGATTGTACCATGAAGACCTCTCCAGATAAGACGAATGTCGAACGCCTATCGCACAGGGAGGATGGCGGTTCAAGCGCCGGCCGCTTCATCAATTGTTTGCAAATGTAAGAATTGTCTATTTGCCGCCTTCAACCAGCCGCAATAGGCGAACGCGCCGGGATGCACACTGAATTCTTTTACAAAAGCGTCACAAATACAGGCCGTTCTTCATCGAACGCATCAAATCGATCACTTTTTGGTCCGGATGGTCCCAGAGCAGCACCCGCACCTCGGCGATCAGGTCGCCGCGCTTGTCCTTGGAAATGGGCAGGCCTTTGCCGGCGATGCGGGCCCGGTATTGCGAGCCGGACCAGGGTGGAATCGTCACTTTCGCTTCGCCATCCGGCGTCGTCACCGTCGCCTCGCAGCCGAGCACGGCGTTTTCGATGTCGATGTCGACATAGGTCAGGAGATCGCCGCCGTCCCAGCGGAACCATTTATGCGGCTTGATGCGCAGGGTCGCAACCACGTCGCCGCGCTTCATGCCGGGCAGGCGGTGGCCATAGCCTTCCACCCTGACCACGCTGCCGTCATGCGCGTTCTCGGGCAGGGGGATGCTGATCATCTTGCCGTCCGGCAGTGTCACGGTCGGGTTGAGACGCTTGAGCAGGTCCTCGATGCTCACGGGCGCGTCGAGCACCAGGTCTGGCGCGCGCTCGGGGGCTGTCGCCGGGCGGATCAACCGCTTGAACACATAGGAGATGAGATCGAGCGCTGGCGAAACCTTGATCTCGCCGCCTTCCGGCTCGGGCTCCGCATTGGGCTGGGCGCGGGTCGCTGCGCGTTGTTCCGTGCGGGCCTCCGCGCGCGGCTCGGTCTTCGGCTCGACGCGGGGATCGGCCTTCTTGTCGCCGGCCGAAGCGGGCTGTTCGGGGCCTTTTTTGCCGCCGAACATCTTGGCCAGCACATCCTCGGCGCTTTCATGCTTCTCCGCGCCTTTTTGAGCCTGTTCGGCTTCCACGGCGGCTGCGGCGGCGGCGGCCCGGGCGCGGGCCGCGCGGGCCTCTGCTTCCATGCGGGCGCGCTCGGCGCGCTGCTCCATGAAGGTCTTTTCCTTGCTGGCGGTGGTCTGGCCGGAGGAGCGGGCGCGGGCCTGATCGAAGCGGCGCCGCTTTTCGGGATCGCGCAGAATGTCATAGGCTCGGCCGACTTCGCTGAAGCGGCTCGTGGCTGTCGGGTCGTCCGGATTCTGGTCGGGATGCAACGCCTTGGCGGCGGCTCGCCAAGCAGCCTTGATTTCGTTTTGGTCGGCGTTTCGGCTGACGCCGAGAACCGAATAGGGATCACGCATGACTATCCACCCTGACTAACGCCGCCGCCGCCGCCGCTCCTTCAGACGGGCGGTCAGTCGGCTTCCTTGAAATTCACGAGACGCCATTCTCCTTCGTCCACAAGACAGGCCTTGCCCGAAAAATTGGAGATGCCGCGATAGGAATGACGCGTCGTCGTGAATGTCCGGCAGGCAAAGCCGCCATCCGCTTCTTCCGTGATCGCACTGATAACCCCGGCGCTGCCGGTGTTCGCATTAGCCCAGGGTATGGACGCCGCTCCCATTTTCGTCAGGTCGACCGAACTCACGGCGTTACGGACGGTGATTTCGTCCGATTCCTTTTCTGTCGGCGCCGAAGACTTGGGCGCCACTGAATTGGTGGTGAGAGAACGATCGGCGCTGTCGAGGCTCGGCATCATGCCGCCGCCGAAGCAGCCCGACAGGCAAACCGGCAACAAAATCATCGCTGCCGTCCGGAGGACGGCGACAAAATGACCCTTTTGGGCGCCGGTTCGCTTTGATATGTGTCGCAACAGCTACGGCCCGATTACTCAAACTTATGATAAGGCATTTGGCGGACTATGAGCGACAATGAGTTAAGAAGCGGTGACTTCACCGATGAAAATGAGCCCTTTTCTCTGTTTGGCGCATGGCTGAAGGATGCCGAGGCGGCGGAAGTCAACGATCCCAACGCCTTGGCGCTGGCGACCGTCGATGAGGATGGTCTGCCGAATGTCCGCATGGTTCTCCTGAAGGGCTTCGACGCCGACGGTTTCGTGATCTACACCAATTATGAGAGCACGAAGGGTAGGGAGCTTCTGGGTCAAAAAAAGGCGGCCATGGTGTTTCACTGGAAATCCCTGCACAGGCAGATCCGCATTCGCGGTCCGGTGGAGCCGGTGTCGGACGCCGAGGCCGACGCCTATTTCGACAGCCGCCCGCGCGGCTCGCGCATCGGCGCCTGGGCGTCCAAGCAATCGCGGCCGCTTGAAGGTCGCTTCGCGCTGGAAAAGGCGGTGACCGAATACACCGCGAAATTCGGCATCGGCTCCATCCCCCGGCCGGAATACTGGTCGGGTTTCCGCCTGAAGCCGGTGTCGATCGAATTCTGGCACGACCGCCCCTTCCGTCTTCACGATCGGGTGGAGTTTATCCGGGCGGACGCGGGTTGGGAGAAGGTGCGGAAATATCCTTGATCAGCCCATCAGCTTAAACGGCAGCCCCGAGGCCAAAGCGCGCACATAGCGCGCTTTCTGATACAACCCGTTCAACGACACGCGCGGCAGCGCCTGCATGTCGGCCGCTCCGCCGGCGCGCAGCGTGCCCGGCCGGGTGGTGACTCCAATCAGCCCGTGCCGTTTCAACCGCTCGCGCTCGCGCGGCGACACGGAGCGGGCGTCGCCATAGGGATAGGCGAAGCTGCGGCAGGGGCGGCCTGTCAGTTCCGCCACATAGGCGGCCGAATCTGCGACTTCGGCCTCGGCTTCGGCGTCGGCCAGACGCGCCAGGCCGCGATGGCTGACCGTATGAGCGCCGTATTGGGCGAGGGGATCTCCGGCCAGGTCCAGCAATTCGGCTTTCGTCATCACGAGATCGCGGCAGACTTCGAGCGCATCGACGCCGTTGCGAGCGGCCAGCGCATCGATCGCCGCCACGGCTGCCGATTCGTCGATCCGGTTGATGATGTTGGACAAGCGATCGAAGGCCACCTGTTTCTGGGCGACCGTCGCGGTCGGCAGGTTTTCGATTCCGCGGCCGAAATCGAAGTCGATGCGGTCGACCTGCCGCAACAGCGCGGCGAGCGTTTCCCACCAGGCGCTATGACTGGCGTCGCTCAATCCCTTGGAGATGAAGATCGTATAGGGCGCGCCATGGGTCGCAAACACCGGCCTGGCATGTAGCGCGTTGTCGCGAAAGCCGTCGTCGAGCGTGAAACAGGCGAATCGTCGCCCGGTCGGGGGCGCCAGCAGCCTTTCGGCTGCGGCCTCCAGCGAGACGAAATCATAATCAAGTTCCCGCAGCGCCACCAGCACCGCATCGAGAAAGCCAGGCGTCACGTCGAGAATGCGGTTGGGTTGGAACGCGGCGGCGGAGGCCGGCCGCACATGGTGAAGGGTGAAAATCAGGCCGTCGCCCGCCGCATCCTTGCCGACGCCGAAGCGCGAAAGAATCGCCGCGAGTTCCAGACCCGCGGTGATGGCGGCCTGTCGGGCGACGGGCCTGATCCTGTGAACAATCCCATCGGTCATCAGAGATCCATTGAAAAGGAGCGATTGCCTCAGCTTTATCGCTCGGCTGTTAATTGAAGATTGAAATTACTACTCGACGATCTGCAGATCGTTGATCACCCGCTTGCCGTCGCTTTCGGTGTAGAACACCACGACCTTCACGCCCTTCTTCAGGCCTTCGAAATTGAATTCCTCAGGCGCGATATATTTCTTGCCGTCGGCGAGCGTGAGCGTGAGGTTGTTTTCGTCGACGCCTTCGATCACGGCTTCGACATCGGCGCTTTCGGCGGAGCCGGGCTGCGGCAGGAGAAAGAAAGCTGCTCCTATCAGCATGGCGATGAGAATGCGCATTTTCGTCCCCACGAATATGGTCTTCAATAAAAGATGCATCCTATGTCCCCTGAGAATGTGGCGAAAATTTCCCTCAATTTGGATTTTCCGCAGCCAAAGTGTTAACACGCGCCCCGACCGGCGCAAGCGGCCTTGTTGGACCCCTGATGCGGATTTGCGATTTCGCGGCGTCGAAAAAGCTTCAAATTTGCCAAATGAGGCTCTATGTGTGCCGGCGGCGCCGTTGCGGCGGACCGCCATTTCGATCGGAAGAAATCAGTTCATGTCGCACAATACTTTCGGCCATCTGTTTCGCGTCACCACCTGGGGGGAGAGCCACGGTCCGGCGCTCGGCTGTGTGGTCGATGGATGCCCTCCTGGAATTCGCTTCACGCTTGCCGAGATCCAGCACTGGATGGACAAGCGTAAACCCGGCCAGTCGAGCTTCGTTACCCAGCGCCGCGAGGAGGATCTGGTCAAGGTTCTCTCCGGCGTGATGCCCGAGGCGGACGGCGAGACCTATGTCACGACAGGAACGCCGATTTCGCTGATGATCGAGAACACCGACCAGCGCTCCAAGGATTACGGCGAAATCGCCCGGCAATATCGTCCCGGCCATGCCGATTACGCCTATGACGTCAAATACGGCGTTCGCGACTATCGCGGCGGCGGCCGGTCCTCGGCCCGCGAAACCGCCGCCCGCGTCGCCGCCGGCGGCCTGGCCCGCAAGGTGGTTCCGGGCGTGATCGTGCGCGGCGCGCTGGTGCAAATCGGCGTCCACAAGATCGACCGCGCCAATTGGGATTGGGCCGAGGTCGACAACAACCCGTTCTTTTGCCCCGACCCGGCCATGGTCCCGGTCTGGGAGGAGTATCTTTCCGACATTCGCAAGAGAGGCTCCTCCATCGGCGCCGTCATCGAAGTCGTGGCCGAAAATGTGCCGGCCGGCATCGGCGCGCCGATCTATAGCAAGCTCGATCAGGACATCGCCTCGTTGCTGATGTCGATCAACGCGGTCAAGGGCGTCGAGATCGGCAATGGCTTTGGTGCGGCCGAAATCACCGGCGAGGAAAACGCCGATGAAATGCGCATTGGCGCCGACGGCAAGCCGGTCTTCCTGTCCAACAACGCCGGCGGCGTGCTGGGCGGCATCTCGACCGGCGAGCCGATCGTGGCGCGCTTTGCAGTGAAGCCCACTTCGTCGATCCTCACCGAGCGCGCCTCCATCGATGCCGAAGGGCGTGAAGTCAATGTTCGCACCAAGGGCCGCCACGACCCCTGCGTCGGAATCAGGGCGGTGCCTGTCGGCGAGGCGATGCTGGCTTGCGCGATTGCCGATCATTATCTGCGGGACAGAGGCCAGACGGGCCGTTTGAAATAGGGAGTAACCAATGGCCTATGACCAGAAGCGCGTCGTCGACGCGATCCGCGCGTTTGAAAAAGGCGAAATCATCGTCGTCACCGATGACGACGATCGCGAGAACGAAGGCGACCTGATCGTCGCCGCCGTCCATTGCACGCCGGAAAAGATGGCGTTCATCGTGCGCCACACGTCGGGCATCGTCTGCACGCCGATGCCGCGCGAGGAAGCCAAGCGCCTGAACCTGAACGCCATGGTGGCGGAAAACGACAGCGCCCACACCACGGCCTTTACCGTCTCGGTGGATTTCAAGCACGGCACGACGACCGGCATTTCGGCCGACGACCGCACGCTGACCGTGCGCAATCTCGCCAATCCCAACGCCTCCGCCTTCGATTTCGTCCGTCCCGGCCACATCTTCCCGCTGGTGTCGCGCGAGGGCGGCGTGCTCATGCGTTCTGGCCACACCGAAGCCGCCGTCGACCTCTGCAAGCTTGCCAGCCTGCCGCCGATCGGCGTGATCAGCGAACTGGTCAATGACGACGGCACGGTGATGCGCGGCCCGCAGGTGGCCTCTTTCGCCGAGCAGCATGACCTCAAGCAGGTGTCGGTTGCCGATCTCATCGCCTATCGTCAGCGCAAGGAAACGCTGGTCGAGCGTGTGGCGAGCTTCGACGTCGACACCGAATTTGGTCCGGCCAAGGCGCATGCCTTCACGCTGCCCTGGGATCCCATGCAGCATCTCGCCATCGTCTATGGCGACATCCGCGACGGCGAGGATGTGCTGGTGCGGCTGCATACCGAGAATGTCGCAGGCGATGTGTTCAGCGCCGCCCGTCCGGTCAGCAAATTCATGGAAAAGATCGCCAGCGCCAAGCGCGGCGTCATCGTCTATCTGCGCGAAGGTTCTGTGGGCGTCGGCGCTTCCGAGCATAATCGCAAGATCGGCCATGGCCGCGAAGGCCATGAACAGGCCCAGGCCCGCGACAGCGAATGGCTGGAAATCGGTCTCGGCGCGCAGATCCTCAAGGATCTCGGCATCAGCTCGATCCAGTTGATGGCGTCGCGCGAGCGTCATTATGTCGGCCTCGAAGGCTTCGGCATCAAGATCGCCCGGACGGAGCTCACCTGATGTTCGTGCTGCATGTCGGTCCGCACAAGACCGCGACGACCTGGCTGCAGCACAATTTCCACGCCAATGCCCGCGCTCTGGAAGGCGCGGGCTGGTTTTATCCGCAGACCGGGGAGCGGGTGCGGGTCGCCCATCACGATCTCTCCGACAATGCCGCCGAGATTCTCGACGATGCCTCGGAAAAGGTCGCGGAAATCCGCCGTATCGCCGAGAAGGCGCGCGTGGCGGGGCTGAGCCTGCTGTTATCGTCAGAAGGGTTTCGCAACTGGAAGCCTGCCGAGATCGCGCGGCTCCGCGATTTGGTCGGCCAGGAGATGCGGATCGTCTATTGCCTGCGCGATCCAGCCTCGTTGCTCTATTCCTTCTGGGCGCAGCAGATCAAGACCGGTCAGAAACTGTCGTTTCCCGCCTTTCGAAACCGGCATTTCAAGGCGCGGATGAAATCCCGCATCCTCAATCCGCTCGTCGAAGTCGAGGCTCTCGCCGGCATAGCCGGGACAAGTCTGACGCTGTTGGTCTATGATGAGATCCGCCGCCGGAATCTCGATATTTTTGACGTCTTCACAACCGAAATTCTCGATCTTCCACCCCTTCCGCATGTCGATGAAACTTCGACCGCCAATGAGCGCCTGCCTTTGGAGCTTGCGGAATTCATGCGGCTGATGCTGATCCAAGCGGGCGACTGGCGGTCGTTTTCCGACGTCAATATCGGTCGGATGTTCCGGCATTTCCTGGCCGATGACGTCTGTCGCGAGATCGTCGACACCGTTCGCGCCGTCCCCGGCGCCGGCGCCAGCATCAAGATTCCGCGCAAGCGACCGCTCTTCCGCCAGGTGGAAAAGCGTTTGCTGCGGCGGCATCGGGCGCGGCTCATTCCCGCGCCGGGGTCCGAGCAGCTGTTTCTCGACGGTGTGCAGATCTGTGATTTCTATCGCGAAAAACGTCTTCTCGCCGATCCCGCCGTCGCGGCGTTGCTGGATCGGATGAGCCATCTGTTCCGTCCGAAAGGTCCGCGCGTCCTGCTCGCCAATCTTTCCCGCGGCGCGTTGATCGGCTGGCGGCGTTTGCTGAAGCGATTGAGGGGCTAGGCCATGCTGATCGTCCATGTCGGCCCCCGCAAGACCGCCTCGACCTATCTCCAGGCCAATTTCTATCGCAATCGCGGCCTGTTGTGGAAGAAAGGCTGGCTCTATCCGATCCTGTCGCTCAAGGTTCGCAACGCCCATCACGACGTCCGCGCAGCCCTCGACGAAGTGCGTTCTGGAAAGGGGCCGATGGCCGACGCCATTCGCAAGGCCGGCCGCGCCGCCGCCGCGCGCAACGCCAATATCCTCGTCTCGACCGAGAGCTTTTTTCGCTGGAGTCCGGCCGATTTCCTGGCGCTCGGCGCCCTGTTCGGGCAGGACGACATCCGCATGGCCTATGTGTTGCGCGATCCCCTGGCGCTGTTGCCGTCGCTCTGGGGCGAAGCGGTCAAGGGCGGCAAGTCCCAGTCGCTGGCCGATTACGCCGCGCGCCAGATCGCTGATCCCGAAGCCTCGATGGCGCTGAATTGCCTGGTGGAGCTCGGACCGATCCTGGCGGAGCCGCGCCTCAAGGTGATGGCGCTCGACTTCGAGCAGATCAGGCGCGACAGGCGCGATATTTTCTCGGCCTTCTGCTCGGACATCTTGAAAGTTGATGGATTGACGCCTGCGGTCGATACGGCCCGCAACGAGCGGCAGCCGCCCGAGATCTATGACTATCTGCGCATCCTGTCGAAAGCCGGCGGCGCCGAGGTCGGACCGCGCGACATTCTGTTCTGGCGCCGCTTCCTGCGGTCGCATGATCAGGCCGATATAGCGCATATCGCCGAAACCGTGCGCCGGGTTGGCGGCGAAAGCCGCGTCGTCCTGCGCTTTGAGCGGGCGGCGCCCTGGTTCGGCGGCTTGGAGGAACGGGTCCGGAAGGCGCTTGACGGCATGATCTGGCCGCCGCCGTCGCCGCGCCCGCTGTTCGACGGGCCGGATGTCGAGGCGGTGAGCTACGACATCGCGCCGTTCGAGAAACATCCCGAGATCCTGTCCCTGGTCGAGGCGTCGAAGCTAAAACTGAAACGGCAGCCTTTCCGCTGGGGGCGGAGCCGGCTCGCCGCGCTGTTGCGCGCCGCCATGCGCCGCCTCACGGTGTGAACGGGGTGGGGGAGGACCCGCGCTGATGCTGGAAATCTCCCTCGATCGCGCCTGGGCTATCTACAAGCGCGCCTGGCCCTTTTTGCTGTTGCGACTGGCCGCCGGACTGACGGCGGCGCTGGCCTCTCTGTCTGGGCTGATCCTGGGGGCCTGGCTGCTGGAGAGCCTTGCCGGCCGCGGCGGCATTTTCGGCGCATGGGGCGGCCTGATGGGGCTATGGGGCGCCGCCTTCCTCATCAGCCGGCTTCGCTGGCGCGTGCGGCTCGCGGTCGGCCTTCCTCATGCCGCCGCTTTCAACGAAGGCCTGCAGAATTCTCCTCTGGCGCAAGGCGAGGACCAAGTCGCAGAAGCGCAGGCGCTTGTGGCGGAACGATTTTCCGGGCCGGTGCTCCTGTCCGACATGGACCCGCATATTCGCGCCGCCGCCGGCGCCGTGCCCGGTCTCATTGGCGGCGCGAGGCTGTTCATCACCATGCGCGGCCTGGATGGGCTGGCCGCTGTGCTCACCTGGCTGATCTCGCTCGCGATGACCCCTGCCGTCGATCTCGTCTATGCCTATGTGGTTCATCTCCGCGCCGCCAATCCCTGGCAGGCCGCTCGTCAGGGACTTGTTCTCTATGGGCAGAATTCCCGCCGTCTTATCGTCAACGGCATGGCGGCGGCGGCAATGATCTGGAGCGCCACGCTGCTCATGCTGTTGATCCTGGCGCCGCCGATGGGGGGGCTATTTGCGGCTTTTCCCGACAGCGTGTCCAACTGGTCGCTGCTCGGCGCCGTGCTGTTCGCCTGGGCGATCAAGAGCGCCTTCTTCGATCCCTTCGCGCTCGCCGCGCTGACCCCGATCTTCTTCCGGCTGGCGGAAAGCCAAACGCCCGATCCTGAATGGGACCGGGCGCTGTCTGAGATGTCGCCGGCGTTCCGGCGCATCCGCAACCGCGCCGCCGGCTGGAATTTCGAAGCGGCGGCGTTTGGCGAAACGCGGGGCTGATCAGCCCTTGAAGCGGCCTTCCGACACCAGCGCGCGATAGGTCGAGCGCATTTCGCCGCGATCGGCGTAGCAGCCGCGCAGATAGCGGTCGCCTTCGGTGGCCGAATAGGCCGAACGGCCATGCACGATGCGGTGATTGTCGAACACGATGCATTCGGTGGCTTCCAGCCGGAAGCGCATCAGGTATTTGTCCGACTGCAGCATGCGGCCGAAGCGGCAGAAGGCCGGGTAGTAGGTATCGAGGAAGTCCTGCGGCAGGTCGAAAATGTCGGCCATGTGCTGGCTGATCGTGACGCCCGAAACCTCGCCATGCTGGTCGAGTTCGATCACCCGCTGGCGCGAGCGCATGTCGTAGTGGTCGTGCTCGCAGTAATAGGGAATGTCCGTTCCCGACAGCAGCGCGAAATCTTCCGGAAATTCCTTCTTGAGGTCGTTGGCGACAGCCACGCCGTCGAGAAACAGGTTCTGGCCGCCGGAGACGGAATTGGCGCGGCAATGCAGGAACTGCACGCCCGGCGCCTCGTCTTCGGCCGGCGTGTCGGTGTGCATTTCGAGCGCCTTGGCGGTATAGGCGAGGTTGGTCGGCTTGATATGGGTGCGCACGTCGAAATATTCGCCGAAGAAGGTCGGACGCACATGGCCCATCAGCTTGACGAGATCGTCGAGGCCTTCATTGCTGTCGGGCATATCGGTAATGATCGCGACGCCTTCCACCAGCATCGCCTCGATCCATTTGGCCACGAGGGCCTTGTCTGCCTTCAGCGCCGGCTGCGAGAAGCGGGCGATGGAGGGATAGTGGTCCGAATACCAGGCGCGGCGCGGCAGGTCGGCGGGGTCATGACGCTTCTCGCCCTTGGCGTAGAGCGCGAGGAAAGACAGCGCATGCCGCGTCACATGGCCGGACCCGGCCCATTCGATCACCAGCGCTTCGTCCTGGATGGTCGCCTTGGCGGGCTTCGGCGCTTCGGCTTCGTGGAAAATGTCGAACGTGCGTTCGCGCGTCTGGCTGTCGAACGAGCTCGGGCAATTGTCGCGCAGCCAGTAATTGTTGAAATAGGCCACCGTGCCATCGAGCATCGGCACGTTTACGCCTGTCGCGGTCAGGCTCACGCTATGGCTGAGATGAGCGTCCATCTGGTATTATCCTATCCTCTGGAATTAACTTGCGTCGGTCATTTTCTTGAGCCTTGGGAGCGGCTTGCAGCTTGATTTTTAGCAAGCATGGGCGTCTTCTGGAAGCGCGGAAGCTCTAATCATAAGATAAGCATCGGGTTATACTCTTGGCGAAAAATCTTCCCCCTTTGCGGCTTCTCAGCGTGTTCGAGGCGGTGCTGCGCACTGGCGGCGTGCGCGCAGCCGCCCAGGAACTCAACGTCACCCAGCCTGCGATCAGCCAAGCGCTGCGGCAATTGGAGGATCATGTCGGCGCCCGCCTTCTCGATCGGCGCACGCGGCCGGCGGCGCGCACCCAGGCCGGCGAAATTCTGGAGGCGGCCGTCGTTGATGGCCTCGGCCGCATCGCCGACGCCGTCGAACAAATCCGGGGGCTGGAGGCGGCGGGCCATGCGGTCACCATCGCCTGTTCGGTCGGCGTCGCCACCTATTGGCTGATGCCGCGGCTTGCCCGCTTCTCCGCGCTGCAACCGCATGTCGCGGTCAATGTCATGACCACGCCGCAAGGCGCGCCGAGGCTGACGCCGAGCATCGATCTCGCCATCCGCTACGGTCTGGGGCAATGGGGCGACGGGCTGGTGGAGCTGCTGTTTCCCGAACGCGTGGCGCCGGTCTGCAGCCCGGCCTTCCTCTCCCGGCTCATGGACGAGGCCGGCGGAGACCCGATCCGGCTCGATCGCGCCCCGCTCATCCATGTCCGCGCCGAGGATCCGACGTGGCTCGGCTGGCCGGCTTTCCTAAAACAGCGCGGCCTGCCCGAGCCGATTTCGCCAGGCCGGCAATTCACCAATTACGTCCAGGCTACCCAGGCAGCGCTCGACGGGCAGGGCGTGATGCTCGGCTGGCAATCGATCACCGGCGGGTTGATGCGCGAAGGGCGACTGGTTGCGGCGACCTCCGATCAAGTCGTCCCCCGCGAGGGCTTCTATCTGGTGTCCGCCTTCGGCGCTGGCGAGCGTGAAGCGGCGCGCTTGTTGAAGGATTGGCTGCTTGGGGAGGGGTAGGGGCTTTCGCGCAGGCGTTATGTTGACGTCGTGCTCCGCCCCTCATCCCCCTGCCGGGACCTTCTCCCCGCGCATGCGGGGAGAAGGAGGATGGAGCGCCGACATTGCCACACTCGCCCTTCGCCCCGCATGCGCGGGGAGAAGGTGGCGGCAGCCGGATGAGGGGCTGTGCACAATGATCGAGAATGATCAGCAGCGGTGCGCATCGCGAGCCGCCCACCCGTCAACCAAACGCGAAACTTAAGCCTTGGTCCCGCCCACAGTCACATCGTTCATCCGCAAATGCGGCTGGCCGACGCCGACGGGGACCCATTGGCCGCCTTTGCCGCAATTGCCGATGCCGGTGTCCAGGCGCGAGTCGTCGCCGATCATGGTGATGCGCTTCATCGCCTCGGGGCCGTTGCCGATCAGCATCGCGCCCTTGACCGGATAGGCGATCTTGCCGTCCTCTATCATATAGGCCTCGGTGCAGCCGAACACGAATTTGCCGGAGGTGATGTCCACCTGGCCGCCGCCGAAGGAAACGGCGTAGAGGCCGCGCTTGACCGAGGCGATGATCTCGTCCTTGGTCTTGTCGCCCGAGAGCATATAGGTGTTGGTCATACGCGGCATCGGCGTATGCGCATAGGATTCGCGGCGGCCATTGCCGGTCGCTTTCATGCCCATCAGCCGGGCGTTCTGCCGGTCCTGCATGTAGCCGACCAGTTTTCCGTTGTCGATCAGCACGTTATAGGCGGCGGGCGTGCCCTCGTCGTCGATATTCATCGAGCCGCGCGCCTGATCGATCGTGCCGTCGTCGACGACGGTCACGCCGGGAGCGGCGACCATTTCGCCCATCAGACCGGCAAAGGCCGAGGTCTTCTTGCGGTTGAAATCGCCTTCGAGGCCATGGCCTACGGCCTCATGCAGCATCACGCCCGGCCAGCCGTTGCCGAGCACGACGTCC
This sequence comes from Rhizobium sp. SG_E_25_P2, assembly GCF_029892285.1. Taxonomy (GTDB): domain Bacteria; phylum Pseudomonadota; class Alphaproteobacteria; order Rhizobiales; family Rhizobiaceae; genus Rhizobium_E. The sequence continues at coordinate 236,218 of NZ_JARXVM010000005.1, forward strand.
ATCGATCCCGCTGGCGCGTCGCGCGCCTCGAGATTGACCAGCGCCTGCCGCAGCGCCTCATCGGCGCCGAAGCGCCAGTTTTCGGGGGAGACGAAATCGCCGAAGCCGCGCCGGCCGCCGACGCCATAGGAGCCGCTTTCCTGCCGGTCGCCGTCGCCGGTGACGACAGAGATATTGAGACGGGTCATCGGCCTGACATCGCGGAAGGTCTCGCCGTCGCCGCGCAGGATCTCGACGATTTTCCAGCCTGCTGTCACAGAGGCCGTCACCTGACGCACTTTGGGATCCTTGGCGCGCAGATAGGCGTCGATCTCGCCGAGCAGGGCGACCTTTTCCTCAAACGACGGTGCGCCGATCGGGTTTTCCTCGCCGTAGCGGCGCGAATTGGAGCGTATGGGCGCCGCCGCCATCGAACCGGAATAGCCGCGGGTCACGGCCGACACGGCGTCCGCCGCCCGCTTCAACGCGCTTTCGGTCATTTCGCCGGAATGGGCGTAGCCGACCGCTTCGCCCGCCACGGCGCGCAAGCCAAACCCCTGGTCGGTGTTGAAGCTGCCGCCCTTGAGCCGGCCATTGTCGAAACTCAGGCTCTCGGCCTCGCCATATTCGAGAAAGAGTTCGCCATCGTCGGCTTGGGCCAGCGTCTCGGATACGAGCGCCTGAGCGCCGGCTTCGGACAGATCGAACTTGGAAAAGATGCTGTGGGTCATCGGGAGCTTTTCTACGATTTGAATCAGGAGTGTAAACTAGGCATGCGCGGGGTTTGGGGCAAGGGCAGGGCTGGTTTCGGTACCTGTTCATCCGCCATCACTGGGCTGTTCGCGGCCCCTTCCTCTGAGCAATGCCTCGAGATCGCTTGCGCCATGGACGACGTGAACGATGTATACGCGGCCCAAGGAGATCTCATAGATGATGAGGTGGTTGCCTTCGACGCGCCTGCGCAGGCCGGTCTCCTCATAACCAGGAAGGACTGAAAACCTCTCTGGCATGTCGCCCAGTGCGCGCATCGATGCTCTGAGGCGGCGAACGATGGAAAGCGCGGCGTTTGGATCCGTCAGGGAAATATAGTCGTTGATCGCTCGAAGGTCGGACGCAGCTTTGAGCGTCAGTACAACCTTCACCGTGCGCCCATCCCGGCAAGCTTGGCTTCCAGAGCGTCAAAAACGTCGTCCATGTCTATGGTCCGACCGGCGGCCACATCGGCGCGCCCTTCTGCGATGGCGGCGTCCAGTGCGCGTAATCGGCTCTCCGCATCGGTGAACTTCAGATCGCGCGCGACGAGATCAACCACATAATCCTCGGGACTTGAAAAACCATGGGCGTCCGCCCGCAGTTTCAGCCGCTCTTTGAGGTCTTCAGGCAATTTCACGGTCATGTCGTTCATCAGCGCCTCCAATTGTGATTGTACCATTGAAGGGATGCGTCGGCTATACCGTGTCGCTTCTTCAAGGCAGCGCGTCATACCCTTCGCCGAAACCCGCGAGATCGACCGGGATGCCGATGCCTTCTTCCGGCGACTGGAAGACGATGAAGGTGGCGGTCTTGCCGGCGCGGAAGGCCTTGAGCAGATTGTCCTCCAGCACCACTTCGGCATAACAGCCGTCGGTGAAGCAGCGGACGAAATAGGCGCGGCCGATATCCTTGCCGTCGATGTTGAGGCCGAGGCCGTTGGGCAGCAGAACGCCGAGCGGCGCGAGCACTCGCAGGATCTTGGCCTTGCGATCGGCCGTCTTCAGGATCACCACCGACAGGCCCACTTCCGGCCGGTCGTCGGCAATGACGTTCTGCATCAGCGCGCATTGTTCTTCATTCGCGCCGGCTGGCTTGTCGCAGACGATCGACCATGCGCCGTGATTGGCTTTCACCGTGCCCGGTTGCTGCGCCTGGGCAGGCTTCGGCGCCGCGGCTGTCTGGGCGAAGGCGGGGCCTGAGCCGGCGAGAAGCCCGGAAAGTAGAACTGTCGCAGCGGCAAGGCGCGACGTTGCGCGGAAATCCATGAAAACCTCGGTGTCGAATCAAGCCAAGCGGTCACCTGCCGACGTCTCTAGAGGAAAGCGTCGGCGTCGTAAACGGCGGAACCTTCATCATGGGCGCCAGTTCGGCGAAAGCGCGGCAAGCCCCTGCTGCGCATCGAAAATCAAATTTTTTGAAGGAGAATCCGGTTTTTTCGCGGCGGAAATGACGTTGCGCAAAAATGACGCATGGTCGGCGCGAGCCCGAGGTTGCGGCGGGTCGCGATATATGGTTTTAAATTCAACCATAGCAGGGATTCTGCGGTATTGTTTGATCTCGATCAAACGCTTGGGGAGAGGTATCCGTGAAGAACAAAGCTCTTGGGGCATTGGCGACGCTATTCTGTCTTGGGACAGCGTCCTCAGCCTTTGCAGACAAGCCGGTCGAATGGCAAGTTGACCTACAGCAGGCCGCCACGCCGATCATGCAGGAGGTTCGCTGGTTCAATCACTACACGCTGTGGTTCATCGTTCCGATCACGCTTCTGGTGCTCGGCCTGTTGCTCGTGGTGATCGTGCGCTTTCGCGCCAGCAAGAACCCGGTTCCGTCCAAGACCAGCCACCACACGCTGATCGAGGTGGTCTGGACGGTGGCGCCCGTTATCATCCTGCTGTTCTTCGCCATTCCCTCCTTCCAACTTCTCACCAATCAGTTGACCCAGCCTGAAAATCCCGATCTGACTGTCAAGGTCATCGGCACGCAGTGGAAGTGGTCCTATGAATATCCGGGCGAAACGCCGCTGTCCTTCGACTCGCTGATGCTGGAAGACGCCGATCGCGCCGCGCTTGGCAAGGATGACAGAAGCGCCTATCCGCGCCTGCTCGCCGTCGACAATGAAATGGTGGTGCCGCTCAACAAGACCGTGCGCGTCATCGTGACCGCCGATCCGACCGACGTGATCCATTCCTTCGCCATGCAGTCCTTCGGCATCAAGGTCGACGCCGTTCCCGGCCGCATGAACGAAACCTGGTTCAAGGCCGAGAAGGAAGGCCTGTTCTACGGCCAGTGCTCCGAGCTTTGCGGCAAGGATCACGCGTTCATGCCGATCGCCATTCGCGTCGTCTCCGAAGACAAATACAAGGCCTGGCTCGCCGCCGCCGCGACCGACCTTCCCGGCGCCAACAAGGCGCTGATCGCCGCCGTCGAGGCTGACAAGTCCGTCGACGTCGCGCAGAACGCCGCAAACTGAGCGCGCAGAGGAAAGTTATCGCAATGGCTGGACATAGCTCACACGACGCACACGCGGCCCACGACGCCGCTCATGAAGAACATCATCACACGCCCGGTTTCGTCTCGCGCTGGTTCTTCTCCACCAATCACAAGGACATCGGCACGCTCTATCTGATCTTCGCGATCTTCGCGGGCGTGGTCGGCTTCCTGCTGTCGCTTGCCATGCGCATCGAATTGCAGGCGCCCGGCATCCAGATCTTCCACGGTCTGGCCCAGATGGTCTATGGCGTGGACGACGGCGCAGCCCTCGACGCCGGCAAGCAGATGTATAACGCCTTCACGACCGCGCATGCGCTGATCATGATCTTCTTCATGGTCATGCCGGCGCTGATCGGCGGTTTCGCCAACTGGATGGTGCCGATCATGATCGGCGCGCCGGATATGGCCTTCCCGCGCATGAACAACATCTCTTTCTGGCTCGTGCCGCCGGCCTTCCTGCTGCTGCTCTTGTCGCTGTTTGCCGAAGGTTCGCCCGGCGGCCACGGCGTCGGCGGCGGCTGGACGCTCTATCCGCCTTTCTCCACCACCGGCACGCCCGGCCCGGCGGTTGATCTCGCCATTTTCGCGCTGCATGTTTCCGGCGCGTCCTCGATCCTCGGCGCGATCAACTTCATTACCACGATCCTCAACATGCGCGCCCCCGGCATGACCATCCACAAGATGCCGCTCTTCGCCTGGTCCGTGCTGATCACCGCCTTCCTGCTGCTTCTGTCGCTCCCGGTTCTCGCCGGCGGCATCACCATGCTGCTGACCGACCGCAATTTCGGCACGACCTTCTTTGCGCCTGAAGGCGGCGGCGACCCGATCCTGTTCCAGCATCTGTTCTGGTTCTTCGGTCATCCTGAGGTCTACATCCTGATCCTGCCGGGCTTCGGCATCATCAGCCATATCGTCTCGACCTTCTCCAAGAAGCCGGTGTTCGGTTACCTCGGCATGGCCTACGCCATGGCGGCGATCGGCGCGGTCGGCTTCATCGTCTGGGCGCACCACATGTACACGGTCGGCCTGTCGCTGAATGCGCAGCGCTATTTCGTGTTCGCCACCATGGTGATCGCCGTGCCGACGGGCGTGAAGATCTTCTCCTGGATCGCCACGATGTGGGGCGGCTCGATTGAGTTCAAGACCCCGATGGTCTGGGCGATCGGCTTCATCTTCCTGTTCACCGTCGGCGGCGTCACCGGCGTGCAGCTGGCGAATGCCGGTCTCGACCGCGTGATCCACGACACCTATTACGTCGTGGCCCACTTCCACTACGTGCTGTCGCTCGGCGCGGTCTTCGCCATCTTCGCGGCCTGGTACTACTGGTTCCCGAAGATGTTCGGCTACATGTATAGCGATTTCATCGGCAAGCTGCATTTCTGGGTCATGTTCATCGGCGTCAACCTGGTGTTCTTCCCGCAGCACTTCCTTGGTCTCGCCGGCATGCCGCGTCGCTATATCGATTATCCCGACGCCTATGCGGGCTGGAACCTGATCTCCTCGATCGGCTCCTACGTCTCGGCCGTCAGCCTGCTGATCTTCTTCTACGGCATCTTCGAAGCTTTCGCGAAGAAGCGCGTGGCGGGCGACAATCCCTGGGGCGAAGGCGCCGAGACGCTGGAATGGCAGCTTTCCTCTCCGCCGCCCTATCACCAGTGGGAACAACTGCCCCGCATCAAGTAACGCATTGGCCGGCCGCGCCTTCGAGGGTGCGGCCGGCTCCCGAAGTCAGGAATAGAGAAGTACAATGGCGCTTGTCGACGGCGACAATCTGGCTGGTAGCGAACCGCTCGTTATTTCCGAGGCGACGTTCCGAGATTATTTCGCGCTGCTGAAGCCGCGGGTGATGTCGCTCGTCGTGTTCACGGCTGTCGTCGGCATGGTGGTGGCCCCGGGCCATATCAATCCGGTGATTGGTCTGATCGCGATCCTCTGCATCGCCGTCGGCGCAGGCGCGTCCGGCGCGCTCAACATGTGGTACGACGCCGATATCGACGCCGTCATGAGCCGCACCGCCAGCCGCCCGATTCCATCGGGCCGCATCCTGCCGCGCGAGGCTTTCGCCTTCGGGGTGACGCTGTCGGGCTTTTCCGTCGCGGTGCTTGGCCTTGCGGTCAATACGCTCGCCGCTGGCCTGCTCGCCTTCACCATTTTCTTTTACGCCGTGATCTACACGATGTGGCTCAAGCGCTGGACGCCGCAGAACATCGTCATTGGCGGCGCTGCTGGCGCATTCCCGCCGATGATTGGCTGGGCCTGCGTCACCGGCGATATTTCTTTCGACAGCGTGATCCTGTTCCTGATCATCTTCCTGTGGACGCCGGCGCATTTCTGGGCGCTCGCGCTGTTCAAGATGCGCGACTACGGCGCCGTCGGCGTGCCGATGCTGCCCAATGTCGCGGGCGAAAAGGTCACCAAGGACCAGATCCTCATCTATGCCGTGCTGACCGCAGCCATTGGCGTTGCGCCCGCCGTCACAGGCCTTGCGAGCCCTGTCTATGGCGTCGCCGCCGGCCTGCTCGGCGCAGGCCTCGTGTGGTATGGCGTGCTCTGTCGGCGCATGCCGGATGGCGACGAAGCCATGCGGCCGGCCAAGAAGCTGTTCGCCTATTCGATGCTCTATCTCTTCGCGATCTTTTCGTGCCTTCTGCTCGATCATTTCGCGGTGTCGCTGATGTCCGGATTATACGGGGAGGTATGAGAGTGGACAGAATAGAACTGACGGAACTGCAGCGGCGATCACGCCGCAATCGCAACATTGCGCTCGGCGTATCGCTCGCCGCGCTGGTGGTTATCTTCTACGCCATCACCATCATCAAGATGACGCCCGGCGCGGGAGGCTGAACCATGCGGGAGGAGAGCGTGGTTCGGACTGATCAGAAAGACGCGGCCAGGCGCAATCGCACGGTGGTGATCGCCTGCGGCGCCTTCGTGACCGCCATGGTTGGCATGGCCTATGCCGCCGTGCCGCTTTACGATATGTTCTGCCGCGTGACTGGCTATAATGGCACGACGCAACGCGTCGAGCAGGCGTCCGAGCGTATTCTCGACCAGTCCCTCCGTGTCGAATTCGACGCCAACTCCGCCCAAACGCTGGGCTGGAAATTCGAGGCGGTCGACAAGTCCGTGACGCCCAGGATCGGCGAGACGGTGCAGATCAATTACCGCGTCACCAACACCAACAGCGAGACGGAAACCGGCAAGGCCGTGTTCAACGTCACGCCCATGGTGGCCGGGGCCTATTTCAACAAACTTGAATGTTTCTGCTTCACCGACATCACGCTGAAGCCGGGCGAGACGCGGGACATGCCCGTCGTGTTCTTCGTCGATCCCGAGATCGTCAATACGCCGGAAACAAAGGATCTCAAGGTGCTGACGCTGTCCTACACCTTCTATCCGAGCGACAAGCCCAAGCCTGTCGCCGAGATGAAGCCGGTGAAGGTTGCGGCGCCCGCGAAACTGTAATCGACCATTGCCAGGAGAGGCAGTCGTCAGAGGGACTGGAAGAGGGGAAGAGACATGGCCACAGCGCACCAGAAGAACCACGACTATCACATCATAGATCCAAGCCCCTGGCCGATCTTGAGCTCTTTCGCCGCATTCGTGATGATGTTCGGCGCGGTCTGCCTGTTCCGCTGGGTGCATGACGCCCCGTTCAACCTGTTCGGCTTCGATTTCGCCCGGGCGGCCTATTGGCCTTTCGCCATCGGCCTCATCCTGACGCTCTATTCGATGTTCGCCTGGTGGGCAGATACCGTGAAGGAAGCCCATCAGGGCCATCACACGCGCGTGGTCGCCATCCATCTGCGTTATGGCATGATCATGTTCATCGCCTCCGAAGTGATGTTCTTCGTCGCCTGGTTCTGGGCTTATTTCGACGCCAGCCTGTTCCCTGCCGAAGCGATCCAGGCGAGCCGCGTGGAGTTCACCGGCGGCCAGTGGCCGCCGAAGGGCATGGAAGTGCTCGATCCCTGGCACCTGCCGCTCTACAACACCGTGATCCTGCTGCTGTCGGGCACCACGGTCACCTGGGCGCATCACGCGCTGCTGCACAATGATCGCAAGGGCGTCATCCAGGGCCTCGTGCTCACCGTGCTGCTCGGCGTGCTGTTCTCCTTCGTCCAGGTCTATGAATATATGCATGCGCCTTTCGCCTTCTCGGAGTCGATCTATGGCGCGACCTTCTTCATGGCCACAGGCTTCCACGGCTTCCACGTTTTCGTCGGCACCATCTTCCTGCTGGTCTGCCTGTTCCGCGCCGCCGCCGGCCATTTCACCGCGCAGCAGCATTTCGGCTTCGAGGCGGCCGCCTGGTACTGGCACTTCGTCGACGTGGTCTGGCTGTTCCTGTTCTTCTCGATCTATATCTGGGGCGGCTGGGGCGCGCCGGTGCATGGCTGAGAGGCCGCAGGCCTGATCGAAACGAGGCGTCCGGATCATCCGGGCGCCTTTGTCTTTTTGAGGAGCGCGAAATGGACATCAGAACCGAGGACGGCGCCAAAGGCGGCCGCTATGTAACCGGCGAGCCGGGCGCCGAGGCCGAGATGACCTTTTCGCGGGCCTCGGCCCATCTCATCATCATCGATCACACTGGCGTGCCGGATATCTATCGCGGCCAGGGTGTCGGCGCGAAACTCGCCAACTTCGCCGTCCAGGCGGCCCGCGCCGGCGGCTGGAAGATCATCCCGCTCTGCCCTTTCTTCAAAGCGCAGGTGGAGCGGCATCCGGAATGGGCGGACGTCATCAGCCGATGATGCGATTTGCCGCCTTCCTGCCCGGGCGCTTCACCTGTAGGAAGAGGCGAGGGGAGACTATTCCATGACCGAAGACAAAGCACTGTTTGCGCCCATCGATCCCATCAAGGCGGGGATCGCCTGCGCCTGTCCGCGCTGTGGGCAGGGAAAGCTCTATGACGGCTTGCTGAAAGTGCGGCCCGCCTGCACGGCTTGCGGGCTGGATTATTCCTTCGCTGATTCCGGCGATGGACCCGCCGTCTTCGTGATCCTGATCATCGGCTTTGTGGTGGTCGGCCTCGCGCTGTGGATGGAGGTCAATTACAATCCGCCGATCTGGCTGCATCTTCTGCTGTGGATTCCACTCACCATCGGCCTCAGCCTCTGGCTGCTCCGGGTGTTGAAAAGCCTGTTGATCGCCCTGCAATACAAGAACAAGGCGCGCCCCGGCGAGATCGATCATGGTTGAGCGCCGTTCGCCGGCTTTCGGCTGGATCGTCGCCTTCCTCGTCGTGTTCGCAGCCCTGCTGGCCCTCGGCACCTGGCAGGTCGAGCGGCTGCAGTGGAAACAGGCGCTGCTGGTCGAGATCGATAAGAACCGCAACGCCGCGCCCGTGCCGGTCGAGACGATCCGCGCTCTGCCGAACCCGGATGTCGAAGGCGAGTATCGCCGCGTCACTGTCACCGGCCGTTTCGATCATGCGCATGAGCAATACTTTTTCGCCACCCTTGATGGCGATGTCGGCTATCACGTCTACACGCCGCTGATCCGGCCCGATGGCCGGACCGCCTTCATCAATCGTGGCTTCGTGCCCGAAGCGCTGAAAGATCCCGCCAGGCGCACTGAGGGGCAGCTCGCGGGCGAAGTGACCATTACGGGCCTCTACCGCGCTCCGCTGGCGGCAAAGCCCTCCTGGGTGACGCCTGAAAACGAACCCGGCAAGCGCATCTATTTTTGGAAGGACATCCACGCCATGGCGGTCGCTGCGAGCGTCGCGGGCGACACGCTCGAGCCCTATTTCATCGACGCCGACGCTGCGCCCAATCCCGGCGGCTGGCCGAAAGGCGGCGTCACCCAGGTGGACCTTCCCAACAACCATCTGAGCTATGCGCTGACTTGGTACGGGCTGGCTGCGGTGTTGCTGATCATCGGGGCGCTCAACTGGCGCAAGCGGCGCGGCGGGACAAAATGAGAGGTCGCGCTTCGCCCCTCATCCGGCTGCCGCCACCTTCTCCCCGCGATCGTGGGCGAAGGGCGATGGAGCGCCATCCTGGCCACATCCTCCTTCTCCCCGCAGGCGCGGGGAGAAGGTCCCGGCAGGGGGAAGAGGGGCGGAGCACAACACCTTTCGTAATGCCAATCAACTTAACTTCCTATTCCACCCAAATCCATTGATGAAAGGCCCCGCGCATGCACCACCTCTCCACTATCCTCGTCGCGCTCGTGGCGCTGCTGCATGTCTGGATCCTGATCCTCGAAATGTTCCTTTGGACCAAGCCGCAAGGCCTCAAGGCCTTCCGCAACACGCCGGAAAAAGCCGAGCTGACCAAAGTTCTGGCGGCCAATCAGGGGCTCTATAACGGCTTTCTCGCCGCCGGCCTCATCTGGTCGCTTGTTCATTCCGATCCGGTGATAGCTCTTCAGTTGAAAGCCTTCTTCCTCGGCTGCGTGATCGTCGCGGCGCTATACGGCGCCTGGTCGGCATCGCGCCGCATCCTGATCATTCAAGGCTTGCCCGCTCTTGTCGCGCTGGCTATTACCTTGGCCTTCGCCAATCCCTATATGGCGGTTGCGCCGGTATCCGGCTGAACGACAAATTTCTAAGGCAAGCCCCGACATGACCAAGACGCCGCTCACCATCCGCCTCTGCGCTCCGCGCGGCTTCTGCGCCGGCGTCGACCGCGCGATCCAGATCGTCGTGCTGGCGCTCAAAGCCTATGGCAAGCCCGTCTATGTCCGCCACGAGATCGTCCACAATCGCTATGTGGTGGAGGGGCTGGAGGCCAAGGGCGCGATCTTCGTCGAGGAACTCGACGAGATCCCCGAGGAGCATCGCGCCCAGCCGGTGGTGTTTTCCGCTCATGGCGTGCCGAAATCCGTGCCGGCCGATGCGAGGGCGCGCAATCTTTTCTATCTCGACGCCACCTGTCCGCTGGTGTCGAAGGTTCACAAGCAGGCGCTCCGCCATCGCCGCCTCGGCCGCCATGTCATCTTGATCGGCCATGAAGGTCATCCGGAAGTCATCGGCACGATGGGCCAATTGCCCGAAGGGGCGGTCTCGCTGGTCGACACAGTCGAGGACGCGGAAAAATATCAGCCGGTTGATCCCGACAATCTCGGCTATGTCACCCAGACCACGCTGTCCGTGGACGACACCGAAGGCGTGATCGCCAAGCTCAAGGAACGCTTCCCCAATCTTCAGGATCCGGCCGCCGATTCCATCTGCTACGCCACCACCAACCGCCAGGACGCGGTGAAGATGGCGGCGCCCGATTGCGACCTGTTCCTCATCGTCGGCGCCCCCAACTCGTCAAATTCAAAGCGTCTGGTGGAAGTGGCGCTTAAATCCGGCGCCCGCCACGCGGCGCTCGTCCAGCGCGCCAGCGAAATCGACTGGGCCGCCTATGGACCGCTGACCACCGTCGGCCTCTCCGCCGGCGCCTCGGCGCCCGAAGTGATCGTCAACGAAATCATCGAAGCCTTCCGCGAGCGCTATGACGCCACCGTGGAACTCGCCGAAATGGCCGAGGAAAACGAACACTTCCCCGTCAACCGCGAAATCCGCCATATCGAGCTCACCCATGAGGATATGGCCTGGGTGAACGGGTAAATCTCAAGACGTCCCCAGCATCGATCGTACTGTCGCAATCGGCAGATACATGCGCAGGGGCTGTGCTGAAAGCGGCGTGAAGCCGTAACTGCGATAAAGCTCCGTCCGCCGCGCTGTCCGTTCGAGGTCGCCGCAGTCGAGAACGTCGAGCATGACCATGGCGGTGCCGATCTGGTCCGCGACCCGCGTCAATCGCACCAGGCAATCGATCAGAAGAATGCTGCCATAGCCTTTGCCGTGATAGCGGTGGTCTCGCCCGATCATGGATATGAAGGCGGCGGGGATCAAGCCATGACCCGGTCGCGTTCGCGCGTAGCGGGTGGGCAGGTCGTGATAGTCGATCGCATGGCTGTTGATCGCGTAGAAGCCGATGATGGTGCGGCCGTCCTCCGTCATCACATAAGTCCGGAGATTGTCTGCCTGAGAAAGCTTGTTGGCCGTTCTCTTGAGGAAGTTGTCGACCTGCATGACGCCGCTCGAAAAACCGTCCCGATCATGCCGGGCCGGGTCGAGCGGCTCAATGACGAACGACGCCTCGTCGACCTTATCCATCAGCGCAAAATCACTGTTTTCCGATAGCGATCAAAGGCCTGCTTGAGCTGAGGCGTCGGGGCTGGCGCATTGTCCAAAGCGTCGAAAAAGGCGGCATGGTCAGCGGGCTGGAGCAATGTCCTCTCATGGGCTGCGATCGTCTCCAGTGCGGATTTGTAGGCGGCGTTGATTGTAAACGCGGTGTCGTCCACCCCGGAAAGAGCTGCGGCGCGCTGAATCGTCGCCTTGATCCGCGCCTTGGTGCGGAAATTCATGCGCGCGTCATTGGGCTCATCGACGTCATCGGCGATATCGGGAAAGCCGCGCATATCTGAACTCCTTTTCTCTAAGTATTGTGCGCACATTCGACGTACATTGGCAAGTCGCCGTCGATCACGTGCTTCGCACCCTCCGAAAACCTGTGCCCCGTGTCGCAGTGGGACTGGCGATCATCCCGTGCCCGCGCTATGCGTTCGGCATCCGAGCCTTCAGCATGGGAACGCCGCCGTGGCCGTCTACACCGATATTTCCGAGGACGAACTCAAGTCCTTCCTCACCCAATATGATGCGGGCGAGCTGATGTCCTATAAGGGCATCGCCGAGGGCGTCGAAAATTCCAATTTCCTGCTGCACACCACCAAAGCGCCCTATATTCTGACGCTCTATGAGAAGCGGGTGGATCGCAACGACCTGCCGTTCTTTCTCGGCCTGATGCAGCATCTCGCCGATCGCGGCCTGTCCTGCCCGCTGCCGGTGCCGCGCAAGGATGGCGCGCAACTGGGCGAACTGGCGGGCCGTCCGGCCGCGCTCATCTCCTTCCTCGAAGGCATGTGGCTGAGAAAGCCCGAGGCGCGCCATTGCCGCGATGTCGGCGAGGCGCTCGCCCGCATGCATCTGGCTGGCGAAGGCTTCGAGATCCGCCGCGAGAATGCGCTGTCGGTGTCCGGCTGGCGGCCGCTCTGGGACAAGTCGGTCGATGGCGCCGATGACGTGGAGGCGGGGCTGACGGCGGAAATTCCGGCGGAACTCGATTTTCTCGAGGCGCATTGGCCCAAGGATTTGCCGTCTGGCGTCATCCACGCCGATCTCTTCCCGGATAACGTCTTCTTCCTGAACGACAGGCTCTCGGGGCTGATCGACTTCTATTTCGCCTGCAACGACTATCTCGTCTACGATCTCGCCGTCTGTATCAACGCCTGGTGCTTCGAGAAGGATTGCTCCTTCAACCTTACCAAGGGCATGGAGATGATCGCCGGTTATCAATCGGTGCGGCCTCTGTCCGCAGGAGAGATCGAGGCGCTGCCGATCCTGGCGCGCGGTTCAGCGCTGCGCTTCTTCCTCACCCGCCTCTATGACTGGATCATGACGCCGGCGGGCGCGATGGTCACCAAGAAGGATCCGAAGGAATATCTGCGCAAGCTGCGCTTTCACCAGAAGGTGGAGCATGCCCGCGAATATGGCCTCGAAATGAAAGCAGACGCATGAAACAGGTCGAGATTTACACCGATGGCGCCTGTTCGGGCAATCCGGGCCCGGGCGGCTGGGGCGCGATCCTCCGCTATGGCGAGGCCGAGAAGGAGCTCTTCGGCGGCGAGGCCGACACCACCAACAATCGCATGGAGCTTCTGGCGGCGATTTCGGCGTTGACGGCGCTCAAGGACGCCTGCGAGGTGGACCTGCACACCGACAGCAAATATGTCATGGACGGCATCTCCAAATGGATCTTCGGCTGGAAAAAGAACGGCTGGAAGACCGCCGACAAGAAGCCGGTCAAGAATGGCGAACTCTGGCAGGCGCTTGACGCCGCCAACCAGCGCCACAAGGTCAAGTGGCACTGGGTCAAGGGCCATGCCGGCCATCCCGAGAATGAGCGCGCCGATGAACTGGCCCGCAAGGGCATGGAGCCGTTCAAGAAGCGCTGATCACACCGCCTGCGTGCGCAGGGAGGCGGGAATGGCGCGCAACTCCCACAGCGTGTTGCGCAGCGTATGCACCGCATGATCGGTCAGGAGATTGATTTCCTCGAATGGCGCCGGGCGCCCGAGCAGATAACCTTGCGCCGTGTCGCAACCCTCTTCATGCAGGATTTCCAGCTGGTCGCGCGTCTCGATGCCCTCGGCAAGCACCGGAATGTCGAGGCTGCGGCCGAGCGCCAGCACGGCGCGGATGATCGAGCGCGCCTGTTGATTGCTTTCCAGTTCAGTCATGAACGAACGATCGAGCTTGATCTTGTCGAAGGGAAAGCTCCGCAACGTTTCCAGCGACGAATAACCTGTGCCGAAATCGTCGAGCGCGATGGTCACGCCAAGCGCGCGGATTTTCAACAGCGTGGCGAGGGTGCGCGCCTTGTCGGCAATGATCGCCGACTCCGTCAGCTCGAGCTCAAGGCATTCCGGACGCATGCCCGTCTCGGCAAGCGTCGCCGCCACCAGTCCCGGAAGGTCGGGATGCAGGAATTGCACGGGCGAAAGATTGACCGCCACTTTGAGCGGTTTGCGGAAATGGGCGCATTCGCGGCAGGCGGTTTTCAACGCCCATTCGCCGAGCGGCAGGATTAGGCCGTTCTCCTCGGCGAGCGGAATGAAGTCGGAGGGGGCAATCCGTCCTCTGGTCGGATGTGTCCAGCGCAACAGCGCTTCGAAGCCGGTGACGAGACCTGAGGAGACGGATGTTTGCACTTGATAATGCAGGCGCAGTTCGTTGTTTTCAATGGCGCGGCGCAGGTCGATCGCCAGTTCGCGCTTGAGCCGCGCCGCCTCGTCCATTTCAGTTTCGAAGAAGCAGATCTTGTCCGCCGGTTCGGCTTTCGCCCGGTAGAGCGCCAGATCGGCGTTACGCTGCAACTGTTCCGCATTCGTCGCATCGTCGGGAAACCGCGCGGCCCCGATGCTCGCGCCGACGCTGAGTTCATAGCCATCGATGACGAAAGGCGCGATCACCGCTGCGCGCAGGCGGGTCAGAAGCGATGCGGCGGCTGTCCGGTCGGCGCCATCCACCAGCGCGATGAATTCGTCGCCGCCGATGCGGAACACATGTACGCCGTCCGTCTTGAATGCGCGCATACGTTCCGCGATCACGACCAGCGTGTGGTCGCCGGCGGCGTGACCGCGCATGTCGTTGATTTCCTTGAAACGGTCGAGATCGATCGCAGCCAGCGTGAAACCGTGGCCGGTTTTCCGGCTGCGGCGGACCTTCTGTTCCAGTTCATCGGTGAAATGCGCGCGGTTCGAAAGGCCCGTCAACATGTCGCTCAACGCCATGCGGCGCAGTTCGCTGAGAGAGCGCGCTTGTGTGCGGCCATCGATGAGATAGCTGGCGAAGGCTGCGCCGAGCACGATGAGGCCGACCATGGCCACCGAGATCGCCATGCCCTGCATGGCGGTCGGATCGGTGTACAGCACGCCGATCGACATGGGCGTCACCCGAAACGCCGCCATGCCGATGAAATGCAGCAGAACCACGCCCAAGGCCAGCAGCGCCACGGCGATGCCCTTCGAGGCCATGGCCCGATCGCGGCTGGCGATCTGAATGGACGCCGCTGACAGGAGGCCGGCGAGGGCGATGGACACAGCCGTCAGCGTGCGATCCCAATCGATCACGCCTTCCACCACATACGCGTTCATACCGATGTAATGCATGGCCGCGATGCTGAGCCCGAACACGCCGCCGCCGATGGCGGGGCCGAAGCGGAAAGGCAGTCCACCGGCGATCAACAATCCCGCGAAGCCGCCGACAATGGCGACAAGCAGTGAAATCACCGTCAGCACGGGATTGAAGCTCACGCCGGTCGGCGCTTCATAGGCCAGCATGGCGATGAAATGCGTGCACCAGATCGACGATCCCGCAGCCGTCGCCCCGAGGAACAACCATCCCAGCTGCTCCGCGCCGTCGCCCGCTCTGCCGCGCCGATAAAGGCGAACCGCTGTCCAGCTGCCGGCTATGCAGATCAAGGCGGCGACCGCGACAAGGCGCAGGTCGTGCTGGTTGAAGAGGCAGTCGAGAATGGTGGTCATGGCGTCCGCTGTTTTTGAGGGCGTCATCACTTACGCGGAAAAGTATGATTCGAATCTAAAACAGCGGATTAGTTTGAAACGCATGCTTAAAATTCCGTTTACAACGCGGCTGATCTGTCGTCGTCATGTTACGCTGGATCGCTAGAAATCAGCGAAGTCCGCGAAATCGCGCGATTTTTTGTCGGAGAACGATCATGAAATTCATTCTTCTTACGGCCTGTGCGGCATCGCTTCTTATGTCGCCCGTATCAGCCTCGGCGGAGGAGCTGACGGTGATGAGCTTCAATATCTGGGGCGGCGGCGTCAATGCCGGCAAGTCCGTCGCCGAGACGGTCGCGGCGATCAAGGCTGTCAATCCCGATATCGTCGGCATCCAGGAAACCAAGCCGGAGCCCGATCCCTGCACGGCCGAGAACTGTGTGCCGACCGGAAAATCGGTGGCGGCCGAACTCGCCAAAGCGCTCGGCTATTACTACTACGACCAGTCTGCGACCAATCCAGCGCTCTGGGCCAACGCCATCCTGTCCCGCTATCCGATCGGCAAGGCTACGAAGAACGATCTCGGCGTCGAGATCATGATTAATGGCAAGCGGATCATGGCCTATAATATCCACCTGACAGATTTTCCCTATCAGCCCTATCAGCTGCTCAATATCGAATATGGCTCCGCGCCCTTCCTGAAGACCGGAGACGAAGCGGTCGCCGCCGCCAAGGCTGCGCGCGGCCCGGCGCTCGATCTGCTCGAACAGGACATGAAGGCCGCCGACGGCGCCGACGCCGTCTTCGTGTTCGGCGATTTCAACGAGCCCTCGCATCTCGATTGGACCGAAGCCGCCGTGACGGCCAAGCTGCAGCCGATGGTCGTCGCCTATCCCTCGGCAAAGCGCATTGAAAGCTGGGGTTTTGTCGATCTGTTCCGCGCCGCCTGGCCGGATGTCGCGGCCAAACCCGCCTTCACCTGGACGCCGACATCCGAGCCCACGGCGAAAGACGATCACCACGACCGCATCGACTACACGCTCGGCCGCGCCAAGAACCTCAAAGTGCTGAAGGCCGGCGTCGTCGGTGAAAAGGCGCCCGAGGCCGATATCGTCGTCACGCCCTGGCCGGCCGATCATCGCGCCACGATGGCGCGGGTCAGCTTCTGAATTCGCCTATCCCCCAGTCCTGGGGGATAGATCGTTGCTTTTGCATGCGGGCCGTGAAAGCGGCCCGCGCCACGCATATCGTCAATACATCGTCTTCTGGTAGTCCTGCTCAAGCGCCTCGTCCAGGGCGCTCATGTCCTTGTCGTCGGCCGGCGCGCCTGACGTTTCGTCCAGGATAATCTTGATGAGCGACGGCATTTCCGATCGATCCTGGAAATGCTCTGAATCCCACAAATGCGACCGCCGGAAGGCTTTGGCGCAATGCATGAACACTTCCGTGACGGACACCACGATGGCGACTTTCGGAGGTTTGTTCTGGATCGCCATGCCGGCAAGAAGCTCGGGATCGGTGACGACATCCGCTCTTCCGTTCACCCGCAACGTGTCGTCGAAACCCGGAATGATGAACAGCAGGCCGACGCTCGGATTGGCGACGATATTGACCAGCGTATCCAGCCTGTTGTTTCCGGGCCGATCGGGGATCGCCAGCGTCCGATCGTCGAGGATCGTGACAAAGCCGGCCGGATCGCCGCGAGGACTGACGTCGGCGCGTCCATCCATGTTCTGCGTGCCGATGCAGAGGAAAGGCGAACGCCGGATGAAATCCTGGGCATGCCCGCTTAGCCTGTCCAGGCTTTTGCGCATCGCCAGATCATGCGTAGCGCCGAACAACTGTCTCAACGACGCCTCGTCGGTGATCCGGTGCTCCGGATTGGGCGTGTAGTCACTCATGGCTTTCTCCTCCCGTTTCGCCGGCGCGCCAGACGGGGCGCATATGGCGAGCGCCATGTTTCAGCAATATGATGTACGTACCTCTGAAATGTCTCGATGGCAATGCGCAAGGCTGTCAAAGGAACGAGAATGCCTTGCCGCGCCATCAGATCGTCGGTATGGCGCAACTGGCCGACCGCAATGCGAAGAATTGCTTCGGCTGTTCGCGGGGTCGGGTGTTTGTCATCCCTCTGTCATGTCCATGCCGCATGTGACGGCGGAGTTACCACCGCCAAGAGGGAGAGTTTCATGACCAGCCGACTTTCGAAAGCCGCATTCGTTTCCCTGCTTCTCGCATCAGTCGCCCAGGGCGCGCTCGCCGAGACTGTCTTCAACCGCATCGCCTCTTTCCCGGTCGCGTCCAACACGCCCGCCGACCAGGATCAGAAGGCCCAGACCTCGGCCGAAATCATTGCCGCCACCGAAGACGGCAACACGCTCGTCTACACGTCCAGCCCGCTGAAGGCCGTCGGCATGATCGACATCACCAACGCCAAGGCGCCCAAAGCGCTCGGTTCGGTGATGCTCGATGGCGAGCCGACCTCGGTGACCATCATCGGCCAGACCGCGCTGGTTGCCGTCAACACCGGCGAGAGCAAGGCCAAACCGGCCGGCAAGCTCGAAACCATCGATATGGCAGGCAAGAAGGTCGCCTCGACCTGCGATCTCGGCGGCCAGCCCGACTCCATTTCGCTTTCCAAGGACAAGTCCTTTGTCGCCATCGCCATCGAGAACGAGCGTGACGAGGACCTCAATGACGGCGCCCTGCCGCAGATGCCCGCTGGCGATCTCGTGATCGTGCCGATCAAGGACGGCGCCGCTGATTGCGCTGGACTCAAGCATGTCGCCATGACCGGCGTAGCCGCGATCGCGCCCGAAGATCCCGAGCCCGAATTCGTCGCCATCAACGACGCCGGCCAGATCGCGCTGACGCTGCAGGAAAACAACCACATCGTCATCGTCGACGGCAAGACCGGCTCGATCGTCAACCACTTCTCCGCCGGTTCGGTCACGATCGAAAACACCGACGCCAAGACCAATGGCAAGCTCGACTTCACCGGCAAGGTGGAAGACGTCAAGCGCGAGCCCGACGCCGTGAAGTGGCTCGACAATGACCGCCTCGTCGTCGCCAACGAAGGCGATTGGGAAGGCGGCAGCCGTAGCTTCACCATCTTCGACACCAAGGGCAAGGTGCTGTTTGATTCCGGTAATGCGCTGGAACTGGCCGCCGCCCGCATCGGCCATTATCCGGAAAAGCGCGCCGGCAAGAAGGGCGTCGAGCCGGAAGGCCTCGAAGTCGCCACCATCGACGGCGTGAAATACATCTTCGTGCTCGAAGAGCGCGCCTCGCTGGTCGCCGTCTACAAGGACACCGGCGCCGAGCCTGAATTCGTCCAGCTGCTGCCCTCGGGCATTTCGCCAGAAGGCGGCGTGGCGATCGCCTCGCGCAAGCTGCTCGCCACTGCCAATGAACTCGACCTCGTCGAAGACGGCGGCGCGCGCAGCCATGTGATGCTCTATGAACTGCAGGACGGCAAAGCCGCCTATCCGCAGCTCGTCTCCAAGGACAAGGATGGTGAAGTGATCGGCTGGGGCGCGCTTTCTGGTCTCGCCGCCGTGCCGGAAAAGCCCGGCATGCTCTATGCTGTCAACGACAGCTTCTACGGCAACCAGCCGTCGATCTTCACCATCGACGCCACCAAGAGCCCGGCCGAGATCGTCGACCGCATGGTGGTCAAGCGCAATGGCGACAACGCCCAGAAGCTCGACATCGAAGGCATTGCGGTGGATGAGGAAGGCTGGTTTTGGCTCGCCTCGGAAGGCAACAGCGACAAGCTCGTTCCGCACGCGCTCTATCACGTCAACAAGAAGGGCGAGATCAAGGAAGAGATCGCTCTGCCGACGGAGCTGACCGCCAACGAGACCCGCTTCGGCTTCGAAGGCATCGCCATCTCTGGCAAGGGCGACGACACCGTCCTGTGGATGGCCGTGCAGCGCCCGTGGAAGGACGACGACAAGCGCCATGTCAAGCTCGTCTCCTACAAGCCTTCCAGCAAAGAATGGGGCGCGGTGCGCTATCCGCTCGACAAGGCCGAGGACGGCTGGGTCGGCCTGTCCGAACTCACCTTCCATGACGGCTTCGCCTACATCGTCGAGCGCGACAACCAGATCGGCGACAAGGCCAAGATCAAGAAGCTCTATCGCGTTTCGCTCGACCAGCTGAAGCCCGCCAAGCTCGGCGGCGAATTGCCGGTGGTCACCAAGGAAGAAGTCCACGACTTCCTGCCCGATCTCAAGACCGCCAATGGCTATGTCCTCGACAAGCTCGAAGGCTTCACCTTCGACGCCGCCGGCAAGCCCTTCGCCGTGACCGACAATGACGGTCTCGACGACGCCTCGGGCGAAACCATGTTCTGGGCCGTGCAGATGAAGGCCGGCATGTAACACGGGGCGTCTTTGGTCATACAAGGACGATCGAAGGCGGGAGCGGGGGCGCTCTCGCCTTTTTTGATGTCATGGAGTTGCCGTAACGTCAAAATTATAACAATCTTCGTTCAGCGGCTCTATGATTTATTAAATGGAAAATTATGTGAATCATAAATATTTCTGATTGTGGGATTTTATATTTAGTTATACGGTGATTTATTTAATATAAATGCCATTATATTGTCTTCTTTATTATTTTTATGTATGCTTCGGCTTGTGAGGATTGCAGCGCCTTCGGCGTATTTGGTGTTACCAATTGGCCGTGTCCTCCGCTTTTGGCAATTCGGTGCTTTGCGCGACGCATTCGGATGAAATTGTGGGTGGATCATCTTGCGCCAACGAATAAGTGCGCCTGTCCCAACGCTGCTGTGAATAGATCTACATCAGCTTCGAATTGCGTCCATTCACTCCAATCTATCGCCCCGCCTTTCGGCTCCACATAATCCAGATAGTGGCCGCAGGCTTGGGCTATTCGCCATTGGATGTCGGAAATACGGTTCACTCCCACAACGGCTGTTCCTGGCGGACAGAAAATTGTGTTGTGCAACGCGCTTGTGAATTCGCCTGCGACGATTGAGCAGGATGCGAAGAGCGCGGCTTGTTCGCGGAAGCTAAGTAATGATGGGTCGACAATTTCAAACCCGAGCGCCTTGGCGCTTTCTGAAAATAAAGACTCGCCGGCGAACACGCGTCGTGACTGGTGCCCTTTTGGCCTGACCAGAAACACCTTTCGATGCGAGCCTGTCGGCTCAGCAAATGTCGCATACTTCCTCACTATAGAAGGGTGCATGAACAGAAAGTCGCCGGAAATGGCCAATATGTCGCCGACAAGTTTCTGTTTCGTGTCGTCAAAGTGCACGATTTCCGCGTCAGGAAGTATTTCCGCTACGTGCTTTCGCATCCAGTCCGGCGCTGTCCTAGGCATGGCAACAGGGTGTCTATACCCGCGCGAGATCAGGTCGCGAATGAGGAAAAGCCTTGGCATCATTTCCAGGAGGAAGTGGCCGTAAATCATGTTGTAATGTACGAATGTATAGAAGGCGTCCAGCCGTATCTCTTCCAGTTGGTCGGCGCGATTGAACAGGCTTTCGGGTTTCTCGCTGTCGCGGTTAAAATAGGCGCGCCCATCTTCCGTCCAGCTCTTCACGTAACCTGCGAAGAGTGTTTGTCCCCCTATTTCGTAAATGCGTTCGCTACCCTTCATGATGTATCCCGGGCCGACCAGCGAAGCGTTTTCAATAGACACGAGCGAAGACGCCATCGTTGTCACAGACCCCAAGTTATTTTCATGGTTTCCGGGGCCGCGTACGGCATGGCTGTCATATGAAACTGCTTGCAGTAAAGGAGAAATGTACATGCCAACCCCTGAGCGTGCGAATAATAGTTTCCGAGAATAATAGAAAATATGGTGCGCTGACTGTCAACCTGCATGTATGGCGCCAGTAGTCGCCATGTTAGTTCCCGGTCATCAAGGCGCACTACACCCCTGCGCATCCGGCTGTCCGCGTTCCTCCATAAAATCCTCCGTCGCCCCTTCGCCGTCGAACCAATTGTCCCAGCAGTCTCAGGCCGGAGAAATGATCCGCCTGCGTCAGATGGCGACGATGTCCATCAGCTTTACATTGCGCGGCAACGCGACGGCCTTCGGCAGTCGGATGAGTTGGCGCCCCTTGGATGTTAGGAAGACCTTGCTGTACGCCATGTTCGCATGCTTGCATGCTCGCATCCTGAGCCAGCGGCGAGCATTTACGCTTTTCGACACTTTGCCTTAAAACCACAAATCCCGCACGCACTTGCCCTGCGAGGGCAGATCCTCCCAGGTCTCCAGTCCGTCGAAATGATCGATCGCCAGATGAGCGACCGCTTCCGGCGGCGCGAGCCTGACATTCACCGCAATGCGCCTGCGCCCGTCAGCCTGGGGTTTGAGACCTCGCCAGCTCACCACGCAGGCGCAAGATGGGCAGAACAGGATTTCGAGGCTGGGTTCAGTGCGGTCCACACGCGTATAAGACGCCGTCTCGCCGGTGATGGCGATCCGCTCGCCCTCGTAGTCATAGGCCCAGAGTACGCCATAGCGGCGGCAGAGCGTGCAATTGCAGGCGGTGATCGAGCCGGGATCGCCTGTCAGCGTGAAGCCGGTTTTGCCGCAATGACAGGATCCGATCAGCATGCGTCCTCCCATTCGCTCCGCCGCCGCCGCTGGGGCGCTCAAATGACAAGTTAATGCAGGAGGGCAATGGCTGTCGACGCCGGCGGAGCTTTGAGAGCGAGAAAATCATCAGTCATCGTGAGCGTCGGCTAACCGGGCGGAGGATATTTCCCATCTGTGATGTGCCTCGATCCTGAGGGGTAGCGGGCCCTGCCTTCAGGGCAGAACCGGTCTCATGAAGCTCCGTTCATAGCTGAGGATGCTGCGGTTGAGCTTTTCCAGTGCGAACGCTTCGATGCATTCGGGGTCGTTCACCATCAGCTGACGGTAATCTTCATAGGCGCTGAGGCTAGGGAAGCTGAAAAGCGCGATCGCAATATTGTTGGCGCCCTCGGCAGGCAGAAAATAGCCGTGATGGGTTCCGCCCATGCGGGCGACGATCGGCAGCCAGAGACGCGCATATTCTTCAAACTCACCGACCTTGTAGGGATCGATGACATACCGGACATGGCATGTAATCAATGAAATATCCTTCCATTCTGCAAAGTTTGAGAAGATCGGGCGCACAGCGCAAAATTCAGAGCCCTCACGCCCCCGCCTTGCGATAGAGCGCCGCCAGCTGGTTGCGCGACGAGGGCAGTTCCGGCACCACCACCATCATGGTGATCTGGCCGCGCTTGAAGGCGCGCAGGAAGGGTTCGTAGTTCCGGAAGGCGACGCAGCCATGCGAGCCGATCTGGCCGCGCAGCAGATTGGTGTGGGTGAGAAGCCCGGTGCGGTTCTTCGGGTGGCGGCCGTCGATCGAGGTCATGCGGATGGCTTCCACGCCATAGAAGCGCTTTTCGCGCATCGACAGGCGATAGATGCCGGCGGGCGTCGGGCCTGTCATTTTCACATGCTCGAAGCGGGGATTGTCGCGCATGCGGCCGATTCCGGAATGGGCGCGGAGCTTCGTGCCGTCGGGCATATAGACGGTGGCGTTGGAGACGTCGTAGATGGCCACTTTGGTGTTCTTGCCCGGCCAGCCGCGACCATTGTCGGCGCCGCCGAAGAGATCGCTGAACAGCGACCGTTTCGGCTTTTCGCGGGCGCTGTCCTGCCGGTCGCCCAGTGTTCTCGGCGCGGCGGGCTTGTCCTCGACCGGCTTGCGTTCGAGCGACGCGGTTTCGACCAGCGGCTTGGCTTCCGGCAGCGGAACCTCGCTCGGCAGCGCCGTCTCCTCGTCCGTCTCTGGCTGCGCCAGCACGAGGTTGAAGGGCTTCATGTCGGGTTTTGGCGTGTCTTCCAGCATCGCCGTCGCCATGGAGGGCGTCTCAGTCGTCGTCGGGGCCCGCGCGACCAGTTTGGCCGCCTCGGCCGCTGCTGCGATCTTGACCTGCTCGGCCTTCTTCCTTTGCTCGGCAAGCGCGAGTTGAATGTCGATGTGGCGTTGATGCGTAAGCCGGTCGGCGGCGGAGGCGATCTGCGTCCGATCCAGCGGCAGGCCGGCGAATGTCGAAAGGCTTGAAAATTTGGCGATCTTCACCCGGCGTTCGCCGGCGGATGCATCAGTCGCGGCGACCTGGAACGGGCGAGGGGAGGACATAAGCGTCGCAGGCCCTTCGGCCAGCGCCTGCCGCGCCTCGTGCATGGCGCCGAGCATGGAGGCCAACCCCCAGACGGAGCCGGCAACGACGCTGCCCAGCAGCATGGCGCTCACGGCAATCGTGAGCACAGGACCTCGATGGGACTTCGCCGCGATACGCGCGGACTTACTCACAGACGCCATGACTACTCTTACCCGAACTCGTTACCTGACGCGAAGCCGCAACCGCCGTCCGCGCGTCGTTACACTTTTCGGAAGCCGCGGGAGCAAAGCCGCCACAACCAGACCGAACGGGGTAAGAATGTACAAATATGGTAAGCAAACTCTAAACGCCGCCTCGATCTTTTTCGGGAAAATGGGCAAGGGCGGTCGATGCGACCGGCGAGGGGCATGCCAGGGGATTGCGGCGTGGGGATGGCTGGGGGCAAGCATATGGATGGCCCCACACTATGACGTAGGGGCGCCAAATCCGAGAATAGGCCGATTCTGTTGACGATGTGGGTATTTAAAGTGCCATATGCCCTTATAATGGATCATAAAAGATACACCGCTTGCAATGTCGGTTCATCGGACCCATTCTGAGCGCTCAAAGTTGCCCGCGCCCGATCGATCCCTGGCCTTGAAGCACTTAAATCAACGGACCCTTCATGAAACGGACACGCAGCTACTCTCGCGTCACCAAGCAGGCGCTGTCGATCCTGGGCAAGCAAATCAAGGCTGGCCGCTTGGAGCGCGGCCTCACGGCTGTCGAATTGTCCGAACGCGCCGGCATATCCCGCAAAACCCTGCGCGGGATCGAGAATGGCCAATCTGGCTCCGAAATCGGCATTGTCTTCGAAGTCGCCGCTCTCGTTGGCGTTCGTCTGTTCGAAACCGACGATCGGACGCTGGCGATACAAAATGCTCGCCTCGACGAGAAGCTGACATTGCTGCCAAAAAGTGTTCGCCATAGCAAACCGGAGTTCGACGATGACTTCTAAGCCGACCGGGCGTAAAGGAGCCTATGTCTGGATCTGGTTGCCCGGTGAGACCGAGCCTGTCGTTGCCGGTCTGCTGACCCGGGACGCGGGGGGATACGCCTTCAATTACGGCGCTAGCTACCTCAGTCGAGATGGCGCGATCGCGATCTATGATCCCGAACTTCCCCTTCAACGCGGGCTGATCGCGCCGATCGACGGTCTGCGTATGGCAGGCAGTATCCGCGACGGCGCGCCCGACGCCTGGGGCCGCCGCGTGATCATCAACCGCCTGACGGGCGTCAGTGACGCTGGGTCAGAAGCCGGAGCCATCACCGAACTCACCTATTTGCTTGAATCGGGTTCGGACCGGATCGGGGCGCTCGACTTTCAGCATTCCGCTACGGAATATTCGCCGCGCCTCAAGGCGGAGGCGCCCTATGAGGAATTGTTGGAGGCGGCTGACCGGATCGACAAAGGCGTCCCTTTAACGCCTGTCCTCGATCTGGCCCTGAACCATGGCACGTCGATCGGCGGCGCCCGTCCGAAGGTCTTGATCGACGATGGCGATCGTAAACTGATCGCGAAGTTCGCGTCGAGCGCCGATCTCTATAGCGTCGTGAAGGCGGAATTCATCGCCATGAAGTTGGCCTCTTGTTGCGGCCTCAACGTCGCTTCCGTCTCGATGATTGCGGCAGCGGGCAAGGATGTCCTGCTGATCGACCGCTTTGATCGCATCAAGGCGAAGACTGGTTGGCAGCGACGGGCGATGGTGTCGGCTCTTACGATGCTCGGTCTTGATGAGATGATGGCGCGCTACGCCTCCTACGAAGACCTTGCTGAGATTGTCCGTCACCGCTTCACCGCCCCCAAGGAAACGCTGCGTGAGCTGTATGGACGTATCGTCTTCAATATTCTATGCGGCAACACCGACGACCATGCCCGCAACCACGCCGCCTTCTGGGATGGCAGGATGCTGACTTTGACCCCCGCCTATGACATTTGTCCGCAAGGCAGGACCGGCAACGAAGCAACGCAAGCCATGTTGATCAAGGGCGATAACCGCATGAGCACGTTGCAGAGTTGCCTTGCCGCCGCGCCTGATTTCTTTCTCAATGAAGATGAAGCCAAAAGCCTCATCGAGGCGCAGTTTGCGACGATCGCCAGTGAATGGCGCGAGATTTGCGAAGAAGCCAAGCTTACGCAAACCGACCGCAGGCTCTTTGCCGGACGGCAGTTTCTGAACAGCTACTGTGTAGAAGGTCTTGCGCCCGCGCACAATGCGCTGCTGCGGCGTTTTGAAGACGCGCGTCGGTATGCGCTCGGCTGATAGCGGCGCGCAACATCAGGGGGACGGAGAGATGCGACAAGACGTTCCCTTTCAAAACTGCGTCAATCCGTCCTGCGGCGCCGCGTCCTCTCCGTTAACGCCCATCTGTCATTTATCAACTCTCGCAACCTCGAAACACGAAGGAGAGAGAGATGACGACGCTGGTGTACAACATTCCGGTTTTCGGTTGGGCGCTGCGCGAGGCGGTCTGCGGGCCGGCGGCGACGAAATTGTTGTTCATCGTCAATCTCCTCGCCTGCTGGCTGCTCGCCATCCTGGCCTTTGGTTATCCCGCCATCATCATCCCGGCGCTTACAGCCGTGCCGGCAATGTTCGTGGCGCTGATCCTGATCACCTGGGACCGGTGACGTCGTCTCAGGGCTTGCGGCGGGCGCTCCGTAGGCCATAGTGGGGTGATCTCCTGACGCGTGAGCCCCTCATGACCCGTCTTCACACCCAGCGCCTGACGCTTGCCCCCTGCCAGCCGCAGGATCGCGCCGATTTCATCGCGCTGGAGCGCGATCCCGAGGTCATGCGTTTTCTCAATGGCGGGCGGGATCTCGATCCCGAGCGGACCGATCCCGACGCCGATTATCTGATGCCGCGCGGCAGCGAGCCGCATGTCTGGACTGCGCGGCTCAGCGCTGATGACAGCTTCGTTGGCTGGTTCTGCCTGTGGCCGGACGATGAGAGGCAGGCGGAGCTCGGTTATCGGCTATGGCGCGACGCCTGGGGCCATGGGCTCGCCTCGGAAGGGGCGATCGCGCTGGTCGATTGGGGGTTCTCGGAGGCCGGCTATGACAAGATCACGGCTTCGACCATGGCGGTCAATCACGCCTCGCGCCGGGTGATGGAGAAGATCGGTCTTCGCTACGCACGCACGGTGCATCCGCACTGGCCCTATCCGATCGCAGGCGCCGATCAGGGCGAAGTCTGGTATGAAGCCACCCGCGCATCCTGGCGCGCGCCGCAGTCGTCATGAGCGAGAGCGGCGCTTCCGAAGACCGAAAACGCCGCGCAAAATATCAGAGCTGGCCGAGCAGCGTTTCGGCGCCCGACATGTCGGCCTGGCCGGGATTGGGTTCGATGTTGAGCTGTGTGACCACGCCATCCTTCACCACCATCGAATAGCGCTTGGAGCGCAGGCCGAGGCCGCCGCCGGAGAGGTCGATATCGAGGCCCACGGCCTTGGCGAAATCGCCGTTGCCGTCGGCGAAAAAGCGGATCTTGCCTTCGCCGCCCGAGCTCTTGGCCCAGCTTCCCATCACGAAGTGGTCGTTGACCGAGACCACGGCGATTTCATCGACGCCCTTGGCGAGGATCTCGTCGCGCTTGTCGAGGAAGCCCGGCAGATGGTTGAGCGAGCAGGTGGGGGTGAAGGCGCCGGGAACGGCGAAGATCACCACGGTGCGATCCTTGGCGAATTCGGCGCTGTCGATGTCGGACGCGCCGTCGGCGGTCTTTTCCTTGAGCTTGACGGAGGGGATCTTATCTCCGATGGCGATGGTCATGGGGGTCTCTCCATTGTTATGCGGGATTCTTCGCGCGTCACTATAGGGTGCTGTCACTCAGCCGCAAGCGTGGTTTCCATCGTGCGCGATCCCGATTTGATCAGGATTGTCACAACCGCCGGCCCCGTCTCGGGCCGCCGGGTCACCGGCAGGTCGAGCGCGCCCTTGTCGGCTCCGGTGGGGATGAACCGCGCCGGCCCGAACGCCAGGCCGGGCGAGGGGGCGAGCGCGATTTCGGGCGTCTGGTCCGACGGCAGACGAAGCGTCAGCTGCAGGGTCTTGCCATCCGCGCTCATCCGGCTGTCGCTCACGCCGAACTTTGCCGAGGGTGTTTCCGGCAGCGCCGAACGACCCAGGGCGAGCGTCAGGAATTCATCGCTTTCGGGGCGCGCATCCGGGCCGAGCGCGAGTTCGAAATCGGCCTGGAAGGGCAGGCAGATCTCCTTGCACAGCCCGATCATCGCCGCAGCCTTCAATTTGGCGGTCTCCGAGGGCGCGGCGCTCTTCAGTCTGAGCATGATGCTGACGGGCCGGTGATAGCCATAGAACAGACCGCCTTCGTCGCGGCCGATCTCGGGGGCGGGAAACGCGGTCGACGAAAGCGCCAGATTGTCGGAGCCTGTAAGATCGATCAGCGGCGGCAGCCCGGCGTCGCCAGGATGGCGCCAATAGGTCTTCCAGCCGGAGGCGGGTTCGATCTGCAAGGCGGCGTCATAGCCGCCCTCCTGGTTGGGCAGCGCCACCAGTCGCATGCGGCCGCCGTCGGACACCGCCCAATCGCTTGTCGCCGCAGCTGCAGGGGAGGCGGCGAACGCCGCGATCGCAAACGCGCCCAGCACCGCTTTCAAGCCTGTCTTTCCTCGTCCCGTCATCATGTCGCCCATCGAATTTGCGTGTTTTAGCCGGATACGAAAAAAACCGATGGAACGCATCTTCGACCTTTTAATTTCACCATGAATTGATAGGCTGGGACCATGGTCGATATCAAGACGCTCAAGAGCAAAGGCGAACGTGGTTTTCTTGACGGTCATTTTCTGATCGCCATGCCGGGTATGGCCGACACGAATTTCGCCCGCGCCGTCGTCTATATCTGCGCTCATTCAGATCAGGGCGCCATGGGCTTCGTCATCAATCAGCCGCAACAGATGACCTTTGTCGACATTCTCCTTCATCTCAAGGTGATTGGCGACGAGGACGCCATCCGGTTGCCGGATGCGGCGCGCAGCATGCCCATCCAGCGCGGCGGCCCGGTGGAAAGCGGCCGCGGCTTCGTGCTGCACAGCGACGATTACCTGACCCAATCCTCGATTCCCGTCAGCGAAGACATCTGCCTCACCGCCACCGTCGACATCATCCGCGCCATGTCGCGCGGAAAGGGCCCGGCCAGGGCCGCCTTGATGCTCGGCTATGCCGGTTGGGGCGCCGGCCAGATCGAAAACGAAATCGCCAACAATGGCTGGCTGACCTGCCCTGCGGATGAGACGCTGATTTTCGACCGCATGCTTGACGGCAAATACAATCGCGCTCTGGCGCTGATGGGGGTCAATCCCGCGATGCTGTCCATGCAGGTGGGGCATGGATGAGGGGCGGATCGCCTGAAAGCTGGCAACTGTAACCGCATCATGGAAATGTCGTGCGCCGCCCCTCATCCGGCTGCCGCCACCTTCTCCCCGCATTGCGGGGCGAAGGGCGATTTGGCGCGGTCGCCGCTCCATCCTCCTTCGCCCCGTTCTACGGGGAGAAGGTCCCGGCAGGGGGATGAGCATCTGTGTTTGAAGTCAAGGGGCGTTTGGGGACCAGGGGCGGTTTTGTGTGATGAGAGTGTTTGC